>JAFGSF010000013.1 GCA_016934745.1 Candidatus Aminicenantota bacterium | reverse complement strand
GAGATCAAATAGAGCCGTATCGGGGGCTTCACGGTTCTTTTGGGTTAGGCGGCATTTCGTTGGCCGCCAGGAGACCCCGGCGCACTTTCTTTCCCGAAGTGACAAACAACAACTTTTTGGCCTCGTTTATCGCCTGCTTGGTCAAGGCTGGATCACATTCTCCCTGCGCGGCGACCGAGAGCACGGTGCCTGATGCGTCGATGTGCAATTCCAAAGCCAGCCCTTCTGGAAACCAGGACCAGGTGGCCAGCAATCCGGGATTGCGCAAATCGCTCCAGGACACATCGCCCTCGATGCGGACGGCAGGACCTGATGGCAGGTCGGCAATTCTTTTTTGCTTTACGATGACCTCCCGTTTTTTTTGGGCATCCGCCGACCGCAGGTCGCCCATGGCGGCAGGAACGGCCGTGGAACCTTGCTTTGAAATTTCTTCCTCGCTAAATCCTGCTTCTTTGTCCGGAGGCGCCGTGGTGGTTCCCGGTTCGATTTGCCGCTCCAGGTTCTGATCGGCGTCAGTTCCTTTCACTTCCAAAACCTTTGCCGGTGGTTGACCTTTGGTCGCGGATTTCTTTTGCCCTTCAGCTCTGGCTTGGGTTGTTGCCGGGATCCGGGCCGTTCCTTTTTTAAATGAAGGCTTTTCTGTAGCCGCCGGAGGGTGTTCTTCCAGCCTTGCGCGCAGGTCATCCTCCTTTTCAGAAGCGTGCCTGGACTGGCCGCCGACAGCCGACATATCCTTCTCGGTCGCTGCGTCAGCTATTTCCTTGGAAATGGCCGCATCGGCCGATCTTTGCAAGCCATTGCTTTCGTTTCCCCTGCTTGTTGATTTTTTATCCGCGCCCCGATTTAATCGTGGGGCTGCCTGCGGAACCGTCTTCCCGGCGCGGGCGGCAGTTTCGTCATCCATTGCCAGGATGTTCTTGTCTTTCAGCGCGAGCGGTCTTTGTATTTCAGTGGGCTGCCAGAAGCGGTTGCCGCTAAGAAACAAATAGCCGATGAAAACCACGACCACCAAAGCGGCGGCGATCTCAAAAACCAGGCGCAATGGCAGCGGCGCCCTGGCCTTTTTCTTTGCTCCGCTCAGGGCCGACCGCAGGACGTGGGCCGGGATTTTTTCGCGGCCGCGACCGATGGCGGTAATTTCGGCCAGTTCGTCGAGGCAGGCCGGGCAGCGGGAAAAATGGTTTTCCAGCTCGCTTTTTTTGGCGGCGCTCAGCAGCCCGTCCACGTAGGCGGCCAGGTCTTCGCTGCGGATATGGTCACTCATGGGCTTCCTCCGCCAGTGCGGCTGAGACATCGGCCCGGCTGAATCGCGGCCGGCTTTCCATTTCATTTCTGACTTTTTCCAGTGCCCGGGCCAGGAACTTGTACATCGAGCTTTGCTGCAGAAGCTTCCCGGCTTCCTTGATTTTCAACCCCTTGAAGTAAACCAGCTGGATGGCCGTGCTTTCCCGGGCCGATAAACAGGCCAGCGCCCGCTGCAGTTCCTGCTCCAGCTTTTCACGCGCCTGCCGCTGTTCGGCCCCGGCCATTTCATGCTCCGGGGTGGCGGCCGTGGCCACATGTTTCAGGAAAGCGGGGACCGCATCGTAGGAAACCACCCTGATTTTTTTCAGACGGAAATCGCGGCCGTATTTCGCCCTCAGGAAATCGATGGCCAGGCGGCGCGCCACAACGGTCAACCAGGTGGAAATTTTGGCGTTGCCTTCAAAGCGGCGTAGCCTGGCAAAACGATCCTCGCGCAGTTTTTCCAGGACTTGCAGGAACACGGCCATTTTTTCGTCTTGATCCTCGCAATACTTTCCGATCGCCCCGAAAATATAGTTGGCATATTTCAAGATAAATTTCTGCCAGCCGGCCTCGTCGCCGCCGATCACGGTCTGAAGCAAATAGGAATCGTTGCCGAAAAGCCCTTTCATTACCTGCTCTATTACCAGTAAAGCGCCGAAGTTGTCAAGTTCCACGGCTGCCGCCGCGGCATTTCCATGGTTGACAAGGATATTTCCCATTCTCGATAACATTTTGACTCCCGGAAAAGTTCCAGCCAATTAGACGGCAGCTTTTTCGTTTTTTCTATGTTTAAGCGCAGAGATTCTTGCTATAATTAAAAAAAGAATGAAGAGATTGAAGCCAAAAATCCGGGCAGCAAAACAAAAAATTGCTAACTTCTTTATTTACTCCATGGTTGTCTCAGCTTTTCTGTTTTCGGTTTTTTCTTGCAGTGAAGAAAAGCCCGCTCCGGCCGGGGACAAGACAAAAGCAGTCACAAGAATTCATCGAAAATCGCGTTTTAGAAAATCCGAATTGGATGATGTCATCTTTAAATACCTCAAGGAATTCAAAGACCCGGCGGATTCTTGGCATCAAGTTCTTAATAACATTCATTATAAAGACATAATGTATCAGAAAAAGTATTTGTCAGAACAACTTGAAAGCCCCGATATTCGGCTGCAATTCAAGGCGGCCGAGTTATTGATGAGGGCCAACAGCTATGGCGGCGTCCCGGTTTTAAGGCGAGCCGCATTTGACAAAAAGAACCCCTATAACCAGCAAGCACAGACGATACTTAAGAATCTATTGAATAACCTGGCAGACATTTTTGACAATTACAGAACGGAGAATTCGGATCGCATCATATTGCTCGAAACGCTAATTCGTTCCCAAACACCCCGAAACGAAAAATGGCTGCATCAGCTGCTGGTTTCCGATAATCATTCCATTCAAAAAAAATTGTCTTCCATTATCGAAAAAAATCCAGATTCAACTTGGATCGATTTTTTTCTGAAGGAATTATCTGAAGCCGACCAACATGCTGAGAACAAGTATAAATTAATGTACATTCTGATGAATTCCAGGTCTCCCCAGATCGAAAATGCTTTGATTGCCAGGCTTCAGGATTATGCGCCCTGGATAAGGGAGATGGCCGTAAAAGGACTGGGGAAAATTCGCTCCAGGAACGGCGTGAAAACTCTTTGCGAATGCCTGCATGACAATGAATTCTGGGTACGAACATCGGTTGCCTGGGCACTGGGCAATATCGGCGATTCGGGTGCAGTAGAGCCATTGATTTCGGCTTTGAGCGACGAGGTCTGGATGGTGCGAGTTGAGTCTGCCCGGGCTTTAGGAAAAATTGCCGATAAATCTGCGGAAGTAGCCCTCCTGAATTGTATTTCAGATACCGATCCTACCGTTCGCCTGGAAGCGGCCAAAGCACTAGAAAAATTAGGCTGGGCACCTCAATCAGACGATGAAAGAACTAGGCACCTGATCGCCAAACGAAATTGGCGGAACTTAAAAAAGATCGGAGTTGCAGCTGTCCCCCAATTGGTTGAAGCCCTAAATTGGGAAGATGGCTCTTGCCGAAAAGAAATCATTGACCTTCTTACTCTATGTCACACAGCGGAAGCCAATGCGGGAATTCAAAAATCAACTATTGATAAAAATCGGAGCGTCAGAGAAACCGCCAATGCGGCACGTCGTAAGTTAGGTCTTCCCATCTATACTGAAGAGTCGAATCCGACTTTTTTTAAAAGAAAAAACATAAAAAAGCGAGTGCGGTATCTTTCTGATTTTATTTCAGGCATCGCAGACAAGATGTCTGCTTTGTATAACCCTAGCTACCTTGATCCAAAATCGCTCCCACAATTTTCCAAGTTCTCATTTGTTGAAGTCAAGGATTTTAACTTTCTTAACAATCAAATTGAATACAAGATCAAATTTTCAGATGTGAATTATGATCTATTCAATAAATACGCTTTCAATTATTCACAAGATAAAAAAATGTGTTTTTATTATGAGTGCGCATCATACAGGATCAACGGGGCAAGTATCCATGTTTCAGCTGGTGATGTGGACTTTGGGTTTGGTCTGTTCGATTTTAAATTGGGATTTGGACAGCGTATCTGTTTTGTCGGCCCATCAACAAGCCTAAATGAATATTGGATAGACAATCGGATTTTTACAGTTTTAACATCGAGTCAATTTTTAGTTGCGAATCAGAAGCAAATAACATATTTCTTAGAAATATACTGCATTGAAGAAAATGCGGTTTTTTCTTTCAGAAGCCCCGCTTATCCATTCAAATACAAAGAAGGAACGAAATTTTAATGGAAATCTCAAAAAGTCCAGAGTAATTTGGGGAAGCGGATTAGGAGACCTCAAAATATCATTGACTTCGCAATTGACTTCAAGGCAATTTTTTCTGATAATGGGTGCTGACAACAATAATGAGGAGATGCCATGGAATACGCGGAAATCGGAATCATCGGCGGCAGCGGCTTCTACGACCTGGAGGGCATGGAAGACGTTCATGCCGTCAAGCTGAAAACCCCCTTTGGAGCCCCCACCGAAAAACTCATGCTCGGCAAGCTGCAGGGCCGCTCGGTGGCCTTTTTATCCCGGCACGGCCACGGCCATTTCCTCAATCCCTCCGAGGTCAATTACCGGGCCAACCTTTATGCCATGAAAATGCTCAAGGTGGAGTATCTGTTTTCCATCACCGCTGTTGGTTCATTGAAAGAGGAACTGCAACCGGGCGAGTTGGTGATCCCCGACCAATATGTCGACCTGACCTATAAAAGGGCGAAAACATTTTTTGAAAACGGCGTCGTGGCCCATGTGACTTTTGCCGATCCCACCTGCCGCTCTCTGGGCCAGTTGGCCCATCGTTTGGCCGGGGAATCGGGGCTGACCGCCCACCTGGGCGGGACCTACTGCAACATGGAAGGCCCGCAATTTTCAAGCCGGGCCGAATCACTGGCCTACCGGCAGATGGGATACTCGCTGATCGGCATGACCCAGGCCGTGGAAGCCAAGCTGGCCCGGGAACTGGAAATGTGCTTCCTGCCCCTGGCCCTGGTTACCGACTACGACTGCTGGCACCAAAGCGCGGAATCGGTCAGCGTGGAAATGGTCATCGCCAGCCTGAACCAGGCCGTCGCCGGCGTCAGGAAACTCCTGCCGCTGATCATCGCCGCCATTCCAGAAAAAAGAGAATCGTGTCCCTGCTCCGGCGCCCTGGCCGCAGCGATCATCACCGCGCCTTCGTTGATCCCGGAAAAAACCTACAAGAAGCTGGAGATCATCATCGGCAAATACATCCCGTCACGCATATGAGGCCGTCATGACAAAATCGGAACAATTAATCCTGGTCATCAATCCCGG
>JAFGSF010000012.1 GCA_016934745.1 Candidatus Aminicenantota bacterium | reverse complement strand
GCTCCGCTCCCTTTAAAAGGCAGGGGAGCAGAATCAACCAGCTTAATAAAAAAACGGAAAAAGTCCGGATTTTGCTGCGATTCATGTTTCCTCCTTGAGCCAATGCCCTTGTCCTCTTTCCCCGAAAATTTTTCAGACACAGGGGCATCTGGAATTTATAGCACGTGGGCACACAAAAGTGAAGATGCCCGGATGGGAGAGGAATGAATTTTTTATTTGTTTCTGCTACAATGAACAACATGGTTCTGCGCACCAAGCTCATTTGTTTTGCCATTACCGCGATGGTCTTTTTTCTGGCCTGGCCGGACATGGCGCCGGCGGCCGCAAGCGCGGATCCGGTTTTCACTTATTTCACCATGGATAACGGCCTGCAGGTGCTGCTGCAGGAAAAACACGATCTTCCGGTTACGGGCATCACCTTGGCCATTAATCTGGGCATCAAGGATGAAGCGGCAGGACAGAGCGGCTATACCCATTTGCTTGAACATTTGCTGCTTTTCGGATCCAGTGCCGGGGAAGCCGACGGCGCCCGCCAAGCCGAATTCCGCAGCCACGGCATTGCCGCCAATGCCCATACGGATCATGACCTGATGACATTTGAGGTGTCCTGCCCGGCGGTCGACAGCGCCTGGGTACTGGACGGCTTGCGCCAGACCGTTTTCACCCAGAGTCTGGATGCACGGCGATTGGAGCGGGAAAAGCACGCCATTTTCGAAGAAATCAAGCAGCTGCGTGATAACCCCAATTTTCTCGGGCGCCTGCTCCTCATGCAGATGCTTTTTGCCGGGCACCCTTACGGCCGCTCTCCCCTAGGCGAGGAAAGCGTCATCCGCAAGGCCACCATCGAGGATCTGCAGGCTTTTGCCAGGCCCCATCTGGTCCCCGGGCGCTGCGCCCTGTCGGTCGTCGGCGATTTTCCCCTGGCCGACATGGAAAAGCAGGTGCGTGAGACATGGGGGTTGCTTAAAAAAAGCGAAAATGTCATGGCAGACATTCCTCCGGTCGAACGTTTGCAAAAAAATGCAGACCAGCAGCTGGAGCTTGATTTAAATGAGAGCCACTTGTTCCTCGGCTGGTGGGCTCCCGATTACAATCACGAACACCGATTGGCCACGAGTCTACTGACCTATGTTCTCGGCCGCGGACTGAACCCGCTTTTTTACGCAGTTCTGGGCGGTCACAGGCGGCTGGTCGATCAACTGGATATGAGCTATGCCCCCATGGCCCACGGCGGCATGGTCATTTTACACATGATCCTCCAGGAAAAGGATATCCCCACTGCCAAAAACGAGATCGCCAGGTTTTTGAGCCGGCTCACTTCATTCAAATTCGCCAAGGAGGATTATCCCGCCCTGCAGCAGTCTTATGTGATGGATTACCTGCAAAGCGCCAAGAACCAAATGACTTACGATTCCGGGAGCTTTGCCGAAGCGGCGCTCAATCTGAGCCATGCCAGTGCCCGTTTTCTTCTGCTTAAACGCAATCCGATCAGCGGCAGTTACCTGGAAAATGTCGAAAAGATCGAATCATCCGACTTGCGCCGCGTCGCCGGCAAGTATTTGAGCGGGAAAAAACTGGCGACCCTGGCCATTGTACCGTTGAAAAAAAAATCGCCATGAAATCCGGAAAAATGATTCTGTTTTGTTGGCTGGGTATATTGGCTTTGGCTGTTGCCGTGCGGGCGCAGGATGACCCGTGGCAGCTTGGGCGCAAACCGCAGCGTTTTATTTTGAAAAACGGCCTGACGGTGGTTCTGCAGAATGACGATGCCGCCGCAAATTCCGTTTTGCAACTCTTTATCCGCGGCGGCAGTCGAGATGATCCTGCCGCCAGGAGCGGTCTGGCCTACCTGACCATGCGCCTGGCCCTGGAAATTCCCGACCAGACGAAATTAAGGCAATTGGTCGATTTCGGATCTTCATTTTCGCTTCATGTGAGCAAAGATTATTCGCTGATCACGATCCGTGCCTTGAGCCGGCATATGCAACCGACACTGGAAATCTTGACTGCCATATTTCTTGAGCCGCTTTTTTCAAGCTTGCGCATTGACGGCATCAAGGCGCAGATGCAGCACTTGCAAAAAAGGGCTACCGATGAACCGAATGACTTGATGCGCACCCTCGCCGCCAGCAATTTTTTCGGCGAAGGCGGTTATGGCGGCAAGCTCTTTGGTGATGAACTTTCTTTGGCAGCGATATCCAAAAAAGATATTCAGGCTTTTTTCGACAATCATTTTGTTGCCGCCAATATGGTGGCGGTGATCATCAGTGACCTGAATGACGTGTCGCTTAAACCCATGCTGGACAGTTTTTTAGGCCGGTTGCCGGCCGGCCAAGAGTGGCTGTCCCCGCCGCTGCCTGCAGGCAAGGCGGCACGACCGTCGATGTCCGTTTCACGCCAGTCTGCGCAAACGCATATCGCCTGCGCCGCCCTGTTGCCTGAACTCAGTGTGGAAAACTTGTTGCTGGCCCAATTGCTGCAGACCTGGCTGGGTAAAGGGATCGGCTGCAAATTATGGCCGCTTCGTGATCAAAGCGACCTGACCTATGGCGTCAATGCCGACGTGTTGCCGCAGAAAGAAGCGATGCTCCTTAATATTTATCTGAAAACCGGCTACCAGCACTCTGATGATGCTGAAAAGAGTCTCTTGCACATCCTACGCGAGGTTTATGAAAACGGCATCAGCGAAGCTGAATTGTCAGCCAGCCAGGCTTATGCGCAGGCCGATTTCTGGCGTGAAAATGAGACGCGCGAACGTCGCGCCGCGACCCTGGCTTTCATGGAAGGCATGGGGCTTTCTTATCGCCTGGCAGGAAACTTCGCTACGCGCCTGGGGGCGGTTACGCGTGATCAAATGAATCGCTTTATCCGCAATTGGTTGGCCCCACAGAATTGGGTTCTTTTGCGCATCGGACCGCAGTAAAAGGCTTTCATGAAAGATTCGCCTGTCGAGGGCTTGAGCGCTTGCTTTTATTTTCCAAAAAATGTATAAGGAAAAATGGCCATAAAATTTATTTCTCATGGCGCCTGCGGCGAAGTTACCGGGTCCAAGCATTTTCTGGAAATTGACGGGAAACTTTTGCAGATCGATTGCGGCATGTTCCAGGGGCGGCGCAAAGAATCCTACCAAAAAAACCGGAAACTGCCGTTTGATGCGCGGGCTGTTTCAGCCATTGTATTGACCCACGCCCATTTCGACCATTCGGGCGCCCTGCCGATCGTGGTTAAAAATGGATTCAACGGCAACATCCACTCCACGTCGGCCACCCGCGACATCGCCCAGATCATTTTGCTTGACAGCGCCCACATCCAGCAAAAGGATTTTGAATACATTCGGGAGAAGGCCGCCAAGCACCCCGAGCGGAATTTGACATTGTACCAGCCGTTGTACACTGCCGAAGAAGCCATTGTCACCATGAAAAATTTCGTCACCAGCAATTACCACCGAAAATTCATGCCGCTGGAAGAAGTCGAAGCGGAATTTTGCGATGCCGGACATATCCTGGGCGCGGCCACGGTGCACCTGACCATCCAGAATCGCTTGCGCATCGGCTTCAGCGGCGATTTGGGCCGTCGCGGCCTGCCGATTATTCGTGATCCCGAGATTATGCCGGCCATGGATTATCTGGTCCTGGAATCGACCTACGGCAACCGTTTGCATAAATCAATCGGCATGGCCAAGGAAGAACTGGCTGCGATTATCCATAAGGCTAAAACGCGAAGCGGGAAAATTATTATCCCGGCCTTTACCATCGAGCGCACCCAGGAATTGATTTATCTGATTCATATCCTCCAGAGCGAAAAAAAAATTCCCGTGTTGCCCATTTTTATCGATTCGCCGATGGCGGTCAATGCCACGGCCATTTTTAAAATCCATCCCGAATGTTTTGATAAGGAAACGATTGCCAATTTCATTGCCAACAATATCGACCCTTTCGGTTTCGATAATATCCGTTACGTGGTATCGACAGCCGAGTCCAAGGAGATCAATTCTTTTACCGGCCCGGCCATTATCATTTCGGCCAGCGGCATGGCCGAATCGGGTCGCATCCTCCACCATTTGTCGCAGCACGTGGAGAACCCGGCCAATATCATCGCCATCGTGGGCTACATGGCCGAGCATACGCTGGGGCGCAGACTGGTGGAACGGGCCCGCACCATCAAAATTTTTGGCCGCAGTTACAAGGTGAACGCCGAGATCGCCACTCTGAACGCTTTTTCAGGGCATGCCGATTACAGCGAGACCATTGAGTGGCTCTCGCGCCACGACTGGAAGCGTTTGAAAAAAATATTCCTGGTTCATGGCGAGGACGATGCCCTTATGAACTTGCGAAAAGAACTGTTGCGCTTCGGCATCCCCCAGGTGGAGATTGCTCGCTACGGCGGTTCCTACGAAATGAATTAAAAAAGCAGGCCGCAGGGCAATGGAAACCATTAATTTTAACGGTATTTCCTGCCAGGTGGTGCGCCGCAACAGCCGCAGAATACGTCTCGTTTTTCACGGCGGTCAGTTGCGAGTGGTGCTGCCCAGGCACGTGGATCCGCTGTCGATCATCGACCAGCATAAAAAATGGATATTGGAAAAGCACGAATGGTTCAGGCGGCAGTTGCTTCTGGCCGGGCAATTAGAGTTGGTTCGGCGTTCAAAAGAGGGATTTCTCCGGCTGGTACGCGATTGGAGCCGACATTATGCCGGGGCATTGGGCGTTCAGCCCGCGGGCATCGGCTTCCGGAAAATGAAGAGCAAGTGGGGGAGTTGCAGCACCATGGGCAAAATTTCTTTGAACACCAAGCTGCAGGTGCTGCCCGAAGAATTGATTGCTTTTATTGTTTTTCACGAACTGGCCCATCTCAAGGTGCGCAACCACGGGACTGCCTTCAAAGCCCTGATTCGCGCCGAGTTCCCCGACTTTCGCAGCCTGGACAAGCAATTAAAACTCTTCGGTTTGAAAATTCTTTAGAAACCTTGCCAGCTTGACAACATTGGAACGAATCGCTATACTTTTTGCCAATGGCAAAGGCGAAAAAAGAGAATTCGGAAGGCAGCGAACTATCGCTGAAAAATGAAGTATTTGCCATTTTTTCCCTATTCGGATCATTTTTTTTAATCTTCAGCCTGATTAGTTTTACCCCCCTGGATCCCAGCTTTTTCCATTCGACTCACGGCCGGGTAGTCCATAATTTCGGCGGCCGGGTGGGAGCCGAACTGGCGGCATTTTTATTTAATCTTTTCGGCATGGCTTCCGTGTTCTTTATATTAATCGCCTTTTTTTTGACCGCGTATTTTCTCTTCAACCGCAGGATAGCCAACGCGGTCAGCAAGGGCATCGGTTTCTTTTTGCTGCTTGTTTCGGCCTCGGCGCTGCTTGCCAACTTCTGGCCGTGGTTTTTCGTAGCCAACCAACCGGTTCGTTCGGGGGGCATGGTCGGCCTATTGCTCAACAACCTGTTGAGTGCGCAAATTAAAAGTTTTTTTGCGGCGTTGCTCTTTCTTTGTCTGTTGGCCGTTTCCCTGGTGCTGATCGCCAAGATATCGATAAAAAACATTTTTATTGTGCTCTGGGATGTTTCAAAAAAAGTTGCCGCCCTGCTGGTTGCTTTTGTTAAAAAACGCATTGAAAATATGCAACGAAATAAAAGCCGCCTGAAGGTCCAGCAAAAGTATGTCACCGAAGGAAATTTTATTTTTCAGGGCAAGCAGCCGCTCAAGGAAAGGGAGCGGGAAAGGGAAATTTCTCACCGCCTGGAAAGAAAGGCGGTGATCAAGCGGCCCAGCAAATTCCCCGAAGAAACCGCCTTGTTTCCTGAAATGAAAGGGGAATTCGCGCCGGACCCCCAGTATCAGCCGCCGCCCCTGACTTATCTCGATGCGTCCAGCCAGAAAAGTCAAATTGATATTGACGAACTGGATGAAAAAAAACAGGAATTGTCGCAAAGGCTTCAGGAATTCAGGATTAACGGCGAAATCATTGAATATACGCCCGGACCGGTAATCACGACGTTTGAGTTCGTTCCGGATGCCGGCGTCAAGGTCAAGGATGTATCCAGCCTGACTGAAGACCTGGCACTGGTGGTCAAGGCCCAATACGTGCGTATTGAAAGAATTCTGGGCAAAAAGGCCATCGGCATTGAAATCCCCAATAATAAACGGGAACTCATCCATTTGCGTGAATTGTTGGAAACGCCGTACTACCAGAATTCAGTTTCACCGTTGACGTTGGCTCTAGGTAAAACCACCAGCGGTGATATTTTTATCTCTGATTTAAAGGACATGCCCCATCTGCTGATCGCCGGGGCGACCGGCAGCGGCAAGAGCGTGACCATTCATTCGATTATCCTTAGCATCCTGTACAAGGCATCGCCGCAAATCGTCAAGTTCATACTCATCGATCCCAAGCGGATCGAACTGGCCATATACAACAGCCTTCCCCATCTACTCACACCGGTCGTGGTCAATCCCAAGCTGGCTAAAAACGCGCTGGATTGGGCGGTATTTGAAATGGAAAACCGCTACAAAAAGCTGGCCATCCTGCAGGTTCGGAATATCGAACAGTACAACAAGAAACTGGACATGCTGCTGCAGGCCGAGGACGAAGAACTGGAGAACCTGGAAGACAGGGAAAAGATCCCCTATATTGTGATCATCATTGACGAATTGGCCGATCTGATGATGATCTCAGCCAGGGAGATTGAGGATGACATCGCCCGCCTGGCCCAAAAAGCCAGGGCCATCGGCATTCATCTGATCCTGGCCACTCAGCGCCCGTCCGTCGATGTAATTACCGGTACCATCAAGAACAACTTCCCGTCTCGCATCGCCCTGGCCGTGCCATCCAAACACGATTCGCGGACCATTATTGACCAGATAGGAGCCGAAAAACTGCTGGGTAACGGCGACATGCTTTTTCTGCCTCCTAAAACCGCTACCTTGATCCGCTTGCATTCGGCCTATGTTTCCGAACCGGAAACCGTGCGCGTAGTCAATTATCTTGCCAAGCAGGCCAAGCCGGAGTTCAACACCCAGGTCATAAAACCAAGCGCCAAAAAGGATGACAAGATTGAGGGCCAGGAATTGGACGAATTATTTTTTGAAGCCGCCGAAACCATCATCTCGACCGGCCAGGCTTCGGCCTCATATTTGCAGAGAAGGATGAGCGTCGGTTATGCCCGGGCCGGAAGATTGATCGATCAATTGCAGGAAAAAGGGGTGATATCGGTCTCAAACAGTAAAAATCAGCGGGAAATCCTGTTCACATTGCAGGACCTGGAAAACCTCAAGAAGCAATGAACGGCAGGGGCGTCAGCGTTTGCGGTTGAGAACGGTGAAGCGGCGCTCCAGGCGCCGCCCGTCTTCATCGATAAGCACCAGCAGATGCCGGCCGGGACCGGGATTCACGGTGATCTGGTGGAACTGGCGGGTGGCGGTCAGGTAATTGCCGTCCATGTGCCAGAAGACGGTCGTTTCCGGGCGGCGGTGAACGACTTCGAAAACCGCCCGGCCCGGTTTGCCGTCGAGGTCCACGGGAATATAAACGGCGCTGTTCGCCTCGGGATAGACCAGGCTCATCGCCTGCTGGCCACTCTCAGCCTGGACGAAAGCGGCGCAATCCTGCCGGTACGGAGGCAAGGCGCGATATTCCGGGTGATAGCGGCGGTAATAGTATTCGGGCAGCGGCGGCAGAACGAACCAGGGGACATGAACCATGCGCTCGATGGATTCGCAACGCGAATCGACCCGGAAACGCCGGCTGCCATCCAGGTGCACCAGCTGGTGATAGGGGCAGCCCTGGCTGAAATGACTTTCACGCGGCATGCTCACGGTCGTGGCCGGGCACAGATCGGTAGCCAGAAACCCTGAATCGCGGCATACGGATATTTCTCGCAGCCAGAGATTGGGTGGAGGAACGGCGCCCCCGGTATCCAGGGTCTGCAGGATGTCAAAAAGGACCGGCGCGGAACTGGAAAGACCGGTCAGGTTTGGATTGCCCTCACCATCGGCGTTTCCGGCCCAGACCCCAACGGTAAATGCCGGAGTCATGCCAATTGACCAGGCGTCTCTGAGGCCGAAGCTGGTGCCCGTTTTCCAGGCCACCCATTTCGAGGAATTGAATTGCCTCCAGAACCCTTCCTCTTCGGGTCGGTTCACCTCGGTCAAGGCTTGCAGGGTAAGAAAAGCGGCGGCCGGCCCCAGCTCGCGCATGCGCAAGGGGTGGGGTTCTTCATCGGCCAGCAGGCAAACCTCGCTCCGTTTTCCCTTGTCGGCCATGGCCAGCTGGAGCAGTCCGGCATACATGCCGGTGATCTGGTACAAGGTCCCTTCGGCGCCGCCCAGAATCAATGTCAAACCATAGCCGCCCGGCGGCCGCGTGAGAGTGGTCATGCCCCATTTTTTCAGGAGATGGTAAAAACGGGGAATACCGAATTGCTGCAGCATGCGGATGGCCGGAATATTGAGTGACCAGGCTAGGGCATCGCGCGCCGGCACGGCGCCGCGAAAACGGCGGTCAAAATTCTCGGGGATATAACCGCTGAAATGGACCGGTGTATCGGCAATCAGGGTTCGCGGCGTCAGCCCTCCCTCATGCAACATGGCGGCGTATAAAAACGGTTTGAGAATGCTGCCGGTGCTGCGCGGGCTTTGGATCATGTCGATATCCTGGCCGTGCTCGGCCATGCGGTCACGGGAGATGTTGCCTGCATAAGCCACCACAGCTCCCTGCCGGTTGTCAATGATCAGGGCGGCAAGGTTGCGGATGTTTTTAGCCAGCAGCTTGTCGCCTTCACTTTGGATGATTTGCAGCAGTGTTTCCTGCAGGGATGCTTTGATCGTGGTTTGGAACAGGCGCTGCCCTGGTTTTTGTGCGGCCAGGGTGACCAGCAGGTGTGATGCCAGGCGCGGCACGGCTCGGGGACCCCGGGGGATACTTTCCGCCAATGCCAGTGAAAATTCCAGTTTGGAAAGGTATCGGCGCTTCAGCAGACGCTGCAACAAGCGGTTTCTTTTTTTTTGCAGAAGCAACCTGCCTCGGGTGCTGGAGGTGAGTCCGGGCTCATTGGGAATGACGGCCAGAAAGGCCGCTTCGGCCCAGCTCAGCGATTCGGCGCTGCGGCCGAAATAAAACCAGGAAGCGGCATCAATGCCCACGATGTTCCCGCCAAACGGGGCGTTGGCTGCATACAGCGTCAGTACTTCTTTTTTTGAAAAAGACAGCTCCAGCCGCAAGGCCAGAATCATTTCGCGCAACTTTTCAAGGTAGGTGCGGCCGCGGTTTTTGCGCGCAATGCGGATTACCTGCATGGAAATGGTGCTGCCGCCGCTGACGATTTGCCGCCGCCGGATATTCTGCACCATGGCGCGTCCGATCGCCAACAAATCGATGCCGGGATGGTGGAAAAAGCGCCGATCCTCATATTGCAATAGCACCTGGAAATAGCGCTCCGGAACAGATTTCAGCCGCGGAAAGCGCCATTGCTCGTCAGCGGCTAGGCGTGCGTCCAGCAGCTTGCCGTTCGCCGCCAGCAGCACCGGTGAAATCGGGTCGTTGAATAACCGCCGGGGCAGTGAAAACCAGAAGAACAGAAAAAGGGCGGCCAGCCCGGTGCTCAGGATCAGCAGACGTTTTTGATATTTGCGCAGCCGCCGTTTCAGCGGACGACCTCCACCCATTGCCCTGTGCTGTTGGCGTGCACGGCCGGATCGTACATGGATTCCAGGGCGATGCCCGGCAAGTAAAATTTGCCGCTGTAGGAGGCGTTGAGGACTACTGTGAAAATCTTTTTGGCGCCTCCGTTCAGGGCAAAGTAGGTATAAATGCGGTCATCACGGACATCCTGATAGTCGTAATAGCCCCGGGCTGGTTCGTCTTCGAGCTGCAGGCGCGGATTGGCGATCTGGCAGCCGGCGGGCACCATGTGGGTCAGGGCCAGATTGTTCAGGTTGCTCTGGCCAAGATTGCTGACGCTGATTCTCACCTGGAAATCGCTCCCCTGGGTCAGTCGTTCGACCGCCAGAGGCTCTCCCGCCATGTTCCGGTACTCGATGTGCAGGCGAATGTTGCTCTCGGCGGCCTTTTCACTGCCAGCCGGCGGGATTCCATATTTGTAGACAGTCAGGAATAGCGGGTTCTGGCCGGGATTGTTCACTTTTAGTTTCCGTCCGTCGGCGCTAAAGGGCGAATAGTGTTTTTGAAAAAATGGCACCGTAGCCGTAATATCCTCAGTGTTTTCCCTGTCCCAGGCAATTGAAAAACGGAAAGGATTGGCCGGCGAACCGCCGTAATAACTGGCCAGGGCCATCAACGCGTAGGCGGTTTCCTGAGTCGAAAACCAAGTGTCCCGGTTTAATTCCCGGGCGAGTGCTTCGACCATTTTTTTGGCGCGGGAGCCCTTGCCCATCTGCACCAGGGTGCGTATCATGATGGCTTTATCGCGCAGCGCTGACCCAAATGTAGCGTGGTCATCGCGATAATTATTCGTATTCCATTGGCAATTTTTCAACAGGTCTTCGGCCGCATCGGTCTGGCCGCTGGCCTGAAAGGCTCCGGCCAGCAGAAATGCTGCGGCACTATCAAGTCCTTGGGTTTCGCGCAGCCGGTTCATGGCTCCCAGGTCCGGATTCTTGGCCAGGGCCAGCGTATAAAGCCGGAAAGCCTGGATGAGACGGCTTTGGGCGTCACCTTCGGTCCAGGCGTTGGCCAGCAATTTCTGGTGTTTTTTCCACATTTCAAGAGTCTGGGCGGGAATATGATATCCCAGGCGTGATGTTTCCAGCAGGAAATAACCGGCATACGAGCTGGTCCAATGGTGAATGTCGTTTTGGCCTGGCCAGTAGGAAAAACCGCCGTTAGCGTTCTGAAATGAACGCAGTTTTTCAATGGCCGTGTTGATATGTTTTTCTACCCGTTTTTGTTCTTCCGGAGGAAGCTTGAGCAGCAGATTCAAATAGAGTTGGGGGAAGGCGATGGACAGGGTCTGTTCCAGGCAGCCATGGGGATAGTTGATTAGGAACTGCAGTCTCTTTTGCAGCTGAAAGGGCGGCCGCGCCGAGGCTTCCAGGGAAACTTCGTTGGTGCCCTTGATCCCGATGGCCTGGACTTGAATCTCCCGGGACTGTCCGGGCGGGATTTCCCAATGCGCTGATTCCACGATTCTGGGATTGGCGGCCAGCACGGGGATATGAATATTGCTTTCGGCCCGGTGTGATCCGCTGGCCGCCCTGATGCGCACGGAACCGTATCCCGTGGCCGATACGGCGTTGATCCTGAAAGACACGATTTCGTCACCGGGTGCGGAAAACTTGACCGTCTTGACGGTGGGCGGGGTCGCCAGGAAAAGATCGCTGGTTTCCACGGACAGCTGCACGCTGCGAATGTTTGGATGGGAAACAAACACGGAAACCGGCAGATCGAAAACTTCGTTGGGCCGGATGACTCGGGGCATGGTCGGCAGGATCATCAGGTCTTGTTTCACGGTCACGGTTTTTTCCGCCAGACCAAAAGCGCCATCCCGACCGGCGACCACCATCACCCTGACGGCGCCCACGTATTGGGGCATTTTCAGGTCGTGCTCCGCGCTTTTACCCTGCTCCAGCGAGAAGGGCCCCTCGAAAATGACCACCGGTGGAAAACGGCGCGGTTTTTTCTCCTTGTCTTTGCCCTCGCCTTGCTCATCACCGCCCAAGGCCAGGAGGCGGGAAAGTTCGGCGCCGTATGCTTCAGCCACATCATCAAAAAGATCCCAGGTCAGAATGCCCAGGGCCTCACGATTGTAGAATTGCTTGCGCAGGTTCGGCGCCGAGTAGCGGGTTAGACCCAGAAGCCCTTCATCAACCACGGCCAGAGTATAGGTCATGGCCCGGCCATCTTTTTCCTTGACGCCGACTTTGAATTCCTGCAGCGGCTTCAATTGGTCCGCCATTTTGATCCGCGGTTCCAGCTGGGTGGAGGGATCATCCACCAATATGGGGATAATGCCGTAAAGGCGGATGGGCGTATCGCTCTTTTTGCCGGAGTGGGGCTGCAGCAGAGTCACATGCACGTAGATGTTGGGAGTCATTTTTTCATTGAGTTCGATTTCAAAACGGTTTTCGCCTTCTTGGGTGCTCACCCACATCTGTTTTAAAATGGAAGAACCGTTTTCAAGGGAAACCAGGGCTTGGCCCTGGGGCGCGGCGGGAAGGAAAATTACGGCTTTTTCTCCGACCTGGTAGCGTTCCTTGTCTGCCGTGAAGTTGAGCCGGGTTGCACCGGTGCCTTTATCCTCGCGGGCGCGTCCGGCCCAGCCGGGCCAATCGATAAAAACGACCTTGCCCGTGGCATGACCGCTCTGGGGATCTACGACGCGGATCAGGTAGCGGCCCCAGGAAGGGTACTTGACCTGGAATTTCCACTGCCCCAACCCATCTTTGGTCGAAACCACTCCCTGCAACAGCCGTTTGTGGCTCGTATTCGAGGCGTACTGGGCCAGAGAATCACCGCTCTTGTCCCACCACCATTTCCATTCCACCTTGTAAAGGCTCACTTCCAATTTGGACCGGGACACGGGCTTGCCGTCCGGATCCACGGTGACGATTTGCAGGACATGGTCCTGGTCGGTCAGGAGCATACCGCGGGCTTCGTCGCCTTTCGGTGTTTTGATGCCGACATAGCTTGGATAGGGATGAAATGGCAAAGTAAAGGAATCGCTGGAGAAGTCACCGCCGGCTTCGAAAACACGGGAAATGAACGTGGCATTCATCATGCCTGGGGCCGGCGCCTCAATTTGCAATTGGACCGGAAAAGTCGCTTCCCCCTTTTCATCCAGTTCGCCGCTGGCCACGACCTGATCCAGGGACGTGATTTCCCGGGCCGGATCGTCAAAAATAAAATCCTGCCAGCGGGCGAAGCGCGTGGGGCGCGGTGAAAACCTGGCGTTGACGTCGAATTTCAGCCTGGCGGCAATGGCCCCGTGCAGCCATTGGCTACTGATGGTGCCCGTGCTGGTTTGTCCGGCCAGAAGCTTCTCCACACCCGGGCTGCAGGTGATTTTCAGGCGGTTGGGCACTACGGTTTCTATTTTCAACTTTTGCTCGAAAGACATGCCGCCGATCCGCACGCGCGCTTTCCATGTTCCGGTCAATGCCGCTTCGTCGGTTTGGACGCGGAAACCATAAAAGGCATCCAGGGATTTTTGCGGTTTAACGGTCTGTATGAGCTGACCTTTTGGATTGAACAATTCCAACGTGACCGGGTGTCCCTGGGGCAGGACCCGGTCGCGATCAAACAGCACAAAGGTGAGATACAGCGTGTCGCCGGGACGCCATACGCCCCGTTCGCCGTAAAGGGCGCCGCGAATGCCCTTGACCACTTTTTCTCCACCCACGTCAAAATGGCTGGTGGCCAGCAATCCGTCTTGGTTGAGCCGCAAGTAGCCTCTGTCTTTTCCCGACCGGGCTTCAATGAAGAAAGGCTTGGACGCCGGTTTCAGGGTAAGAAAACCCGAACCGTCACTCCTGCCTTCAGCCAGGAGCTGGTTTTGGAAATTGTAGGCCCGGATTTCGACGGCGGAAACGGGCTGTCCGGAGCGGATATCGGTGCTGACGATATGCAGGGTCAGGTTTTCTTCAAGCTTGGCGATCAAGCCGATATTGGAAGCCAGAAAATTTTTGGCCGGGAACAGCCGGCTGTTGTAGCGCAGGTCGTAGTAGGCGTCCTTGCAGGGATCGTTGCGTTCATCCCAGTTTCGTGAATTTTCTTCCTCACCGTAATATTCTTCGGCATAGTCCCAGTAAGATCCCTCCCGGAAAGATGTATCATCCTGGTTGCGGAAAGGCGGTTCGCTTGCCGGCGTGCTGCCTCCGTCGGCGCAGGCATAGGTGGAGTTGCCGCGGTTGAATGAGAGGATGATGCGGAACAGGCTGCCGGGATTGTCTTTCAACAGCTGGGTCACGTCCAGGCTGTAGCGGCGCCAGTTGGCCGTTTCTTCCGCCTTGTTTGACAGGGACACGGTCTTGCGCCAGAGGAAGCGGCCGACCATGGACAGGTTCTCATTGCCCGACAAGTTGTTCAGCTGGAAAAATTGCGCCATGTTGTTGCTGAAAATCTGAAAGGCGGTAACCTGAATCGATTTGAGGCTGACCGTTTCAAATGGAATGGTCAATGTATCTTTTTCCGGTAGAATGACGCCGCGGCCGACGAAACGGGCTTGCGGCGCGATTTTCTGAAACAGGACGTTGCGGGTGATCCGGATGTTCAGGCGCCGGTCGTTGTAATTGCGGATGCCCGGGTTGATGGTGATATTCATTGAGTCGGCGAAACTTCGGCCGGAGTATACGCGGATGACATTGCTTTCTATTTCGAAACTGGGTGCATGGCTATCCATGGTGATCAAACCCTGCAGGTTCTGGTTTTTTTTCAGGGGGTCGGAGAAGCGCAGCAGGATGCACTGGGCTGGATCCGTGATTGCTTCCACGCTCAGCAGATCGAATTGCCCCAGAGAGGGAACGGTGATGGTGCGCGAACCCTTCTTGTCGACGCCGATGGCCGAGCCGTCCCAGTAGATTTTGACTGCACTGGGTTGTTCCTGGCGTTCAATGGTTTTAATGATGAAGTCATGGTCGCGCTGCTCGAAATCATGAGCCCAGGTTATGTGGAGGGTTTTTCCTTCCTGTTCGGCTCTGAGGATTTTCCAGATCTTTTCCGCGCTCTCACTGTCACGCGTGGTAACCGTACCGCGCAAAGAAAACTGGTTGGGTGACGTCTCGTCCAGCGGCGTGAGCCCCTGCAGCTGAATGTCGATGTTTTCCAGGATGACGGAAAAACTAAATTCGAAACGGGCATACCTTTTCGGCAGATCCATGAATTTACGGACGTTCAGGACCGCCTGGTACGTGGCGCCGGGCTGCAATTCCGCATCCGGCGTAAAAACGAGTTCCCGGGGCGACTTCCATTCGGCTTTTCCGGAAACGGCCGGACTGAATTCCAGATATTCTTTAAGCTGGGCCGGGTCCTGGCCTTCCTTGCCGACGTTGCCCACGAAAAGAACGCGAATCGGTGCTCTGCGGGATATCGAACCGGACGTGTAGGCGCTGATATAACGGTACCAGTCCTGTGCCTGCGGTTTTTTCGCTTTTTTACAGGAGGGTATGAACAATGAAAGCAGTATCAATCCCGGAACAATAAGCCGGCTTGTTTTTTTCATGATTTATCTCCTTTCCATCGTTTCAACCATAGCATAGAGAAAATGCAAAAATCAACAGAAAAAAAGAAATAACGGTCATGATAGAACCTTGAATTACAAGTGATAGTAGCACAACTGTGGTTTGCAATCAGTTCAAATAAAAACTGTTTTTTAAGCCCGGGATGTTCCGTTACAAAGTCACGATGTTCAACTTCGGGGGAAATCTCCCCCTCATAAAAATCACTTCATCATCAATCGCCCGGTGCATGCGATGCTGATATGCTCCCGGGCAAGTAAATCGGGGTTGGCAAAATGCTCGATTCCATGGTACGATTTCTTTTGAGTGAGAACTGCGGAGAAGTGAAATGAACCATATGACGCCCCTGCGAAACATCACCCGTGAATTAATCGGCCGGATCGGCCAGGCCGACCTGCTGGTCGGCATTCCCTGTTTCAACAACGCGGCCACCATCACCCATGTGGTGGCCGCAGCCGCCTCCGGACTGCGTGAGCACTTCCCGGAGCGCCGGGGGGCGCTGATCATCGCCGACGGCGGCTCCACCCTCGATGATACCCGCGAGCTGGCCCTGGCCGAGATGAAGAAGCATGAATTCCCGGGCGTGGTGGGCATATACCGCGGCCTGCCGGGCAAGGGATCGGCGGTGCGCATGATCTTCGCCGCCGCCCGCGAGCTGGGGGTCACGGCCCTGGCCCTACTCGATTCTGACCTGCGTTCGGTGAAGCCCTTGTGGGTCGAGCGGCTCCTCGGGCCGGTGCTCAAAGGCGGATACGAATTCGTCGCCCCGCTTTACAGCCGCTACAAGTTCGACGGTACCATCACCAACAACGTTACTTACAACATGCTGCGCTGCCTGTATGGCAAGCGGGTACGCCAGCCCATCGGCGGCGAGTTCGCTTTCTCCGGGCGCTTGGCCGCCGAGCTCGAAGCCCTGCCCATCTGGGACACCGACGTGGCGCGCTTCGGCATTGACATCTGGCTGACTGTCAACGCCCTGACCCGCCAGGTGCCCATGTGCCAGACCCATCTCGGCGTCAAGGTCCATGATGCCAAGGACCCGGCCGCCAGCCTGGAGCCGATGTTCCGCCAGGTGGTCGGCACCCTTTTCGCCTTGATGGAAGAGACCGACACGTTCTGGACCCGCTCCGGAACCAGCACGGCCGTTGACATATGGGGCGAGCCCGGGGACGAGCAGCCGGAGGCTTTTCCCATCGATTACGACCGCCTGGTGGAAAATTTCTTTTTTTCCTGGACCACCCTGCGCGGCGCCTGGAAATCGATCTTGAAGCCCGAAACCTACGCCGAACTCGAGGCGTGCGTGGATACCGGCTGCAGCATTTTCCAGCTCGACACGGATCTCTGGGCGCGCATTCTCTTTGAATTCGCAGCCGCCTACCACCGGCGTCCGACGGCCAAGAAGCAGGTCATCGAAGTTTTGTCACCGCTCTACTTCGCCCGCGTGGCCTCCTTCATCCGCCGCGTTGGCGACCACTCCAATGCCGAGGCCGAGGCTGTGGTCGAAGAGCAGGCCCGCATCTTCGAGATCCGCAAACCCTACCTGCTGGATCTATGGGGAAAGTAAAGCAGCGAGTGAGATTCCCGATTATGGGGCAGTTTCGCTTGCAATAGAGCCGGGGATAATATAAACTGGGATGAATCCGCTTTGATAAGGAAACGTTAAATGAAGAAAATCGGCTGGCAGCTGCGGACCGCTCTGGCGCTAATCCTGGCATCGGTTGTCTTGTATCTACTTTATTATACGATATTCCGCGAAGAACCGGCTCATATCTATCAGGAAGTGGTGGCCCATATCGCGTTTTTGCCGATGCACGTGCTAATTATCACTCTGATCATCCACGGTTTGCTCGAAATGCGCGATAAACGCGCATTGCTTGAAAAACTCAATATGGTTATCGGGATATTCTTCAGCGAGGTCGGCTCCCGGCTGTTGGCCCGCATGATCCGCTTCGACTCTGAACGAGAGCAGACCCGCGCCGACTTTAAAATCGGCAAAGATTGGACCGATAAGGACTTCAAGCGGGCGGCGGCCAACCTCGCAGGGCGCAAGTTCGATCTCTCCGTGGATGTCGCTTCACTCCGTGAGCTGAAGGATTTCTTCCGGGAGAAGCAGGGCTTCCTGCTGCGTCTGCTGGAGAACTCGAACCTGCTGGAACACGACGCGTTTACCGATTTATTATGGAAGGTATTCCACATAGCCGAGGAACTGGAGTTTCGCGACGACCCGGGTATGTCGCCTGCCGCGGACCTGGCCCATTTGGAGGCGGATATCAAGAGAGTTTACGCCAGCCTGATAGGCGAATGGTTGTCCTATATGCGCCATCTGAAAGTCAACTATCCCTACCTTTTCTCTTTCGCGCTGCGCACCAGTCCCTTTGACGTGGAAGCGTCAGTGGTTATCGAGGAATAGGGGGCGTCACTTTTTCAGGAATTTCACCTGGAAGATGAAATTTTGCAAAGAGATACGGGCCGAATCTTCGCCGCTGGTCTTGGACTCATAGTCGAGCTTGTAGATCAGCTTGAGCACTTCCTGGATCTTGTAATCGGGAAAATTTCTGACCAGGGCGATGAACTTGTTCAGGATGAAGGAAGGCTGCTGCAGCACCTTGCCGATGTCCGGGACCGAAAAACGGTGCTTCATCAGGAACTTGGCCGTGTAAATCTTGTGATAATAGGAGATCAGGGTACCGATGATAAAGGTCGGCTTGATGCCGTTGATGAACAGGTATTTCAAAATGTCCAGATAGGCGCTGGGATCCTCCCTTTCAATGGCTTCGGTCAGGTCCCAGATGGAATGGGAGTTGATGCCGGTAATCAGTTCGTCCACTTCCTCAATGTCGATGTTCAGGCTTTGCGCGGCGGCCGCTTCCAGTTTGGGCAGCTGCTGGATGATGGACGCAAACGCATCACCCTTGATTTCCTGAATCCTTTCCATGGCACCGACCGTGATGGTGATTTTTCTTTCTTTTAAATATTGCTTAACGTAGTTTTTTATTTCAGCATCCGGAGTCTTGTCCAAGTCGATGGACACGGGCTGCGCCGGCTGGAAAGATTTCAGCAGGCTTTCGATCTTGCTTTTTTTCAACTGCTTGTAGTCGTCGCGACTGACATCCAGGGAAACATAAACGATCAGGGTGGCGTCAGGATTGGGTTTCGCGATATAGCGGCTGATAGCGGCCTTGGCGGCAGCATTCAGGCTTAATTTTTTTTCGCTGCGAATGGCGACAGTGATAATTTTTTTAGCAGTGATGAAAAAGCTGGAACTGTCAGCCTCGTTAAAAATATCTTCCCAGCCGATTTCCTCTTCCTGGTCAAAATAATAGCGTTTGAAATTAAATTCACTTTTTTCCTGGCCGAAAATGCGGCTGATCTCGGTGATGATGTGCTCTCCCAGGTATTCATTGAAACCATAAAGAATGAGAATGGGGGGAGATGTTCCATCGCTACGCAGGCGGTTGATGAAATTGAAAAAAGTTGTTTCCGGCATTAAAAATCATCGAGGATGGTAGTCACAATACTGGACGCGAACTTGGCGGCAATCTTGTCCAGAACGTCGGGTTCCTGGGAAAAAAAATCGCCGGCGTCCGTTTCATAGGTATCGCGAAAAACCAGCCCGTTTCCTTCATAGAACAATTCATTTTTTTTCATGTCGATCAGACGGATATGAACGGTAATGCGCAGGCTATAGGATGTGACGGCGCCGCGGGCGCTATAGGCAATGGGCGCGGTTTCGAAAAGGCTGATGCCGCCTTCAAGAAGCAGGTCGGCCTGGTTTATGGCCTGGCTCAGACGCAAGCCGCTTCTCCTGATGAACGCCTCAGTGATCGCGGCACTCACGAAGCGTTCGGCCAGCAGGTTCGCCGTGTCATTTTTAAATTTGGCAATGGCGACCGTTTTCGCGGCAGCCGGAAGGTTTCGGCCCCGACCCGCCGGGCGATAGCCGCACTGGATGGCCAGCAGGGATAACAGCAGCAGGCAGGTGATGGGTTTCATTGCTTCGCAATACAAGTCCCTTAGATAACAAATTTTCTTTTTAAATATAGTCGAAAATTTGTTATAAGGGACTATCATTTGCAGACGATGCTGAGCATCTTGTTCTTGATAAAAATCATTTTTACGACCTGGCGCCCGGACAGCAACTGCTTGATTTTTTCACTGCGCATAGCTTCCTGCTTCACCGTTTCCTCGTCGCAATCGAGGGCCACGCGGACCTTGTCCTTGATTTTACCGTTGACCTGGATCATGACGTTAACGGCTTCGGCGGCGGCCACGACCGGGTCGAACGGGGGCCAAGGCGCCCGGTAGACGCTTTCGCAACGGCCCAGCTGCTGCCAGACCTCTTCGGCCAGATGCGGAGCAAAGGGGGCCATCAGCAGGGTCAGGGTTTCTGCCAGCTCGGAAACCACGGCCGGATTGGGTCCTGGCGCCAGCTCCTCCCGATCCAGCGGCGCGCAGGCGTACATCTCGTTCAGCAGTTCCATGATGGCGGCCACGGCCGTGTTGAACTGAAAGGTTTCAATTTGCGCGCCCACTTTTTGTACGGTCTGGTGCAGCTTGCGGCGCACGCGGCGTTCCGTCTCCGTTTCCTGCCTGGGCAGGGTCTCGCGCCAGTCGGGGCGGTAGAGAGCGAGCGCGGCCTGCAGCCAGCGCCATACGCGGGCGACAAAGCGATGGGACCCCTGGATTCCTTCTTCACTCCAGTGCACGTCGTCCTCGAAGGGCGCTACGAACATTTCGTAGACACGGAGCGAATCGGCACCGTAGCGCTCGGTCATGTCATCCGGGGTCACGACATTGCCTTTCGATTTGGACATGCGCGCCCAGCGCCATACGACCTGGTCGGCGGGGACCTGATCGCGTTCGTCGTGCTTGAGCACGATCCAGTCGACAATTTTATCATCGCTGCCGCCTTTTTCCTCCAGCGACCGCGGCCGGCGTCCAGGGGTGAAGGCCAACAGTGAGCCCTGATTGCGCAGCAGGTTAAAAGGTTCCTCGAATCCCAGCAATCCCTGGTCGAAAAGCACCTTGGTCCAGAAGCGGGCATAGAGCAGGTGCGAACGGGCATGTTCGATGCCTCCGGTATACACGTCCACCGGCAGCCAGTAGTCGAGGGCCGAACGGGAGGCAAAGGCTCCGTCATTGCCGGGATCGGCAAAGCGCAGGAAGTACCATGAAGAGCAGGCGTAGCCTCCCATGGTGTCGGTCTCGCGCCGGGCCGGGCCGTGGCAGGCCGGGCAGGTGGTATGGACGAAAGCGGGGATGGCGGCCAGCGGAGATTCACCGGTGCCCGAAGGGTGGTAATTCTCCACGTCGGGCAACAGGACCGGCAGCTGCGCTTCCGGAACCGGCACTTCACCGCAGGCCGGGCAGTGCACGATGGGAATCGGTGCTCCCCAGTAGCGCTGACGCGAAATCAGCCAGTCGCGCAGCCGGTAGTTGACCGTCGGCCGGCCGATGCCCTTATCCTCCAGCCAGCGGCCGATGGTTTGCTTGAATTCGGCCGTGGGCAACCCGCTCCATTCGCTGGAATTGACTGCGATGCCTTCCAGGATTTCGGCGGATTCCAGATTATACGTTGTGCCGTCGCGACTGACCACCTGCCGAATGGGCAGCTTGAATTTCTTGGCGAATTCAAAGTCACGGACATCGTGGCCGGGAACGCACATGATGGCGCCGGTGCCGTAGCCCATCAACACGTAATCGGCGATCCAAATCGGGATGCGTTCACCGTTGACGGGATTGATGGCGTCGGTGCCCGTGAAAACACCGGTTTTGCTGCGCGTGGCATTGAGGCGGTCAATCTCCGATTCGCCCTGGGCTTTTCTGACGTAGGCGTTTACTTTGCGCTGCTGCGTGGCCGTGGTGAGTTGCGCTACCAGCGGATGTTCCGGGGCCAGTACGATGAAGGTGGCTCCGAACAGGGTATCCGGCCGGGTGGTAAAGACGCGGATCTTCACATCGCTGCCGGCCACGGCAAAATCAACTTCGGCTCCTTCGCTGCGTCCAATCCAGTCGCGCTGCATTTCCTTCATCCCCTGGGACCAATCAAGTTTTTCCAGGTCGGCCAGCAAGCGGTCGGCATACGCCGTAATACGGAAGAACCATTGCGGCATCGGCTTTTTTTCTACCAAGGTGTCGCATCGCCAGCAGCGGTTGTCTTTGACCTCTTCATTGGCCAGACCGGTTTTACAGGAAGGGCACCAGTTGATCGGCGCGGTTGAGCGGTATGCCAGCCCCAAGCGGTGGAGCAGCAAGAATATCCATTGTGTCCACCGGTAATATTCGGGATCGCTGGAGTTGATTTCACGCTCCCAGTCATAGGAGCATCCGGCTCGGATCAACGTGCTGCGATAAGAGGCGGCGTATTCGGGCACCATTTCACGCGGATTGCGGCCGCGCCGCATGGCTTCGTTCTCGGCCGGCTGGCCAAAAGCGTCCCAACCCATGGGGTGCAATACATTGAACCCCTGCATGCTCTTGTATCGACAGAAGGCGTCAGTCGGCACGTAATTCTTGAGGTGCCCGACATGGAGGCCGGAACCGGAAGGATAGGGAAACATTTCCAGGCAATAGAATTTTTTCCGCTGCCCTTCCAAAGCAACCCGGAAGGTCTTTTTTTCTTTCCAGATCTTCTGCCATTTGACTTCGATTTCCGTGAAGTTGTAATTCATTGCTCTTCCTTGAACGCGGTTCGAGTTTCCATTATACCGGAAAAAAGCCGGGGCGACAACGGAGGGAATATTTTAAATGCATGGCGCCGGCCTGAGACCATTGAATCCATCGCGGTTTGATGCTATAACTCACTTCTGCAACAAGGATGGAAAGCAGCATGCCAATCTTTGCGGCAGCCATATTGCTAAGGATGAGATATTATGGGAGGCAAAATGAACGAATTATTCAATGATTTTAAGGGCGTTATCAGCAATCCCGGCCCCACAATCGGTCATGTCATGGAAAAAAAACGCTGGCTAGCGATTTTCATCCTCATCTTGTTGACCACGGCCGTTGTGACCTACATATCCTACCCGGTTACCAAGGTGGAGGGAGCGAAACTCATGCGTAATTCGGAAATGGCCAACAAGTTAAGCGAAGAACAGCTTGACAATTTAGATAAATTCACTCCCGCCCAGCGTCTTTTTAGTGCATTAACCCAAATACCCATACTGGCACTGATGATGGTGATCGGCGCTTTTTTTGTATACTTGTTTTTCAAGGTGGCCGGTGCCGAGGGAACCTTCAGCAATTATTTCACGGGGTTTGTGCATGCGTCAGTGCTGGATTTGTTTTGGGGCGGGATACTGAAAGGCGCTCTGATTTCGCTCAAGAAAACCATGTTTATCGAAACCGGTCTGACCATGTTCTTTCCAGCCTTGGATTTCAGGAGCATTCCCTATATAGTTCTTTCTCAATTCGATTTCTTTTCTATTTGGTATCTCCTGGCCTTGACTTTGGGTATTGCGCACTTTGCCAAGATAAGCCTGCAAAAAACCCTCACGATCATGATCTTGTATTTTTTGTTTAAAAGCCTTGTTTTTATCTCGTTTTCTTATTTCAGCATGAAATTGATGGGAATGTGACCAGAAATTGCCGTTTTTCTGATTTTCGGGCCATCCTGCGGCAATAACTTGACAATTATTTATTTTTGATTTATTTAATGTACTATAATGGGAAAAAAGCCCGGACACGGCAATGCGAGCACATAGGAGAGAATAAAATGAAAAAAGCGCTTTTTTTTGTCATTTTTATATTTTTTGCTTTGGCTCTGACCATGGCGGTGAATGAACCCAAAAAAATTTATAAACTTAAGAAAGCATACGTATACTTGGATGAGTCACTGTTGATTTCCGAAACAGACCTGAATTGTTCTTATTTTGTCAAAGACAGCATGCCTCAGGATATCCAGGTTGTGGCCGCGTACCAGCGAGATGACGAGCGCAAAAGTTTTTTGGATTACGATAATCTTTTTATTGACAAGGGTGCAAACGATGGGCTCAAAGTCGGGGACGTGCTCCAGATCATCAGCCAGGGCAAACGCATTGGAAGTCTGGGCCGTTATTACTTGAAAGAATCACTGGCTGAAATCACCAATATCTATGAAAACAGGTCTATCATTCAATTGAAAAACGGATGTCACCCGGTTCATTTAGGTGATTTTGCCGTTCCCTTCAAACCGGAAAAAACTCTTTTTGCAAAAAAAATTGATTATCAGCTCGCCCGTATCCCGGAGAGTCCGGTCAACGGTCATATCATGTACCTGGATTTGACATCCCACTCATCGGCTTCAATTACCTCGACTTCAAACTATGTGACCATTGACCTGGGAGAAGGGGTGGTTGCCAGGGGCAGCTTACTTTTAATCTACCGGGTTTTAAAGCGCGACTTGCCGCCGTTGATTATCGGATTGGGTATTGTTATCCACGCTGAAAAAACCAATTCCACCATGAAAATACTTGACGCCAACTCTGACATCCAGATCAGCGATCAGGTCCTGCTGCTGCCTGCCGAGAAAGAAATCGGCGCGGTTGCGCCCGGGGGCGAGGGGGATGAAAATATTCCGATTGTTGAAACCCTGCAAGCCGAAAAAACGGACATGGAAGATGTGCCGGTGGCAGAGCAGAAAGACGAGACGCTGACCGTGGATGTGTTTTTTGAATTTGACAGCAGGCAACCCAAGGGCGACCATAGCGGCGATTTCGCGACCATCAGGGATTTCATCAATGCCAAGTCGGAATATTTGATTACCTTGCGCGGCTATACCTGCAGCATCGGCAGTGAAGAATATAATTTGCGTTTAGCCAAGGAACGTGTGGATACCATCAAGGATATTCTGATTTCCCAGTATGGAGCTGATAGCGCCCATGTGGAATCTTTTTTCTACGGAGAAAGGGAAGCAAATTTTGACAACAGTAGCGAGGCCGAGCGTATGAAAAACCGGCTGGTGAAAATCGAAGTGAGCGGAAAATGAAGCTTCTTGCCTGGATTCTGCTGGTTTGCTTTTCTTTATCAGGGCTTTCGCCGCTTTTTGGCAATGGGCTGATTGACCTGGTCGCTCTAAAAAAGAAAGAGGAGGAAAGGAGAAAGAGAATCGGCAAGTCCAAGCAATCCGTCAACGATAGCAACTTGAATATAATCAGCAGCGGCGGTAAAAGTTACGGTTTCGTCCAGATGGAGTCCGAAGTGCCGCCGGAGGCGGAAGGGGGTTCATCGGTTGCCAGTAGTGATTTGGAAACTCCCGTGGAAAAGCGGCCTGATTTTTGGAAAAATCAAAAAACCGATCTGGAAGCGAGGATCGCTCAACTTAAAGAAGACATCACGAGTGAGCAAGAAAATTTGAACAAGTTATGGACGGATTTCTATATTAAAAATATCCCGGCTGAGCAAGATGCCATCAAGCTGCAAATTTCACAACTCACCAATCAGGTGGAACAGAAAAAGCTGTTTTTAAGCCAATCGGAAGCCCAACTGGAGGAGTTATTTGAAAAGGCTAGGAAAGCTGGCGTACCTCCGGGCTGGCTGAGATAATTTCATTTGTCCGTCTGCCGCCAGGCTTTTTTATGTGCTAAAATGACACTGGTTTGATCTATAGCGAAGGTGATGATAGAATAAGCCCGGCTCATATGGATTATATTAAAGTACAGGAACCCATTCTGCCTTTACTCCGATCAATGGAAAAGGTCTTGTCCAAGCAGATCGGCGGTGGTGTCCGTTTGATCACCGAGTTGCAGCGCCGCACGCCGGTGGGCAAAGGCAAAAAAATACGGGCGGCATTTTTTTTTCTCCTGGCCGGGATGAACCATCTCCGCAACGATGATTTGCCACGCTTGGCAGCGGCCATCGAAATGCTCCATTTATCAAGCTTGATTCATGATGATATCCTGGATAATTCCAGCCGCCGGCGGGGTGAGAAAACTCCCAACCATCATTTCGGCAATAATCTTTCGGTTCTCTGGGGAGATTACCTGTTTATCAACTCGCTGCATATGCTGGCATCCGAGCAAAGAAATCCGACCATGGATGTATTGCTCGAAGTTTCCAGGCAGATGATAGAAGGACAAATTCTGGAATTTGAAAATAATTTCAATTATCAGATCCGGACCGGGACGTATTTCGCAATCATTCGCAAAAAAACATCCGCCATGTTTGCCGGCATTGCCGGCCTGGTGGCGCAATTGAAAGCCGGGTCCGTTCATCCGGTCGTTGATTTTTATGATTTTGGCCGTGATTTCGGCATGATCTTTCAGATCAGCGATGATTTACTGGATATTTTTTCCGACCGTGCCGGCAAGGACCGCTTCCAGGATTTAAGAGAGGGAAAAGTGACTTTGCCTTATATCCTGCTGTTGCGGCACGGCCAGTTGCCGCTGATACAAAACTTCAAAATCGCCCGGGCGCAATCGTTGTTGGCTGGCTGCCAAAAGTTCAAGATCAAAGAACAGTCGTTAAAAATAATTGACCGTTATTACCGGAAATGTGCTGCCTTTTTAGAATCTTTTCCTCCTTCTCCATACCGGGAATCCATGAAACACTTGCTGGATTTTGTCCGTTACCGTGAATACTGAAAAACAGCTGGAAATCGAAGTTAAAATAAAAGTGCAACTCGTCGAACCCTGGCGTCAAAAAATCAGGCTTCTGCCCGCTGCTTTGACCCGGGCGCGGGTTTTTGAAAGAAACGTTGTTTTCGATACCCTTCAGGGAGATTTGAAAAAACAAGGCATGCTCCTGCGCCTGCGCCAACAAGGCGCGCAATCCGTCCTGACCATGAAAATGCCGGCCCAGGAGAATGCCACTTACAAGATCAGGGAGGAAACCGAGGTGCAGGTCTCTGATTTTGCCTGCATGGAGAAAATAATCCTGGCCATAGGGTTTCAACCGAATTTTATTTATGAAAAATACCGCGAAGTTTTCACGGCCTGGCAAACCCATATCATGATTGACGAAACACCGGTTGGGAATTTCATTGAGCTCGAAGGCAGCCCTGAAAGCATCGATGCCGTGGCCGCGCGCCTGGGATTTTCTGCGGCCGATTACATTACGGATTCCTATCACCGGCTTTTCATCCGTTCCGGGGGTCGCGGGCATATGGTATTCCAAAAGTGAAGTTTTTCATATTGGCCGGCGGCTACGGGAAAAGGGCCGTTCCCCTTTCGCTGTTCAAGGCCAAAGCGGTTTTTCCCTTGAACGGCGTCCCCTTGCTGCGGCTTCTATTGAAGCAGCTTCAGGTTCAGCATGGCCTGGAAGGATTTATCAACACCCATCACTTGGGCGAGCAGGTCGTGCAAGCCGCTGGTCATGGCGGCGGGATTGATTTCATTCATGAAAAAGAATTGAGCGGCAGCATGGTCCTGCGCCAGGTGCTGCCTTTTTTTTCCGACTGGCTGCTGGCGGTCAATGGAGACACCTTTCTGGAAATACCGCTGGTCATGTTGCTTGAAAAACTTTCCGGTCCGGACGTGGACGGCGTCCTGCTGGTGCGTTCCGATCCATCCGGCGCCTATGCCGGTTTGCGCTGTGAGGGCGACGTTTTCAGGGAAGTTTCCCGGCCGGGTTCAGCTGGCGGGATGATGTATGCCGGAGTGGCTTTATTCAAAAAAAAGGCGCTCGAGAAAATTGACGACGAGAATTTTTTCAACAGCATCCGCAGCTGGAATTTGCATTTCAATACTGTTTTTTATGACGGCATTTGGCTTGATATCGGCACGCCGGCATCCTATCTGCAGGCCAATCACGCATACCGGGCGCATGTCCATGCCCAGCATTCCAATTCGCTTTCTGAAAATGTGGTGATTTCACCGTTGGCCCAAGTTGAAAAATCGGTGCTCTGGGATAACACGCGGTTGGGTGCCGGAGTGGCATTATCTGAATGCATCGTCACCGGGGATATGGAACTGGAAAACATTTCCCGGCGGCGGTGCATCATTTCCCAAAGAGGGATTTTTCCGTTCCAATAAAGATATTGAAAATCCAGCTTTCCCTTGTTTTTTTCCTTGAAAAATACTATCATGGGTGCGGGAGCAAATATGAAGGACATCAATTTATTGATTGAAAAACTGAAAATGGTTACCAGTGCCGGCCATTCGGACACGGCTTTCAAATCGGTTGTCGACGATGTGGTCAAGTTTTATTGTGATAATTTCGAACTGCAACTCGATGAAGTGGCCATCTTGCTCACCGACAAGGATAATATGATCTTATCTTTTGCCGCCCCCGAACATCTGGTCAATGCCGGCATGATCCCGATTTCTTCCCCCGATGCTTTCGCGGCCCGGGTTTTTAAAATGAACCGCGGTATGATCGAAAATAATTTTAATCAAATGAAACACTTGCATCTTTTTGAATATATCAAGGGGCCGGGTGAGAAAGTCAGGAAGATATGGAAAATGATGAGCACGATCCTGCGCCAGGGCGATGTCAAGTTCGGTGTCATTGAACTTTCCCGAAAGGGAGTTTCCCTGCATGAGTCGGGTGAGGATTTCAGCACTGAAAATCTTGAATTTCTCGAAAGCTCTATCCGTGAATTTTCCCCGTATTTTGTAAAAGTTCTCCCCGGTGATTTCAGGGGAAAGCTCCTTTGAAAAACCGCCTGCGGGAAATATTGCTGAAGAAATCGGTCGTATCCGGACGGGAATTCACTCTGGCCTCGGGTAAAACCAGTACTTTCTACTGTGACGCCCGCATGACCACGCTGGATCCCGAAGGTGCGACCTTGTGCGCCAGGATTTTTTTGCAGATGCTGGAAGAATTCCCAGTGGACTCGGTTGGCGGTTATTCCATTGGTGCCGATCCCATCGTCACGGCTATCGCCGTTCTCGGCCAGCTGGAAAACCGCCCCCTGCCCGCTTTTATCATCCGCAAGGAGGAGAAAGCTCACGGTACGCACAAGATGATTGAAGGCAATTTTCATCCCGGCGACCGCGTGGCCCTCTTTGACGACGTCATCACGTCGGGCGGTTCCATCATCAGGGGCTCCCGGCAGGTAGAGGCTCAGGGCGGCAAGGTCAAAGTCATCATGGCGGTGCTGGACCGCGAGGAAGGCGGCCGGACAGCCATTGAAAAGCACGGCTACCGTTTCATGTCGATTTTCAGCAAAAAAGATTTGTTGTAAACAGAAGGATTTTTTCTGTCGAGCCAATGGAAAAAATCGACCGGTCGAAAAGTAAAGGAGGAAGTCGTCAATGAACTGCAAGCCTGTTCTCGTTATCGCTGTTTGCATTTGCCTGCTGCTCGGCAGCGGCATGTTGGGCTACGGGGGGGAATTCAGGATCAATGGCCATGGAGGGATCAATATGCCGAGCATCCATGGTGAAGAGGGGGATCCGTTGACTGAAGGTTTCGAATCCCGCCAGGGCCTGTTCTTCGGGATTGGCGCCGACCTGGGATTGGCGCCCCATTTCTCGCTGGGCGCGGAAATCAACTATTGCTCGCAGGGAGGTGTACGCGGAGGTCTGCAGATCATCACGCCCACGCTCCTTCCCGAAGGGCTGCCGTTCCCTTCGGACATGGCCCTTTATGCCAGTTTCAACAATGAGTCCATCCTGGATTACATCGAGATCCCGCTGCTGGCCAGGCTGGCCTTCGGGAAAAAAATCCAGTTCTTCATCAACGCCGGACCCTACATTGGGTTTCTGGTCCGGGCTATCGCCGTGACCGCTGGGAAGAGCTTGCTCTACCTGGATAAAAATGGAACCATGCCCATCGTCATTCCCCCCTCCACCCAGCCCGTGAATTTGGATATGACCGCCGAGACCGACATCAAGGATAGCCTCAAGGACACCAATATCGGCCTGACCGGGGGTGCCGGTGCCTCGGTTTCCTTGGGACCGGGCCGGGTTGTTGTGGAGGGACGCCTGCAAATGGGCTTGACCACCATCCAGCGGGACATCCAGAAATCCGGAAAAAGCCGGACGGGAGGTTTCGTCATTGCTGCCGGATATTCATTGCCTCTGGCAAAGAAAACCAGCAACTGAGTTGAGCGGATACCGCTGCTGCCTTTTAGTTCTCATGGTCGGCAGGGAATAAAACCTTGACAGACTTGGCAAGCCGCGCTAAACTCTCGTTTCTTCAGGCATGAGGAGAAAACCATCATGATTGTTGCAGAGAATGTAGTCAAATCGTTCCGCTTAAGCAAGGAGCAGAAAAAAGAAAATGCTGCACGGCCCGGCGGCGGCAAGGTAGATGCCGTGGCCGGCATCAGCTTCACCTGCAAGCCCGGGCGTATTTTTTCCCTGCTCGGTCCCAACGGCGCCGGCAAGACCACGGCTCTGCGCATGATCGCCACCATGCTGAGACCGAGTTCCGGCTGCATTAACGTGGCCGGTTTCAATACGGTCAGTGAAGCCGGGAAAGTGCGTCGGCACATCGGGTTCATGACCGGGTCCACCGGGCTTTACGAACGGCTGACGCCGCTGGAAATGATCGAATATTACGGCCGGTTGCACGGCATGGAGCCGGCGTTCCTGGAAAAACGCAAAACGGAACTTTTCCGCCTGCTTGGCATGGAAGAGTTCGCCGGGAGGCGCATTGGCAAGCTCTCGTCGGGAATGAAACAGAAAGTTTCGATTGCCCGCACCATGATCCATGATCCGCAGGTGCTGATCTTCGATGAACCGACGGTCGGCCTGGATGTGATCACTGCCAAGAGCATTTTGCAGTTGATCCGCCAGTGCCGGACGGATGGCAAAACCGTAATTTTTTCCACCCATATCATGGGCGAGGTCAGCCTGCTCAGCGACGATCTGGCCATCATTCATCGCGGCCGCCTGCTTTTTAACGACACCTACCAGGCCTTTATCGGGGCAATGAAAACGAAATCACTCGAAGATGAATTTATCCGCCGTGTCGAGGAGGCGTAACATGAAACTGTTGGCCATTGTTTTCAAAAAGGAATTGCGGGACATGCTGCGCGACCGGCGTACTCTTTTTTTCATGATCGTCATGCCTTTCTTTGTCATTTTCCTGATATTCAATCTGTCCATGCGTCTGGGCATGGACATGGAAAAACGGGCCCAGGAAAAGAAATTGCGGGTGGCCGTTTTTTCCGCCGTTCCACTGCCGAAATTCCTTGAAACACTGCAGTCCGGAGACCGGGTCATCATAGACTCGCAAGTGACCCGGGTCGAGATCAACCAAGCCGTAAATGACGGCCGGCTTGATTTTGCCATTTCTTTCCCCGATGATTTCTCTGAAAATCTCGACCGCGAGGGTACGACTGAGGTGCCCATTTATTACAAAGCCTCGACTTCGGAAAATGAAAGAGCGTTGGGCCGCATCCATGGCGTACTTGAGCAATACGGGCGGCAGCTACTTATTCAGAGGCTCGAAAAAAAGAACCTGCCCGTTGATTTTGTGGAACCGCTGCGCATCGATGACCGCGACGTCTCCTCGATTCGCGAAAAGATCGGGCAGAGACTGGGCGGCATGTTCCCTTACTTTTTCGTTATTTTTTGTTTTCTGGGCGCCATGGCCCCGGCGATCGACCTGGCTGCCGGCGAGAAGGAACGGGGCACCATGGAGACGCTGCTGGTCTCACCGGCCACGCGCCTGCAGATCGTGCTGGGCAAATTCCTGGTGGTCACTGCTTCCGGCATATTTACCGCCCTGTCGTCGGTGCTCTGGCTCTACCTGATTTTCAGACAGAGCAAAGCGATCCCTGCGGAGGTTCTCAGTGGCGTATTGAAGGTGATCGAATGGAAGTCGCTGCTGCTGCTGTTTTCCATGATCATTCCCCTCTGCGCCTTTTTTGCCGCCATCCTGCTGTCGGTCTCGGTTTTTGCCAAATCGTACAAGGAGGCCCAGAGCATTATCGCGCCCCTGAATATCTTGATCATCGTTCCGGTCCTGATCGGCATATTCCCCGGCATCAAACTGACCGCCCTGACTGCCCTGATCCCCATACTCAACATCTCGCTGGCCACCAAGGAGATTATCGGCGGCACCATCGCACCGCTGCTGATGGCCGAGGTTTTCCTGGTGCTGTTTGCTCTGGCGGCGCTGGGGCTGGTTTTCTGCGCCCAGTGGTTCAAGCGGGAAACAGTCATTTTCCGCGGCGTATAACCCCGGGACGGTTGCTGCGGGGTCTGCAATGATGCCGCCCGGATCGGTTTTTTCGATGCCATGAATGCCATGAAAAGAATCTGCGTTTTCTGCGGTTCGAGCCCGGGAGCCAGGCCCGAATATGCCGGGGCGGCGCGGCAGCTGGGTGCTCTGCTCGCCCAACGGAAGATCGGCCTGGTGTTCGGCGGCGGCCGGGTCGGCCTGATGGGGCAACTGGCCCGGGCCGCCCTGAAGAACCATGGCGAGGTCATCGGCGTGATCCCCTGGGGCCTTCATGAAAGAAAGGTGGCTTTCAGCGGGCTCAGCGACCTGCGCGTGGTGGATTCGATGCATGAGCGCAAGGCGCTGATGGCCGAGCTTGCCGACGGCTTCATGGCCCTGCCGGGCGGGCTGGGCACGCTGGAAGAATTATTCGAAATACTGACCTGGGGGCAATTGGGCATGCATCGCAAGCCCTGCGGCCTGCTCAATGTGGGCGGCTACTATTCCCCACTGCTGGCTTTTATTGACCAGGTCGTGGACGAAGGATTCCTGGATGCGGCGCACCGGTCCATGATCTTGACCGCCGAATACCCGCAAGAATTGCTCCGGCAGTTTGAAACATACCGGCCCGCGAATGCCGACAAGGCGGAATGGGCGCTGGGG
>JAFGSF010000059.1 GCA_016934745.1 Candidatus Aminicenantota bacterium | reverse complement strand
CGCTCGACCCCGGCCGGGATCAGGTCGTAATAGGCTTTTAATTCTTCGAGGGGGATCGGGGCGCTGGTCTGCCAGTCGCGCCCCTGCAACTTGACCACCAGCCGCGCGCCGAAGCGTTCCAGGGCCGCGGTCGTCATTTTAACGAAATAAAGCCGGCTGGCGTTTTCATCAAGGTTCAACTCGCTTCTGATCTGACGGTGGTAGGCCATCAGGTAGAAATAATCGAGGCCGCTCGCGGCCAGGGTTTCGGGATCGTGGGCATACCAGGATCGGGCCTGCTGGGGTTGCGAAGCCAGCTCGTAATGGATGTTCATGGCCATCTTGATCGGCGGATTGACCGCCTTGCAGGCTTGAATGATCGTTTGCAGAATATATCCCACCCGCTCGCATTTCAACGTTTGCCAGGCCAGGTTGTGGGTGCTGCCGGCTTGGCGCATCATTGCTTCATCGGCGGCCAGCCCCGTTTTCCTGGTGAAATGAGCCCGGCCCCAATTGGAAAATCCCTCGCCGCGGCGCAGCACCAAATCGTCCTGGATCAGAATGCCCTGGACCGGTTTTGCCGCCAGTTCCTTAAACATGGAGACGATTGTTTGTTCGGCATCGGGATTAAACAAATCAAGCCTGGGGATGATGCGCTTTTGCCCTTTTTGCCATTCATGATCCAGAATACGGACATCTTTCAGCCAGCGGAAATAGCGGCTGCCCATCCAGGCCCAGAGTTCAACTTTTCCGCCCTGAAAATAAGGGGCCCAAGCGTCCAGCACCGGGCGCACCGTTTTGAACGCCGGGTTATTGAAATAGAGACCGCCGCCCTTTTCATCGTCGCTGAACACGCGTACGATGATCCTGTCAAAGCCGTTTGCCTGCAGGCGCAACGGATCGGGCGCGTGAGCATAATCGTTGCCGCGCCATTGGATCTCATAGCCGCGGACGGGCGCGCTCACGAGCTGCTTGGGGGACGGCATGAACGCCAGGGTCCCCAACCAGAACATACAGAGGCTACAAAACCAGGTTCCAGTCATCCGCAGCGTATTTTTCAGTCAAAACAGCTATTTGGCGCTGATCTTCGGGACTGAAATCCAGCAACTGAAAATCGCTGCCAACAAAGGACCTGAAGCTCTCGACCAGGGCATTGGCCAATTCCTGCGGATCGCATTCCGAAATATCGCTCCAGGTAGTCATGTTGCGCGCCAGCAATTCGGGACTGAAGTTGGCTCCCGCGCCATACAGGTCGTAGTTCATGGACAGCGGGATGGAGCCATGCTGCAGCAGGGCCTGCTTGTCCCTTTTCTGGGCGGAACCGATTATTTTTTTGCCATTGACTTCGACTTCATAGGGGGTGGGAAAAGAAAAACAGGGGTTGTGGCTGCGCGATAACTCCGCCGGACTGCCCTGGGAAAGGACCGCATCGACTCCCAGGGAACGCAGGGCCTGGACCAGGACCCGGGAAATGAGCATATAGGATTGATGGAGGTCATGCTCCTTGAAAAAGAGGTCCTCGGAGGACGCCACGGCATAGGTTATTTCATGATCATGCAGGACGGTCTTGCCGCCGGTGATACGCCGGACATAATCGCAACCGTTGGCCTTGATGAATTCCAGGTTGAGTGCTTTTTGGGCTTTCTGCGATACGCCGGTTGAAAAAGAGGGCCGCGCCCAGGCATAGATTCTTAAAAAGCCACGCCGGCCTTCATGGCACAAGCGGAACAAATATTCGTCCCGGGCCATGTTCTCGGCTGCCCGCCTGGGTTCTGTCTCAAGCAGTAGAAACCAGTTGGGCTGGGTCCCTCCCTGGGTGGGGCTGGGTGGCTTGGTTTGTCCCCTGGTGGGAGCGGACATTACTTTTTGATTTTTGTATAGGGATTGGGATGATCTCCGGCATCGGCCGGAATTTCTTCCCGGGCCTTGTTTTTGTCATCACGACCGTGCATTTCAATATTGCCTTCAAAAATGCCACTGTCGGCGATGACTACGCGCGGCGCGTTGATGTTGCCGTTCAGCACGCCGGCCGGAACGATTTCCACCCGCTGTCCGCCCTTGATATTGCCGGTGACCTTGCCCTTGATGACCACTTCCCGGGCTTCGATATCGGCTTCCACGTTGCCGTTGGTGCCGATGATCACCCGGTTTTTGACATTGATCTTGCCCTGGATTTTTCCCTCGATCAATATTTCATCTTCGGAAAACACTTCACCCTTGATCAGCAAGGTCTTGCCGATCAGGGAAGATTGGTTCCCAACGGTCGGCGCGGCTCCCATGGCTGCTGGCTGCATCGAATCTTTTTTCTGGCTGAATACTGTCATGACAACTCCTTAATGCTAAACTAATAAAAAGCGGGCAACGGGATTTGAACCCGCAACACCAAGCTTGGGAAGCTTGTACTCTACCATTGAGCTATGCCCGCCCTGGCTCATTTCTTTGCCGCTTTTTTGTCTTTTTTCTTTTTATCCTTGGCCACAAATTTGTAATCGACAAATTCGAGGATCGCCGTTTCGGCGCCATCGCCCTTGCGGAAATCGCCGCGGATGATTCGCGTATACCCACCCTGGCGATCCATGAATCTGGGCGCTACCTCATCAAAAAGCATTTGCACCGTCTGGCGCTTGAAAAAATAGGCGAAAGCCCGGCGTTTATCGGCCAGGGTCCCTGACTTGCCCAGTCCGATCATCTTCTCAACGATGGGCTGGACTGCCTTGGCCTTGGCCAAAGTGGTGGTGACGCGGTTCTTTTCAACCACGCTGGCTGTCAGGTTGCGCAGCAGCGCCCGGCGGTGGGCCGGATCGCGCCTCAGTTTGTATCCGTCCTTGGCATGTCTCATGTTGCTAGTCCTCCATGACCTCAATGATGTTTTCTTTCTTTTGGAATTTTTCCATAAATTCAGAACGCAAGGCCTCGGGGATCTTCTGACCCAAGCCGAGATTATATTCAGTCAGTTTGCTGATGATTTCTTCCAATGATTTTTTGCCGAAATTTTTGGAGTTAAGCAGCTCATGTTCGGATTTTTCCACCAGTTCGAAAATGTAATCCACGCCGAGACGTTTTAAACATTTCAGGGCGCGCACGGAGAGCCCCATGGACTCCACGTTCTTTTCCAGGAACTCGGTTTTACTCTCGATATCCGCATCACCTTCCTGTTCGCCGCCGACTTTAAGCTTTTCCTTGTCCTGGTAGTCGATAAAAACCACCAGGTGGTCGCGCAAAATCTTGCCGGAGCGGGCCAAGGCTTCCTTGGGCGAAATACTGCCGTTGGTCCAGACTTCAATGACCAATTTTTCAAAATCGGTGGTTTTGCCGACACGGGAAGGCAGGATGGTATAATTGACTTTTTCCACCGGGTTGAAATTGGCATCAACCGGGATATAATCCACCGGCAGGGTTTCATCAAAATTCTGATCGGACAGTTTGAAGCCCAACCCGCGCTTGATGATGATTTCCGCCTGGAACTTGGCGCCATCCTCCATGTAAGCCAAATGAACGTTTTTATCCAGAATTTCCACGCTGCTGTCACTGATGATGTCTCCCGAGAGAATCTCCCCCGGTCCGGTTTTTTCGATGCGCACCACTTTGGGTTCATCGCCGGTCATCTTGAGCGGAATGGTTTTCATATTCAAAATAATGTTCAACACGTCTTCATATATTCCGGGGATGATGGAAAATTCGTGTAGAACTCCATCCATGCGGATGGCGGTGATGGCGGCGCCTTCAATCAGGGAAAGCAGGACCCGGCGTAAGGAGATGCCGATGGTCGTGCCGTACCCGCGTTCGAAAGGTTCGGCGCTGAAGCGGCCGTAATTGGGGGTTAATTCCTCAACATCCAACTTCCGGGGTCGCTGATATTTCAAATTCATGGGTCCCTCCTTATTTCGAATACAACTCAACGATAAGGCGTTCTTCAACTTCCTTCAAAGACACATCATCACGGTTGGGAAGGGCGTTGACTTTCCCGGTAAAATTAGCGCTATCCACGATCAGCCAGCCGGGCACTTCGACCAGTCCCTTGACATCTTCCAGCATGGCCTTGACATTTTCAGCGTTGCGCTTCTTTTCACGGAATGACACTTCATCATTCAAGCCCACGATATATGAGGGGATATTCACTCTTTTCCCGTTGACGCCAAAAAAACCATGGCGGATCATCTGCCGGGAATGGTTGCGCGAATAGGCGAAATTCATGCGGTATACCACGTTATCCAGGCGCAGTTCCAGGTTTTTCAGCAGGGTTTCGCCAGTGATGCCCTTTTTCTGTGCCGCGGCGGCAAACACATTGCTGAACTGCTTTTCGCTGACGCCGTAAAAGCGTTTCACTTTTTGTTTCTCACGCAATTGGAGCTTGTAATGGCTCTTGCGGAAGCTGACCCGCGCCCCCTTCATTCCCGGCGGATAGTTTTTGTGCTCCACTCCGCATTTATCACTCAGGCAGCGTCTGCCTTTTAAAAAAAGTTTGTTCCCTTCAGCGCGGCATAAACGACATAAAGATCCAATATATTTTCCCACGTTGCTCCTCCTTAAACGCGTCTCTTTTTCGGCGGCCGGCAGCCGTTATGGGGAATCGGCGTGATATCCCTGATGGATTTCACCTGGAAGGCGGTCCCACCGATCGACCGTATGGCACTTTCCCGGCCGACTCCCGGTCCCTTGACCCGGACATCCAGTGTGCGCAATCCGAAATTCTCGGCATCTTTCAATGCTTTTTCCGCAGCCAGCTGCGCCGCGAAAGGCGTTGACTTCCTGGAACCCTTGAAGCCGACCATGCCGCCCGATGCCCAGGACAAAACCTTGCCGTCGGGATCGGTAATGGTAATAATAGTATTGTTGAAAGTGGAATGAATGAACATGATGCCATGATCAATCGTCCTTTTTTCTTTCTTTTTTGTTTTGGTACTGCTTTTCTTTTGAGCCATCGGCTGCCTCCCTTATTTCTTCTTCTTGATCATCGAGCCACGCGGACCTTTTCGTGTCCGGGCGTTGGTTTTGGTTCTCTGGCCCCGCACAGGCAGGCCCCGCTTGTGCCTGCGCCCCCGATAGCAGTTGATATCCATCAAACGCTTGATGTCCTGATTGACTTTCTTTTTAAGATCGCCTTCGACCATTTCGTCTGATTCAATATGCTTGCGGATCCGGCTCAGCTCTTCGGCGGTCAGATCCTTGATTTTTTTGTTCAGATCGACCTTGACACTTTCCAGGATGATCCTGGACTTGGGACGGCCAATTCCGTAAATGTAGGTCAATCCAACTTCCACCCTCTTGTTATTGGGGATTTCGATTCCGGCGATTCTTGCCACGTTGCCTCCTTATCCTTGTCTTTGCTTGTGCTTGGGATCTTTGCAAATCACCCGCACCACGCCCTTGCGCTTGACAACCTTGCATTTGTTGCATATTTTTTTTACTGATGCTCTGACTTTCATCCATGCCTCCTATTTGAACCTGTAAATAATCCGTCCCCGGGTAATATCGTATGGCGATATTTCGAGGAGTATTTTATCTCCGGGCAATATCCGGATATTGTTTTTGCGCATTTTTCCTGATGGATGGGCGGTAATGCGGTGATGACTGGTTTCCAGTTCCACCAGGAACATGGCGTTGGGCATCGATTCCAGAATGACGCCCTTGACTTCGATAACATCTTTTTCCTTATTGGCCATCATAACCTCGTCAAAATCTCGGCGCCGTTGTCGGTGAGGGCAACCGTATGTTCGAAATGGGCGGAAAGGCTGCCGTCGCTGGTGACCACCGTCCAATGGTCATCCATGGTTCGCACTGCGTAGCCACCCGCATTGATCATCGGCTCAATGGCCAGGGTCATGCGGCTTTTCAATTTCGCACCGCGTTGGCCATCGTAATAATTAAGCACCTGGGGGTCCTCGTGCAGTTGGCGGCCAATGCCGTGCCCCGAAAGATCGCGCACGACTTCATAGCCACGCCCGCGCACATGGCCATCGATGGCCTTGGCAATGTCTCCCAGGCAATGGCCGGGGACGGCCTGTTCGATGCCGCGATGCAGCGCCTGCTCGCAGGTTTCGAGGAGGTCACGGGCACTGGCAGAAATGGTGCCCACCGCATAGGTGTAGGCCCCGTCTCCGTAATAATCCTTATAGACGGTTCCGACATCCACGCCGATGATATCCCCTTCCTGAAGCCGGCGCTGGGCCGAAGGAATGCCATGCACCACTTCATGGTTGATGGAAGTGCACAAGGTAGCCGGAAAGGGTTTCGCTCCGGCCGGGCCCGGGTAGCCTTTAAAACCCGGCTTGGCCTTCAGGTCAAGGATGCGCTGTTCTGCCCATTGGTCCAGTTCAAGGGTCGTGATACCCGGCCTAATTTTTTCCTTTAATTCAGTCAAGATCACGGCAATAATCCGGTTGGCTTCACGCAGCAGGGCAAGTTCATTGTCCGTTTTCAGCACGATCATGCGATCAACCCCTTGATCCTTTCATAGACTTCGGCTGCGGCGCCGCTGCCATCAATGCGCGCGAGAATATTCCTGCGGCCGTAATATTCAATCACCGGCATGGTGAGCTCAATATAAACACGAAACCGCTGCCGAACCGCTTCCGCGTTGTCGTCATTGCGTTTTTCCACGCGGCCGCCGCACAAGTCGCAAACCCCACTGTTTCGGGGCGGCCGGGTTAACAGGTTATAAATGGCGCCGCAGGAACTGCAGGTCATTCGCGACAGCAGGCGCTCCACGGCTTCGGTTTCGCTGACTTCTATTAAAAAAGCCTTTTCACTGTCACTGGCGATCCCACTCAGGGCTTCAGCCTGGTTCAGGGTACGCGGATAGCCGTCCAGCACATAGCCGCCGTTCAGGTCGCCACAACTGAGACGCTGGCGCACCAGTTCGATCACCAGTTCGTCCGGGACCAGGCTTCCGGATTCCATAAAATTTCTGGCCCGGCGGCCGTCGGCCGTATCCTGCTGAATCGCGCTGCGCAAAATATCACCGGTGGAAATTTTTTGCAGGTGAAAATCGCGCTGGATGAAATCACCCATAGTTCCCTTTCCGGAACCTGGCGCGCCGAACAGGATCAATCGCTTCATGCGCGCCGTCCCCGGATCCGCCCCTTGCGAGAAAAAGAATCGTAATTGCGCATGGTCAACTGAGCTTCGATCTGCTGTACCGTGTCCATGGCTACGCCGACGACGATCAGGATTGATGTGCCGCCGAAATAAAACTTCACGTTCAAGCCCTCATAAAACCAGCGCGGCATGTTGGCTTCCAGAAAATCTCCCACCCAGGGCAAGGCGCCGACTTTAAAGCCGGTCATTAAAAACTCTGGCAGCAGGGCCACCAGGACCAGATAAATGGCTCCGATAAATGTCAGCTTGGAAAGGACGCCATCAATATAATCAGAGGTATTCTTGCCCGCCCGTATGCCGGGAATAAAACCCCCGTACTTTTGCAGGTTGTTGGAAACGTCCTGGGGATTAAAAATGATGGAAATATAAAAATAGGTGAAGAACACGATGGAGGTGATGTACAAGAGGTTGTACAGAGGCATGCCCCAGGTCAATTGCTGGGTGATTTTCTGGGCGATGGGATGCTTGATGAATTGCAGGATGGTTGCTGGAAAAGTGATTACCGAAGACGCGAAAATAATGGGAATGACGCCACCAGTATTAACCTTCAGGGGCAAGAAAGTACTTTGCCCGCCCATCATTTTGCGGCCCTGGATTCGCTTGGCGTAGGTGATGGGAATGCGGCGCTGGCCCATTTCCACATAGCAGATGAAAGCGATGACCGCAATGATGACAACCAGGATGAATATCAATTTCAACGGGCTCATGTCGCCGGTTTTCAGCCCTTCCAGGGTGCTGCCGGCGCCGGGCACCAGGCCGACGACGATGCCGGCAAAAATGATCAGGGAAATCCCGTTGCCGATGCCCCTTTCCGATATTTGTTCACCCAGCCACATGATGAATATTGTGCCCGTGGTCAGGGTGAGCACGGTCAGCATGCGAAAACCCCAGCCTGGAGAAAGAACGACGGGGATGCCGTTGGGGTTCATCCTTTCAAGGCCGATGGCAATGCCGCCGCCCTGAACCAGACAAATCAGCACGGTGCCATAGCGGGTATACTGGGTAATTTTTTTCTTGCCCAATTCGCCTTCCTTGGCAATGCGGTCCAGATAGGGCCAGACCACCTGCAAAAGCTGCAGGATAATCGATGCACTGATGTAAGGCATGACGCCCAGGGCAAAAATGGTCATTCGCGAAATATTGCGTCCAGAAAACATGTCCATGAATCCAAAAAAAGTGCCCTGCAGTGCTTCAAAGAATTGTTTCAAGGCTTCTGAATTCAAGCCGGGTGTGACTATTTGCGAGCCCATGCGGTAAACGGCGAGCAGCAGCAGGGTGAAAATCACCCGTTTGCGCAATTCAGGAATGATGAAAATATTTCTGATGAATCTGATCAATTTCCTTCTCCTTCATAAATGATCGCCTTGCCTCCCGCCTTCTTGATTTTGGCCAGGGCAGCCTGGGAAAAATGATGGGCCTGGATCGTCATTTTGCGGGTCAATTTGCCTGTGGCCAGGACCTTGATCCCGGCCCGGCGCTTACGGGCCATATTGTGATCAAAGTAATCCTGTATCTTCACTTCACTTAAACCGCTTTTATCCAGATCAACCAGGTTGACAACATTGAATTCCTTTTTAAAAATATTGGTAAATCCGCGTTTGGGGATCCGGCGCACGAGAGGCATTTGCCCGCCCTCGAAACCACGGCTGTGCTGGTAGCCGGAACGTGCTTTCTGGCCGTTACTGCCCCGGCCGGCGGTGACGCCGTTACCGGAACCGGGTCCACGACCGACCCTTTTTCTTTTTTTCACCGCGCCCTTGGCCGGCTTCAAATTACTTAGATTGATCATTGCCGATCTCCTCTACATGCAGCATGAATTCGATTTTTTTGATCATGCCAAGTATTTCAGGCCTTTTTTCACGGATGACTTCCGAGTTGATCTTGCGCAAGCCAAGACCTTTGACCGTAGCCTGCTGCCGATCTGAACGACCGATCAGGCTTTTTACCAGTTTTATCTTCAGGCGGGGATATTCCACCTTCTTCTTTACTGCCATAAATCCTCCTTATTCTTGCCTCTTTTCACTGCAAAGGTTTCCGGACTCATGAGCTTCTCCAGGCCATCCATGGTCGCCCTGGCCACGGTAATCGAGTTCTTGCTCTTCAAAATCTTGGTCAGGATGTTTTTCACACCGGCCAGTTCCATGATGACGCGCACCGCTCCTCCGGCAATGACTCCGGTTCCAGGGGAAGCCGGACGCATCACGACTTTTGAAGCTCCATACGAACCGATCTTGAAATACGGGATGGTCTCGTTGATGATCGGCACCTTGACCATGTTCTTCTTGGCGTCAGCCACGGCCTTTTTTATGGCCAACGGCACTTCGCGAGCCTTGCCTTTGCCCATTCCGACCTGGCCGTTTTTGTCCCCGACCACGACAGCCGCGGAAAAACGGAAATTTTTACCGCCTTTCACAACCTTGGTTACGCGGCGCACGGAGATCACTTCTTCCTGAAACAGATCATTGCTATCCATATAATGCTGCACGTTGCCTCTCCTTAAAAACGGATTCCCTTTTCCCGTGCGGCGTCAGTAAAAATTTTGACGCGTCCGGTAAAAGCGTATACATTACGGTCGAAAACGACCGTTTCTATCTTTTTTTCAAGTAATCTTTCGGCTATGGTTTCGCCAAGAAGCTTGGCCGCTTCTTTGTTCTTGGCACTTTTCAGCTTGGTCTTAAGGTCTTTTTCCAGTGTGGAGGCATTGGTCAAAACCTGATGACTGGCATCATCGATGACTTGAGTATATAGGTACTTGTTGCTTTTAACCAAGATCAGCCGCGGCCTGGCCTGGGTACCCCGGACATTCGCTTTCAAGGCATTGCGCAATCTTTTCGATTTTATTTTTTTAATGATGTATTTCGCAGTAATCATGATTATACTCCCGCAGCTTTTCTGACTTTTTGTCTCAGCACCTGGCCTTCCAGCCTGATACCTTTCAATTTATACGGTTCCACCGGCCGGATGCTTTGAATATTGGCGCAAACCTGGCCCAACAATTGCTTGTCATGGGAGAAGAGGATGAAGCTGCCAGGATTTTCCTGGGTGGCCGACACACCGGCCGGCAATTCAAAATCGACCGGATGAGAATGGCCAACCTGCAGATTGATCACATTGCCCTTGACCGTTGAACGCCAGCCCTTGCCGACGATTTCGACCTTGCGGGTGAATCCCTTGCTGACGCCGATGACGGCATTGTTGATCAAGCTCCAAGTCAAACCCTGCAACGGCTTGACACTGTCATCACGACGGTTGACATGAATCTGGCCGCCCTCGACTTTAATCTCGATGCCGGTCGCAACGGGAATGGTCAATTCACCTTTCGGTCCCTTGACCTGAACATGGTTACCATCTACATTCACGGCAACACCGGCTTCAAAAACAACTGGTTTGGATGCTAAACGCGACATGATTCCTCCTACCAAACATACAGGAGAACTTCACCGCCGATATGGCGCTTTTTGCACTCTTTGCCGGTGACAACTCCTTGAGAAGTGGAAATAACCGCTACGCCCAATCCGTCAAGTACTCGAGGGATGCTGTCTGCTTCCGCGTAGACACGGCGTCCGGGCTTGGAGATTCTCTTCAATCCTTCAATGACATTCTGTTTTTTGCTTCTGTATTTCAATTCCACGTAAAGCTGGTTGGGAATCTGGTTCTTCTCGACCTTGTAGTTCGAAATGTAGCCTTCATCCTTTAAAATCTTGGCTATTTCCAGCTTGATGGTTGACAGGGGAATTGCCACATCCTTCTTTTCAGCCATAATGGCATTTTTCACTCTGGTCAACATATCGGCAATGGGATCTGTATGAGCCATTTTATCTCCTTACCAGGATGCCTTGGTCACACCCGGGATTTCTCCTTTTAATGACAACTCTCTGAAACACAACCGGCACAGTTCGAATTTGCGGTATACCGCCCGCGGCCGGCCGCATAAACGGCAACGGGTACGATAGCGGATTTTATACTTTTTCTTCTTCAACTCTCTGACTTCTGATGATAATTTTGCCACCGTTTCCTCCTTAATCTTTGAAAGGGACGCCCAAATGTCTGAGCAGGGCCAGGCCATGGCTATTGGTTTTGGCTGAAGTTTTAAACGTGATGCCCATGCCTTTTGGTTTCTCTACTTTGCTGTAATTAATTTCCGGGAAAACCAGTTGATCTTTCAGGGCGATCGTATAATTGCCGGTTCCGTCAAAAGATTTTCTGGACATGCCGCGGAAATCCTTCATACGCGGAATGACGATCGAAACAAAGCGATCCATAAAATCATACATTCTTTCCCCGCGCAGAGTCACCATGGCCGCCACCGGTTGGCCGGCACGCAGGCGGAATGTGGCAATTGATTTCTTGGCACGACGCATCGACGGTTTCTGCCCTGTAATGACGCTCAATTCTTCCATCACCTTATCCAGGACCTTGATGTTCTGAGTGGCTTCGCCAACCCCGGAATTGATCACGATAGCGTCCAGTTTGGGAACCATCATGATGTTGGAAAAATCAAGTTCCTTCATTAAGGCCGGCCGGATCTCTTTTTTATATTTTTCATACAGTCGGTTCATGTTTCACTCCTAATCCAGTACCACGCCGCATTTCTTGCAGATTCGCTGCTTGCCGGAATCGCTGACGCGGAACCCGATACGCACACCCTGCTCACATTCCTTGCAGTAATACATCACTTTTTCGATCGGGATGGCCCCTTCCCTTTCCACAATGCCTCCCTTGATATTCTTTTGCGGATTGGCCCGGACATATTCCTTGATGATATGAATCTTCTCGACAACGACCCGGTTTTTCTCGGAAACGATGCGCAAAATCTTGCCGGTCTTTTTTTTATCCTGACGGCGGCCGCTTATAACGATCACCGTGTCATTTTTCCTTAATTTGTATTTTTGCATTTAAATCACCTCGGGGGCCAATGAAACTATTTTCATGAATTTTTTTTCGCGCAGCTCCCTGGCTACGGGACCGAACACGCGCGTGCCGACCGGTTCATTGGCTTTATCAATGATCACCGCGGCATTGTCGGAAAAACGAATATAGGATCCATCCTTACGGCGGATTTCTTTGCGGGAACGGACAATAACGGCCCGGATGACGTCACCCTTTTTTATTTTGGCATTGGGTTCAGCCAGTTTGACCGTCCCGACGAAAATATCCCCGATGCTGGCGATTTTACCCACATCGCCGCCCAGGGCCCTGATGAACATAACTTCTTTGGCTCCGGAATTATCGGCAACTTTCAGCCTGGTTTGCATCTGGATCATTGGGGCACCTCAACTTTCTGGGTGCTTTTAACCACATTGACCACCAGCCACCGTTTCTGCTTGCTGATTGGCCTGACCGCCCGGATGGTTACCAAGTCGCCCTGCTTGCACTTTTTTTCTTCATCATGAGCCAGAAAAGTCATCTTTTTCTTGATGATTTTCTTGTAAACAGGATGGCTGACAACCCTTTCAATGCTGACCGAAACTGTTTTTTCGGCCTTGGCCGACAGAACCACACCCTGCAACGTGCGGGGAGCTTTCTCTTTTTTAGGCATCTTTTCCATCTTTGGACCTCATTTCTTTCAATATTGTCATTAACTTGGCAATATCTCTTTTGGTTTGTCTGATTTTATAGGGGCTTTCCGCTTGACCCAGGCTTTTCTGAAACTTCTGTTTGAAGAGTTTATCTTTCAATTCGCCCAGTTTAATATCCATTTCACTGACCGCCATGGCTCGTATTTCTTTAATCTTCATAGCCCCGCTCCTATTTGCTGTCTTGAAACGAACCTGGTTTTGATGGGTAGTTTTCTCTGGGCCAGTTTCATGGCTTCTCTGGCCACCGTTTCATTGACGCCTTCCAACTCATAGAGGATCCGCCCTCGTTTGATGACATCGACCCAGAATTCGGGATCACCCTTGCCCTTGCCCATGCGGACTTCAACCGGCTTTTTTGTCACCGGTTTAAACGGGAACACGCGGATCCATAATTTGCCGCCTCTTTTGATAAAACGATTGATGGCAATACGCCCAGCTTCGATTTGCCTGGCCGTGATCCAGTCATTTTCCATGGACTGCAGACCAAATTCGCCGAATTCCAGTTTATTTCCCTTGGTGGCAATGCCCCGGCGTTTGCCCCGGAATACTTTCCGATGCTTGACTTTCGCTGGCATTAACATGGCTATTCTCCTTTTTCCTCGATTTCAATCTCTTGCCTGCGGTAGCGCTCTTTTTCCTTGTCGCTGATGTAAACCCAAACCTTGATGCCGATCTGGCCGTAATCAGTGAAAGCTTCGGTGAAGCCGTAATCAATATCGGCACGCAACGTTTGCAAGGGAAGTTTGCCGACCAGATACCATTCCGCGCGGGCGATTTCGGCTCCGCCCAAGCGGCCGGAAAGACGGATCTTGACGCCGGTGGCGCCGGCACGCTGAGTGGAATCCACGACTTTGCGCATGGCGCGGCGATAGGAAATACGGCGCTGGATCTGGAAAGCAACGCCCTCGGCGATCAACTGGGCCACCAATTCCGGATTGCGGATTTCGATCACGTCAACCAGGATTTTGTCCATGGTTTTATGAGTGATGCCCGAGATAAATTTTTTCAGGATCTGTACGCCCGCCCCGCCCTTGCCGATCAGGATGCCGGGCCGGGCCGTATTGATCTGCACGCGAATCGTATCGGCTATTCTTTTAATTTCTATGGAGGCAATCCCGGCGTGCTTGTATTCTTTTTTTACTTTCTTGCGAATCTGGATATCCGTATGAAACTGATCGATATAACTGTGTCCCTTGCCGTACCACAAAGATAGCCAGCCTTTATTAAAGCCCAAGCGAAAGCCGTATGGATGTGTTTTTTGTCCCATTATTTCCCCTTCCTTTCATCTAAATACAAGCTGATATGCGCATAGCGTTTTAAAATCCTCATGGCCCTTCCTCGGGGCGCGGGCCGAAAACGCTTCAAATAAGGCGCCTGGCCGACATGGGTTTTGCAAATATACAGGTTATCGACATCGATGTTGGGAAATTTAACCTGGGCATTGGCAATGGCCGAACGCAGAATATCGGTTACGATATCGGCCGCCTTTTTCCGCTTGGCAAACTTCAGGATAGTCAATGCTTCACCCGCGTCCTTGCCTTTGATCAGGTTAACGACCAACTGGCTTTTTCGGGGGGAAATTTTTAAATATTTTCCTTTGGCCACAGCAATTTCACTCATGAGAGACCTCCTACACCTTAGCCTTGTTGTCTTTGGACGTATGGCCGCGGAATGTTCTGGTTTCGGCAAATTCACCCAATTTCATTCCCACCATGTTTTCAGTGATGAAAATCGGGATGAACTTTTTCCCATTGTGCACGGCCATGGTCATGCCGACCATTTCCGGGATCACAGTTGAGCGCCGGTACCAGGTTTTAATAATTTCTTTCCTTCCGGAGTTTCTGGTTTCAATAACCCTTTTTAGCAATTTCTCATCAATATAAACACCTTTTTTTACTGATCGGCCCATTTATTTACCCTCTCCTTTTCACAATGAATTTTGTGGTGCGCTTGTTGCGCCGGGTTTTATAACCCTTAGTCGGTTTGCCCCAGGGAGTAACCGGGATGCGGCCGCCCTTGGTTTTGCCTTCACCACCGCCATGGGGATGATCGATCGGATTCATGACTGTGCCGCGCACATGCGGGCGCCAGCCCAGCCAGCGATTGCGTCCGGCCTTGCCGACCTTGATGTTGGCCCGTTCGACATTGCCCAACTGACCCACGGTGGCCCGGCAGTTGATGTGAATTTTGCGCAATTCACCGGAAGGCATTTTTAAAAGCGCATATTCGCTTTCCTTGGCCATCAACGTCGCATAGGCACCGGCGGTACGCGCGATCTGCCCGCCCCGCCCGATATTCATTTCCACATTATGAATATTGGTACCCACCGGAATATTTTTAATCAACAACGTATTACCGGGCAGGATTTCAGCCTCGCCATCGGTGGAAACGACCACATCGCCCACCTTGATGCCCAGCGGCGCCAGAATATAACGCCGGTCACCGTCCCGATACTTGACCAGAGCGATGCGCGGCGTCCGATTGGGGTCGTATTCGATGGTTTCGATTACGCCAGGCACTTCCAGCTTATTGCGGCGAAAATCAATAATGCGGTACTGTCTCTTGTGGCCTCCGCCATGGTGGCGAATCGCGATACGTCCCATATTGTTGCGCCCGCCATGTTTCGACAACGAAACCAACAGCTTGCGATACGGTTTGTCGGTTGTCAACTCCTCGAAAGTATAGCCAGTGCGACCGCGCATACCTGCCGTGACCGGATTATAAGTTTTTATGCCCATCAGACCACCTCGATATATTCAATCATTTTGACATCGGCAGCCAGCTTGACGTAAGCTTTCTTCCAGGCCGGGCGACGCCCAATATAACGCCCATGGCGTTTTTCCTTTCCCTGATAATTAAGAATGCGCACCCATTCCACTTTGGTTTTAAAAAGTTCTTCGACAGCTTTCTTGACCATGATTTTATTGGCGGCACGGTGGATTTTGAAACACAACAGGCGTTGCGCATCTTTTAAAGCCGTTGTTTTTTCTGTAACCAGCGGCGCCAGAATCATCTGCGCGTATTCCAACTTCATTTGAGCACCTCCATCAGCTTTTTAACCACGTCAACCGAAAGCATGATGTAATTGTAATTAAGCGAATCATAAATATTCATTTCACCGACATCGATAGCCTTGATGTGGGGAATATTGCGGGTGGAAAGCATCAGATCGGAATTGTCTTTTTTATCAACGATCAGTAACTTGTCAAATGCAAAACGGCTCAAGGTTTTAATCGTGTCCTTGGTTTTTCCAGAAGCGAGCTTGACTTCATCAAGAATAAAAAGGCGGTCATTCCTGATTTTTTCAGAAAGAACCGATTTGATGGCATTCCTGCGGGCTTTTTTTGGCATGGCATAAGAATAATCGCGCGGCTTGGGACCGAATGTCGTGCCCCCCTTGCGAAACAGCGGACTGCGAATCGCGCCCATCCGGGCTCGGCCAGTACCTTTTTGCTTCCAAAGTTTTTTACCGCTGCCGGAAACTTCGGACCTGGTTTTTGTGCAAGCCGTACCTTGCCGTTGATTGGCATTAAAATTTTTGACGGCTTCATATATCAAATGTTCTTTCAGCGGATATGCAAAGATGTCGTCAGGAAGTTCCAATTCACTGACTTCTTTATTCTGAATGTTTCTGACTTTTATCTTGACCATGGTGCATCTCCTTTAAAAGGATTCCTTCAAAATATAGATGTAATTATTTTTGCAGCCCGGAACCGCGCCTTTGACCAGCAATAAATTATGTTCCTTGTCAACTTTAACCACTTCCAGTCCCATAACGGTTTTACTTTTTCCGCCCATACGTCCGGGCATGCCCTTGCCTTTGATAACTTCGCCCGGATAGGTGTTGCTGCCAGATGAGCCCATCTGACGGTGGAACATGGAACCGTGGGTGGCGCGCCCGCCGGCATATCCCCATCGCCTGACAACGCCTTGAAAACCCTTGCCTTTCGTCGTACCCAAGACATTGACAATTTCGTTTTCGCTGAATATATCGGCCCCTATCGGATCACCGACATTGATTTCAGCATCATGCAATAAAAATTCATGCAGCTTGCGTGTCGGAGGAACCTTGGCTTTTTCAAAATGCCCCTTTTGCGGTTTGTTGACATGTTTTACCGGTTTATCTTCGACAAAACCAAGCTGAACTTTTATTTTTTGGCCGTCAATGCTTTTTTTCTGAACCACCACGCATGCAGCCTTGATCATGGTCACAGGTATCACCCGGCCGTCGTCGGTGAATATCTGTGTCATGCCCATTTTTTTGCCAATTAGTCCCTGTATCATTTTTTCACCTTCTTGTTTAATTGGATTTAACCTCAACCTCAACTCCGGCAGGCAAATCCATTTTTTTCAATTCGGAAATGGTATCGTCATTATGTTCACGAATTTCAATCAACCGGGAATGTGAACGACGTTCGAAATGTTCCCGTGATTTCTTGTCGGTATTTGGAGATCGCAGGACGCAAAAGCGCTCAATCTTTGTCGGCAGAGGAATGGGGCCGGTGACAATGGCGCCGGTTCTTTTGGCTTTGGCCACAATTTCCGCCGAAGACTTATCCAATACGCGGTTGTCAAACGACTTCAACTTGATTCTAATCTTGGTTAACATGGCTCTCCTTATTACTCGATAATATCGGTCACGCTGCCGGCGCCGACCGTCCTGCCGCCTTCACGAATGGCGAACTTCAGCCCTTTCTCCATGGCGAT
>JAFGSF010000058.1 GCA_016934745.1 Candidatus Aminicenantota bacterium | reverse complement strand
GGCGACATCCTCGGCTTCATCAAGGAATCGTTGAAACTGCCCAGATAGTTCAGTAATTAGTGATTAGAAAAGAAAAAGTTATTATTTAGAAATAATATTCTTTCCTTTTTTCGAAACGCAATTTTTTCTGCCTGATCCGGTCAAGATGCAAATTTCTTTCTTGGACAAGCTGGTGATATCGACCGTCACTAGGTTGGAGTTTTCCGCAGTAAAGCGGTCATTGGCCTTGCTCACATGAAGCTTGAAAAGGTCGCTGCCGACGCTGAACGAATAGCGCTCGAAATCTTCTTCCAGGCCAAAGTGGCCAGCCAAGATCGCCTCACCCAAAACGCCGGCGGCACCGGCATAGAACGACGCCCCCTGGCCGTTGCCGGCACGGTCGGACCACTCGAAGATATTGCCGTCACGGATATTTTTGGTCACGATCTCGCGCAAATACTCCTCGGCCTTCTTACGAAAGCCGTTCTGGTACAGGGCCGCGACCAGCCGGCCGCCGATCCAGTCCCATTCGCCGCCATTCTGGTAGCTCCAGGGCGACAGCAGCGGGTGGGGGAAGAAATCCTGCGGATACGGAGGCAGCAGGGTGAAGGAGACGCTGCGCAAGGCGAATTGTTTTTTTCTGTCCTCCAGGACGCGAATAAAACGTTCGATCTCCGGGCGGCTCATCAGTCCGGCGCGCATGGCCTCGGCATTGCCCCCGACGGCCAGGATGCCCTTTTCCAGCGCCAGAAAATCATCTGGACCGGCCAGGAGGTGAATCAAGAAGTATCCCTGCTCCGGCAAATAGAGCCGCTGCCGGCAATGGCGGCGGATAATCTGCAGCCGGCGGCGCCAGCGCTCAACACATTTTTTGTCGTTCAACCAGTCGGCCATGGCGATCAGCTTCTGCCCGGCCTGTAGGTACAGGGCCTGGGTGTAGATGGAAAAGACGTGCCGCGAGCGGTCGGAGAGCTTGGTGGCCCGGTCGTCGGCATAGGACCGTTCGACATCGCCCCAATCGGCGGTGAAGCCGCTCCAGATCATTCCATACTCCGGGTCAAACCGCTTTTGCCACAGCCAATCCAGGGCCTTTTCCAGGCGCGCGAAAACGGACAGGCCGTTGACCGGAAGCCGCAGCCAGCCGGGATCATCCAGGGCCAGCGGGTAGGCGGCCAGAACCAGCGAGCTTTCCTGATCACTTTCCACGGTGTTTTTGTCGCTGCGCCCCGCCGTGTCGACCCAGTCACAGACCTCGCCGTCGGGACCTTGCTTCAGTAAAAAAAGACCGACAATGCCCTGGAGCGGTGCGTTCGCATAAAAAAAGCGCGCGTAAAACATCAGCGTGGCCGTATCGCGAATCCAGGCCTGTGGATAACTGGTGCCGGCGCTGAAGCCGAAAAACGCATCACCCTTCCGGGCTTCGTTGTTCTTCAGAGTCTGCCGCAGCAGGTATTGCTCATGATCGAGCCAGTTTCGGCCGCTCTCATAAAAAGTGGGCAGCCAGGCATCTTTGAAAGCGGCCGAAGCCAGCGGCTGCAGCTGCAAATCCATAAAAAAGGATCGCCATTGCTTGCCCCGGCCCCAGAACTCACCCTCCTTGACCAGGTCCCATTCAATGATGAAAATACCGGCAGCCAGGTTGAAATAAGCCGGAATGGAGAAGGTGGCGTCGGCGCCCGGCCGGACCGGCTGCGGCAGCAGAAAGCGCGGATTATCAAAGGCAACCAGCTTTCCCGACACATCATACACATGGTAGGAGAGATAAAATCTCCGTGCCTGGCTCAGTGTATAGGCCGAGCCGTTGCGCAGGGAAAATTGCAGCATGATTTTCTCTCCCTGCACAGCCATTACGCTTTGCGGCGAGCAGGTCAACTTTACCACGCTGGCACGGAGGACGAAACACGCCGTCAGCAGGGAGAGAAACAGGGCCGTTCGTTTAAGCCTGGGCACCATGTTCATGAAGGCACGCTGGCCCGTTGTATTTTTTCAGCGAAAAAATCATTGAGGTTGGCACGCCAGTCGCGCACCTCGAATCCCAGCTCACTTACGACTTTACGGTTGTCCAGGGCCGCGTAGGCCGGACGGACGGCAACCGTTGGAAAATCGGCCGTGGGTATTGCAATCAGGGATATTTTTTTGGCGAGCAGATTATGTTCCAGCGCCCGTTCCATGATGGCGGCGGCAAAATCATGCCAGCTGATCACACCGCTGTCGCAATAATGATAGAGGCCGAAACGCGCGCTGTCACTGCCTACGAGGCGCACGATATTCCTGGCCAGCCCCCGAGCGTAGGTTGGAGAGCCGAACTGGTCGTTGACCACGCGCACGGCATCTTTTTCAGCGAAGAGCCGCAACATGGTATTGACGAAATTGCCGCCGAACACACCGTAAAGCCAACTGACACGGAAAATAAATGCCGCCGGCCAGTTGGCCGCCAGCAGTTTTTCTCCCTGCCACTTGCTGGCCCCGTACTGGGAAAGGGGCCTCGGTTCATCACGTTCTCCGTAGGGCCGGCGGGCAGCGCCGTCAAAAACATAATCGGTCGAAAAATGCACCAGCCTGGCGCCCAGCCCGGCCGCCAGCCTGGCCAGGTTTTCCGCCCCGCGGGCGTTGACGCGGAACGCGCCTTCACGGTCAGTTTCCGCGTGGTCCACGGCCGTGTAGGCGGCACAATTGATGATCCATGATATTGTTTTACCGCGGCTGAAAAATTTCAGGGCTTCAAAGTCAGCAATATCGACTTCGCGGTCGCTGGCCAAAAAGGCGAGCCCGCGGCGCTGCAGTTCCACGGCGATTTGCCGGCCCAGCATGCCGCGCTCACCGAGCAGCCAGATGCTTTTTCCCTTGCTCATGGAACCGGGGCAGGACGGGTGGAACTGTTCGCCACTATCATTGCGACTCTTCCGCCACTCTCAGCAGGTAGTTGCCATAACCGCTTTTTTGCAGGGGCGCCGCCAGCTTCCTCAACTGGCGGCAGTCAATCCAGCCGTTTTTAAAAGCAATTTCCTCGATGCAGGCTATTTTCAGGTCCTGGCGATCTTCGATGGTTTTGATGAACAGCGTGGCATTGACCAGCGATTCGTGAGTCCCGGTATCGAGCCAGGCAAAACCGCGGCCCAGTACGCGCACTTTCAGTTTCCCGTTCTTCATGTAGGCGCGATTGACATCTGTGATCTCCAGTTCGCCCCGCTCCGACGGCCGGATGGACTTGGCGATGGAAACCACGCGGCGGTCATAGAAATACAAACCCACCACGGCCAGGTTGGAACGCGGCTGTTCGGGCTTTTCTTCGATGCGCACGGCCTTGCCGGCGTCATCCATTTCCACCACGCCGTATTGCCTGGGATCCTTGACCGCGTAAGCAAAAATAGTCGCCCCTTCTTGGGCGGCGGCTTTTTTCAACAGATCGGTCAATCCGTGGCCGTAAAAAATATTGTCGCCCAGGATCAGGCAAACCGGGTCCGAGGCGATGAATTCCTCGCCGACCAGAAACGCGTCGGCCAGGCCGCGCGGCTCCTCCTGGATTCGGAAAGAGAAGCGCGCTCCCAACTGGCTACCGTCGCCCAGGAGGGCCTGAAAGCGGGGCAGGTCGGCGGGCGTTGAGATAATCAGAATGTCGCGGATGCCGGCCAGCATCAACGTGGACAGCGGGTAGTAGATCATGGGCTTGTCATAAACCGGAAGCAGCTGCTTGCACATGACTTGGGTGATGGGATGGAGCCGTGTACCGTGGCCGCCGGCCAAAATGATTCCTTTCATCGTCTTCCCCAGATTAATGGCATGGTTTTCCATATCATGAATTACTCCACAGTGACCGATTTGGCAAGGTTTCTCGGTTTGTCAATGTCACAGCCTCGCTCGCGGGCGATGAAATAAGCGAAAAGCTGCAAGGGCACGATGTTCAAAATCGGCTGCAGCAGCGGCAGGGTCTCCGGCACCCAGATGACATCATCGCAGACATCGCGGACGCGCCCGCAGCCCTGGCTGGCAACAGACAGAACCCTACCGTTGCGGGCCTTGATCTCCTGGATATTGCTGAGCATCTTGTCGAATGTGCAGTCCTGGGAGACAATGGCCACGGTAGGGAAATTCTCATCGATTAGCGAAATGGGGCCGTGCTTCATCTCTCCGGCTGCATAGCCTTCGGCGTGGATATAGGAAATTTCCTTAAGCTTCAAGGCCCCTTCCATGGCCGTCGGGTAATTGAAAAGACGGCCGATGAAAAGAAAATCTTCGAACGGCGCGTAGGCCTGAGCCAGGGCGCGTACGTGTTCCATGTCGGCCAGGATCTTTTCGACCTGCTTGGGGAGTTTTTTGATGGCCTGGATCACCTCGCTGCCTTCATTATAGGAAACATCCTGGTAGCGGCCGATCAACAGGGCGATCAAGGTTAAAATCACCAGTTGCGATGTATATATTTTTGTTGAAGCCACGCCGAATTCGGGCCCGGCGTGGTTGTAAACCCCGGCGGCGGTGATCTGGGCGATGGCTGAACCGACCACATTGACGACGCCCAGAATCAGGGCACCCTTGCGTTTCGCTTCACGAATGGCGGCGATGGTATCGGCGGTTTCACCGGATTGCGACAGGGCAAGGACAACGGTGTCTTCATTCATTTTCAATTTTCGGTACCTGAATTCGGAAGCGACCTCCACTTCGACATGCAATGCGGTCAGGTTTTCGAAGATATAGCGGCCCAGCAGCCCGGCATAATAACTGGTACCGCAGGAAACGATGATCAATTTTTTCATGTTTTTCAATCGTTCCAAGACCGGCTCTAACCCGCCCAACTTGGATACGCCTTCGGCTTCGACCAGCCGGCCGCGAAAGGCATTTTCGATCGCCTCGGGCTGTTCGAAGATCTCCTTGAGCATGAAATGCTCGTAGCCTTTTTTGTCGGCCAGGTAATCCCGGCCGGCGCAGATCTCGATTTCCCTTTCCAGTAGTTCGTTGTTCAGGTTCTTGATGTAATATCCGCCCGCGTTCAGAACCGCCATCTCATCATCATTCAGGGAAATGATTTTTTCAGTATAAGGCAGCAGGGCCATGGCATCGGAAGCGGCAAAATACTCATTTTCGCCGATGCCGATGATGATCGGGCTGCCGCGTTTGACCATGACAATCTGGCGGTCGATATCGGCATGCATGACGGCCAGGCCAAATGTTCCCTGCAAACGCTGGACGGTTTTCAAAACCGCCGTTTCAAGATCCCCGTCAAAATATTCTTCGACCAGATGGGCCACAACCTCACTGTCCGTCTGCGACGTGAATACGTGTTTTTGGGCGATCAGTTCTTCCTTCAAATCCTGATAATTTTCAATGATACCGTTGTGAACAATGCTGATTTTTCCCTGACAATCACCATGAGGGTGAGCGTTTTGTTCCGAGGGCCGGCCATGGGTGGCCCAGCGCGTATGGGCCATGCCGTAATGTCCGGCCAACTTCCGGCGAGCCAGTTTCTTTTCCAAATCGGAAACCTTGCCTACGGCGCGAACAACGGTCATTTTTTTGCGGCGGGCCACAGCCAGACCGGCCGAATCGTAGCCACGGTATTCGAGCCTTTTCAAACCATCGATCAAGATCGATTCGGCGATCCGCCCACCGCTATAGGCGATGATTCCGCACATGGCTGCTCCTTAACCGGCACCTTGGGGCACGGTTCATTTAAAAATGGGTCAAACTCGGTTTGCCCAATGGAAATACATTGAAACCAATCTGAAAAAGCCGCTGGTGATCCAGAATGTTACGTCCGTCAAATATAAAAGCCGGCTTTTCCATCATGGTGAATATCTTTTTAAAATCAAGTTTTGTGAAAAGATCCCATTCGGTGATAACGGCAATGGCATGGGCGCCTTCAATCGCCCGGTAGGGATCGGGTTCAAAGCATACTCGGCCATCGAAACCGGCCAAGTCCTTTCGGGCGTTGTCCTGGGCCTGCAGGTCGCAAATTACCAGGTCGGCCTTTTCTTCAAGCAGTTTTTTGGCCACGTAAATACCCGGTGATTCGCGCGTATCGCCCGTGTTGGCCTTGAAGGCGAAACCCAGCAGCGCAATCTTCTTGCCCACAATGGTATTGAACATCTCCTTGATCATTTTTTTCACGAAGCGTTCCTGCTGGTATTCATTCATCTTGATCACCCATTCCCAGTAATCGGCTACTTCATTCAAGCCGTAGCTGCGGCAGATATAGACCAGGTTGAGGATGTCTTTTTTAAAGCAGGAACCGCCGAAACCGATGCTGGCCGAAATGAAGCGGGAGCCGATGCGCCGGTCGCTGCCCACGGCGAACGAAATCTCGGCCACATCGGCATCGGTTTTTTCACAGAGGGCTGAAATGGCGTTGATCGAAGAGATCCGCTGCGCCAGAAAAGCGTTGGCGACCAACTTGGAAAGTTCTGCCGACCACAAATTGGTGGTGATGATCTTCTCCAATGGCACCCAATGGGCGTAAATATCCACGATTGCCTGCGCGGCTTGCCGACCGGATTCCGTCTGTTGCGAACCGATCAAAACGCGGTCGGGTTCGAGCAGATCGTTGACGGCCGAGCCTTCGGCCAGGAACTCGGGATTGGAAATCACTTCGAAATGAATATCTTTTTTGTTTTCTGAGAGTATTCGCTCCATGGCTTCGGCCGTACGCACCGGCAGGGTGCTCTTTTCAACGATGATCTTGGACTGGTCCGAATGCATGACGATCTGATGGGCGGTTTTTTCCCAGTATTGCAGGTCGGAAGCCATGCCGGCGCCGAGCCCGAAGGTTTTGGTCGGCGTATTGACCGAGACGAAGATGATGTCGGCAGCCCGAATGCCCTCGGAGATTGCCGTTGAAAAAAACAGGTTCGTGCCGCGCGCCGCCTGGACCGCTTGCAGCAGGCCCGGTTCATAGATGGGCAGGTTGTCGGAATTCCAGCTCGTGATCCTATCTTCGTTGATGTCCACCACGGTCACCTTGTATTCAGGGCACTTCAGGGCGATGATCGCCATGGTCGGACCCCCGACATAACCGGCGCCGATACACAAGATGTTCTTGGTAAAATTCATGCCGTCTCCTTTGGCTGGATTACTCCGCTGTTTGCTTTCCGGCTTTTTATTAGTGGCCATAATAGGATTGAAACCATTCGTTGAAGCGCGCCACCCCCGTTTCGATCGGGGTGTCGGGAGCATAGCCGACGTGGCGGCGCAAAGCGGAAATATCGGCGCAAGTCGAGATCACATCCCCGGGCTGCAGGGGCTTGAGCACTTTTTCAGCTTTTCGGCCCAGGTTCTCTTCAATGAGTTCGATAAAATGGAGCAAACTGACCGGGCGGTTGCTGCCAATATTGAAAAGGCGGTAAGGCGCTGCGGAAACGGCCGGATCGGGTTTTGTGCCGTCCCACTCCGGGTTGGCACTGGGTATTTTGTTCAGCACCCGCCAGACACCTTCCACGATGTCGTCGATATAAGTGAAATCCCTTTCCATGTTGCCAAAATTGAAAACCTCGATGGTTTCGCCTCGCCTGATCCGGTCGGTAAAGATGAAGAGAGCCATGTCCGGGCGGCCCCAGGGCCCGTAAACGGTGAAGAATCTCAAGCCGGTGCTGGGAATCCCGAAAAGATGGGCGTAACTGTGGGCCATTAATTCATTGGCTTTCTTGCTGGCCGCGTAAAGGGAAAGGGGATGGTCGACGTTGTGCTGGACGGAAAAGGGCTGCGTGCGGTTGCTGCCGTAGACCGAGGACGAGGAAGCGAATACCAGGTGCCTGACCTTCTGCCGGCGGCAATTTTCCAGGATGCTCATGAAGCCCAGGATGTTGCTGTCCATGTAGGCCCAGGGATTTTGCAGCGAATAGCGCACGCCGGCTTGGGCGGCCAGGTGCACCACCAGTTCCGCTTCTTCTTGGTCAAAAATCGCGGCGATTCTTTCCCGGTCCTGCAGGTCGACCTTGTAGAACACCAGACCGGACGTTTCCAGCCTGGCCCCGGGCTCCCGGCGCAGGCGTTCCGTATCGGCGTCGGAAAAACCAAGCTGGCGCAGGCGGGCGTATTTCAGTTCCACGTCATAATAATCGTTGATATTATCGATGCCGATGACCGGGTGTCCTTCGGCCAAAAAACGGCGGGCGCAATGAAAGCCGATGAAGCCGGCGATTCCGGTCAGCAGCACAACGGCCTTCCCAGCCGGTTGATTCTCAATCTTTGCCTTCATCAATTATGGCTCCTTAAAAGGACAGCCAACCACTCTGTTCTCAGCAATGACCCGAGCCAGCTGAAAACAACGTGACGGCATGCACATACGGTCCGCCCAGGCCGACGACGATTTGCGCTTCCCTGGACATGCGCCTGAACGGCAGCCCCTGAGTCGAACCTGAAAATGAAAAAAATCACCATACAACTGCCTTTATTATATATTATGTCCGGGCAAAAAAAAAGCCCGCCGTTCATGCTATGGTATAATGCACTCATGAAGACACAAGGAGTTTTTTCCCGGAAGCACGGCATGGATGGACGATTTCGGTGTGAGTATTATTGAAAATGCGAAAGTGGACTGGACTCGGCGGTAAAGATAAAAAAAAGTCTTTCGGAGAAAACGTCTTATCGCCAACGGGCAAACACATTGCCTTGGCCGGGCTTCTTTCCTTTTTCATTTTCGCTTGTCTGGAAAACATCGTTTGCCTGGTTTTGGTTGAACTTTATTGGCCCTATTACCTGGTATCCTTCGCCATCTGGCTGTCTTTGGCCCTGATAACCGTTGCCCTGGCCTATGCCATCCATCGTGCGATCGGAAAAATTTTCCGAATATCATGGGTGTCTTCCTGGTTGCTGCCATTCGTTCTCCTCCTCCCGAACATGATCTATACCGAGTTCCAGGCAAGAAACATTCGCATGGCATTTCAAGTCAGCCATCTCGGCAAGCTCGCAGTGTTTTTCCTGGTGCTTGTCGCCTACATTCCGGCCATCACATTCTTGCGAAATGTCATCAGGGGCAGTTATGAACGACTGGGTCCGGAGGTCATGGTGTTGGTTTTCGCCTGGGGACTTTCCAGCCTATTCGGCACACTGATCGTGGGTGCTGAACTTCAAGGAGTACATTGGAAATTGAAAACCATCATCCTGATAACTTTCCACTTCATCATTCCCTATTTAAATGCGGCTTTCAGCCGCCGGCCAAAGTCCACGAAGGTCCGCTTCGTGATTCTCAATGGCGGTGGTTGGCTTGCCGCCTTTCTCGTTCTGAGCAGTATCTTTGTATTTCCATTCATGCAAAAAATCGCATATGGCCAGGCCAGGATTGCATCGAATTTGCCCTCGACGCTTTCGATGCGGACTCAACGTCCCAACATCCTGCTGATGGTCATGGATACCGCCCGGGCAAAGAACATGTCTATGTATGGCTACAAACGACCGACCACGCCGCATCTCCATGAATTCGCTCGTGACGCGGTCGTTTTCCAGAATTCCATTTCATCCTCCTCCTGGACGCTGCCCGCACACGCGACACTCTTTACCGGGCTTCCCGGTTATCTCCATTTCGCCTCGTTTACGAAAAACGTGGAAGATCCCGTGGTGCCCTTGGCCGCACACTTTGATACGTTGGCGGAAATTCTGCATGCCACAGGCTACAAAACCGGGGCCGCGGTCGCTAATACGTTATTCCTGTCTCCCAAGTATGGCCTGAATCAAGGCTTTGAGTTTTTCTGGTGGGGCCGGGTCAGAAGCGCCAGCCTTTTGTCCAATTCGCTCTTCCAGATCATGTTAAATCATTTTCCCGTCGACTCCATATATGCAGTAAAAAAACTCTGCGGCTTGCCGGATAATAACGCCGCCGCACGGATCAATCAAATCTCGCTGAACTGGCTGCAAAATCAGGCGCAGGCAAGCCGGCCTTGGTTCCTTTTCATAAATTATATGGATACGCATGGTACGCCTTATTTGTCAGCACCATTTTCTCATAAATTTTCCGCTCCGCCGCGGCTCCATATGCCGGGCCGTTGGCAACAGCGTAATCCAAAAACAGGGCTGCCGCGCAGACTGGATCCGCCGTTTCTGGAAGAAGCACGTGGATGGTATGACAACGAAATGGCCGCTCTCGATTATGAAATCGGTCAACTGCTGAATCAACTCAAAGAACTCGAGATTTATGACAACACGCTGATCGTGATCACGTCCGATCATGGCGAACTCTTGGGGGAACACGACGATTTTGGCCATGGGAACTGGCTATATCAGGAATTGCTGCATGTTCCGCTCATTGTCAAGTATCCGCGCGGGAAACATGGCGGTCAGGTGCATGAAAGAAGCGTACAGAATTCCGATGTGTTCGCGGAAATACTGGAACAGGCCGGGATCGCGCTGCCGCCCGATATCACGGGGCAGCCTTTTGCCAGGACCGCACACCTTGTTTTCAGCGAAGTCAATCCCATTCCAGAATATGCCATGAAGTGGCCCGCCCGGTTCAAACAGAATCTGCAGGCCGTTTATTCGAAAGACCTGGATCATTACAAGTTGATCCGCTCAAACAATGAAAAAATCGAATTGTACGATCTCTACGCGGATGGCGGGGAAGAGAACCCACTGATCGATTCGCAAAAAACCGCAGTCGTTCTGGATGAATTGGGAAAGTTACTGGCTGATTTGAATGCACGGCGCCAGAAATTATTAAAAAAACATTCGTTCCGGCAGGGCAAACTCGATCCCGACACATTGAGAAAAATGCGTGCATTAGGTTACCTAAACTGACCTTGACGGCGTGAGACCATGGTTGACATTTCACACGGCCATCCCTAAGATAAAGGCGAGTGAAAAACTTGAGTCTTTTTAGAGATTGGCGTTACAGGAGGATCGATCGATGAAAAACATGTGCATTCTGGCCATAGTCTTTTTTGTCTCTTCCGTTCCGCTGACGGCAAGTCCCGGAGCAGTGATAAAAAAGATGGCTTCACCTTCGCCCTGCGCAACGGGAATGGCATTTGACGGCAAGGCCTTTTGGACGGCGGACCGCAAAACCGACAAGCTCTATCGCCTGGATCCGGCCAGCGGTCAGGTCTTGGCCAGCCTCGACGCTCCGGGATACTTCTGCACCGGCCTGGCCTGGGACGGCACGCATCTCTGGGTTGCGGACATGGACTTCACCAACACATCCACGGAATCCTATTGCGGAAAAATTTACCAGCTGGATGTGCAAACGGGCCGTACCCTGAAGGTGATCATGGCCCCGGGCTCCGATCCCCAGGGATTGGCCTGGGATGGCGCCTATCTGTGGGTGGC
>JAFGSF010000057.1 GCA_016934745.1 Candidatus Aminicenantota bacterium | reverse complement strand
TCAGGTGCACCTCGGAAATCAGGGTGTTGATCTGGAAAGTCGGGTTGATCTCGGAAAAAAGGCATTCGTTGTTTTCGACAATGAACTCGGCATAGCCCAACCCCACGTAATTGATCTTCCGGAGCAGTGTTTGCGTGCGTTCGTAGAGGCAGGCGCGCAGGGGCTCATCCACGTTCGGCGAAGGCGATTCCTGGAATATCTTTTGAAAACGCCGCTGAATCGATGATTCGATTTCGGGCAGGAACAGGATGTGGCCCTTGACATCGCGGAAAAACGGGATCTCGACATGATGGGCGTAGGGTCGGAATTCCTCATAAAATATGCCGCTGCGGGAATTCTTTTCGCGCTTGAGCAGGTTGGCCATCTGCTCCTGGGCGTCGCGCCGGTAGTCGGCCACGCGGATGCCCTGGCCGCCGGAGCCTTTTAAAGGCTTGATGATGATTGGATAATTGCAGTCGCCGTTGCCGGCCTCGAAATCAAGGGGGCTCTTGATCAATTCGGAAAATTTCAGGACCGGCAGTCCCAGGGCGGCGGCCGTCTCGCGCAACTTGATCTTGTCTTGCACCAGGGACAAAATGTCACTGTCCGGCCCGATAAAGCGAATGCCGCTTTCCTTGCATAAACGGGCGAATTCCGGATTTTCAGCCAGAAAGCCATAGCCCGGATGAATGTAATCGGCATGCACTTCGCGGGCTTTTTCGATGATGGCATCCATATCCAGGTAACTGTCTTCCAGGCGCGAGGAATAAAATTTGAAGCTGCGGTCGGCCAGCTTGACCGGCAGGCTCAGGGAATCTTCAGGCGAATGCATGAGCAGCGTCTCCATGCCCATGCTGTTGAGTGAATTGATGATATCCAGGGCAATGACCCCCCGGGTTGGAATCAGGACTTTCTCTTTCATGGCCGCTCCTTACAGGGGGATGTTGTCGTGCTTTTTCGGAGGCAGCTTCTGGGACTTGTGTTCCAGCGCTTCCAGGTTCCGGATCAGAAAAGGCCGCGTTTCGACCGGCAGGATGATGTCATCCACATAGCCATATGCCGCCGGTTCCTTGGGATTGGCGAATTTTTCCTTGTATTCCGTAATCAGTCGTTCACGGATGGTTTCGGGCTCCACGGCTTCGGAAATGTCTTTTTTGAAAATAATGTTGATCGCTCCCTGCGGGCCCATCACGGCGATCTCGGCCGTGGGCCAGGCGCAGACGACGTCGGCGCCCAGATGCTTGGAGCTCATGACGATGTAGGCTCCGCCGTAGGCCTTGCGCGTAATCACCGTGAGCTTGGGCACCGTGGCCTCGGAATAGGCATAAAGCATTTTGGCGCCATGCTTGATGATTCCCAGCTGCTCCTGGTCCCGTCCCGGGAGAAATCCCGGCACGTCGACGAAACTGACCAGCGGAATGCTGAACGCGTCGCAAAAACGGATGAAGCGCGCCCCCTTCACGGAGGCCTGGACATCAAGAGTTCCGGCAAAAATCCCCGGGTTGTTGGCGACGATGCCAACCGTTTTACCGCCCAACCGGGCGAAACCGACCACCAGGTTCTGGGCATAGCCCTTGTGGACTTCAAGAAATTTTTGATGGTCGACCAGCAGCGCGATCAATTCTTTTACGTCATAAGGCTTGTTGGGATTGACCGGAACGATTTCGTTCAGCTTGTCCTCCATGCGGTCAAAAGGATCATCGGTCGCGGCGACCGGCGCAGGCTCCAGGTTGGACGACGGCAGGTAGCTGAGTAATTCCTTGACCATATCGAGGGTATCTTTTTCATCACGACCGACAAAATGGCACACCCCGGAAATCGTGGCATGGCTCTCCGCTCCGCCCAGGGCTTCAAAGGTCACTTCTTCCTTGTTCACCGCCCGAATCACTTCGGGGCCGGTGACAAACATGTAGCTGGACTTGTCGACCATGAACACAAAGTCGGTGATTCCCGGAGAATACACGGCACCGCCGGCGCAAGGTCCCATGATGACCGAAATCTGGGGAATGACACCGGACGAAATGGAATTGCGATAAAAAATATCACCATAGCCGGCCAGGCTGTTGATGCCTTCCTGGATACGGGCGCCGCCCGAATCATTGATGCCGATGATCGGCGCCCCGGCTTTCAAGGCCAGGTCCTGGACATTGACGATCTTGCGGGAATGCATTTCCCCCAAAGAACCGCCGAGAATTGTAAAATCCTGGGAATAGACATAGACCACCCGGTCATTGATTTTTCCGAAGCCGGTGATCACGCCGTCGCCGAGGAATTTTTTTCTTTCCAGCCCGAAATTTCCCGAATGGTGCATGACATATCCCTGCAATTCTACAAACGTGTTGGGATCGAACAGGTACTCAATGCGATCCCTGGCTGTCATTAACCCGCGAGCCCGGCGTTGGGCCAGTTTGTCGAGTCCGCCGCCCGCATCTTTTTCCTCACGTAACTTGAGAAGTTCTTTGATCTTGGCTTTCATTTCATTCACCTGGAACCCGATTGTATAATTATTCACGGCAAAAATCAAATTTCGCGGCTTTTTTGCTGACAAAATGGAGAAAATTACGCACTCATGCCCCGTGCACGCATCCCGACCGTCAGTCGGGGGCAAAGAGGAAATAAAATCGTCCTGACAATTGTAAAAAGCCGGGATTTATGGTAAAAACAAAGCAATGAAACACATACTATTCCTGGTCAATCCGGTCAATCATAACGGCGATTTCATCTATCTGATCAAAAACGCTTCCGTCGTGGTTAAATTGGTCTTACTCCTGCTGTTGACTTTTTCCATCGTGTCCTGGGCAGTCATTATTTTCAAAATCATGGAATACCGCCGCGCCAGGAAAAACAGCCAGCGTTTCTTGGAATTCTTCAAAAAAAACAAGAATTTCAGTGAAATCAATGCCAACCAATCGCTCTACGGCAACAATCCCCTGGGTGAAATCTTCCGCTATGGCTACCGGGAAATTTCACTGCAGTCAGGCCGCGGTCAGGCATTGGAAAAGTTGGACCTGGACAGCGTACACCGGGCCCTGCTCAGGGCATCCAATTCCGAAATCACCCGCTTTGAACGGTTGAACGGGTTTCTGGCCACCTGCGCCTCGGCCACGCCTTTCATCGGACTCTTCGGAACCGTGTGGGGCATTATGAGTTCATTCCAGCAGATCGGCATCCAGATGAACGCCAACCTGGCCACCGTGGCGCCGGGCATCGCCGAAGCTCTGATCGCAACCGCGTTGGGGCTTTTCGCCGCCATTCCGGCGGTCGTTTTTTACAATTTACTACTCAATAAACTCAAAGTTCTGATCGCCATGATGGAAGATTTCGTCCTGGAATTCCTGAATCTGAGTGAAAAACTGAGCCGATGAAAGTTCACACTGCGCAAAGGCTTACCAGCAACCTGGCTGAAATCAATATTACGCCTCTGGTCGATGTCATGCTGGTGTTGCTGATCATTTTCATGGTCACGGCGCCGATGATGCAGTCGGGTATTTCGGTCAAACTGCCGTCGGCTGAATCCCGCAACAATCCAAGCCAGGAGGGCCTGGTTTTAACCCTGACCAAGGATCGTTACATCTACATGAACGATCAAATCGTCAACCTCTATTTCCTGGAATCACGCCTGAAAGATTTTTTCTTTAACCGTGAAAAAAAAGTTGTTTTTCTCAAAGCCGACAAAAGCCTGACCTACGGATATATTATCGAGGTGATGGACATCATCAAGATCGCCGGTGTGGATACGGTCGGGATGATCGTCGAACCCAAGCCGCGTCAATGAAATTCAAAGCCACGTTGCTTATTTCCCTTGGCATGCACCTGTCCCTGGCGGCACTGTTTATCATCCAGCCGGCACCAAAGGCCGGCAGCATGACCTACTATGTCGACTTGATCAATCTCGGCAGCGGCGGCGGCCGAGGCAATGGTCGTGGCGGCGGGGCAGGTGGAAACAAGGCAAACCCTGCATCCGCGTCTGGAACTCCGGAAGCGGCCTACATCGAGGATAAAACCAGCAGTGTCAAAAACCTGACGGTTGAAAAAAAGTTTCAGTCTTCACTGCGCTATCCGGACCGTGAAAGCCGGAAAAAAACCGAACCGGAAAAGATGATTTCCATCGTCCGCAAAGACCGGCCGACGGTCAAAGGCGAAATAACGACGCAGCGCCACACCATCGAAAACGGTCTAAAAACGGGAATTTCAAGCGGCAGCGGCAGCGGC
>JAFGSF010000056.1 GCA_016934745.1 Candidatus Aminicenantota bacterium | reverse complement strand
TATCCACCTATCCTGGTGGATCTAATTTATCTGTCCCGTAGGGGCAGCATAAATTATCCACCTATCCTGGTGGATCTAATTTATCTGCCCCTACCGCTACCGCAATATCCATCCATGAGCCGATCCCTGCAGGACAGACAAACTTCATCCACCAAGGTCGGTGGAAAGTTCGTGCTGCCCTTGACAATTTTTTACGGATTTTCTATATTGATAACATTATTACGAAAATTTACGGAGGAAAAAATGGAAAAGAAACCATATGTGCTGCCTGAATTAGGATACGGTTATAAAGACCTGGAACCGTGGATCTCGGAGGCGCAGCTGCAACTGCACCACCAGAAACACCATGCCGCCTACGTCAAAGGCGCCAACGCCATTCTGGAAACCCTGGATAAGAATCGCCAGGATGGAGTCGATGGAGACGCCAAGGCCCTGGCCAAGGCGTTTTCCTTCAACGCCGCCGGCCTGCTGCTGCACGCCCTTTTCTGGGAAAACCTGGCCCCGGCCGCCAATACCACAGCTAAACCCACGGGAAAATTCGCAACCCTCATCGACAACGAATTCGGCAGCTTCGAGCGCTTCAAAAAGGAGTTCAGTCAGACCGCGGCCAGCGCCGAAGGTTCGGGTTGGTCCGCCCTGGTCTATTGCCGCCAGACCAACCGGCCGCTGCTGATGCAGATCGAAAAACACAACACCAACGTCATTCCCATGTTCCGCGTCCTGCTGGTACTCGACGTCTGGGAACACGCCTATTACCTGGACTATAAGAACGATCGCGCCAAGTACGTCGAAGCCTTCTGGAACATCGTCAATTGGCAGGAAGTGGACAACCGCCTGGGAGCCATCCTCAAATAGTTTTTTTTCAAAACGGGGACTTGGCCAGCGGTTGCGGCGGGGCTTGACTTTTCACGGCCTTTTACTACAATGTGTCCATGCACATCAATGAAGAATCCAGCTATATCAAACGACCGGTGGAGGAAAAATGATCCCCAATGACGGCAGCCTGGGCGAAATCACTCCGATTAAGCTGATGTTGGCCATGGATGAGCAAAACCAGACCGGTATACTTTATTTCAGAAAAAACGAAGTTTTGAAGGTCTTTTATTTAAACCAGGGAAAAATCAGCTGGGCAATTTCCAGTGATGAAGAAGATAAAATCGAACACATTTTGCTGGCTCAAAAACTGGTGAATCCCGACGCGCTGGCCCCATACCTGGCCGGCAACAAGATCAGTGAATCTTTCGGAAAAATCCTGGTGGAAAACGGACTGATAAGCCTGGAAACCCTTATCAACGCAAGCCGTGAACAATTGAAGCGCATTGCCACCAGCGTCATGTTCTGGAACAGCGGCAACTATCAATTGGAACCGGAATCACCACCGACGCGCTTGGTCAGTCTGGAATTGGATATTGTGCCGCTAGTCTATAATTATATTTTGGCGCACATGGATGTGAATATCATCTGGGAAGAGCTCGGATCACTGTCCGGAGAATTGCGACAGGTTCCGGTTCCGGAGAAAATTTTTCAGTACAACCTGGACAGCGAACAGCAGGAAGTGTTCGCTTATTTCCATGAGCCGCAGCGGCCGGAAAATGTTTTGCTCCGTTTTGCCGCAGAACGCAAGCACACGATTTTGAAAATTCTGTATTTTTTGTTGATTACCGGATTGTTGGTCAGAAAAGAAGCCGACACGATCCCGCCGCTGGATTTCAATGAATTGGACAGCCTCTTTGGCCAAGCCCAATCTGATGCCACGGCGGAGGTCAATGTGGATATTCCAGCTGTGATTAATGAAGCGGACATCAAAGACATTCCGCAGTTGGACCTTCCGGATATTCATGAATCCCGGTCAAACACAGAAGTGTCTTTGCCTAAACTTACCGACCTGACACCAAACAATCTGACTGAGTCAAAAACGAGATCAAAGGAAGTTCCTTCTGCTCCCAAGCAGGCCAAAGCACCGACCAGGCCCCAGCCGCTTCTTCCGGAAAAACAGAAATCCAGATGGTTGAGCATCTCATTTTTATCCATTCTATTGACGGTTGTCGTCATCGCGCTCTTTATTTGGTTCAGCCGTACACCCGAAATTTCCTCGCCGCAAACAGCCGCCCAGCGTCCGGCCGCACAAAGCAAGCGGAAAACTCAGCAGCAGCAACCGCCACAGCAGGTTCCAGCGCCGGCGGTGCAGATACTCCAATCTGAAAATCCCGCCACCACGCCGAAAAGCACGGAGATGGAACCCCAGAAGGAGCCTGCGGCAGAAAAGGAAAAAGTCATTCCCGCACCGTCTTCGGCAAGCAGGGATTCCAATGCCCGACAGGCCTTCGCATCCGGAAGATTCAATGCCGCCGGAAATCTCTGGCGCCAGGAAATTATTACCGAGAAAATCGGCTTCAGCATCCTACTGGAAATGGACTGCCTCGAACAATCGGTGAACTACGCTTACCAGCAACTCACGGATCAGGAGAACTTTTTCATATTGAACCGCGTCAAAAAAGGGCGCGGCTGCTGGCTCGTCCTTTGGGGAAAATTCCGTACCCGGAACGAAGCTGAGGAAAATATGAGCTTGGTCCCCGAATTCTTCATGAAGCAAAACAATCCACCGGTAGTGATCGAGCTGGAGCCATATTTATAACATTTTAAATTTTGGGTCCTTTCGATCCACTATCTATGAAAAATAATTTTTATGGTTCCTTTTTTCCCAAGAAACACGACATCGTTATCTTGTAATTCCTGTTCGCTTACCTTTTCTCCGTTTACATAGGTTCCATTGGTCGAGTTGAGATCCTTGATGACTACCTGCCCGTTGCGAGAGAAGATGGAACAATGGAGCTTGGAAACAATCGCTTCCTGAATGATGGCCAGAGCCTGGGCGGGATCGCGACCGATTGTCAGCGGATTGTCGGTGACCAGATATGTATTGATTTGCTGGTTGTTGACCAGCACCTCTATTTTTCCGAAAATTCCCGGAAGGGGGGCAGAGCGGGAAACTTTTTCAGGCTGGCTCTCAATCAGCGTGATGTCTTTTTCCGGGACCTGGTTTTTAACCTCAAATTTAATTTCGGGAAAGGCTTGGCGCCGGCGATGAATAACAACCCAGACCAGAATGGCAATCACGATCACGGCGAGTGCGGCTAAAATCAATGGGGAACTGTTTTCCTGCCAAAAATTCAACAATGAAAAACCGGCGCTGCAGCGCATGGAGACAGAGGGTTTGCAAAAACAATGGCGGCGATTAGTATCCGCCAGCACTGAAAAATTATTTTTTTTCAACCTGGCCTCCTGGCAAAACGTATTTGTTTAAAAAATCGACAAGAAATTTTTCTTTTGCCAATAATTTAAATTTGCTGAACAGCATGAAAGTTTCTTTCAATTCCATGCCGTTAATGTTAGCCCTGATGATTATTCCCAGGTTTTCCCCCATGCTGATGGACTTGACAGTGCCTGTTTGCAGCGCGAAACTATGGTCACCGCGGGTATTGGAGCTGAACATGATGGTTTTATTGTTGAATTTAAGCTGGCCCGGACAAAAGTCACTGCTCCCCTCATGCATATGCTTCAGCTCCAGGGTGATCAGGTGATTGGCTTGCAGGGATTTCTGCCACATTTTCTCGGCAGCAGCGAATTGATTCAGAAAAAATTTCACATTGCCCAATATGGGGAAAATCCGGCTTTCGTTTGAGGATTGCAGTAGGGCATCGGCCAGCCGGTCTGCATCAGACAGATTCCCCTTGGCCAATAAACTGCGCAAGCGAATCAATTCAGCGTCCAAGCTACCCAGTGGTTCGGGTTGAAGCGGCTGTTCCTGAATTATTTTTTCTGTAGCCTGCGGCTCCACTTTATCCGGTAATTCTTTTTTATCTTCACTGGCCGAAACTGGCGTATCGATCAGCGGGGTTTTTACGTCGACCGTGTCTGGGGACGCGGGAATTTTTTTTTCGGCATCTGCGTTTTGCCCTGCGGCGACAATCTCTTGAAGCGGTGTTTCTTCCGCTCTGGCTGGCTCAATATTTTCTTGTGCCGGAAGTTTTTCAGGATTCTCTGTGGCACGTTCTTGTACAACCGCAACCGGCGGCAGTGCTTTCGGCTCAGCGCCGCCCGGTCGGTCATTCAAAGCGCTTTTAGGGGACATGGTGATCCAATAAATCCCCCCGGCCAGCACGATGACCAGGAAGGCAACGGCAAGAAATGCAGGCAGAGAAAAGCGGTGTTTCACGGCCGGGACATCCAGCGATTGCGTTTGACCGGCCTGTGTAAAAACAGAGCGGCCGAGTTTGATTGACTCGTGATGAATTTTCTTCAGTGCCGTAATCATTTCCCCGGCGCTTTGAAAGCGCTTTTCAACTTTTTTTTGCAGGGCTTGCAGGATAATATTCTCGAGCTTGACGCCAATCTGCGGATTGTAGATCGACGGCCGCGGTGGCGGCGTTTCCAAATGAGCTTTTTGAATCTGAAATTCGGAATTGGTTTCCGAATCAAAGGGAACGCGACTGGTCAGCAATTCATAAAAAGTAACTCCCAGAGAATAAAGATCAGCCCTGAAATCAATGTTTTTGCCCATGATCTGTTCGGGAGGGGTATACCAGGGAGTTCCCATCATCATGCCGGTTTTGGTCAAACCCTCCGCGCCAAAAACCTTGGCAATTCCGAAATCAGAAATCTTGACTTTGTTCTCCTTGTCCAGCAATATATTGGCAGGCTTGATATCCCGGTGTATTACGTTGTGGGCATGAGCATAAGCCAGGCCTTCCGCCACCTGGATGACAATGGAGATGGCTTCGGACAATTCAAGCCGCTTTTTCGCCTGCAAAAGCTCTTTGAGGCTTTTACCTTCGACATATTCCATGGCAATAATGTACTGGTCGTCGATTTTATTGAAACTGAAGATTGTCACGATATTGGGATGGTTCATCCGTGCCTGGGTCATGGCTTCGATTTTAAAACGGTCCATCAATTGCTGGTTGTCAGCCAACTGCGGATGAATCGCCTTCAAGGCCACTTCCCGATTCAACATGGTATCGATGGCAAAATAAATGGTTCCCATCCCGCCCCGGCCGATTTCAGCCTTGATGAGAAAATGCCCGGTTTTGTCGCCGATCTTGATCATGACTCACAGTTCAGGAAAAACAACTTATTGCTGTCATTGAAGAACATTTTCTGTCCGTTTTCCATATCCATTAAGATTTTTTCGACCGTGAAACGGAAATTATTGAATTGATAGGGACGACGTGTTTCCTTGAGTCCTCTGCGGATATCGATGCAGTGATCGGGATAGTAAAAAAGCAAAGAATGATCCGCATAGTATTCAATAAACAGTGGCGCCGGCATCATCGGTAGCTGGTACTCATCCATTTTCCCAAAAGGATGCAGCTTGAAAACCGCAACCCGACCGCTTTCTTGGTTATGGAAGAGCATGGTCATCTGACCATCAACCTTCTTGAAAAACAAGCGCGCAGTTTCGGAATAGATGAGGTCGCGAATAGGAAACTGCTGTCCGTCAGATGTTTTCCAATTTTTAATGCCGTAATACTTGCTCAGGTCGTGAAAAATAAAAATATTTTCATTGAGAAAATCAGGAACAATCGTGGTTTTCAAGTTGGCGATCTTGAAAATCCTGACGCGTTTGGATTCTATTTCCTTCAAATCAAATTGCTTGTCTGCTTGAATAATCAACAGCGGCTTGGGATCGCCCATAATCAGCAAGCGGAAATCGATGGCCAATATCGGGGATCTCCGCAACAGATATGTTTCGCTGGACTCAGCGGGGACAAGCTGGGATCCGCTTTCCAGTGAAATGTTCCGTAGTGATAGATCCAACAGGTTAAAAATAACCATTGAATTTCTTTTTGTGAAATAGAGCTTTCGGTTAATCAGAAACTGACAGTCGGCAGCGCTCAAATCCAAGGCATGCAGTTTACTGGAATCAATCTCGCTGATTTTTTGTATTTTGTGGTTGCTTTGCCCCGCTTCCAGAAAAGCACTGCCGGCATTCTTGGCAACTTGAGTATCGCCGGGAGAAATATTTTTGAATATGTACCATAAGGCCGAGAGTATGGCCAGCAAGATCAGCAAAGATATAGCGCCGAAAAGTTTTTTACGCGATTTGGCCACCAGGATCGGCTTGGTCTTTTCAAGCATCTCCAATGAACCCAGGCGCACGATCTGCAACGTGATGTTATCGGCTCCGCCATTCACATTAGCCAATTTCACCAGGGCATTGGCGGCATCCTCGGGATAGTAATCCATGACTAGTCTCATCATTTCATCATCGGTGACCATGTTGCTCAGTCCATCCGAGCACATGATCAAGGCGTCGCCATCTTCCAAAACCAGCGAATGTTGCACTTCAGGAGAAAGATTTTCCCTGGCTCCCAAGGACATATACAGGACATTTTTCTGAGGATGATCCCGGGCTTCTTCGGGAGATATCCTTCCCTCTTCAACCAGTTTCTCCACGAAAGAGTGGTCCGTGGTAATTTTTTTAATTTTATTTTTACGGATCAAATAAATGCGCGAATCCCCCACATGGGCGATAAATGCTTTCATATCTTCGATAATCATGGACGAAAATGTCGTCCCCATGCCCCTTTTTTTTATGTCGGCCGCCGCCTTTTCAAAAACCACGGCATTGGCTTTGCGGATGGCCTGTTCCATGCTCTGAAAAATCGGCGCGCTCTTTTTTCTTAAATTTTTATAAGTATCGGCAAATGTTTCCGAAGCCAGTTTGGAAGCCACGTCCCCGGCCTGGTGTCCCCCCATGCCGTCGGCAACAATGAACAAGAATTCGTTGGCAGCGATTTTTTCACTGAGAAAGAAATCTTCGTTGGCGTTGCGGACTTTACCAACATCGGTTTTGGCAAAAAAATGAATATCCATGTTTTAATTGCCGAGCTGCTTCAACGAGTAAATCCGGGAGTTCCGTAACATGTCGGCCATTCGTTTTGCCCGTTCCATCATCCAAAAACCGCCGTAAAGACATGCGTCATTGTCAGCCTCCCTAGCCTTATTAACATAACGTTTTTTTTTTGTCAAATGGAGGCTGCCGGGCTCAATGCAGATGAATCCTTATTGCCGAATAGACGCCGGCGGGACCGCCTGGCCCAAGGCTTTGGCCACCAATTCAATATAACGCTTGGAACTGTAGTGCTGCCGGCAATGGTCCAGGGCGCGGCGGGCAACCACCTGCCCATGCGGTCCGACGGCCAAACGAATGGCCGCAGCAAACGGTGTTGCCTCGGCGGCCGCCAGAATGGCGATGTCCCTGTTGATCGATTGAGTATGAGTAAGCAGATCCGTAGCCACGACCGGCACCCCACTGGCCAGATAAGAATAAATTTTTAAGGGAATATTGGTACCCAGGATGCGCGGCGAAACCAGAACGGAGGCTGCATGCAGGTAATAAGGAATGTCACGGGAACGTTTTTGTCCCAAAACCATGGCCCGCTTTTCCAGATTCATTTCCAGTATGCGCCGCCGCAGTTTAGCCACCTGAGCCTCCTTGCCGCCGATTAAAACCAGGCGAAAATCATCGCCCAGCAAGCTCAGGCTGTCCAGCAACAGGGGAATTCCCTGGTATGCCTCCAGAGTCCCCGTGTACATGATTATTTTTTTTCCATCGGGATTGATCTCATTTCGCACCTGACGTAATTTTTCCTCTTCCTCGATCCCGGCGCGGTCATCCATGAAATTTTCAATCAATGTCAGCTTGTCGGCGCTGGTGATGCCGGCGGCATAGTCAAATAAAGTCCGGCAGATGACAATCACAGCCGCTGCATTTTGCAGGGAAACCGTCTCAATGAACTTGAACAAACGGACAATGATTTTCGAGCGGGTGAAATTGAAATTTTCCATTTGCTGCACCAGCGAAGAATGCATGTCGTACAGATGAGGAATTTTGGTCATTTTCTGGCACAAAACACCGATAAAGCTCGCTTCTTCATGAGTATGAATCAAATCGTAATCCTTTCGCCACAACTGCCGCAGTACTTTCAAAAAAAGAAATAAATCGAGCCCCAGCTTGGCGGACGATGGACCGGTGCGCACCGACCTGATCCAGGGCAGTTTTCCGCAGCGGAAGATTGTCAAGCCCGGGATTTCCTTGTCTACCCCGAATGGATAGGTGACCAGGTCCACGGTGTGTCCCAGGGCAGATAACGCTTTGATGCGAAAGTATTCGGAAAAGGGAGTCCCGCGCGGTTCAAAGAACGGTTCGGGAGCGATCATCAATATTTTCATCAGTAAATCCTATGAGTTGGCGAATGGCATATTCATTTTTATCCAAACCCTCGTGATAAATGCGGGAAAGCATTTCGGCCAGCAGCCCGAGCGAAATGGACTGAAATCCCAAAAATACCATCAACAAGGTAAAAAACAGCAACGGCCGGCCGGAGATGCCCTGGTTAAGGACAAATTTGGCATAAGTCAAGTATGAGCCGCTGACCAGGCCCGTTAAAATCATCAGCAGACCGGCACCGCCGAATATCTGCAACGGGCGATGGGAATAAGCCAGGAGAAACTTCAGCGAGATCAGGTCGATTACGACCCGGAAAGTCCGGCCCAGTCCGTACTTGGATTTGCCAAATTGGCGGGCGCGGTGGTTGACCGTGATCTCGGTAGATTGGATGCCCATGCGTGAAGCGATGGCCGGAATGTAGCGGTGCATCTCGCCGTATAATTTCAAACTCTTGACCACATCTTTTCTGAATCCGCGCAAGGTGCAGCCGTAATCGTGCAGCCGGGTGCCGGTAATCCAGGAAATGAGCTTGTTGCCGAAAAAGGAAGGTAATTTCCTGGTCAGCCACTTGTCATGGCGATCCTTGCGCCAGCCGTTGACAATATCAAATCCCTCCTTGACCTTGTCCACCAGCAACGGGATATCGGCCGGATCGTTCTGCAGGTCGGCGTCCATGGCAATGACGATATCGCCGCGGCACCATTCGAAACCGGCTGAAATGGCAGCGCTCTGCCCGAAATTCTTGCGGAACTGGATGATCTTGATTCGTGCGTCCTGACCGCGAATGTTTTTCAACGCGGCCAGCGATCCGTCACTGCTGCCGTCGTCGATAAAAATTATTTCATAATCCTCGGGCCGGTTTGTGACCGCCAGGGCAATCTCGTTGTGCAGCAGTCCGACGTTCTCCGCTTCATTAAAGACGGGGATGACGATGGAAACCAGTGTCTTTTTCATTCATTATTTTTAGCACATTTGCCGGATTTATACAAGGCGGGCGGCGAACGCAGGGGCGCTCCGCCTCATTCGGAGACAGACAAATCGTATCCGCTGAAGCGGATGATTGGTACTGTCGGGCCGCACGATTTCTTTCATCATCAACAAGGCAATGCAGCGATCGCCCCCACGCGGAGAAATCGTCTAGCGATTTGACAAAGTAATTTTTTTGCGTTATTATTTTTCATTAAGAGATCGGGCTTTGCAACAAACAGACCGAATAGAAATTATCTTCAGTCTCCCAGCATGACTCCCAACCGCTTAATCAAATGAATGAAAAGAGGATTTGAAAACCAATGACCTTTGAACAATTACCACTCGATCCCCGGCTGCTGCGCGGGATCCAGGAAATGGGCTTCACCAAACTGACACCGGTCCAGGAAAGGACCCTGGCCGTTACGCTGACCGGGCTCGACGCCGCCGTCCAGTCGCAGACCGGCACCGGCAAAACCGCCGCCTTCCTGATCACCATCTTCCAGGGGCAGCTGGTCGCCGAGGCCAGCCGCCGCAAGGCGCTGATCATCGCCCCGACCCGCGAACTGGCGGTGCAAATCGAGGCCGAAGCCAAGCTGATCGGCCGCTACCTACGCGCCAGTGTGGGCTGCTTTTACGGCGGCGTCGGCTACAACCACCAGGAATCCATGCTTAAACGCGGTGTGGACATCATGGTTGGCACTCCGGGCCGCCTGCTCGACCTGGAGCATAAAGACACCCTGAGCATGCGCGATATCGGCTTCCTGGTCATCGACGAGGCCGACCGCCTTTTCGATATGGGTTTTCTCCCCGACATCCGCAAGATCCTGCGCCGGGTCCCGACCCTGAAGCTCCGCCAGACCATGCTGTTTAGCGCCACCCTCTCCGATCCCGCCATCCGCATCGCCCGTGAATACATGAACCGTCCCGAACGGATCGAGATCACTCCTGAGCAGATCACTGTGGACACCATAACCCAGGAATTATACCATGTGGGCAGCCGCGAAAAAGTTAGCCTGCTGCTGGGCATTCTGAAGCGCGACAATCCCAAAAGCGTGCTGTTTTTTACCAACATGAAATGTGACGCTGAACGGTTATGCCGCAAACTGGTATTCAACGGCTACCGTTGCGAATTCCTGACCGGCGACCTGCCCCAGAGCCGGAGGCTGCGCATCATCAACGATTTTAAATCCCAACGGGTTTTTTTCCTGGTGGCCACCGACGTGGCCGCCCGCGGGTTGCACATCGACGACCTGGACATGGTGGTCAATTTCGATCTGCCGGCCGACAGTGAAAACTACGTGCACCGCATCGGCCGCACCGCCCGCGCCGGCAAGAACGGCAAGGCCGTTTCACTGGCCTGCGAAAAATACGTCTGCAACCTCGAAGCGATCGAGAAACTGATCAACATGAAAATCCCCGCCGTTTTCGCCGAAGAAAACCTTTTCGTGCGCGATAAAAGCCGCGGCATGATCTTTAAGGCGGCCGCCAGGCCGCGCGGCCCAGAAAACCGCTCCCGACGTTCCGGACAACCACACGGTGCGCCGAACCGCGGCAGCCACATGGGACGGCCGCGCCACGCATCCAGAAAAACCCTGAATCGCTAGTAAAAAGCCGGGCAAGCGGGAGGAGAATAAAATGGCCCCAGTCGACAGCAAACAGATCATTTTTTCCATGGCCAACGTCAGCCGCACCCATCCGCCGCACCGGCAGGTGCTCAAGGACATTTCCCTGTCCTTTTACTACGGCGCCAAGATCGGCGTCATCGGTTTGAACGGCTCCGGCAAAAGCAGCCTGCTGAAGATCATCGCCGGCGTCGATAAGGATTTCCAGGGCGAGGTTATCCCGGCCCGTGACTATTCGCTGGGATTTCTCGAACAGGAACCGCAACTCGACCCGAAAAAAACAATCAAACAGGTCATTTCTGAATCGGTGCAGCCCGTCCTGGACATGTTGACCGAGTTCGACCGCATCAACGAAGGCTTCGCGGATCCCCAGTTGGGCGCAGAGGATATGGAAAAATTGATCGCCAGGCAAGCGGCGGTCCAGGAAAAACTTGAGGCCATGGACGCCTGGAACCTGGACAACCGCCTGGAAACAGCCATGGAAGCGTTGCGCTGTCCTCCGTCCGACACGATGGTAAACACCCTGTCCGGCGGCGAAAAAAGGCGCGTGGCCTTGTGCCGACTGCTGCTGCAGGAACCCGATATTCTCCTGCTTGACGAGCCCACCAACCACCTTGACGCCGAATCGGTGCAATGGCTGGAACACCATTTACAGCAATATGCCGGGACGATTATCGCCGTCACCCATGACCGCTATTTTCTAGACAATGTAGCCCAATGGATACTGGAGCTGGACCGCGGCGAAGGCATTCCCTGGAAGGGAAATTATTCTTCCTGGCTGGAACAGAAGCAGCAACGGCTGGCCAGCGAAGCCAAAGCATCGGAACGCCAGAAGCACCAACTTGAGCGTGAATTAGAATGGGTGCGCATGTCGCCGCGAGCCCGCCAGGCCAAGGGCAAGGCGCGGCTTAGTTCTTACGAAAAATTACTCGCGGCCGATAAAACCGTGCGTGTCGAGGAAGCCCGGATATATATCCCTTCCGGTCCCAGACTGGGTGAGCTGGTGATCGAGGTCGAGCGCATCAGCAAATCTTACGGCGACAAGCTGCTCTTCGAAAACCTGTCGTTCAACCTGCCCAGGGCGGGCATCGTCGGCATCATCGGCCCCAACGGCGCCGGCAAGACCACCCTTTTCAGGCTGCTGACAGGAAGTGAAAATCCGGACAGCGGCAAGTTGCGCATCGGCGAAACCGCGAAATTGGCTTACGTGGATCAGGAGCGCGATACTCTCGATCAAAGCAAAGCCGTGTGGGAAGCGATCGGAGACGGCCAGGAAACCTTCATGCTGGGCGGCAAGCTGACCAACTGCCGCGCTTATGCCTCCTGGTTCAATTTCAGCGGCGGCGACCAGCAGAAAAAAGTGGGCGTGCTGTCAGGCGGCGAACGCAACCGGCTGCACCTGGCCCGCATCGTCAGGAGCGAGGCCAATGTCCTGCTGCTCGACGAACCGACCAATGACCTGGACGTCAACACCCTGCGCGCCCTGGAAGACGCGCTGGACGATTTCGCCGGCTGCGCGGTCATCATTTCGCACGACCGCTGGTTTTTAGACCGCATCGCCACCCATATCCTGGCCTTTGAAGGTGACAGCCAAGTGGTTTGGTTCGAGGGGAATTACTCGGACTACGAAGCCGACCGCCACCGCCGCCTGGGCCACCAGGCCGATCGCCCCAGCCGCATCCACTACCGCAAGCTCAAGATCGATTGAATTTTTTTGAACCCAATATTAAGATTTTAGTAATTTTTTCCCCTTAAAATGCTGCCAGGGCATCGGCGATGGTCGTTTGCAATTTTTCGTAGGATTCAATTCCAACCGAGAGACGGATCATGCCGGGGTTTGGATATCTGTCACCCCAGATCGCCTCAACCGGGATCAGAATGGAATCGACATCACCCAGGGTCGGCACCAGGGGGATTTTATTCTGCAATTCTTTAATGAAAATATCACAGTTTTTTTGCTTTTTTTTGTCATCGGCCCCGCCAATATCAAAAGTAATCACCGCACCGTAGCCCCTGTTCTTGAAAAGTTTTTTTGCCTGGCGATGAGTCGCATGTCCCGGCAAACCCGGATAAAGGACCGATGCGATTTTTTTATGATTATTCAGGAAATTCGCCAGTTTCAACGCATTGGCACATTGCTTTTCAAAACGGATCGCGAATGTCTTGAGAAATCCGTCCAGGCGCAGTGCATCATCGGGACCCAGCATATGGCCGACCCATTTACGGTATTCAACCGCTGCCCGGGCAAAATCGGGACGCTTACCGGCAACGACACCGGCTGTGAGGTTGCCATGGCCGGCCAGGTATTTGGTTGCACTGTGAATGACGATATCCGCGCCGTCCTCCAAAGGCCGCCAAAGCAGCGGCGTGGCAAACGTGTTATCGACCATGACGATGATGCCGCGTTTTTTTGCCATGGCAATGATCGGCAGGGCATCACTGATAATCAACATGGGGTTGGAGACGGCTTCAAAAAATAGCAGTTCAGGTTTCAGCTTATCCAGGGTTATTTGCAAAAGGTCGAGATCATAAGCACCGTTAATTGCCTGAAAACGTTCAACGTTAATGCCACGCCGCCCGCGCAAAATCAAGTCAATGAACGAATTCGTACCACCATAAATCTCGCTAAAAAAGAGCCAGGGACGGGTGGCCGGACCTCTTTGGAAAATCGAGAGGGCGATGTCGATCGCCGCCATACCCGATTGAGCCAGCAAGGCCCATGCGGCTCCTTCGATTTCCATGAGCCGTTCTTCGACCGCAGCCACAGTCGGATTGCGGTATCTTGAATAGATGTACGCATCAGGGCAGCGCCGGTGTTTCTTTTCCTCGGCAAAAATGCGTTTGGTGGCGTTGCGGTTTTTTAGGAAGAACCCGGATTCCTGATAACTGGCCAATAAATGGCTGTTGAGCGGCATTTTTTTTTTATTCATGATCTGATTATAAAAATAATTTCTTTCATTGGCAACCGCTCGCTTTAATTGCAAGTCAAAATCGAATATGCCGTCAGGGCATACGTTCGGATCAACGAAGCCAACAGCGTGAGACGCACCGTTAGGTATAGATCGCTCCGGCCGGCCAGCAATCTCAGCACAAGCTGATTGAAACCCCGGCCTTTTAATTCCAAGGGACCGATTTCGTCGATAAACAACGGCGTGATATTTTTGTGCAGCAAATCACTGACTGCAGCTTCGGCAAAATCAATGCCGGTGGCTGAAAAACTGAAGTCGCCACATTGATCAATCTGTTTCCAGGCAGGTGGCAGACAATGGCCGCAACGAACGAATGGCAGAGTCTCGCTGCGGCTTAAACGCCGGATATTATAACCGAGAAATTTGCCGGAATCTGAAAATACTTTGGGCATACAAATGCCATCGCCACCAAATTGGCTTTGCAGACTGATAATTTTTTTTGTTTTCCCGGCGTCACGCTGGCCGACGATTAAATAAACCATAATGAGAAGTTATTAAAAAACGATTTCCACAGCCAGGGCCAGAAAGAATAGTAACAGCGCAGTCATGGGCCGCGTGCGCCCATAAAAACCTTCCAGCCGGGAAAATAATTTGGCGTTCAGGCGCCAGGCAAGCCACAGCATAACCGCTCCAGTTAAACCGTGGAACAGAATAAATGAAAAATGAAAATCCGGACTTTGCATCATGAGATTGGGAATGGCCAGGAAAGCGGAGCCCAGAAAAGCGATTAAAAAATAGCCACAACGCCAAGTCAAACTGATGGCCAGGGCGGAAGTGATTGTCATTGGTTTCAAGCCGATTGCCAGCAAGCGGCAGCCTGCGAAAAATACCAGGGTTTCGGCCAGGAGAGCTGTGATCGGATTAATGACCATGGCCGGTGGCGTCCCGGGCAATAGAAGATCAACCGATTTAATCAGCATGGCAATCATCCCGACTGCCGGCACGGCCCAGATGCGGCCGCTTCGTTTCCATACAGCGGACATACAGAGGCAGCCAACGACAAACATCAGATCACCGGCTATTCCTGGCAGGGGCAGCAGGTGGAGTAAGTGTCCAAAGGTGGCTTCACTTATCCCCCAGACTGAGCCGAAAAAAACAAGCTGGTAAACCAGCATGGATTTTGATGTGGCACGCATATTAAACCTCTTTTTCCATGGATTGCATACACTGCAAAAAGTCGTTCAGCATTTGTTGACGTGGAGTCATGGCCTCCAAATCCTGGTAGAATTCACCCCGGTCGATCAGGTCACCGCTGACCACTGCAATGGCGGCGAAAAGCGGTGGCAGAAATATTTTTTTCCTTAAAACAGTAATGAAGAGTACCGGCACAATGAACCCGGCAATGACGCGCAATAGGCTGAAAAAGGGACGGATGCCAGATTTTTTTCGATAAGCAAGAATTTTTCTATGTAAGTACAAGCCAAGTTTTAACAACCCGGCCGGAACATAAAGCAGCGGTGCAGCAGCCAGAATACCGGTCAGATAGAGTCCATTGAACATGGTTTGGCCGCTGTGAAAATTTCCCGGTCCGACTTTCATGGCCACTTGGTAAATACGGTCGATGGCAAACAGGGTACAGAAACCCACCGCAGTCCCGATCCAGCCCCAAAACGGGAGATTGGGCAAAAACAAAAGAAAAAGACCGGAAGATCCCATAAATAGGAAATAAAACAGAATTTCCAGACTGAGCCAGGATGTTCGCCAATTGCATAGCGCCCGCCAGGCACGTTCTTTGCGGCCCAAGTGAATCAAAGAAAAAAACATGGCCCCGGTTCCGGCAGCAAGAAAAACAAGCGGATTGAGTTGCCAGGAGCGCCAAACACCGACAGTAAAAAGAGATACTAAAATCGTGACCAGGGTGGTAAAAATCAACAAAGCCCATTCGGAATGAAGGGAAATTTTACGAGGCGGTGGAATGATCATTCTGCTTAAGGCCTTGCTGATAGCCGCTGGATCTTGCGGGGCTGTGACTTCGGGAAAGGAACTGTTTTCGCGTAGAGGGACGAACTCGATGGCCGGTTTGAGCTTGGTGCGGCTGAACCCGGGAATGCGTGGTGGGTCAATATCTTCAATGCAGCGCTCGACAAGCTGCAAGGCTCCAGTCGGACAACAGGTCACACAGGCCGGTTCACTTCCTTTCTGCAGGCGTTCAAGACAGAAATCACACTTTTCGATTACTCCTTTTTCACTATTGTATTTGGGCGCATCGAACGGGCAGGCCCAAGTGCAATAGGCACAGCCTAGGCAGCGATCCGGATCGATCACAACGGCTCCGCTAGCCGGATCCCTGTGATAGGCGTTGGCCGGGCAATTGATCAAACAGGCCGGTTCATTGCAATGATTACAGGCCAGGGAGAGATGCACCAACGGCAGACCGGGATGACGAAATTCGTTTAAAGTCACCAGTTGACGCCAGTTTTGGCTAAGCACAGACCGATTTTCATTGGCGCAAGCCAGAATACAGGCATGGCAACCGCTGCAGCGATTGAGATCGAAACGGAAAGCCCGTTTCATAATTTTACCTTTTCCACTTCAACCAGGTTGTCATGAAAAGCTGCACCATAACCCATATCAGTTTCCCGGGCCAGTGAGAGAAAATTGACGCCACCCCCCTGACTGATCCACCAGCCGTTGGCTAGGCAGACACAACCTTTTTTCAGGCCAAAATCGATGCGCGCCTCCAAAAACAACTCGCCGCGGTCATTGAAAAGACGCACCGGCTCTCCATTGGCAATGCCACGGCTGGCAGCGTCCGCGGCACCGATCGTCAAAACAGGTTTGGGACTGAACTGGCGGATCGATGGCAGGTTATTAAATTGGGAGTGAATGCTATTCTTGGTGTTTGGAGTGAGCAGGTTCAAAAAATAACGCTGGGCTGCCGTTGACGTGCCGGCCACGGATTCTTCTGGTTCTGTATAGGCGGGAAGGGGATCCAATCGCCAACGATCACGAGCCTCGGCCGAATAGAGTTCTATCTTTCCCGAGGGGGTGAGAAAATGAAAATCGGCGAAGGCCACTTCTTCAGTTCCCGGCGCCAGGACTGGACCACGCCGCAGCCGCTCCAGGGTCAATTCCGGAAAAGGCGCCAGCTTGCTTTCCAGAAATGCCTCGACGGCGGAATCATCGGGATCGGGAATTTTTCCGGACAACTGTTGGACAGACAACCCCAAACGCTTGGCCAGTAACCAGTAGACCTCACTTTCCGGTTTGACCTGGCCGGGTGGCTCAATAATCTTCTGCTTCAATTGGATATAAGGATGCCAATAGGCGCCGATGATATCGGATTGTTCAAAGAAAGATTTTGCCGGCAAAATAATGTCGGCCTCCCGGGCCGTATCGGTAAGAAATTGCTCAATGACGACCCGAAAATCCAGGCTGCGAAAAGCTTCGAGAACCTTTCCTGTACCAGGGTTTTGACTGATCGGGTTCCCACGTTCCACCCAGGCCATCTTCAGGGGTGGGTCGCTTAACTCAAGCATTTGTGGGCCAAGGAGAGCCGTGGATATAGCGACACGAATCACGCCATCGGGAACTTGCGGCGGAAATGAATCGACCGGATCGCGAACCGTGGAGAAAATATGACTCTGCAAGTTGGCGTAGATCCAGCCTGCTCCCGGTTTAGCGATCTGTCCCGTTATGGCCAGCAGCGCGATGATAGCCCGGAAAGCCTGCCCGCTGTTGGTGTAGCGCTGCATGCCGAAACCGGCACAGATGCTCAGCGGCGGATGTTCGTGAATGGCTGCGGCGAGCCGCTCGATGATGGCGGCGGGCACATCGGAGATCCGAGCCGTTTTTTCCGGAGTATATGCCTGCACGTACTCACTGAATTCCTTGAAGCCATGGACATGGTGTGAAATGAAGTTGTTGTCGATCCAGCCTTTGTTAATCAATATGCGGGCGATACCCAGAGCCAGGGCGCCGTCGCTGCCGGGACGAGGCTGTACAAGCAGATCGGCTCTTTCGGCAGAATCGGTCCGGCGCGGGTCGATGACAATTAGCATGGCACCTTTTTCCCGGGCATGATCTATATGCAGCATTTGCTGCACATTGGTCTCGGCGGCATTTTTCCCCCAGAGGACGATTAGCCGGGCATTCTCCAGGTCCCAGGGAGCATTGTGTTTATTGTCTCCCAAGGTCAAGCGCGTCGCCTCGAGTCCGGCTGGCCAGCATAAATCCCCATAGGTAGTCGTGCAACCGCCGTAGAGACGCCAAAACTCCAAGCCCACGCTGTTGAGCAAGCCCTTGGTGCCGCTGCCACTGTAATATAATAAACTCTGCGCGCCCCACACATCCCGAATACGGACAAGTTCAGCCGCGATCGTATCCAGGGCTTCAGACCAGGAAATAGGCATAAAATCATGGGCACCGGCACGACGTTTCAGGGGCTGCAAAATACGCTCAGGAGAATAAACCCGATCGATGTAGCTGAGTCCCTTCAAACAGACCCCTCGGCCGGTGGCTAAATTGTCAGGGTGGGGCTCGATGCGGCGGATGCGGCCGTTTTCCAGATGCACTTGCAAACTGCACGTGCTGTAACAGTTCCGCGGGCAGGCGGTCGAGTAAATGCCATCGGAATGTATTTTCATGATTTTTTATTTTATGGGAATTGTCGCTGAAAAACAAGTAATCCGTTTATCGTGGACTTTCACTGAGCCTTTGCGTGCGATTGACAATGGAGGGGAATTCAAATAAAATAAATATCATGAAAATCAACATAAAAAATACGTTGCTCTTTTTATTATTGTTTGCCGCGGCCGTCCATGGGCTGTCGCTGGACAGAAAAACAGCCTTGCTGGAAAAATTTGAATTCCAGGGTCGCCCATACTCACTGGTCGCCAGTTTTGCACCTCCCCAAGCGGATATCGTTCTGCATGGGCAGTTGAACATCAACCTGAGCGCCGAAATGGAAGGCGAAAATATTTTTCTGGGAAATAAAACCGGTCGAGACAATATCTATACTTTTTGGATCAATTACAGCCATTCGACCATCCGCCTGGCCTTATACGACTTGCAGCAAAACCGTAGCCGGGTGCTGGCCTTGACCGATTTTTCGTTTATCGGTTTGCCGGAAATCTTTGAAATAGACAGGGACCTGCAGGGCTTGGTGTTCCTGGGCAACCGCTTTAAAAATGACGATATATTCTATTATGACCTAGAAAAAGACCTGCTAACCCAGCTGACCGAAACGCCTTTTTCGGAAAAAGGATTCACCCTCCAGGAAAAAGACGGCCAGCTGCAAATTGAAACCAGTTCCCTGTGGGCACACTATCGCTACCGTTTCGATCCCGTACAACTGAAAATTTCCCTTGTTGAAAAAAACCAGCTTGCAAACCAAAGACAGAAACCTGCTGCCGATCTGCCCCCCACCTATTACAACACCTATATCGGTTTCGGCGACAGCATTACCTGGGGCAAGTTCGAAGGCGAACAACATCTCGAATTTTGCTACCTGACCCAGATGAAAACCATCCTGGAAGACCCCGACAATGCCAATTATTACGGTTCTTCAGACTCGATCAACCTGGGTGTGCCCGGCAACACGACCTTGGACGGAGTCAATCGCATATCCCAGAACTTGAACATATACAAGGGCCTCTATTTCCTCCTGATGCTGGGATTCAACGATATCCTTAATAGCAGCAATTCCGTTGACAGCTCGCTGGAAAACCTGGACTATATCATTGACATTGCCAAGGCCAACGGCATGCGCGTGATTGTTTCAACCCCGACTCCATCACAGAGCAGCTTTTCCGAGTACGAATATTACTGGATGAACCTATACAGTCTGAGTGCGGGCATCCTGGCCCTGGCCGAAGAAAAAAACGTTGCCAGCATCGACCCCCTGGAGGCTTTCCTGAGCACCAATCCCCCAAATGGCTGGAAATCGTTGCTGGAAGACATCATCCCCCCAGTCAGCAGCGGCAACCACCCCAATGCAGAGGGCCATCGCATCATTGCCGGGCTTTTTGCCGATGTATTAACGACATTCCCGCCGCTGCCGCCTTCCGGAATACACGTGATCAATCCACAGGACACTATCAAGAAGAACGTGCAATGGGATGCCAACTACGAATCTGATTTTAGTCATTTTGCCATCGAGTTTGACTTCGCGCCCCCACCGCTCACACACCGCTTAACCACAACCGATAATCATTTTACTTTCAACCTGTTTCCGTTCCTGCCCACACTGTATTTCCGCCTGAAAACGGTTGATCGCGGCGACCGGGCCAGTGATTTTTCTGAAGTATTTTCGGGCCAGAACCAGGTATCCACACCGGCAAAGCGGCTTTGGGAGAAACGCTGAAATTCCGCCCCGGACGAAAGAGAGCGAGCCGATGAGTGGAATTCACCGCAACATCGCTGCGGCTGCAGCCGAAAAATTCGACCTGATTATTGTCGGCGGAGGCATTTACGGCGTGATGCTGGCCCTGGAGGCCGGGCAGCGCCAGAAAAAAGCCTTGCTGCTGGAAAAAGATGATTTCGGTGCGGCGACCAGCCTGAACCATTTGCGCACCATACATGGCGGACTGCGTTACCTGCAGTCTCTGGACTTGCCGCGGTTTTTCGAGTCGGTGCATGAAAGGCGCTGGTTCTTGGCCAATTTCCCGGCCCTGGTGCAGGTGCTGCCTTGCCTGATGCCCCTTTACGGCAGGGGACTCAAACGACCCTCAATCATGGCTCCGGCCCTGATGCTTAACGATATCCTGGCCGCGACCCGCAATCACGGCGTCAGCAACCGCAACCGCCTGGCGCGGGGACGGTTGGTTTCGTCTGACTTCACCATCAAGGCTTTCCCGCAAGTCGACCGCAAGGGCCTGCAGGCCAGCGCCATGTGGTATGACGGCTTCGCGCCCGAGCACCAGCGCCTGTTCATGGAAAGCCTCCGCTGGGCATGCTCTTTGGGTGCCGTTGCCCTTAATTATGTTCAAGCTGAAAGTTTGCTGCTGCAGCAGAACCAGGTGCGCGGCTTACGGGCCAAAGACAACCGATCGGGGCAGCATATCGAGTTTCACGCTCCCGTGGTTATCAACGCCGCCGGACCCTGGAGCCGGCAATTGGCCCAAAATTTTGACCGGGATTACACCCGACTTTTCCCCAAGCGCCTGCTGTTGTTCAATATTCTTTTTAAACGAAATGCAATAAGCGAATATGCCCTGGCTCTGGCTCCGCGGGACCGCCAGGACCATACGTATTTCATACACAACTGGAAAAACCGTCTGCTGGCCGGTACCGCCGAGATCCTGGTAACAGGCCAACCCGATCACCCCCGCCCGGAAGCGGAACAGATTGCCGAGTTCATTTTCGACATGAACCAAATGGTTCCGGATCTCACCTTGAATGAAAATGACATCGAGCATATTTACGCCGGCATCCTGCCGGCGACGAAAACCGGGACGCTGGCCCGGCGCGAAGTGATTATCCGCCACCGAGATCATGGTGGTGCGCAGGGATTGTTCAGTGTTTCCGGGGTAAAATTTACTACGTCGAGACTGGTGGCTGAAAAAACCCTGAGCCGGATTTTCCCCGGCTTGCCCGCAAAAAAACCGCAAGCTCCACCGGCCGAGGCCAATTCGGGCCGCTGGCTTTTTGACTATCAATGGCTCCCGACTGCAACCGACAACGAAACCATCGTTTCTCTCAAGCACCTGGTTGAGGATGAAGCGGTAGTGCATCTTGATGATCTGCTATTCAGGCGCACCAGCCTGGGTGAAAACCGTCGGCGCAGCTTGGAATTACTGCCTTGGCTGCGACCCTTGTTTTCCTGGAACGATTTGCGTTGGCAGCAGGAAACCGATCGCCTGAAAAATCTCCCCAACACCCTGCCCCACTAAAATGCCTTTGCCGATCGGACATGGACTGGCCGGAATCGCTTTTTTCCAGGCTCGCCCCGGCTTGTTCCTCACAAAAAAATGGTTGGATGCCCTTTTCCTTGTTTTTCTGTCCAATTTACCCGATGCTGATTTTTTACCGGGCCTCATGACCGGTTCCCCCAATCGGTACCATCACGGCATATTTCACAGCCTGGGTGCGGCCCTGGTTGTATCCGCCGTGATCGTCTTGATTTTTTTCAGAAAAAAACAACAGCCAAAGATACTTTTCGCCGTGTCTTTTTTGGTGTATAGTTCGCACTTATTGCTGGATTTTTTTACCCGGGATTTCGCCGCTCCCTACGGTCTGCCCCTATTCTGGCCATTTTCCAAAAGCTATTATATTGCCGCCCGACCGATCTTCAGTAATATCACCCGCTCATCCCGTTCGAGCGATTTTTTCCCCAGCCTGTTCAACAGCCACAATCTGAAAGCGGCGCTCCTAGAAATCGTGCTGATAGGGGGTCTGGTGCTGATGGCGACGATGGTACGCTTCCTGCTAACCAAGGGCAATCCCCGCTCCAATCCGGGTTGATGGAGAAAGCGGGCCCTGGCGCCTCAAATAAATTACTGTTAAAATCGCGGTTGCCGGCAAACCAACCACCGGGTATACCTGCAGTTGAAAAAGGAGGTGTCATGCCGACTCTGCCCGATGAGAACACCATGTACCAAGCCATAGTCAGACGCGACGCTTCGTTCGAGGGACTGTTTTTTCTGGGTGTCCGCAGCACCGGGATTTTTTGTCGCCCGGGCTGCCCGGCCCGGAAGCCAAAAAAAGAAAATGTTGATTTTTTCGCCTCTGCCAAGGAAGCCCTGTTCGCCGGTTACAGGCCCTGCAGGCGCTGCCGGCCCTTGGAAGCTAAAGACCAGACCCCGCCGGCGATCCGGCGTTTACTCGCCGACATCAGCGTCCATCCGCAGCAGCGGCTCACGGATTCTGATGTGCAGCGCTATGGCCTGCAGCCCAGCCAGGTCCGGCGCTGGTTTAAAAAGCATCATGGCCTGACATTCCAGGGATACCTTCGTTCGCTGCGCATCGGCCGGGCCCTGTCTCTTCTCGATAAGGGCGAAAAAGTGATCGATACGGCTTTTGCCAGCGGTTACGAATCACTGAGCGGCTTCACCGGTGCCTTTAAAAAAAAAATGGGCCGCTCGCCGGCATGCAGCACCGGCGTCCCGGTCGTCGTCCTGTCCCGGCTGGCCACGCCGCTGGGTCCGATGATCGCCGGTGCCAGCCGCCAGGGCGTCTGCCTGCTGGAATTTATGGAGCGGCGCATGCTGGAAACGCAGTTCGCCCGTTTGGAAAAACGGCTCAACGCCCGCTTGCTGCCCGGGCCAAGCGAACATATCGATCAACTGCGCCGCGAACTCGACATGTATTTCCAGGGGCACTTGCACGAATTCAAAGTATCGCTGGCATTAGCCGGCACTGAATTCCAGATGAAAGTCTGGCATGCCTTGCAGTCTATACCCTACGGCCAGACACGCTCCTATAGGCAGCAGGCACTCATGATCGGACAGCCCAAGGCCGTGCGCGCGGTGGGACGGGCCAACGGCGACAACCGGATCGCCATCGTCATTCCCTGCCACCGCGTGATCGGCGAGAATGGCCAATTAACCGGCTACGGGGGCGGTTTATGGCGCAAGCGCTTCCTCCTCGACCTGGAGCAGGAGAATTTGAAATAAGCGTAGTGATAAGTCGCGACTTGTCACTACAAATCAGTTTGGGGATCTTTTTCGATCAAGCGCTCTTTTTGCTTGCGTTTCAATTTCTTGATCTTCAACTCGGCCAAAAAAGCGCGTTTGAAATATCGATATTCCTTGTACCAAAGCAACTCAACCGGCCGACGGCTGCGTGTGTACTTGGCCCCCTGGCCGGCGTTGTGCAACTGCAACCGGTGATCCAGGTCAGACGTATAACCGGTGTAGAAGGTCCCGTCCCGGCAGCGGAGAATATAGACAAAAAAGCGGCCGCTGCGTTTCAGTTTGGCCATGGCATCCTCACCTGTGCTTCCGGGTCGGTGACCGCCCTGGGGAAAACAGGGCACGGACGGGTATGTTTATTCGGTTCTGTCTTCCCCGCCCTCAGGCGTGATTTCGTCAGGCAGGTTTTTTTCTTTCTTCCACCGATCCTCGCAGGTTTTGCAGAGTTCGGTTATGTTTTTCAGTTCCCGGGCTTGGGCGACGGTCCCTTCGAAGATCTCGCTCGTCTTCTTTGTATTGATATGCTGGCAATCCGAGAACAGGTGATACTTCGTTCCCGACTTCGTCCAGAAAACATGGTTCTGGCCGGTCAACTGCTCAACCTGCGCCGTCTGTGCCGCGTACTGCTCCTGGGAGGGCGGGTTGAAATCGATACCCGTGAATCCAGCGATCAGCAGGGCGATAACGGCGACTGCGCCAACCAAACCTTTCTGCTTGCCCTTCAAATCCTTGTTGGTGAAAACCAGGAGGACCAGGGGCAGAAAGGCGATTACGGCGATGATGGCGCCCAGCTGGTTCTGGACAAAGAACTTGAATTTGTCTTTTTCCGAAGCGGGATCGAAGCGGTTCGCCTTTTTCCAAAGCAGGTTGCCGATAATGGCAAAGATCAGGTCTGCTACGATCAAGACAATGAGCCAAGTTGTATTGATCGGAGTTTTTTTAAGTAATAAAATCGCTCCGATTTCAAAACCGATGGCCACGATCCAGGAAATGATCGCGAATATGCGCCGGCTTTTGGCCTTGCCCTTGCTCTCGTTGCTGGCGACAAATGTTTTGGCCCCGTTCTGCGTGGAAGCCTTCGGAGCTTCTCCGCCTTCCACCCGGGTCACTTTTTTACTCGTACCTTTGTCTGGCATTGCATTGCCTCCTATTTTATCTATGATTGTATGGGAGTGTATAACAAAGACAAATAAAATACAATTCATTCGAAATTAATCAAATAAAAACTAAAAAAATAAATAATATTCCTCGAAGACAAACTTCGTTTCTTACTCCTCTCCTTTCTCCTATAGCAAAGGGGGGATTGAGGAAAGATCAGGATTGAGAATGTATTCTTTTAGCCCCCGCCATTGAATTTATTTTTGATTATTTGTAAAATTACGCTTAGGACAGAGGAGAAAAAATTGATTAGCGAGACATTCAGCGGATTGAACCCGGTTTTTCAGGCACTGTTGGCCGCACTGTTCACCTGGGGAGTGACCTCCCTGGGTGCCATGGCCGTTTTTTTTAAAAAAGAATTCAACCGCCACCTGCTCAACGGCATGCTGGGCTTTGCCGCCGGCGTCATGATCGCCGCTTCCTTCTGGTCATTGCTGGCCCCGGCCATTGAAATGTCCACCGGGGGCCCGCTGCCCAAATGGCTGCCGGCTGTCAGCGGTTTTCTCATGGGTGGAGCCTTTTTATGGCTGATGGACAAGCTCCTGCCCCATTTACACAGAGGCATGCGCCTGGACCAGGCCGAGGGCATCAAAACCCACTGGCAAAAAACCATCCTGCTGGTCATGGCCATCACCTTGCACAACATTCCCGAAGGACTGGCCGTGGGCGTGGCTTTCGGTGCCGTAGCCGCCAACCTGCCTTCGGCCACATTGGCTGGGGCCGTGGCCCTGGCGCTGGGCATCGGTTTGCAGAATTTCCCCGAAGGCATGGCCGTATCCATTCCACTGCGCCGCGAAGGTCTTTCGGCCAGCCGCAGCTTTTTTTATGGTCAGCTTTCCGCCGCGGTCGAACCGTTAGCCGCAGTCATCGGCGCGGTCGCAGTAATGAAAATGCGCGCCTTACTGCCTTATGCCCTGTCCTTTGCCGCCGGCGCCATGATCTACGTGGTGGTGGAGGAAGTCATCCCCGAAGCTCAGCGGGAGGAAAATTCGGATGTGGCCACCCTGGGGGCAATGGTCGGTTTCGCCGTGATGATGTTCCTGGACGTGGCGCTGGGAGCGTGAACGGCACACGGACGTGAAAAACACCTACGATCCGCTGTTGATTTACGATATGTTTGACCGCGCCGGTTTCAAGATCCAGCGCATCGATCAATTCGACAGCGGCAATTTCGCCAAGATCAGGGCTGAATTGAATTACGAACGGCTCAGTGCCCCATCGTTACTGGAGATTGCCACCAAGCTGATCGCCTTGGAAAAAAGTGAAAACCTGGAAATCAGCATAATCAATATCGACATGATCCACAAATCGATGCGCGTGGATATCGTGACCAGGGAAGAAGAGGATACGATCTTTCAGCCCCGGTGAGGCCTACTCCGGCCATTCCAGCTTGACGGTTTTTCTGCCAAATTTATTGCAGGAGGCCCGGACTTTCACCAGGTCACCTTTTTTCAGGGGCTTGGCGCTGAGGTCAAAGATTTCTTCCTGGTACGCTTCGGATTGCTGCTGGGTATAGACTTTTTCGGCAATTTGCTCGTTTCCCAGAAAAACCGTTATTTTGTCAATAAAATGGTTCTCCGGATTGCCGACCTTGTGCCATATCTTGACCGTCAGCGTTGCTTTTTCAGCATCGTAGCCCAAATCCATGGACTTGGGTGGATGGGCGTTCAGTAAAAAAGATAAAAACAGTAAAAAAAAGAATACTCTCTTTTTCATGTTTCCTCCTTGGATGCGATTTTAATAATAAATCAGCACCAGAATTCCATGCAAACTGGCCAAGATCACAGCCAGCAAGGCTAGGGCCTTGTGGAGCTTGATTTTCAACTTCAGTTTGGCGCGCAGCCAGCCGGCCAAAAAAGTCAGGATAACGAACACGTAGGCGACGATTCCAAGAGGTTTGATTAATTCACTTATTTCCATGTCCTTAGGTTAACATAGGTAAATTGAATTTTCAAATCAAATTACATTGGGCCGCCATTCTTTCATGTCTACCTGGAAAGCTCATCGCTTGCCTGGGAGCCTGGCATTGACAAACAAGCCGGTGGAAATTATAATGATGTTTTCAGAGCTGAATCATCCCGTTCGGTCACCGTACCCGCAGCACAAATCCGTAACCAAGGAGTCACGCATGAAAAAAAACGAAACTTTTCAATATGGCCTGGATCACCTGACACCCACCATCGCCTTGGCCATTGCCGACGGACGCTGCCGCGGTCTGTTGAACGATGCCGCCCGCCGCCGCATCGAGAGCAGCCGGCAACGGGTGGCCGAACTGGCATCAGGTGACGGGCCCGTGTACGGTATCAATACCGGTTTCGGCCCGTTGTGCACGACGCGAATATCTCCTGCGGACACCCGCACCCTGCAGCGCAACCTGCTCATGAGCCATGCCAGCGGCATGGGAGAAACGATCTCCCCGCGCCTAGCCAAACTGATGCTGATCCTCAAGGCCCATGCCCTGTGTCGCGGCCACTCGGGGGTAGCGGTCGCCACCGTCGAACGCATCATCTGGCACATTGAAAACGACATCATTCCACTGGTTCCCAGCCATGGCAGCGTCGGTGCTTCGGGCGACCTGGCCCCGCTATCGCACCTCTTCCTGCCGCTGATTGGCCTGGGCCATGTCCAGTCCGGGAGCGAGGTACGCCCGACCGCCATGGTTCTCGCGGAAAAACACCTGGAACCGATCCACCTCGGTCCCAAGGAAGGCTTGGCCCTGATCAACGGTACCCAATTCATCACCGCCCATGCCGCCCTGGCGGTGCTGCGCTTGCAGCAGTGCCTCGACCAGGCCGATATCGCCGGAGCCATGTCGCTGGAAGCCCTTTCCGGTTCGAACCGTCCGTTCCTGGCTGAACTGCACTGCTTGCGTCCTCATCCAGGAGTACAGCGGGTCGCCCGCCGACTGACCGTCTTGCTGCAAGGCTCGCAGATGGTAGCCAGCCACGCCGGCTGCAGCCGGGTCCAGGATGCCTATTCCTTGCGCTGCATGCCGCAGGTGCACGGCGCGTCGCGGCAAGCCTGGTCCCATTTACAGGACGCCGTCGACGTGGAGCTCAACGCCGTCACCGACAATCCCGTCATTCTGGACAACGGCGAGGCGGTCAGCGGCGGCAACTTCCATGGACAGCCCTTGGCCCTGCCCCTGGATTACGCCGCTTTGGCCGCCAGCGAATTGGGCAACATCTCAGACCGGCGCATTTTCCTGATGCTGCACGGCAACGACCAGGGCCTGCCCAAGCTGCTGCTGGCCAATACCGGCCTGCAGTCGGGCTTCATGATCTCGCAATACACAAGTGCCGCCCTGGCCTGCGAAAATAAGACGCTCTGCTTCCCGGCCAGTGCTGACAGCATCCCCACATCGCTCGGGCAGGAGGACCATGTCAGCATGGGCTCGATATCGGCCCGCAAGCTGCATCGCATCCTGGACAACCTGGAACGTATCCTGGCGGTGGAATTCACCTGCGCCGCCCAGGGTATGGATTTCCGCCGGCCGCTGCGCAGTACAACGATACTGGAAGCTGTTCATGCCTGCATCCGCGGCGAGATCGTCCATGCCGACGGAGACCGCGTATTCGCCGAAGACCTGGCCCGCGCCGAAAGACTCGTCCATGACGGCCTGCTACTGGAGAGCGCCCGGCGCAGCGCCGCCGAGAAGGGGCTCGATTGGGAAAGTGATGAAACTGAAAATCAAGCAATCCAAGCATAACCAGCCGGGGCGCCGCGCGCATAGTAAGAGAAAATAACGATCATGGAACAATCATTCAGCCAATCGTTCTGGTTTATCTGGATCATTTTGCCGACGCTGATCTTCCTGGCACGCATCGTCGATGTCAGTCTGCAGACTATCCGCATCATATCCATTTCACGGGGCATCCGCTGGCTGGCGCCGTTGGTGGGTTTCTTCGAAGTCCTGATCTGGCTGCTGGCCATCGGCCAGATCATGAAGACCATTTCGCACCCGGTAGCCTATATCGCCTACGCCGCCGGTTTTGCCACCGGCACCGCCATCGGCCAGGTCCTCGAACGGAAACTGACCCTGGGCATGGTGATCGTACGCGTCATCACACCCAGGGACGGCCCGCAATTGTGTCAGGCTTTGCATGAACTGGGATTCGGGTTCACCGCAGTACCGGGGCACGGGGCCGCGGGAGCGGTGGAAGTCATTTTTACGGTGCTCCGCCGCCAGCATCTGCAGCAGGTGCTGACCGTGATTCGTGAATCGCTTCCCGATGCCTTTTATTCAATCGAAGAAGTGGCCAGTGCCAGGGCCACCGTTTATCCGCTCAGTTCGAAGTCTGACCCCTTCCGTCTATTCCGACTTTTTTCAAAACGCAAGTAATTGTCGGTCACAAGTTGATCGGGCGTCCCGGCCGGGGGAAAGAGCCGGAACGCCCGGAGACAAAAAATTATATCCAGAAACTTTCGCCGATTTTCTCGAGGCGTTTTTCGATTTTCACTTTCACATGATCCAGGTTTTCATGGACACGCTTAAGTTCTTCCTCGATACGAGACATATCCGGCAAAGAAGGTATTTCAATATCCAGGTCGGGAATTTCCAGGTGTTCGCCATCCAGGTGATGTCCATCCCGGAAAATGAAGATGCGTTTGCGGTGATTGAAATCGGGTTCCACCTTGAACGTTTCCTTTTTACCAAGACGGATGACCATGATCGCGACCGTGTCGCCCTTTTTCAACCCGGCCATCACCTGATGCACGTCTCCGGCGGCCATGACCTTCTGATCGCCCATCTGCACCAGCACATCCCCGGCTTTCAAACCCGCTTTTTCAGCCGGAGTATCTTTTTCAACGCGGATGATCAGTACGCCTTCGCCTGCTTTGACTTTAAAATATGGAGCCAGGTCCTCGTTCAATACCTGAAGCCCGATGCCCAAGTATGCGCCGCTGCCGCAGTTGAACCACTTATTTTTGCCTTTCCAGGCAAATTTCTTCCTGGGTTCACGCTTGCCCAGCGAAGCCGTTACGTCCTTTTTTTTGCCGTCGCGCCAGAGGCCGATCTTGACCACGCTGCCGGGCGCGAGTTCGCTGATGACATCGACCAGGTCCTGGGCATGGCGGATTTTTTCACCATTGGCCAGCTGGATGATATCACCTTCCTGGATCCCGGCCTTGGCCGCGGCGCTCTCTTTTTCTACCGACACTACTTCCACGCCGAACATGATGCCGATCTTTTCACGCTGAGCCTGGCCCGCTTCCTGGACCGAAACGCCAAGGAAAGCGCGGTCGGATTTCTCAGCAGCTTCCAGGGCAAAGATCCCGGCCAGGGCCAAAACCAAGGCCAAGGCCCAAATCATCTGCCGAGAAGCTTTGATTTTTTTGAAATTATCCATAACAACCTCCTGTTTGAATTGCTTTTCACCTACTCAGATGCCCGGAGGTTGGAAAAAGTTTCGAAAAAATAATCGTCTGTGAATTTCAGCAAAGAAGAACCATGTATTTGTATATAGGGGCTTGATTCATCAACCCCCTATCTGTCAGCAAACCCGACCACAACGAAACAATAGGTTTTTTATTTTTCACCGACGAATTGCCGGGCGTAATATTTCGCGGTCAGCTTTTCACCGGTGGCACGTTCGATCATCTCGTTCCAGGGCCAGCGCATACCGGGCTTGAACACGCGATCGACCAGGAAACGGCCGACTTCGCAACGGCCGACAAAACTCTGGTTTTGTGCCTCCGCACTGTGCAGGACGCTGCTGGCAATATGGTACAGGAGCTGCGAAGCCAGCAGCTCACCCAGCAGGTAGTTGTGGTAGTAACAGGGATACAGGGCGATGTGGATCTTGGCGGCCCAATCCGGCTCATGGCGCCCGGCAGGCATTTTCAGCAGTTGGTATTTTTCCACCAGCTCCCACCAGCGGCGATTCAAGTCCTGATCGGGATTTTCGTACAAGCTTTTTTCAAAACGGAACATGACCTGCGCCCAGCGGCTGAAAACCATTTGCTGCAGGCGCAGGGCATCCCGGCTGGGAGCGGCGATGCGCTGGACTTCGGCGGCGTCGATCAGGGACATGTCGCGCAACCAGGCCGGCGATGCGGCGAAGCGCCCGAACATGTTGGCGATGGCCTCGGTGGTGAAGGCGTGGGCGGCATCACGCAGCGTCCAGGGCAGTTGCCGGTCATTGAACTTGGAGTACACGGAATGGCCGAATTCGTGCAGCAGGGTGTTCATCCAGTAGGAGTCGGGCTTGACGCTGCACAGCACCCGGGCGTCCCCATTGCGGTCGATATCGCTGGAAAAGGCATGCTGGTACTTGCCCGGTTTTTCGTATAAGTCGCTGCGGGCGATGATGTCGTCAACCGGCAAGCCGATGCCTTTGTAATATTCGGCAGTGAGCCGCACCAGGTCCTTGTCCTGGTAGTACACATCCAAATCGACCGGGTAAATCAGCGGCGCCTCCTGAAAATAGCGGTTCTGGTAATGCCAAGGTTGCAGTTGTTCCGTGTCCAAGCCGCAGCGGACGGCCATGAACTTGTCGATGTTTTTTTTCAACTCGGCGAAACCGGTCCGGGTCAATCCATCCAGTTCATCGAAAAGGCCTTCGATGGCTTGCGGGTCCTGCTCGCTCAACTTCAGCTGCATTTCCCGGAAATCGACGAAGCCTAACTTCCTGGCCGCGTCATTGCGCAGCTTGACCAGTTTCAAGATATCGGCGGCGACCAGGCGGCCGATCGCCTTGCTCGCTTTCCAGGCCGCTTGCAATTGGTGGGAATCGCTGGATGTGCGCAGGATATGTTCGATATCGTTGTCGGTCATGGTTTTGCCCTCGACTTGGGCGCGGAAGGTGTTGAACTTCTGCTCGATCTGCGCCTGCAACTTGACCATGGCTTCCATCTCGGCAATGGGGATCTGGTTTTCCAGAAAACTGTCGTATATGATATCCAGCTGCCTTTTCAGCAACGGCTCGCGGATCAGCGCAGCGGCTTTGAAGGCCTTCAGGCGCGCGAATTCACTCGGATCGGCGCTGATCTTGTTCAACTGGATCTGCAAATCGGCGGAACGCTGGAAATCCTCGTCATTACCGCTGATCGACGCTTGAAAGGCGGCCAGAGCGACCTCCTTGCTGAGCGGAACGACCTTGGCTTCATATTGCGCTAAAAACTTTTTGAATGCCTTTTCGCTGCAGTCCGCTGCCGGTTTCTTTACCACGGCCGTGACGACGACGGCCAACAGGAATATGGCGACGATAACTAAAATAAATTTTCCTTGCATTTTCGTCTAACCTCCTTGGTCCAGGCAGTCGATTATAAAACTTGTTTCCACTTTGAAAAAAATAGTAGTATGATCGCGCCCGCTTGTCAATCCGCTGCCCCTGCATAAAAAACAGCCACTAATTCAGCATGAAAGTTTTCTGCATCAGAACGGAAACTGTCAGGGCAATCATTAACGCCAGGAGCAGCAGGGGAAGAAAAAACAGCAGCTGGAGGCGGTTGAACGAGCGGACCGGCTTCAGGTCGAATTTCTTGAAGGCCAGGAAATAAGAAGCCACAAAAGGCACCAACAGGATGGAAAAGACGGCGATAGTCACCGCCATTCCCCGGGGTTCGTGAAACAAATCATCGAAGGCGTCGAATCGCCAGACAACTGCCAGGGATAGGTGGTTCCTCCAGGCAAATCCTGATGCCAGAGTAAAAAAGCTAAGCACCCAGTATCCTAAAAAGGCCATTGCCGCTGAAAAAAACTGGACGATAAAATTTTCGTCGCTGCTGGCCAGCGAAAAGGAAATGAAAAACAGGGCAAAGTAGGCCAGCTGGAAAAAAATATATAGATTGCCAAAAACCTCCTGACCCTGGATTTGATAAAGGAGGAGAAACAGGCAGTAAAAGAAAACGAACGCGGCCAGGCGCGGCAGCAGCTTGACGAACAGCAACCGGCGCCGGGAGAGGGGCAGGGTCAGCAGGTATTCCATCCCCTTTTGCTTGGAGTCCATGGCGAACGGTGAAAGCCCCAGGAACATGGAAGCCGTCAGCATCCATAAACCCAGCATGATGATGAATTTTTCGCTCTCGAAGGACCGTCCCTGAATCAAGTCGATGACACCGATGAGCAGGGCAATCCCGACTATTAACAGGATGAAATACAGAAACTGCTTGCCGACCTCACGCCATTCTTTTCTGTTCATAGCCGCCTCCGATGAATGCTTTAACGATCTCCGCCAGGGCGATATCCTGGAATTCCAGCCCATGTTCCGCCCGCAATTCCTCACGGAACGGGTATATATAATATTCTTTATAAATGCCATCGGTTTTCTTGAAAAAACAGGGCAGCGCTTCAGGCAGGGGTTCGCGGCTGATGACCTTTTTCATCAAGCCGCCCAGCGCCTCGGTAGGCTCGTCAACCACGAAGCGGCCCCCGTCCATGACCAGCAGGCGCTCGGGAATTTTCTCGATCTCGCTGAAGGTATGGTTGACCGTGAGCACCGTGGCCCGCTTGGCGGCCATGTGCTCGATCAACGCCTCGATGAAAAGGTCACGAATATAAGGATCGAGCATGTGCATCACCTCATCGATCAGCAGTAAAGACGGCTGCTGCGAAAGGACCAGCGACAGATGCAGGATGGCCCGCTCTCCGGCCGATAAATTTTTGATCCGGACGGTTTGGCCGAGCCCCAGGCGCGTGAACAGTCGATCGTCGAACCTGTCAACGGCAAATGCCCGGCAGTGGAAAGCAATGGCTCGCTCCACCGTCCAGTCTTCGAACAGACTGAGGGTATCGGAGATAAAACCGATTTTTTCCTGCCGTGCAGCTTCGGCCCGGACAATTGTCCCGGATTTGGGAAACAGGACCCCGGCCAGCAGACGCAGCAGCGTGCTCTTGCCGACGCCGTTGCGTCCGGCAATGACGGCCCACTCACTTTCCGGAAAAGAGACGCACAATTCGTCCAGGACTTTTTTTCGGGAAAAGCCGAAAGACAGTTCCCGTGTTTCAACGATGGCTTGGTTCATTTTTTATCCTCTCTATAAATTGCTGGATATCTTCCAGGGAAAAACCCAGAGAAACGGCCTTTTCCAGGAAATTTTTCAGTTCGTTTTCGAACATGGCCTGGCGCAGCGCATCGCGGCGGCCGGCAGGAACCCGAACCCGGCTGCCGCTGCCGCTGCGGTTTTCGCTGAAACCCTCGGCTTCCAAAGCGTAATATGCCTTTGCGACGGTGTTTGGATTCAGCTTTAGCAGCTTGGCCAGGTCGCGGATGGACGGCAGCAGGTCGCCGTCGCACAAACCGCCTGAAAGCACTTCCAGCTTGATCGCCTGGATCACCTGCTGATATGCCGGCAGGGGTGATTTCGCATCGATCGTTAGGTTCATTACCATGTCCTCTCGTTTTTTATTGTATTACTTATATAATACATTAAACTGTTTTTGTCAGCAAAAATATTTTTTTTTAAGAAGTTTTGCAATTGATGGCAATTTATATATAATCATTCCCGGACCGGGAGAAATCTAAAAAAATTCCGGCATAGGAGTCGCCATGAGCCATAAAGCCAGATACCAGCCATGGATTCCAGCCCTGCTGCTGGCAGTGATTTTTGCCACAGCACTGTGGTCTGAAAAAGTCGAGGAAGTCATCAATCCGCGCCAGGCATCGGGCGGATACGTCAGCGATGGCGGCGGCGTGCTCGGTCCTGAATACATCAGCCTGATCGACGGTGTCTGCCGCGACCTGCAGTCCAAAACCACGATCGAGCTGGCCGTGGTCACCGTCGGCGACCTCGGGGGTTTGGTCATCGAGGATTTTGCCGAAAAGTTGTTCCGCCGCTTCGCAATCGGAGCGGCCGGCAAGGACAATGGCCTGCTGCTGCTCTACAGCCGCGACGACCGCGCCGTGCGCCTCGAGGTCGGCTACGGCCTGGAAGCGACCATCCCCGACGCCAAAGCCAGCCGGATTCTCGACCGGTCGGCCATTCCCTTTTGCCGCAGAGGCGAGATCGGCCGCGGTCTTTTCCTTTGCGCCCGCGAGCTGACAGAAACGGCGGCTGCCGGGGCGCTGGTCATTCCCGAACCGGCAGCCTGGCCGGAACAGGTCACTCCCCCCGTGCCCCTGCCGCGCAACAAAACCGTGGAGAAAAAAGGCTGGGACCCGCTGACTTGGGCGCTTCTCTTCGGCGCCGCCCTGCTGGCGTTCGCCGGCCTGGGGCTGTTACGCACCCTGGTGCGCTGGAAGCGGGCCCGGGCGCTGGCCGCCCGCCGCCGCGCGGCCGCCGGCGGCGTCGCCTTCACCGTGATCGCCTGGATCGCGTCCTTTGTCGGCTTCATCGTCCTCATGAACACCCGCGGCCAATTCCTGCCGACCCTGCTCGCCGCCCTGGCCGCACCAGGGCTGGGAACGGCCGGCCAGGTGCTGACCGGCCGCTTTCTCAAACGCCGCCTGGCATCCTACCGCCTCCCCTGCGCCGCCTGCGGCGCGGCCATGGCGATGGTCCCGGACTGCGACGACGAAAAATTCCTTGACGCCGAGGAAGCGGCCGAGGAAAGGGCCGGCGGCATGGATTACGAGTTTTGGCATTGCCCGCAATGCGGTGCCGATGAAAAACTGGCGGTCAAGCTGGGCCAGGCCGCCAAGTGCCCGCAGTGCAAGCGCCGCACCCTGAAATCGAGTTCCACCACCCTGGTGGCGGCCACCAGGGAACATGGCGGCCGGGTTCGGGTCACGGAAGCCTGTATCAATCCGAACTGCGACTACAACAAGACACGCGAGCACGGCACGGCGCGCCTTTCCTCGCCAAGGTCGTCATCCGGCAGTTCTTCAAGCTCGCGCTCCGGCTCGTTTGGCGGTGGCCGTTCGGGCGGCGGCGGCGCTAGCAAGCATTTTTAAATTATCCCTTAATTATTTTAAATTCATCCGCGTTGCAAATTGTCACTGCCCCTGCACCGCGATGTGCGCCGCTGGGTCGTTGCTCACGTTGTTGGCTGACTGGCCCGTGGCCAGCACCCGTCCCGCGCCGCCGATCACCGTGATCTTGACCACGGCGCAGCTGTAGGTGCTGTCGCGCAACCCC
>JAFGSF010000055.1 GCA_016934745.1 Candidatus Aminicenantota bacterium | reverse complement strand
ACGCTGACGGTGGCGGGCTACGAGATGGCCGGGGTGGTGGGACTGCGCGACTATACCTACAGCAACGCCTTGGTCAAGATCACGGTGACCAGCGGCACAGGCCGGGTGCTGGCCACGGGCCAGTCGGCCAACAACGTCAGCAACGACCCGGCGGCGCACATCGCCGTGCAGGCGGATTAATATAAAAAAAACTAAAAAAACTTCAAACGAAAACCTATTCACGTTTTGGTCCAGTTGCAATTGAAAACGAGTCATTGGTATAATAACGCCATGCTGATTAAAAAATTGCTGATATCCATGCGCCCGAAGCAATGGGTGAAAAATGTCTTTATTTTTGCCCCGATGATCTTTTCCCTGCACATGTTTCAGCCGGCATTCATAAAAAGAAGCCTGCTGGCCTTTTTCCTGTTCAGCCTGATTACGGGCGCCATCTATATTTTCAACGACATCCTGGACCGGGAAAAGGACCGGTTGCATCCCGAAAAAAAAGAGCGTCCCATCGCGGCGGGCCAACTGTCGGCCGGCAACGCCGGGATTTTTGCCGCTGTTTTACTGGTCGGCATACTGGTGCTCAGCGCCGTGATCAACCGGGAATTCTTTTATATTTCACTTTTTTACGCCGTACTCAATATCGCGTATTCATTGTTTTTAAAGAGCGTGGTCATCATCGATATCATGGTCATTGCACTCGGTTTTGTCTTGCGGGTCATGGTCGGTGCCGCAGTCAACCAGCTCGCACTTTATCCATGGATCCTGATCAGTACTTTTCTGTTGGCCATATTTCTGGCCCTGATCAAGCGCAGGCAGGAACTGCTTAAAATACAAAGCATCCATCCCGAAAAGGTCACGCGCAAAACCCTGCTGATTTACAACATCAACCTGCTCGATCAAATGATCAGCATTTCCACGGCGACTACCTTGATCTCTTATATTATGTATGTCCTGTCGCCGGAGGTACAGCAAAAGTTCCATACCGCCAATTTGTTTTATACGGTGCCTTTCGTTATTTTCGGGATATTCCGCTATCTTTTCCTTGCCTATGCCATGGGCGAAGGTGAAAGTCCCTCTGAAATCATTTATACCGATCTGCCTTTCACCCTGAATATTATCCTCTGGGTCAGCGTCTTCATTTTATTGGTTAACCATTAAATTGACTTTGCAAACACTGACTATCATTAAAAAACTGCAGCAGGCGCGGCTCAGCCAGGAAGAATTGGAAGAAATTTATCGTTTGTACAAGGACGATTACCGGGTGCTGCTGCACCTGGTCCAGCACCCAAAGTTTCCGCAAAGTATTTCTCTGGGCATTATCAGCAAGCTGTTCTCACCCGATCTGGTCCGGATCATAAAAAACGTCAAGACCAATCCATTCGTCCGCAAAAAGGCAGAGCTTGAATTCATGCAGCGTTATAAACGGCTCGCTTTGGGCGAGAAAATATCGTTGCTCAAAATCGCCTCGAATTCGTTACTGCTTGGTTTCAGCGATGAAAACCAGCCGCAGCTGATTGAAACCATTTTCAACAATCCCCAGTGCAGTGAAGAAGTGTTGCTGCGCTTCATCAACCGCCATAGTGAGCGCTGCAACGTTTATATCGCCCTGGATAAAAGTTCGTGGCACATGAATCCTGCCGTGGCCATGGCGGTTGCCCATGATCCGGAAGCGCCGATTAAAATCATATTAAAAATCATCCCTTACTTGGGGTTGGCCGGACTGCAGAAGCTGTTCAGAGAGGATACTACCCACCAGGTCGTCCGTGACCGCATTCGCAAGTTTTTGCTGGAGAGAAATGGATAAGACGACACGGCAGGCCAATCTAAAAGGTAGTTTTGTTCTTTAAAAGGTAAAGGCGGCGTGTCGACCGGGTTATTTTTTCACAGCGGGTGATCGAAAAAAAACGACTGAATTCTTCTTCAAAACCACGAACATGGTAGTCGTGGAAAATGTCTTCGCGCGTTGACAGCATGCGTTGAACCTGGGAATCTTCCTTGGGAATGAATTCAATGATCAGTGCACGGCAAAGCCGGCTGAACAATTGCGCGATTCTGGCGAACGACAGGTTGTTGCCGATAGCCAGGTGATGCACTAGGGCCAGGGCCATGACGGCATCGGTCGGTCCGCGTTCCAAAAGGGACATTCTTTCGATATTATCCCAGCCGATACCGGGGCTGGGATTGGTGATGTCTTGAACCAGCGGCAGAATGAACTGGTTTGCTTCCCGGCGGCTTTGGCGGTAATTCAGCTCGACTGCAGCCGCGTCGACATCCAGGGAGATGACGGGAATATGCCGGGACGCAGCCAAGCGGCTGTATAATCCGGTATTGGCCCCGATATCCCAAACCTGGCACGGATCAATCTCAAGTAAATAATCATCGATGCATTTGCACTTGAACTCCATGGCTTCCGGGGAATAGTTGCTGTGATCATAATAATCAACCCATTCGGTTCCCCGGGGCCGCCAGTTCAGACTGGTGACAGCCGATTCCAGGCTGTCGATCAAAGCCATGAAGGAAAAACGGTTCAGGGTACGTTCCGATGCTCTCTGCGCTTTGTTCTGGAAATGCTTCTGAGAACGGGCATGGAGATGGATATGGGAGAGAAGGGAAAACCTGGAGTATGTCGCGACCGGCAGCAAACGGCTGGCCAGGTCCAGGGGAATTCCATCCAGAAAAATCCGGGATAATTGGTTGAGGCGGATATCGTTGCGTGCCATCAGTGCCAGCGGTGCTAAAAAATGCTGGCAGAACTGGCGGTACGCAATCCAGGGGCGGCCTTCTTTGTATTTTTCAAAAGAAAGCGTGTCTATCAACAAGGGGCTTCCCTGGACAAACTGAATATTATATGCACTGGCGTCCTTCAGGGATATGCCGTGCTGCATGGCGATTTTCTGGATCTGGATGGTCAGCAGGGCCGCGTCCTTGAGCTGGCTGAAAGTCCATTCGTAGGGATAAGAAATAAAGGGTACCAACCGGGGCTGGATGATCTTGTAGGGGTCCGGCGCCATGGCAAGTTTCACGTCGACTTCTTCATGGCTGATCAGCAAGTTCTCCGCGTTCAGCTTATGATAGAGCCCAGAATTGATCAGCAGGTCATATTCTTCGCGGTACTGTTGGTTGATCTGGCGATACAACCGGCCCTGCCGACGGAAAACAAAACCGTTGGGATCACGAAAAGATGACGCGTCCAGCCCGCTCGTTGTCGTCATTTATTTTTTTGAGAAAAAATACGGCCAACGAATTTCTTGATCTTGTGCCAGTAAATTTTAATCATGAATGATACGGCCACGAACGCGGCGATAATGATCTGGAAAACATAACTGCCTGTACCGGGGTCGATATAAGAATAGGCATATTGCGGAAAACACAACGTGCCCAAAACGATCAGCAAGGTCATTTTAAAGACGTTCTTAAAGCAAAACATTTTTTCACCTCTTTGGATGCAACGCAGGGAAGGAGATATTAAAGTAGGCATTATATGATGAAGACGAGTATATAATATTTCAGCGGTGATTTCAAATGTGCCGGAAAATTGAATTTATGACCATTTTGGTCTAAAATAAGCACGATATGAAAAGATTGATTTTAACAACTATGCTTTTTTCAGCGTGGATACTGTCGGCCCAGAAAAACACGACGGAGTATATCTGGCCGCTCACAATAGACAACGGCATCAGTTCAACTTTTCAGGAATTCAGGTCCAATCATTTCCATGCCGGTATAGACCTGCGAACTTTTAAAACTACCGGTTTCCCCGTGCGGGCAGTCACGGACGGCATGATTGAAAAAATCATCGTCTCCAGAACTGGAATTGGTCGGGCTATTTTTCTCAGGCATCGTGACGGCAATCTTTCCATTTACGGACATTTGGAAAAATTCCGCGATGATATCGAAGCTCTGGTTGCCCGGGAACAAAAGCGCCGCAGTGAAAAATATTTCGGATCGTATATCCCGGCTCGGCCGATTCCGATCAGCCGCGGAATGGTCATGGCTTTCAGCGGCGAGAGCGGCTACGGGTTTCCCCATCTGCATCTGGAAATCCGCGACCCGGAGAACGGATCGCTCAATCCGCTGGGGATGATCCGCTGCCCGACCATGGACAGGAACGCCCCGGTACTGAAAGGGATCCTGCTGCGCAGTTGCGGCGACACCCTGTTGAATGGAGATCTGGGGGAGTTTTATTTCAGGCTGATCGGTTCCGGTTCAATGTACTCGCCGGTTGAAGCGTTGACCGCGACCGGTCCATTTGACCTGGTCGTGCATACGTTGGATATCGCCGATTCTGGGCACGCGGTCGCTCCCTATAGCCTGGAAGCCTATCTTGACGGCAAGCTCTATTACCAGGTTGTTTTTGATCGCCTGGTCCGGGATGACAGCAATCAGTTGGGGATGTTATTCGACATGACCTATTCTTCAACCGCTTCATATTTTTACAAGCTTTTTTATCAGAGCGGTTTCATGCTGGAAAAGCGCCAGGAGCCGTTTGCCGATCATTTCAACCGTTTGGCACCCGGGCTGCATGAAATCCAGATCATCGTCTGCGACCGCCAGCAAAACCAGGCCACGGCCTTGATTCCGATTCTCAAGCTGGCCGAAGCGGAAGAGACTTTAAAAAACAGAAAGATCGACCTGAATGCAGGCAAGGATAAAATCTTGCCCAATGCCGACATGTCGGTCTACATCCATCGCGACGATGTGATCATCAAGATGAGAAATTTTTGCAGGCCGGCCGCATGGATCCGGTTGAAGACACGGCAAGGAAACCACGAACAGGTCATTGCGGCCAAAGAATACGCTTCCGGCATATATTTTCGTTTCAAACCATCCGGCCAAGAAATGCGGCTGCAATTGCACTGGATACTCTCCGACGGTCACCAGCCGGTCGAAGAGTTCCAAAAGGACATCCATCTACTGGTTTTGAAAAGCCATACAACGGCGCATTGCCGATGGGGGGATTTCGTAGCCGACTTCGCGGCCAAATCCGTTCTGGAGCCCACGGTATTGCTGCTGGAAGACGCGCCTATTGAAACTGATTATCCTTTGCTGGCCGGTCCGGTTAGTGTCGGACCGACTCACTTCACTTTCCTGGACACGGTTTTTTTCAGGTTTAAGGTCCCCGCCGGCGAAGTACAGCCAGAACAGTTGGGCATTTTCAAGTACCAGCCAAGCAGGAACAGATGGAACTATGTAGCGACCCAAAAAGTCCCCAAGGCCGGATATCTGGGGAGCCGGGTCATTCAGGGTGGAATTTTCGCCCTGCTGCGTGATATTTTTCCTCCGGAGATCCATTTCCGCAAAGGACCCAAAGCAAGGCTGGAGACATTTAAAAAAATTCTGGTGCGCCTTCGCGACCGCGGTAAGGGAATAGATGATCGCACGGTGGCGGTGTTTCTCAATGGTAGCAAAGTGGAAGGCGAATATGATCCGGATTGGGACCATGTCCGGATAGAAGACCTCCGGGGTTTGCTAAGGGGAAAAAATGAGCTGCGGGTACGGGCGTCCGATCATGCCGGCAACCACAGCGAAAAAAAATTTCATTTCCATTTGCGCTAAGGTCTTTTTTTTTGTGCAAGCACTGTGGAAATCTGTTTCAATTAATTTAAAAAATATTGTGGGGTATGTATTTTCATGGATTGCATACTTTCTATCTTCCTGAAATGCCGATAACAAATGAAATTACCTGAAATAGTCATTGGACTGAGGTTTTGGAATCCAAACCAATTTAATCCAGTTTTATGGGCAGTTGACAGCCCGCAGTAAAAATGAGAAAATCGGCCTGTTTGATTTATGTTGTGTATAAATATTCCACAATCCTGACAGTTTGCCATTAGTATAAACAAGTTCGGAGGGATGATGCAACACATGGCGCAAGGCGAGATTAATCACGAAGATGTGCTATTCATCCGCCTGCGTTTGCTCGGCGATATCATCTTCACCATTCCGGCTATTCAAATGTTCAAAAAGCATCACCCGCAACGCATGGTTCATTATTTAGTTGAGGAGAGATTTCGGGAAGCTAGCGCAATGATTCCCGGCGTAGACAATATTATCACCGTTCCATCCAAATTGACTTGGCGGGATATCAGGGAATTTCGAAAAAAAGTGAAAAATATTGGTATTCGTACAGTGGTTGATTTTCATTCGGGCCCCAGCAGTGCCTTGCTCACATTGGCCAGTGGCGCTTCCCGCCGGATTGGCTACCGCACACTCAATAGAAATTGGGCGTACACGGACATGGCTCCACGGCACATCGGAAAATTTCCCAGCCATTCCGTTTTAAACCAAGCCAGGTTGCTGGAAAAAATAGGTATTCCGCTTGAAGCGCCCCCTCCGTTTCCAGCCATTGATTTTTCTCGATTCCCAGTTTCCGAAAGACTGGCTGCAGTAAGCCGCATAACTCCGAAGGTCGTCATTCATCTAGGCGCAGGCAACCACTTCCGTGATTGGGGTATGGAAAATTTCATAACCCTGGTCCGTAGACTGAGTGCCCGGCAAATCCCTGTTTTTATGATTGGCCACAGTGCCAACGAAAAACAACGCGCCGGAATTTTGGCAAAAATACCGCATACCTATGATTTTTCAGGATCGTTGTCGATCCATGAACTCTTGCATTTGATCAATGGGGCCGCAGTGTATGTTGGAGCCGATTCCGGGCCATTGCACCTGGCTTCCCTGACCCCGACGCCGCTGGTCGCTTTTTTCGGTCCCAATCTGACCCAAATCAGCGGACCCTGGAGAAAAGAGCGTGTAGAGATCTTACAGCTGGATATGGATTGTCGTCCCTGTTCGCAAAGGAAATGCAAATATGATACAATCCGCTGCATGCGGAATATTTCGGTGGGAAAAGTATATGATGCCATCAGCAATTTCATTAAATAGACTGGCTTTAACCCTGTTATTGGCATTCCTATTTCTTATTAATTTCTCCATCGCCGCTTGTTATATACTCATCACCATGATCTTGGTGCTGTTCATCCTCCACCTGCTCCGGGGCGGGACATTTCCCGTGCTGCCGTTTTTCTGCTGTTTTTTTGCAGCCTACATTTTTTTCACCATGCTGGCCACGGTTTTTTCTGTTGACTGGACGGCAAGCATTCGCGATAACAAAGAACTGCTTATCTTTCTGCTGATTCCGATCTATCTTTGGCTTTTGAACTCCCGGAAGCGTGTCTGGCTTTCCCTATGGACGGTTTTGGCCTCGGGCGTGCTTTCGGCACTGGTGGGAATCTATACCGTTTTAATTAAGGGCATCGTTCTGTCGGAACGTTTGAAGGGCTTTACCTCCCATTGGATGACCTATGCCGGGCTGCTGCTATTCCCATTTATCTTTTTTTTGGTATTACTGCTGCTGGGCCTGACTAAAAAAAAAGCATTCATGATTTCAATAGCCCTGATGGTCATGCTGGTCGCCATCGCCTTTTCTTTGACACGCAACGTGTGGCTGGGGATCGGTGCCTCGGTGATACTATTCATCATTTTTTTCAAGCCCAAGTACCTTATGGCAATGGCGCCCTTGTTGCTGGTCATGATATTGCTGGCTCCGCCGGCGGTTACAAGCCGGGCCCGTTCCATCATTGATCTTCAAAACAGCGCCAACCGCGAAAGGATATATATGTTCTACTCGGGAATCAAGATATTCAGCGACTATCCGTTGACCGGAGTAGGAAGCAATAACATCGAAAAAGTAATTGCCGGGAACGAGGCCCGGTACAAGCATCCGGAATCAAGGCAAATTAATGTTCATTTGCATAACAATTTCATGCAAATTCTTGCTGAACGGGGGATATTCGCCCTGGCTAGTATTCTCTTGGCCTGTGTATTTATCATGATCCAGCTATTGAAATCATTAAAGTCCTCGTCCGGAGAGAGACGCGCCATCACGGTCGGAGTGCTATTCGTATTTGTCGGTTTTTTGGTGGCTGGCATGTTTGAATATAATTTTGGTGACAGTGAAATCAAGTTCATTTTTTTTTATTTTTTAAGCCTGCCTTTTTTAACCTTGAAAGAGGACAATCATGCTCACATTGAAACGAATTAATGAAATTTGCAGCCGCTTTGTCGGAAAAAAAATACTGGTCTATGGGGATATTATCGTGGATCGATATATTTTCGGTGAGGTCGAACGCATTTCTCCGGAAGCACCGGTGCCGGTGCTCAAGGTTAGGTCGGAGGAATTGCGATTGGGCGGAGCCGGCAATGTGGCCGCCAATATTGATCATTTGGGTGCCCAGGGTCTGCTGCTGGGTGTCATCGGCGACGATGGCTTGAATGCAGAGATCGCACGCATCAAAAAAGGGGTTGATTCGGTAATTTCTGACCCGCAAAACAAAACCATCATTAAGACCAGGATTATTTCCCAACGCCAGCAAATCGTCCGCATTGACCACGAAAAAAAGATTGTCCTTAACGATGCCTTGGTTGAACAGATCCGGGCGGTCGTTCAAGCTGCCCAGATCGATGGCATCATTGTATCTGATTATGCCAAAGGCACGGTCAGCGGCCCCGTGATGGAACTGCTAAAAAGCAAGGCCATTGCCGCTGGCATTCCCATCATTGTCGATCCCAAGCCGCCCCATTTCCCTTTATATCGCGATGTGACTGCCATTACGCCCAATTTGAAAGAAGCCGAGGAAATGTTCGGAAAAAATATCAACAGCGATGATGATGCCGCCTTGGCCTTGAAAAGTATCCGCCGTAAATTTCGCACTGCGGTCACCGTGATCACCCGGGGCGGCTACGGCATCTCGGCAGCAGCCAGGGGCGGAAAAATATTCCATCTTCCCGCTTTCAGTCATGAAGTATTTGACGTGACCGGTGCCGGCGATACGGTGGTCGCCATTCTTACCCTGGCCCTTGTTTCAGGAACCTCTCTGCGTGAGGCCGTGGCCCTGGCCAATGCCGCCGCTTCTATCGTGGTGGAAAAAATCGGCACGTCGCAAGTCAACCCGCAAGAATTAAAAACGAGGCTTTTATATATCCTGAAACGCCATTGAACCGCCTGCACATAATTAAAACTCTGGCCCCGGGCTTTTTGCCCCTGATCATTTTTATTGTCGCCGATTCCTTGTGGGGCATACGCGTCGGCCTCATCGTCGCCGTCGCTGCGGGAATCGCCGAGTTGGCATATTCCTATGCCAAGGAAAAGATCTGGGACCGTTTCATCCTGATCGACACGCTGCTGATCGTGGCCATGGGCGGCCTGTCGCTGCTGTTGGAGAACGACGTCTTTTTTCGATTGAAGCCGGCCATCGTCGAGTTTATTTTCTGCGGGGTCCTGGGTGTCTCGGCCTTCACGCCGATGAACATCGTGCTGGCCATGTCGCGGCGCTACTTGAAGGGGATCGAACTCAGCGAGGAGCAGACACGGCAAATGACGCACAGCGTGAAGATGATGTTCTTTATCTTTTTCGGCCATGCCGTACTGACCGTTTACGCAGCCCTGGCCATGTCGCTTGCCGCTTGGGGCTTCATCTCCGGAGGGCTCTTCTATATTCTTTTCGCCGTGTTGTTCCTGGCAGAATGGCTGACCAAGCGCGGACGCGTGCGGCGGGCGAAAGCCGTCGCCGCCCAATATGCAGACGAGGAATGGTTCGACATCGTCGATACCGAGGGCCATGTGCGCGGCCGGGCTCCACGCAGCGCCTGCCATTCGCAACCGGGGTTGCTGCACCCAGTCGTCCATCTGCACGTGCTCAACGCCCAGGACCGCATTTTCCTGCAGAAGCGTTCGGAGCGGAAGCAGATCCAGCCGGGGAAGTGGGACACGGCGGTCGGCGGGCACGTGTGCAGCGGCGAAAAGGTGGAGGAAGCCCTGAAGCGGGAAGCCGAAGAGGAACTGGGTCTATGTGCCTTCCAGGCCGTGCCAGTGGCCCGCTATGTCTGGGAGAGCGACATCGAGTCCGAACTGGTTACCATGTTCGTCACCCGGACCGACCGGACGCTGCGCATCAATCGCGAGGAGATCAGTGCGGGGAAGTTCTGGAAGATCAGCAAGATCCGTGAGGTGCGCGGCAAAGGCATTCTGACGCCGAACCTGGAGTTCGAGTTCGATATCCTGCTAAAACACGTGTTCGGGAAAGTGGAATGCAAGCGGCCGGCGGCAGGGAATGCCCCGGTGCTGGAAAGGAAATAGCCCGTAGGGGAGTCGAACCCCTCTTATAAGATTGAAAATCTTATGTCCTAACCGATAGACGAACGGGCCGAACGATGAGCCGTGTTGGATTCGAACCAACGGCACCCGCCTTAAAAGGGCGGTGCTCTGCCAGCTGAGCTAACGGCCCGACCAGGTCCGTCATATATTTAACATATTTATCCCGCTATGTCAATCTTCCGGGCATTGCAAAAGGGCGGTCCGTTTTTTCAACGACTTTCAGCGCAGGAAAAAATGAACGCCCACGGTGGCCGTGATTCCTCCCAGGTCCAGCATTTCAAAACCTTCAAAATATCCAGACAATTGGCCGCGCACGTACTGATATTTGCCTTCAAAAGTCAACGCCACGCGGTGGTGAAAACGAAAAACCAGGCCGGCCCGACAGTTGAACCCCACGCTGAATGTTTCAGTTTCTGCAAATCCATTCTCAATATCGAGCCCGGGGAAAATGATAAAATCCCCCCATTGCTGGTATGTCCATGCATAAAGTCCAAGCCCGGCCCCAAAAAACGGGTAAACCATTTTCCGGTGACCGAAAGGATAAAGTTTAATGTTGGCTTCAATTGGAGTGATGCTGAGTGAAATATTCTGGAAAATGGGGCTCCCGTCCTGATCGGTGTAATCTTTGTACTGGGAGTATACATCCTTGCTGTATTTACCTATTTCCAGTGAAAATGAAGTGAAGCGATTGAGGAAAATCTCGTACTCTGCAGCATAATAGGTGTTGAGCATATCGGTTTTGTTGAATGCCAGGTTCTGCATATTGTCTTGCCACAGGTCCGATTTCAAAGAAGGGTTGAAAAGGCCTATTTTGAAATTGAAACTCTGAGAAAAAATAAATCCAGATCCTAAAGCTAAACAGATCAATAATGCTAGTGTTCGTTTCATGATCTACCTCCTGACACTATGGAAGCATTTCTGATGCCAACAATTTGCCGGGCATTTGAAATAAACTGTCCTTTTTTCAGGACAGGAGCTGTTTGATTTTACTCGCCTTCGGCAACGAATTGAAACGGGCAATTTCCTGGCCTTTTTTGAAAAGGATCAGAGTTGGGACGCCGAGAACAAAAAATTTGCTGGCAATTCCCGGTTCCGCGGCAATGTCGACTTCAAAAGCGCCGATATCGATGTCCGCTAACTCGGCAATCATGGATGGCAATGTTTGCGAAATTTTTTGACAGGGAGCACAACCCGGAGAGCTGAAATCGAGAAGGATATAAAGCTGCGAATGAAGTTTTTGCTCCAACTCGGTCACGTTGACTTTTTTCATTTTGTCTCCGCCAATAATGATTTGATTTGCGCCCGGATTCTCTGTGGCGTGCTGCTGCCCGACTGAATGGTTTCCACCACGCCGCGACGGTCTAAAAAAACCAGCGTGGGAACGGCTGTTACGGCATACGTATCAAAACTGCGGCCTTCGGCCCCGACCAGCACCGGGTACAATATGCGATTATTTTCCAGGTATTTTTGAATCAGTGCCAGTTCTTCGGCCGCGTTGACTTTTTCCACTTTGCCGACGTCGTCGCTGCTGCAACCATACAGTTTCGTGCAGCCGATAACCAGCAATCCCTGATTTTTTAATTGGCTGTATTGCTCCTGGAGCACCGGCAGGAGTTCCCGGCAGGAAGGACACCATGGTGCCCAGAAAGTAATGATCACCACCCGCCCCCTGAGGGACAGCCATGGCAGTGCCCGGCTATTGAGCCATGACTCCCCCTGTAGGGGAGGCGCCGGTTTATCCATGAGGCTGATTTGTTCAAGTTCGGCTGTCAATTTTTTCCGCCATGGCTGATAATGACTCATGGCCTGGGCTTTTTCAAAATAGCTGTTGGCTTGGTTCAGTCGGCGAGCGTCTTTGGCCCAAGTTGCCAGGTCGGCATAGACGAGTGTTTTATAAGGTCGCAAGGAAACCGGCAGTTCCGGGCTGTCCACAAATTTATGGGCATACTCTTCCCGGATCCTGCCATCCAGATTCGACCGGGCCAGGGCAAGACAAATCTTGAAAAATTGCGCATCTTTTTTTAACAAGGATTCTATCGATTTAAACAATTCCAATGCCTTCGTAGGTCGCTGCTTGAGCAGATAAATGGACACTTTTTGCAGCTTGGCCTCAAGCGCCAGGGGGGATTGGATTGCACACAGGCGGTCGATGATTTTTTCGGCATCATCCGTGCGGCCGGCTTCAATCATGATTTTGCTGCGCAGCAAATCCAGCTCATTGCTTGACCTGCTTTTCCCATTCTGCCGAAGCAACTCTCCCAGTTCAGCCTTTTTTTTAGCCAGGGTGCGATTGTAGGCGGCGATGCTTTCATTTTGATTCTGGCCGGGTCTCCCACTCCGTATTTTCAATTCATATTCTTCTTGAAGACGGTCGTAGCGGGCGGTACATGAGGCATACGATGCGGCCATTTGCCTGGCCTCATCCAGGGCCGATTTTGCCTGGCAAAAATGCAGGGTTAACAGCAGTACGGCCACCGGCCAAACTTTATTTGCCACGATTTATCCTCACGTCAAAATATGGACACTATTGGAGAAAATTCTAGCACAGCTGTATCCAAAATTCAAACCGCCCAAGTGCAGGCAAAAAAACACTTGACACTATTGCAATTTTTTAATTTATTTTATATATTATGCTTCTAAATCAATGAGCGAGGTGAAAATGAAAGAATATAAAGTCGTGAATGATTACATTTATTTTCGTGAAATGTTTTCCGACACCATGGGAATGAATTATCATGCGGCACCGGTAATAAATCGAAAACCCGTCGGCCACAAGGTGCTATGCGATGTGAATCCTTCTATTTTCGGCAATGCCGATATCTGGAAACGGGTCAAGATACTTCTGGAGGGGATAAAAAAATCGAATATCCCATTTTTGTTTTCACCTGAAAAAATCATTGTCAACAACAATCAATGTCAATTGGTTTTTGAGCATTTTCAGGGGAAAAATATCGAGCAGATGCTCAAGGACGTCGAAAAGAAAGGTCTTTCAATCAATTTTGACCTGGCCATGTCCATGTGTATCGCCATTGCCGATATCATAGAATTGGGTTCCTCAATCATTGTCAGTGGTGAAAAATCGTTCCACGGTTTTTTAACTCCCGACAATATCATGATTCACTATGACGGAAAGATTGCCCTGAAGAATTATGGAATTTTCCAGTATTTGGAAAGGAACGAGGTGCTTTTCGGGGAAATAGAAAAACGTTATGGCTCCTGGCTGACGCCCGAACTGCTCAGGAAAGAAAAAATAGTTTCCCAGTCGGATATCTACCATTTGGGCTATCTGCTTTACCGGATTCTGACCGGCAAGTACTTCTCTTGCATGCCCGGTGAAGATTTCGAAGCCAAGTTCACCAATTTGACTTTTTCCCATCTCATTCCATCGACCGATAAAAACTTTTTGACTTATCTGATTACTTTCCTGAAAAAAACTCTGAATCCCAATCCGTTGAAACGGTTTTTAACCATTAAGGAACTCAAGGATTTCATTGCCAACTATTTTCATATTGAAGAACTGTCTTCCATAACCTTCAACCTGGCCTATTTCATGAACTCCCTTTATGGGGAAGGCATTGAAGAGGAAGATAAATTGTGCAAGCAGGAGTTGGTTTACGTTATTCCAGAACCTAAAAAGGAACCCGTCGCACCGCAATCCCAGGTGAAAAGGGAGGACTTGGTCAGCGGTATCCTGGATGAGTTGGACAAGCGAAAAAAAATATCGCCCCTGATCTGGGCCGTGGTGGCGATCGTGGCTGTGGCCGGTGCGGGCATCGGCTATATATACTTTAGCCAGGCAAAGAAAACCGAGAAGCTGACGGCGGAAAAGGTCAAGACCGAAGACCAGTTGAGGCGGAACCAACAGAACGAACTCGCCAAACTGATCAACGAGCAGAATGAAAAAATCAGGCAGTTGGAGATGCTGGCTGCTACGGCGACCGAAGCTCAAAAGAAAGCATTGGAACTTGAAAAACAGCGCCTTGATGATCTGAAGAAAAAAAAGGCGGATGAGCTGGCCAAGCAGAGAGCCGAGGATGATGCCCGCAAGCAGCTGGAGGCGGAGCAATTTCAAAAAGACCTGGAAGCCCAAAAAGCCCAGGAAGAATTAAAAAGGAAAGAAGAGGAGAATCTGAGACAACAGGAAGCCGAAAGGAAGCGCATCGAGGCTGCCAGGGTTAAAGAAGGGACGCAGGTGGCTTTGAATGAAGTCACGGTCAAGCCCGAAAAAATTTCCGGCAAACCTCCGGCGATCAATACTTCCATGCGGACCAAGTATCGTGGCCAAGTGATGACCATCCCGACACTGATTTTGGTAGATGAAAACGGCGATGTCACAAAAATTAAATTTTTAAAAAGCAATGTGGCGGCCGATGTCCAGTCCCTGGTGGAAGATACCCTTTCCAAGTGGAAATACTCACCGGCCTTGAAGGATAATGTCAAGGTCAAAGTCTGGCTGACGGTTGCCGTTAGACTGACTTTTTAAGGCATGCGGGCAATCGCATAGAAAACCGGGAATAGGACCAGACGTTGCCGCGAGCGGGCAGCCTTTTTTTCGAGACGCAGGATTTTTTTTACCACCCGGCTGGAGAGACCGGCAAGTTCCTGCCAGAAACGCCATTCCTTTTCCCAGGTGACCGGATCGAACTCAGCCGGGAAATGAAGATGACTGGCCAAGCCGACTTCGGCCTGCAAGCCCAAGGCTGACAATAATCCGTTTATTTTTCTGCCGATGAAAGGATCGCCTTCTTGGCTGGCGATATGGTTGATGAAGATTGCGTTTAAGAAATTGAGCTCATCGGGAAAATCAATGCGGCCGCCGTAATCAGGTTCGGCCAGAATCAGCAGCGTACCTCTTTTGTCCAGCAGCTTAATTATTTTTTGCAAAAAACGCAATGGCTTGGCCTGCCACATAAGGACAAACGAAAGGATGATCAGATCAAATGACAGGCCCTGTTCAAGCAGAGCATTTTCGTCGGCAACCCAAAATCGATTCTGGGGATATTCTTTTTTCGCGAAAGCAATCACGGCCGGGTCACGGTCGACGCCAAATACCGGCAGGGCGCATATGGCACGGATCTCTTCCGTAATCACGCCGCAGCCGCACCCCAGATCAAGGATGCGTTTATAGCGGGCCAGGGCGATCTTGCGGTATAGATAGCTCCGGGACTGGGACAGCCAATCGGCCTGCAAACGGTAATGGGCGTGAAATTGAGCGGCATCCATGACGGAACTATAAAGGCGAGGGGCGTGAATGTCAAATTAATCCATTTTCAGTCCGCAGGTCAACTGATGCAAATGAAAAATTGTGCAATCTGATAAAAAATGCTATGATAACAGCCAGCCATGGTAAAATGGCTTATGTACGGGCAAAAGAACGGAGGCAGCGACAAGATGATTCGGCTTTTTCTTCTCGACGGCACCGAAATATTGCTCAATGTCGATCAGATCAGCCAGGTGGAATCGACACCCGCTTTAATCATCACTCTGCTTAGCGGCGAAAAAATTAAGATTAAAAATAGTGAAGCCGATGTCGTGACCAAGATCAGGGCTGCCCAACGGGGAAGATACGAGGAAAGCCGCGATCCGAACGAAATGCCAGTAAGCCGTAAACCGCGTCGAAAATATCCCCAGCGCTGACCGGGCCATCGGTACATTCCTAATAAATAAAAAAGAAAGGCACGGGCATGTTCCGCGTACATTTGATCATGATCGAGAACGATTCCAGAACAATCCCGAAAAACGCTTGCTTTTATTTGCTGGCTTTCAATTTCGCCTGGGCTGCCGCTAATCGTGCGATGGGCACGCGAAACGGGGAACATGAAACGTAATTCATCCCAACCCGGCAGCAGAATTCCACCGACTTTGGATCGCCGCCATGTTCTCCGCAGATGCCAATCTTTAAATCCGGCTTGGTTTTACGACCTTTTTCGATGGCCATTTTGACCAGCATGCCCACGCCGGCCTGATCAAGCGACTGGAAGGGATCGTCGCTGAAGATACCGGCTTTCTTTTCATCAACATACTCTGGCAAGAACTTGCCGGCATCGTCGCGTGAAATGCCCATGGTCATCTGGGTCAGGTCATTGGTGCCGAAGGAAAAGAACTCGGCTACCTCGGCAATGTGATCGGCCAGCAGGGCTGCCCGCGGCACTTCGATCATGGTCCCGACCAGATATTTCAGTTTTGCCGCCCTGGTTTTAATGATTTCGTCAGCAACCTGGCGTGTGCGTGTTTCCAGTATCAATAGTTCCTTTTTATCAATGGTCAACGGGATCATGATCTCTGGAAAAACCTTGATTCCGGCAGCGGTGCATTCGCAGGCGGCTTCAATAATCGCTCTGACCTGCATATCCAGGATTTCTGGGTAGGTTATGGCCAGGCGGCAGCCGCGGTGACCGAGCATGGGGTTGGCCTCGTGTAGTTGTTCGACCCGGATGCGGATCTTTTCATAAGGGACACCGATTTTCTGAGCCAGATGCTTCTGTTTATCCTCGCTATGGGGCACAAACTCATGAAGCGGCGGGTCGATAAGACGAATGGTCACCGGGTAGCCGTCCATGGCCTTGAATATGCCCTTGAAATCTTCTTTTTGAAAGGGGAGCAGTCTGTTCAATGCGTTGATGCGGCCTTCCAGGGTTTCGGCGACAATCATTTCCTGGATGGTCAAACGGCGCTCCTCGGTGGAGAAAAACATGTGTTCGGTCCGGCAAAGCCCGATGCCTTCCGCACCGAGCTCAACGGCCTTGCGCGCATCATCCGGAGTATCGGCGTTGGTGCGCACTTTAATGGCGCGGATTTTATCAACCCAACTCATCAGGGTATTGAAGGAGGCTGGGGGCTCGGGCTTGATCAGATTCAAAGCGCCTAGGAAAACCTGACCAGTAGAGCCGTTGATGGTGATTGCGTCTCCCTTTTTTACCACGATGTCTCCGACTGACAATTCTTCTTTTTCGTAGTTGATGTTCAGTTCTTCGCAACCGACAATGCAGCATTTACCCCAGCCTCGGGCCACCACGGCTGCGTGCGAGGTTTTACCTCCGGTCGCGGTCAGGATGCCTTGAGCGGCATGCATGCCACCGACATCCTCGGGGCTGGTTTCCTTTCTGACCAGGATCACTTTTTCATTCCTGGAAGCTGCGGCTTCCGCATCTTTGGCGTTAAAGACCACCATGCCGGTCGCAGCTCCAGGGACGGCGTCAATGCCTGAAACCAGAAAATTTTTTTTCATTTCTTCCTTCTGCTCGGGATCGATGATCGGGTAGAATATTCCTTCAATATCTTTGTCCTGGATGCGCAGCAGTGCCTCCTCCTTGCTGATCAAATTTTCATTCACCATATCGACGGCAACTCTGAAAGCGGCGGCCGGGGATCTTTTGCCGGTACGGCACTGCAGCATGAAGAGCCGCCCTTCTTCAACCGTGAACTCCAGGTCCTGCATATCCTTGAAATGGGATTCCAGTATGCGCCGGACATCAACCAGTTGGGCATAGGACTTGGGATCGGTTTTTTCAAATTCAGCCAATCTGATCGGCGTGCGGATGCCGGCCACGACGTCTTCTCCCTGGGCATTGACCAGATAGTCGCCATAAAACATGTTTTCACCACTATTGGGATCACGGGTGAAACAAACTCCGGTGCCGCTCTTGGCTCCCATATTGCCGAATACCATCTGTTGTACATTGACGGCTGTGCCGATGACGCCTTTGATTTTTTCCACACGCCGGTAGGTCACCGCTTTTTCTGCCATCCAGGAGCCGAAAACAGCGTCAACGGATCCCCATAACTGTTCTTTTGGATCCTGTGGAAAATCCGTACCGATATGTTTTTTGTAAATGGCTTTAAATGCAGTGACCAGCGCCTCTAATTCTTTTTCATCGACATCGGTATCGTTTACTTTGATCTGCGCGGCCAGACCCAGTCTTTTTCTGCTGAGCTCATTCTTGATGGAATCAAACGCATGGTTGAATTCTTCGCGATCAATGCCTTTGGCCGTAGATCCGTACATCATGATGAAGCGGCGATAGGCATCGAGCGCAAAACGGCGGTTGCCGGTCTTTTTAGACAGGCCGGCAACCGATTGATCGTTCAGTCCCAGGTTAAGAATGGTTTCCATCATGCCGGGCATGGATAATGGCGCGCCTGAGCGGACCGAAACCAGCAGCGGATCATTGGCATCGCCAAATTTCTTTCCGGTGATTTTTTCCAGTTTCTTCATGTTTTCGTCCACTTCCTTGTCCAGGCCAGCGGGGTATTGACGGTTATTTTTATAGAACAAATCACAAACTTCAGTCGTAATGGTGAATCCGGCGGGGACGGGAAGCCCAATGCTGGCCATTTCAGCCAGTCCCGATCCTTTGCCGCCCAGAAGATTTTTCATTTCCTTGCTGCCTTCGCTTAAATCCTTGGAAAAAAAGTACACATATTTGCTGCTCATGAATCCTCCTTTGTTTTTTTTATCGTTTGGTTCATTCGTTGCGATTTTAATTTTCTTTTTTTTGATTTTTCAGGCAAGGGGAAAACTATCTCGAATTCAGTGAATACCCCGAGGTGGGAACGGACCTGGCATGAAGCGGCATGGTTGGCGATAATCTTTTCGCAGATAAGCAGTCCCAGCCCGGTGCCATTTTGAAATTTCGCATAAAATGGAGCCCAGATATTGTTTAATTCATTTTGTTCCATGCCCATTCCGCTGTCTCGAATAATTAATTTCACCTGGTGATCTTCCAGGCGGGTGTTCAGTTGAATTTCCCTTGGCGGCAATTTTTTCATTTGCAATGACGTCAATGCATTGGCCGCCAGATTCAGCAGCAGCAGTTCTATCTGTCCGTGCCGGAGTGGCATGTTCGGGACGTTGCGATCCAGGTTGAATAGAAAATCAATTTCATTTTCGGACGCTGTTCTTTGCCAGTCCGGTTTCAGTTTTTGCACAATATGGTTGAGATTTCCAGCCCGCTTCGGCTTGGCTTCGATTTTTAAATAATCCTTTAAAATATTCAACATCGAAGTCAATTCGTTGGCATTATTTTCAATTTTGCCCAGTCTTTCAATGAAGAATTCATCCCGGGTTCTGGACTTCAGTATCTCGGTGTAGCCAATGATCGGCGTCAATTTATTTTTTAATTTATGAAATATGACGGGCAGAATTTCCCGAAAAATATCGTTCAGGCCTGTCTGGTCTTTAGAAAATGCGGTCGATTGACTTTCGGGATTGAATTCAATTATTTTCATGAATTTCCTAGTGTGCGAGAATCAATTATACGCCATCTCGCTGCGAATTACAACGACAGGCGCTAAAAAATAGCGACTCCAATTGACAGGCAGGCTTTGTCTTACTTTATTTTGGACGTGTGGACTCACTTGTCGTTGCGGTCTCTATTTTACCGGTTCGGTAATTTAATTCCGATCCAAGCAGCGAGTGGGGAATGAGATAGATCGTAATCATTAATACGGTTGCGGCCAATGGCCACCACTTGCTTTTATGACGCAAAAAAAATGCAGCCAGCCAGACCAAAACGGCAAAAAGCGTCTTGCTGTCAGTCAGGTCGCCGCCCAATGGGAACCCGGTCCAGAGGGCGCCAAAAGCAAATTTCTGTATCAGCGGTCCGAGAATCAGGCCGCCGCAAAAAGTTATGCCTAGAGTCCAGGCAACCAATTTTTGCCAGTGACCATCCCGGTGCAGGGCCTCTAGGCCAGTTCGGAAGGCCAGCAACAAACCGCTAAACATGAAAATGATGTGCACAATAATCAGAACGGTCGGGACTTTGCCCTTGAAGCGTGCGACTACGGCCCGGCCGCTGTTCAGCCAGACGTTTTTTCCTCCGGCCATTGCTTCCACTTTATAGATCACTTTGCCGGCCGGGGGCTGGCCCGGGATTGACGCCGTAAGCAATCCTGCTTTTTTCTCCATGGCTGTTCGCGACCAGTTCTCATTGTCCAGCGGAGGATAACGGCGGTAATATATTCGGGCATGGACCATGTCGTTATTGGTTTTTATCCGTACCGGCAACGTTTGGCCCGAGTTCCAGCTGCGATAGAATTTATAGCTGAATTCGACGCCGGCGATATTTTCTGTTCTCCTAACCGGATGGGTCGGGCCGCTCAGGCGCTGATAAACAGCCAGAACGATTGTTAATAGCAACGCAATCAGCCAGAGCAGAAGTGTTTTTCGTTTTGGCATTTTTCACCTCAGGGCGATATTATATCCGTACGCTGCTAAATTGCAATGCCTTGTCGCATTCCTATTAGCCAATGAAAAATCCACGGAAGTATTTTTCCTCCGATCATCCATTCGGAACTCCCGGGTTCGAGTCAGGTACACCACCGTACGTTCCTACTCGAACCCGTGCGGATCAGGGGGCAGCAGCATACTTGAATTCGCGCTTTAAAAAATATATGATACGTATTGAATCGTCAATCATGAAAGGAGATCCATATGACCGGTACGATGAAGGCGCTAAGGAAAATGCAAGCCGGACCCGGTTTGGAAATGAAAGAAATTCCCATTCCAACCATCAAGGCCAACGAGGTATTGATCCAGGTTCATAAAAGGGCGATTTGCGGCACCGACCTCCATATTTACAAGTGGGACGAATGGTCCCAGAACCGGTTAAAACCGCCGCTGACCACGGGCCACGAATTTTACGGCGCCATCGTCGAAACCGGTCACGATGTCCATCATTACCATGTCGGCGAGCTGGTAACGGCTGAAATGCACGTGGTTTGCAACCAATGCTTTCAATGCCGTACCGGCAACGCTCATCTTTGTGAAAACGTGGTGATTCTCGGTGTGGATGGTGATGGCTGTTTCGCAGACTATTTGACTGTACCTGAGGCCAACCTCTGGAAAGTACCCAAAGGCATTGATCCTGAATTCGCGGCTATCTATGATCCTTTCGGTAATGCGGTGCACACGGTCATGGCCGGGGCGACAGTAGGAAAAACATTTCTGATCCTCGGCGGCGGCCCGATCGGTATCGCGGCCGTTCCGGTCTGCAAAGCGGCCGGGGCTTCCATGGTGCTGGTCAGTGAAGTCATCCCCTTCCGACGTGAATTAGCCATGAAAATGGGGGCCGATCGGGTGATCGATCCCTTAACCGAGAGACCGGCCGAAATTGTCGCCGCCCTGACTCAAGGCCAGGGCGTAGATGTTGTACTGGAAATGTCGGGACATCCGGACGCTATTGCCCAGGGGTTCCGGTCCATTCGCAAAAATGGTCGTTTTTCTTTGTTGGGCATTCCCTCCAAGCCGATCACCATGGATTTTGCCAAGGATGTCATTTTCCCCGGCGTGACGGTCCAGGGAATCAACGGCCGACGAATGTTTGAAACCTGGTACCAGATGGACGCCTTGTTGACTTCCGGCAAAGTCGATCTGAAGCCGTTGATCACCCATCGCTTTAAAATGCATGATTTCAAGGCTGCCTTCGACATAGGGCTTTCGGGAAATGCCGGGAAAATCATCCTTGAATGACGGCTCGCCGCTGGCGGTGAAATTATCGGTCATTATTGTCAGTTTCAACCAGTTTGCACTGCTGAAGGCGGCTATTGATTCCCTGAAAAGAAATCCACCCTCCTTCAATTATGAAATCATTGTTGTCGACAATCATTCCAATGAAGACGTGCAGGAATATCTCAATGACTTTTTTTGGGATATCCGTATCATCCGCAATCCGGTCAATCACGGTTTCGGATGGGCCAACAACCGTGGGGTGCAGGCCGCGCGGGGGGAATACCTGCTTTTTTTGAACAATGACACGGAAATCATAGGCACGGCCGTTGATGCGATGCTGCAGGTAATGGAGAAAGACTCTGGAATCGGAGCTCTCGGTCCGATGCTTCTCAATACGGACGGTTCCTTTCAGCTTTCTTACGGTTTTAAAATTTCCCTCTTTGCTGAGTTGTATCAAAAAACCATGGCTAGGCTGCTGGGAAAATGGAAAAACAGCCGCCGTCGTAGCGGTGGCATATTAAAGAAAACAGCGTGGGTCAGCGGGGCCTGCCTACTGACGCGAAAGGATTTGTTCGAAAAAGAACCGCCCTTCGATGAAAATATATTCCTTTATTTTGAGGACCATGATCTGTGCCTGCGGGTGTGGGCCATGCGTAAAAAAGTGGTTTATTACAGCGGGGCCAGGGTGGTTCACCATGGCGGCCAAAGTGTCGGCTCATGGCCCGGTGCCGTGCTGGAGTATCGTAAAAGCCAGCTTTATCTTTACCGCAAGCACCTTGCCCATTGGCAATCGGTTTTGCTGCGTTATTACCTTGCCTGCAAATTTCAGCGAAAACTGAGGAGGGCAAATGATGATAGCGAGAAACAGGGCGCAGCGGCGATCTTGAAATTGCTGAAAGAAAAGTGAAGAGCATTCTGAATACCTCACGCATTCCTGACACCATGTTTTGGGGAAATTTGTTAAGTCCTCAAAAACATTCGGTGTGGGTATCGTCACATCCGCGGGTCTGAGTGGCTTCCATATTTACCGATAACATCGTGTGACGAGCCGCCTCACGATAGTTTAATGTGTCACTTGATTCCCATTTCGGCCAGCAGCCGTTCCGCGCCGCTGAATTTGGCCAAGGACCAGAGGATGAAGCGCATGTCGACGCCGATGGAGCGGCTGTAGGACTCATCCCACGCAAAGTCGTTGATCGTTGCCTCGAATACCCGGTCGAAGTTCAGGCCGATGAGTTCACCACGGGGGTTAAATACCGGGCTGCCCGAATTGCCGCCGGTGGTATCCATGTCATAGAGCATGGCCACCGGTACATCGTCCAGATCGGGGTGAGCGAAGCGGCCGTAATCCCTGGCTTTGGCCAGTTCGAGCAGCTTTTCCGGCGCTTGATATGAAGCCAGGCCAGGATGAGTGGCATGCTTCTCAACGATGCCGCCCAAGGTTGTGAAGGACTGCATGCGTATGGCATCGGCCGGGGAGTAGCCCCGGATCCTGCCACGAGTCAGGCGCAGGGTACCATTGGCGTCTGGAATAAAATCTCTGCCCAATAATTCCCTCTTGACATCGACCAATTTGGCTAAAAGCTGATCCAAAATACCCTTTTTTATTTTTTCGTCTTCCTTCATTTCACGATGGTCCGGGTAGAGGGCGAAAGCCAGGTTGATGAAAGGATCGTTCATTGTCCTTAGCTGGGCATTGTTTTTTTTGAGGCAGGCGCTTACGATTTTCGGGTCGTTCAGCTTTGTTGCAGCAAAGGATTTTTGCAGAAATGCATCCAAGGCCATGCTCTCCTCGCTGCCGGCGCAGATGTCTCGCACGGCCGGGATAGCTTGTTTGTCCCTGAAAGCAGCGGCACGGCGCAGCATTTCCTTGAGCAGGGCTTTTTCGGTCGGCTCATGATAATCTCTCAGCGCCATGGTCATTTGCTTCTCGGTGCGGTCGAAATTGCGTTCCATATAAGCGGCTTCGCGCTGGGTGTCTTTCTTGACGCGCTCATGGGACGCCTCGCAGATCTTGAAGGCATTGCCCATGATGATGGATATCCTGTTGCTCAGCAGGTTGGACAGAGTCAGGTCACGGCGTGATCTTTTGGCTTTGTCCTCATAGACTTTTGCCAGGTCAGCGAGCAGCGAGCCGTATTTTCTTCGTCGGACCGGATCGCTGTCAATGAATTTTTGCAGGGATATTTCTTCCCTTTGACGCTGTTCGACCAAATGCAGATTTTTCATGCCCTGGAGCTGGCCGAGACTGCGAGTGACGGTGTTCCACAATCCCTTGAGGGAAGAAGAAAGTTTGATAGCGACGCCGCGGTTGCCGGCGCTCATTTCCTCTTTCAACCCGATGATCCAGCGATACAGGTCGACCATGAAAGGCATGCGGATATTTTCTTCAAAGGCGAGATAGTGAGAGGACTTATGCCGGTGGGTACTGCCTGGATAGCCCAGGATAAAAGCAAAATCCTCATTTCTGACTCCCTCGGCAGCGACTGGGAAGTATTTTTTTGGCCGGAAGGGGACGTTCTGGAGAGAAAATTCGGCATTGGAGCCGTCGGGTGCAACATAGGCGCGCATGAAGGCGAAATCACCGGTATGGCGAGGCCACATCCAGTTATCCTCCTCGCCACCGTATTCGCCAATGGAGCGGGGTGGGGCGTAGACCAGGCGCACGTCCTTGATGTAATTGTAAACGAACAGCACATAGGTCTTGCCGCGGAACATTTCGGCTACTTCGGCCCGTTTGCCTGGATTGCTTTTCTCGAAGGCCACGACCATGCGCTTTGATTTTTCCTCAATAGCCTTGCTGCGCTGGGCGTAAGACATTTTCTTCTTGATGGCGGTCAGAATCTCGCGTGAAACGTCCCGGTAGGATTCGATCAAGCGCACGGTATAGCGCTTGGCCGGTATTTCGGCCGACCGCTCGGCCGCGTAGAAACCATCGCGCAAGTAGTCGTTCTCGGGAGTGGCAACCGCCTGGACGGCGCCGAAGGCGCAGTGGTAATTGGTCAGGATCAGGCCTTCGCCTGAAACAAAACTGGCCGTGCAGCCGCCCAAATTGATGATGCCGTCGACCAGGCTGACACCATTGGGATTGTATATATCCCGTGGACCGACGAGAAAACCCATGGCCTTGAGGTCCAGCTTGTGAATTTCGCTTAAAGGAAACATTCCCTCCTCGGCGGACATTGAAAAACCAAAGATCAGGGTTGTAATGAAGAAGCAGACAATGCGTTTCATGAGCATACCTCCTATGCGGTTCCTGATTGTTTGCGTGTGACCAGCATTTCAATCTGAAATTCATATATACCAAAGGCAGGCGGGTGTGTCAAAGAGGAAATGGGATTCCCGGTTAAGATTTGAATTTTTTATTGCATTTTTTTACAATGGATAATCAATCAAGACAAAGGAGAAACACATGGCCCTGGAATCAGTAAATCCCGCCACGGGAGAATTAAGGGGAAGCTTTGCCGAACAAAGCGCAGCCCAGGTTAAAGACTGCATCACAAAGGCTTACGATGCCTTCTGCGCTTGGCGACAATCCGGGTTTTCAGAACGAAGCCGGTTGCTGATGCAGGCGGCTCATATCCTGGTCGAGGATAAAAAAGACTTGGCCAAACTGATGAGCACTGAAATGGGGAAGCCGGTCAGGCAGGCAGAAGCTGAAATTGACAAGTGCGCCATGGTCTGCGTCCATTACGCCGAAAACGCTGAAAAAATGCTTGATGCCGAAACCATCGCTTCGGACACCGGGACACACTATATTCGTTTCGATCCATTGGGGCCTATTCTGGCGGTCATGCCCTGGAATTTTCCTTTTTGGCAGGTTTTTCGTTTCGCGGCTCCGGCCTTAATGGCCGGCAATGTCTGCCTGCTCAAGCATTCTTCCAACGTGCCCGACTGCAGCCGGCATATCAGCGCTATTTTCAGGAAAGCCGGGTTCCCAGAGCATGTTTTCAGCGAAATGCGGATTGGTTCCGGGCTGGTCGAAGCCGTGATTGACCATCCGTTGATCGCTGCGGTCACGCTGACCGGCAGCGAGCAAGCCGGGAGAAAAATCGCTGCGCAGGCCGGCCGCAACCTTAAAAAAGTTGTTCTGGAACTTGGGGGTAGCGATCCTTTCATTGTCCTGGCCGACGCCCCGCTGCAGACCTGTCTGCCTACGGCTGTTCAAGCCCGCATGATCAACAATGGCCAGAGCTGTATTGCAGCCAAACGTTTCATTGTCGAGACGAATATCCTAGAGCGTTTTCGTTCGGAATTCATCACCGCGGTGGAGGCGTTGAAAGTCGGTGATCCGCTCGAACCGGGCAATGACCTCGGCCCATTGGCCCGAACCGACTTGGTGGATGAACTTGAACGTCAGGTAAAAGAATCGGTTCGCCTCGGGGCCCGGGTTTTGACGGGGGGGAAGCGCATGAGCGAGCGATCTGGCTTCTATTTTCAACCCACCGTCCTCGGTGATGTGAAGCCGGGAATGCCGGCTTATGAAGAAGAAATGTTCGGACCGGTGGCCGCCTTGATCAGCGCCGAAGATGCTGAAGACGCGGTCCGTATTGCTAATGACACCCCGTTCGGCCTGGGGGCCAGTATCTGGACTCTCGACCTGCCGCGGGCAGAGAAATTGGCTGCGGGCATTGACGCAGGCATGGTTTTCATCAATGGCTTGGTCCGGTCCGATCCGCGCTTGCCTTTCGGCGGCATCAAGCAATCGGGATACGGGCGCGAATTGTCCCACTATGGCATCAAGGAATTCGTGAACATAAAAACAGTGGTGATCAGTTGAATTAATGATTTTATCGCGGTTGAAATAGGGGCATGGCGCAGTACTGATCCTCGGCATTTTCATGCCGAGATGAGCGGTATGTCACTTTTAGTGGCGCCGTGCCTTTTCGATTTGCCATGGCCCGGCCTTTTCAAAGCGGTTGAAACCTTGTATAATGTTCCCGGTAGATTGAGGAGGAACCCCAATGAAAAAAATAATTTTCGTGATTTTTCTTGTTTTCACTTTTACCGCGACTTCTTTCGCCGGAGTGCAGTGGCGGACCCGGACCGTGACCGAAGCGGAGGCCAAAGGACAAAGCAATACGATCATCATGCAGGTCTATGCCAGTGGCGGCAATGTCAAGCAGGTTTTTGAAAGCGTGGATAAGGAAAATGACATGTTCCGGAAAGGTTCGTACTGGCTGTACCAGGCCAAGGATAACATCCTCTACATGGTCAATCCGGAAGAAAAGACATATTCGCGCCTGCCCATGAACGCTCTCATCCAAATGACCGGCGCAGTAGGCAAACTGGTTAAAATTAAGATCAGCAACCCCGTGGTGAAAAATGAAAAACTCGGATCGGCACCGGTTCTGGGTTATCCCTGCCGTCACAGCCGGCAGCTCGTGGAATATGATATGGAAGTCAAGATCGCCATCATCAAGAACCGGAGCCATGAAAAGATTGAAAAGGAAGTATGGTCAACTCCCAGCTTCAAGGGCATGGCTGAAATGGGCGAAGCGTTTCGCTTCCGTGATTTTAAAACCGGTATCGAAGACCTGGACAACCTGATTGAAAAACAAATGAAGGCCGATGCCGAACTGGGCTTTCCCCTGAAGATGATCACCGTGAATACATCGGTAAACAAGAAGGGCAAATCCAAGGTAACCCAGCGTCAGACCATGGAAGTCCTGTCGCTGGGCAGCAAGAGTTTACACGCTTCCTTCTTCGCGGTACCGTCCGGCTATGAAGAAAAGCAGATGGGGTTCGGCGGCGAAGAGGAATAAATATTTTTTGTATGGATGGTTCGCGAACCGTTTTGCTGTTTCATTTTATCGGGCAGGGTTTGATGAATCAAACCCCACCATGCGAATTACTTAGGTTTTAGACCAGAGCGGCCGCCAGAACGATTGAATAGTACTTTGAATCATCGTCATCGGCCCGGGATGTCAGGATGGCCGGGAAGGGCGCGCCGGTGACTACGGCAGCCAGTTTGCCCTTGGCCAGCAGTGTGGTCGCTTTGTAAAAAATATTGCCCGCTTCGATATTGGGCATAATCAGGATGTCGGCATCGCCTTCGACCGAAGATTTCAAGCCCTTGATCTCGAGGGCATGCTTTGAAATGGCCACGTCCAATGCCAGAGGCCCGTCGACGATTGCGCCCTTGATCTGTTTGCGATCAGCCATCTTGGCAATGACCGCAGCTTCCATGGTGCAGGGCATCTTGTCTGAAACTTTTTCATTGGCGGTCAGGATGGCTACTTTGGGATTTTCAATGCCCAGCTTGGCTGCAATCTTGATGTTATAATTGATCATCTGCACTTTCTGGGTCAGGTCGGGATAGGGGATCATGGCCACGTCGGAGACCAGCAAGAGCTTGTTGTAGGTCGGTACTTCCAGGATTGCCGTATGGGAAAGGACTCCGTCCTTGCGGATCAGATTGTATTCCTTGTTTAATATGGGTTTCAGATAATAAGGTGTCGCGATCAGGCCTTTCATCAGCAGGTTGGCCTTGCCATCCATAATCATGCGCACGGCCTTATCACCGCTTTTCTTTTCGTCGGGTTCATGGACAATTTCAAACAAATCGGGATCCACCTTGAGCTTTTTACAAACGGTACGGATGGTCTCCTGATTGCCGATCAATATGGCGTCAACAATTTTTTCATCGACGGCGCGCTGGACCGCCAGGATCGTGTCCTCGTCCTGGGCAAAGGCCACGGCCATCCTGGAATTTTTTTTAGCTTTGACCAGGCTTTCAATTTCGCTCAATTTTTTCATGGGGTTCATTTCTTTTCTCCTGAGTTTGTCCAATGTTTCGCTGCTTCCTCACCATTCAGTACGCGCAACGCTCCCTGGGTCAGTGCCGTCATTTCATCTTCTCCAGGCAGAACGACCAGCGGGGCCAGGAACTCGACGCGGCGGCGGACGAGTTTGACGAAATACTGGTCGAAGGCGATGCCGCCGGTCAAAACGATGGCATCGATCCTGCCTTCCAGCACTGCAGCCAGTGCGCCGATCTCCTTGGCTACATTGTAGGCCATGGCTTCAAAAACTTCGGTTGCTTTAGGATCGCCGGACGTGACCAGATCTTCGACCTTTCTCATATCATTGATGTTGAGGTGTGCGACAATACCGCCCTTGCCGGTAATCTTTTTTTTCATCGCAGCCATGTCGTATTTTCCTGAAAGGGCCAGTTCGATCAAGCTCCAGCTGGGGAGAGAGCCGGCACGTTCAGGCGCGAAAGGACCGTCGCCGTTCAGGGCATTATTGACATCAACGACCTGACCATCCAAATGGGCGCCTATGGAAATGCCGCCGCCAAGATGGGCGACGATTAGCCGGCATTTTTGATAGGGTTTGCCGATTTTTTTTGCCGCTTCGCGGGCAGCTGCTTTCTGGTTCAGAGCATGAAAAATGCTGATGCGACGGATCTCAGGCAACCCGGTAATCCGTGCGATATCGGCCATCTCATCAACAACAACGGGGTCGACTATGAAGGCATCGACGGGTATGATCTTGGCGATATCGCTGGCCAGCAGTGCTCCCAGGTTGGAGGCATGCTCCATCTTGTTGCTTTTTAAAAAATTGATCATTTCGTCATTGACCAGATAGGTTCCGGATGCCATGGGGGTCAGCAGGCCGCCCCGTCCGACTACTGCCGCCAGCAGGTTGACATCGAACTTGTTTTCCTTGAGAAAATCTAAAATGACTTTTTCCCGAAATTTGTGCTGGTCGATGATTTTTTGAAAAGGAGCCAGCTCTTCGGCAGAATGCGAAATATTCTGACCGATGATCTTTTCTTCGCCCAGAAAAATAGCGATTTTGGTTGAAGTGGACCCGGGGTTGATTGCAAGAATATATTTTTTTGCCATTTTGTAATTTACCTCAAAATTAAATTTAATTCAAGTGCTGAATGATCATAAATCCATTTCATCCACGTTTTCCAGTTCCCGGATCAATTCTTCCCAGTGGCGGTACAGTTCGGTCAGACGGCTCGAAGCTGAGCTTAATTCCAGCATCAAGGGTTTGATGCGCCCTGATTCCTTGAGAACTTCCGGATCACAGAGCAAGGACTGATTCCGTGTTTTTATTTGTTCTAAAGCGCCGATTTCTTTTTCAAGATCCGGCAATTCCTTTTTAAGTTCCGCTTTAATTTTTCCTCGTCGGTTTCTGGCCTCGGCTTCCTGGCGCCGCTGCTCCTTCGATTTATAAATCCCTTTACCGCCAACCGGCTCGATCATTGCCTTGCTTTGGTTCGCGTCGGTGCGTATCCCCTGATCTTCGGCGGCCGCCAATTCCTGTTCGCGTTTTTGTATGAAATAAGAATAATTGCCGATGTATTCATGTAAACCGCCCTCTCTGATTTCGAAAACACGCCCCACCAGCTGGTCAAGAAAATAGCGGTCATGGGAAACCAGGATGATGGTTCCGGAATAATGTTGCAAGGCATTTTGAAAAATATCCTTTGTTTTCAAATCAAGGTGGTTGGTCGGTTCATCCAGGATCAGGAAGTTGCTGTCCTGGAGAAGAATTTTTATCAGAGCTAGGCGGCTTTTTTCACCCCCGGAAAGTACGGATACCGGTTTATGAATATCCATGCCTGAAAAAAGAAAGGCGCCCAACACATTGCGTTTTTCCAGATCCGTGCTCGGGCTGTCCAGATCATTGACCTCTTCCCAGATAGTGCGTCCATAAGTTACATTCTGCTGGCTTTCCTGGGAAAAAAAAGCCGGCTTGACCTGATAGCCCAATTGCAGTGAACCCTGGCTGGGTTTTTCGTTTTGGGCCAAAATACGCACCAAAGTCGATTTTCCGGCACCATTGATGCCCAGCAGGGCGATTTTTTCACCACGGTAAACAGTGAAATTAATTTTGGTAAAAACCTGCTTCGATCCGTACGTTTTTCCAAGGTCGCGGACCATGATCACTTCTTTGCCGCTGCGTTGGGACTGGGGAAAGCGAAAATGTATTTTTTTGCTGCTTTCGGCCTCGGGAACCAGTTCGAACTTTGCCAGCTGCTTGATTCGGCTTTGAACTTCAGAAGCTTTGCTGGCTTTGGCCCGGAAACGGTTAATATAGGCCTGAAGCCGCTTGATCTCTGCTTTCTGCAATTCCCGCTGTTTTTGCAATGCCGCTATTTTTTGTTCTTTCTCTTTAAGGTAATAAGTATAATTGCCCTTATAAATAGTAATCTTGCCATGGCCGAGTTCGGCGATCTGGTCGACCATTTTGTCTAAAAACATGTGATCATGAGAAATAGTCAGCAGGGTGCCATTGTAATTTCTAAGATAATTTTCCAGCCATTCCATGCTTTCGGTATCGAGATGGTTGGTCGGCTCGTCAAGGAGCATGATGTCCGGATTGGACAGCAGGATGACGGCAAGAAAAATCCTCATTTTCCAGCCTCCGGAAAATTCACGGCAGTTTTTTAAATAGTCATCATTGGCAAAACCCAGGCCCTTGAGGATGCGTTTGGCCCTGGCATCAAAATTGTAGCCGTCGTGAATATGAAAGGCGGTGCCGGCGGTTTCGAATTTGTTAAGCATCGCCACATAATCTGGGTGGCGATGGTCCATGGCGGCGATCTTTTGTTCGAAATCCATGATGTTTTTTTCAGCTTCTGCCTGTCCGGTTGTCTTTTTTAAGTAATCCTGAACCGGCAGCGGATCGAGTTCGACTAGGTCCTGTGGCAAATACCCGATGCGTTTATTCCTGGGAATTTCGCTTGTGCCACTATCTGTGTATATTTCTCCCTTGATGGCCCGAAACAAGGTCGTTTTGCCGACGCCATTGTCGCCAACCAGGCCGATGCGGCTTTTTTCAGTAATCATCCAGGAAATATGGTCAAATATTTTTTTTTTGTTGTAGGTCAGGCAGATGTTCTGCAGGCTGATCATTGTCGACCGAACTCCTTGCTGATTTGAAGCAATGTGCCCCAAAAAAAGACTTGGTCTGAAGGCGACGATTCAGAATAAAAATTAGATTTTGTCGGTAAACACCTTGGCGTCCTGAACGAACTGGCTGATCTTGTTTTCATTGATTAATCTTTCCAGAATCTGGTTTACGCGGGCAAGAAGGTCCCTGTTTCCCTTTTTGACTGCCACGGCGGAACCCAGGGGAGTGCGGTCTGAATTGCACTCCAGGTTTACCAGCTTGTTGTTTTTAAAGACATAGGCGTCCGCTACGGGCTTTTCCAGGATCACGGCATCCAATTTATTTTCCAATAAGGCATCGATTAAATTTTGAATGGTGGGCATCGTGGTAAAATCGGCACCGATAATCATGTTCCTGGCCATGTCTTCCTGGATGGATCCTATCTGAGTACCGACGATTTTTCCGCGCAGGTCTTCCAGTAACTTGATCTTGTCTCTGTCATCCGCCCGGATCAACATGTTCTGGATGGCCTGATAATAGGGAATGGAAAAATCGACAATTTTTTGACGGTCCTGGCTTGGGGCCAGGCCGGCCAGGATCAGGTCGATATTATCCGATGTGAGCTCGTTGAACAGTTTATTGAAATCAAAGTTCTTGATTTCGAGTTTCACGTTCAAGTCGGCGGCAATGGCTTCGGCAATATCGATATCGATGCCAACGAAACCGTTTTCCAGGTCCGGAATCAATCTGAATTCATAGGGGGGGTAATCGGCGCTGGTTCCGACAATAATGATGCCGGCTTGCTTGATTTTATCAATTTTTCCAATTTCCTTCTCTGCGATGTCCCGGGTTTCCATCCGGCAGCCTATTTGCCAGGAGATTCCCAGTAACCCAAGGATCAGCAGTGCGCCCATGATGATTTTTTTTAAGGAAAAAATATTTCTTGACATTCCTGCCTCCTTAGAAAAAGAATTGTTTTTACCATAACAAACTGTTTTCAGATTGTCAAATTTTTGAATTTTTCAACTTTGGCGCCCTGATGCAAAAAAATAACCTATTTGACAGTAGAACTGAATAATGTTATTTTTTTTTAACGCGAAAGTGGTGGAACTGGTAGACACGTCAGACTTAGGATCTGATGCCGCGAGGCCTGGGGGTTCGAGTCCCCCCTTTCGCAATTTTAACGTGGCATGTTGGGTTTCTGTCTGCGGGAAGGCGGTTTTTGAAAACAGAAAAAGCGAAATCTTGTTTATGGAAGCATGGCACCTGGATTTTATCGCTGATGATTCTGGTCTGTGTTTTTTGCCAGGTGGGAATCGAACCCCAACAAAAATTGGCATCGCGTCGTCAGATCGCGGATCTGGCTGAAAACCTGGCCGGAATCCCTTACCGTTTCGGTGGCATTGATATTGATGGTTTTGACTGCAGCGGGTTGGTATATTACGTTTACGGCTGTTTTGGCATCCGGGTGCCTCGTCATGCTCGTGAACAGGGGCGGTTTCACGGAAGTGTGCCGTTGAAATACGCTGCCCGGGGTGATATTCTGGTTTTTAAATCCAGAGGAACTTGGCATTCGGCTATATATCTGGGCGCCGGACGTTTTATCCATGCTCCCAGCACAGGCGGCTGGGTCAGATTTGAGCAATTAAACGGATATTGGCTGTCACGCTTGCGCAAGGTGATCAGCATTTGGCCTCGTGTCCGTTAGTCAGGAGGAATGATGGCCACACGGATCATGGAAGCCTCGGGTATCACCAAGAGTTTCATCCAACCCGATAAAAAAAAACTGGTCATCCTGCAAGATCTCTGCCTGCAAGTACCGCAAGGAAGCCTGGTATCGATCACCGGTGCTTCGGGTTCAGGAAAAAGCACCTTGATGCACCTGCTGGGTTCTCTCGATCGCCCCGATTGCGGTTCGATATGTTTTGCCGGTGCTGATATCGCGACATTCAGTCGCAAACGGCTGGCTGCATACCGCAATCGAGACATTGGTTTTGTATTCCAGTTTCATTATCTGATGCCCGAATTGACCGTGCTGGAAAATGTGGCCACTCCGGCACTCATCCAATCTTTTCAAAGGCAGTCGGCTTTTTCCCTTGCCGGCACCCTGCTGCGTGAGGTCGGTTTGGCGGATAAATTGTCAGTGATGCCATATCAGCTTTCGGGAGGCGAAAAACAAAGGGCGGCCATTGCCCGGAGCTTGATCAACTCTCCACGCCTGCTGCTGGCCGACGAGCCTACCGGCAGCCTGGATTGGAAGACCGGTGAAACCGTGTTCGCGATTTTCAAGCAATTGATCCGCGAGCGCGGGCTCACGGCCGTGATTGCCACCCACAATTCTCAGTTGGCGGACCTGACCGACAAGCGATATATTCTCCATGGCGGCAGGCTCGAAGAGGTCCTAGAACCGAAACGATCGTGACGGGTAGGGAACACAGATCTGCGTTCTCCTACTACTTGACATTTCCCAACCGGGAATTTATCATGAATCTGAAAAATCGCGGTCGCATAGCGGCAGGAGATGAGCATGAAGGATGTGCTGGCAGTTATTCTTGGCGGTGGTCGGGGGGCGCGCCTTTATCCCTTGACAAAATTCCGTGCCAAGCCGGCGGTTCCCATCGGGGGCAAGTTTCGCCTGATTGATATTCCCATTTCCAATTGCCTGCATTGGAACATCCGGAAAATCATGGTGCTGACCCAATTTAACACCGCTTCCCTGCACCGCCATATCGCCCAATCCTACCGCTTCGACGGTTTCTCTGACGGTTTCCTGCAGATTCTTGCCGCCCAGCAAACCATTGAGGATTCCAACTGGTACCAGGGAACGGCCGATGCCGTGCGCAAGAACATTCATTACATCGCAAACCAGAAAGCCGACACCGTGGTCATCCTTTCTGGCGATCAGCTCTACCGCATCAATTTACATGATTTCATCCGTTACCACAAGGAGAGTCATGCCGACATTACCATTGCCGTCAAGCCGATTCAGCGCGAACTGGCAGGTGATTTCGGCATTCTGCAGATCAATGATCAGCGGCGGATTATTCGTTTTGTCGAAAAACCTAAAACGGCGGCGTTGCTTGATGAATTGTTTACTCCCGATGCCTACCTGGGCCTGGATGAAAAAAAACTGAATTACATCGCTTCCATGGGCATTTACATTTTTAAAAAAGAAGTATTGATTGACCTTCTGAAGCATAATGTCAAGGAAGACTTCGGCCGCGAAGTCATCCCGGATGCCATTGCCGGAAGCCAGGTTTTTGCCTACGTGTTTAACGATTACTGGGAGGATATCGGTACCATCAAGGCTTTTTTCGAAGCCAACCTTGATTTTGCCAATCCCATACCCCGTTTCGATTTTTACAATGAAACGGCTCCGATCTATACACGCAAGCGTTTTTTGCCCGGGTCCAAGATAGAAAACTGCGAAGTCCATTACTCGCTGATCTCCGAAGGATCGATTATCGAAGGCAGCAAATTGACCAACACGGTCATTGGCATCCGTTCGGTTATCCACGGCAGCAGCTACCTGGAGCGAGTGGTCATGATGGGGGCCGATTTTTATGAAAACCTTGAAGAAAAAACGGAAAACATGCATTGCCAGCGCCCCCCGGTCGGAATCGGAAGCAATTGCATCATCCGCAACGCCATCCTGGACAAAAACGTCCGGGTTGGTGACGGAGTACGCATTTTGAATGAAAAAGGTCTGGTGAATTTTACCCATGACCGTTACAACATCGTTGACGGCATTGTGGTCGTTCCCAAGGACATGGAAATTCCGGCTGGATTTATTATTTGAAATTGGGATACGCTCCCGCATGCTTATTGGCCCGGTGTGATATTTTTATAGCGGAGGAACCATGAAAAAAAAGTTTTTACTACTGTTCATTTTTTGCCTTGGTCTGGGTGCTGAAAATGAAAAGTCACTGACTTTTGAACAGGTTTATCTGAGAAAAGGGAAGGTGCTGCTGCAACCATTACCCGTCATTGCCGGATGGCGCGATAATGACCGTTACACCGAACTGCGAGACGGGATACTATTTTTGGTCAATGCCCGCAGCGGCCGCGCCCAGAAATTGTTGGACCCCCAGGCCGCTAAAACAAAGTTGCCGCCGGGATTGGATCTGCTCAAGCCGAATGACCACACCGCTGACTATTCCCTGCTGGCGTTCATCCATCAAGATGATGTTTTTCTTTTTCAAATAAAAACAGGTACTTTGCGCCGTATCACGACTACCCGCGCGGCTGAAAAAAATCCGACGTTTTCTCCCGATGGCCGTTTTCTGGCCTTTACGGCGGATGGCAACCTGTTTGTCAGTGCGACCGGCGACGGCAGTGTCAGTCAGTTGACCTTTGACGGCAGCGAAGAGATCCTGAACGGCTATGCGTCCTGGATTTATTATGAAGAGATCCTGGGCCGGTTCAGCCGCTACCGGGCTTTTTATTGGAGTCCCGACAGTAAAAAAATCGCTTTCTTGCGCTTTGATCAGAGCCGGGTGCCGCAGTTTCCCCTTTTCGAGGCTGCAGGCCCGTACGGACGTTTAGAAATGCAAAGGTATCCCAAGCCGGGCTTCCCCAATCCCCAAGTGAAGATCGGGGTGGTCGACCTGGGTAGCCAGAATACGGAATGGATCGCTTTTCCTCCCGAGGTCGACCACTACCTCACCTTTCTGGACTGGGCCCCGGGCGCGAAAGGTTTTTATGTGCAATGGATGAATCGCGGCCAGGAAGATTGGCGGATCTTTGCCTACAAGTTTGCCGATAAGAAACTGCACCCGGTGTACCATGAGCTGTATGATACCTGGGCGGAGGCGGTCAGCAGCACTGAATTTTTTGCCTTGGCCGACGGCGGCATTCTGCTGATCACCCCCAAGAGCGGCTGGCCTCACCTGGTCCACATACAGGCTGACGGCGCAAAAAAGATGATCACCACAGGCAAATGGTCGGTACAGCGGATCGAGTTTGTCGATGAAAAAAAAGGATTGGTTTTTTTTAGCGCCGATAAGGAAGATTCCACCCGGACCGATCTCTACCGAGTTTCCATAGCTGGCGGCGAGCCACAACGGCTGACCCGTCTGAACGGCACCCATGTCGTGACTTTCTCAGCGGCGGGGTCTTTCTATCTTGACCGCTATTCATCGATTACCCGGCCGACCATGCTGCAGCTGTGCGACGGCGACGGACGCATTGTCAGAAAACTGGGTGAAAGTGCTTCCCCGGGCTGGTCGGACGTCGCCTTGGGCAAAGTTGAAATATTCAAGATCCCCGCAAAAGACGGCTTGCTGCTTCCGGCTGCCTGGTATCTGCCTGGCGATTTTGATGCCCGGAAGCGTTATCCGGTTGTCATTTCCGTTTATGGCGGACCGGGATCCCGATCGGTCGTCGATGCTTTCCCGCGCCGGCTGGATAATTATTTCCTGGCCCAGCAGGGGATCATCGTATTGAAAGTGGATCACCGCGGCTCCGGCCATTTCGGCAAACAGGGTGCAGATACCATGTATCGCTGCCTGGGCAAATGGGAACTCGCCGATTATTGCAGTGCTGTCGATTATCTGCGCACCCAACCCTTCGTGGACGGAGAAAAGATCGGCATCACCGGCGGCAGTTATGGCGGTTATGTCGCTGCCCTGGCCCTGGCCGCGGCTCCCGATTATTTCTTGTGCGCCATCGCCGATTTTGCAGTCACCGACTGGACCCTGTACGATTCAGTCTATACAGAAAGATACATGGACCTGCCAAGTGAAAACCCCGAAGGCTATCGGCAAGCATCGGTACTGTCCTATTTGCCCACTTACCGTGGCGGGCTGAGATTGACCCATGGCAGCATGGACGACAACGTGCATATGCAAAATGCCCTGCAGCTGCTTAATGGCATCCTGGATTTGGGAAAAACGGCCGAGTTGATGATTTATCCGGGCGAACGGCATGGTATACGAAGCAAAAAGGCGGCTGAAAATGCCATGGCGGCAATTGACTTCTGGAAGCGGCATTTTTTCGATCAGAAAACGGATAATTGGGTCAGTCCGTTCCAACCGCCCCGCCCGGAAAAAAAACAATGAAACTCGCGCTGATTGACCGTTGCCCGCTCTGTCAGAGTACGGATATTGATCTTTTTAAAAAGGGGACGGTCATCCCTGAAAAAATCAGCGCCGAAGATTTCAAGATCACCGACAGCCATTACGGTTCACGCTGGACTTTTTTCTTCTGCCGGGATTGTGGTTTTGTCTTCGCCAACCCGGCCCCGGCCCAGGGAGCCATCGAGCAGTTTTATATGGCCCTGGCCGACGAGGAATACAGCCAGGAAAATGAAGGACGGGGCCGAAACTTTTCAACCATTTTGAAACGCTTGCGCCCGTTTGCGCCCCCGGGTTCACTGCTTCTCGATGTCGGCGCGGCCAGCGGCATATTCCTTGACCTGGCCCGCCAGGCCGGCTACCGGGTCAGCGGTATCGAACCCTCGAAAGCTCTGGTCGCCGACGCCGAGAAACTCTACGGCTTGAAGCTTTTTTGCGGTACCGTGGAGCAATATACCGTCAGCGAGAAATTCGCGGCCATCACCTTGCTGGACGTGCTGGAGCATGTGGCCGATCCCGGCAGCTTGATAGCGACCTTGAACAAATTTCTGGCTCCGGGCGGCATGCTGGTCATTGTCACTCCCGATATCGGCAGCCTGACGGCCAGGATCATGGGCGGCCGCTGGTGGCATTATCGTGTGGCCCATATCCATTTCTTTAACCATGGCTCGTTGAGCCGGCTTTTGGAGAAAAACGGATTTGAGATTGTCATGTGCAAGCGTTTCGCCTGGAATTTTTCCCTGTATTACATACTGACCAGGCTGCTGCCTTGCTGCAAGGGACCGGCTTTACAAAAGCCGTTGAAAAAGTTACACTGTAAATTGCAATTTTTCGATTCTTGGGAACTATATGCCAGAAAAAAGGAAAGCTAGTCAATATGTAGCCTCGCTGCGGCTGGACCGCTGGCCGCGCAGCATGGCCATCCTGATTGGATCAGCTGCATTTTTTCTGGTCCATCCAAACCGTCTGCCAGGTTCATTGACCCCTTTTCTGGCTTGGCAGATCATCCTGGCCTTTTTTTTGACCTGGATGATTTCCACTGCCAACTATATCATCAACGAAATCACCGATGCTCCATATGATGCCTTTCACCCGGAGAAAAAAAACCGGCCGCTAGTTCAAAACAAGATCAGTGTCAACATGCTGCTCTCGGGTTGGGCGCTGCTGGTCGTCGCTGCACTGGGTCTGGGCTGGGTGCTGTACAGCCAGTCATTTGTATTGAGCCTTCTCGCCCTGTTGCTGGCCGGCATTTTTTACAATGTCCCGCCCATTCGCATGAAAGATGTTCCCTATCTGGATTCCACCATGGAATCAGCCAATAATCCGATTCGTTTCCTGATCGGCTGGTACATTTTGGCGGACCCATTCCCTCCCTTGAGTTTGCTGTTGGCCTGGTGGGCATTCGGTAATTTCCTGATGGTCGGCAAAAGGGTTGCCGAAAAAAAATTCCTGACTGCGGCCGAATCCTCGGCCTACCGGCTTTCCTTGAATCTCTACAGCGCCGGCGGATTGTTTTTTTTCATGGTTGCCAACGGCCTGCTGTTCCTAGTCCTGTTCATCCTTTTTGCCTTGCGCCTGAACCTGAAGACGTTTTTATATGTGCTGCCATTGATTGTTTTTTACCTGATTTTTTTCTTGGTCAAATCGACCCAGGACCGCGATGCGGCCGAAGAACCTGAGAAACTACTGAAAAATCCCTACTTCGCCCTTTATACATTGTTTTTACTGGCTGTTTTCATCATCGCTTTTTGGCTGAGGTGAGCGCATGAGCCTGGATATCCTTTTAAAAATCATCCTGGCGGCCGCCCTGGGGGGAGTCATCGGTATGGAAAGGGAGTTGTCACACAAGGAAGCCGGTTTGCGCACCAATATTTTAATTGCCATCGGCAGCACCCTGATCACCATCCTCTCTTTCAAGATCGCCGACATGAGCCCGGGCGCCGATCCGGCCCGCCTCACGGCGCAGATCATTTCCGGCATTGGTTTTTTGGGGGCTGGTGCCATTATCCAGGCGCGTTTTGCCGTTCATGGGTTGACCACGGCCGCTACGATCTGGACCGTGGCCGCGATCGGCATCGCCGTGGGCAGTGGATTTTACCTGGTCGCATTCCTGGTTACAATTTTCGTTGTCATCATCCTGACCGTGTTCAGGTATTTCATCGCGTACCTTGAAAAGCAGAAACAGAACTATGTTTATCTGATCCGCACTGAAGAAAATGCTTCCCTGCTAGTCGATTTCAGACAGGTGTTGAGCGAGATCGGCATCAAGTACACCAGTGCGCGCTTGAACCGCAAGGGCAGCGGTTTTGAGTTCGAAATCATTTTTTCCACCTCGGATAAAAAAAACCGCGATTTTATCGAGAAGGTCATGCTATTGCAAGGAGTCAAGGATATTTTATCCGAAAACTTATGAATTCCCTGCTACTGGCCACCCGCAATCCCGGAAAAAAGCTCGAAATTCAAAAAATATTGCAAGACCTGCGGCCATCGTACGATCTCATCTCATTGGACGAGGCGAATATCCACAGCCCTGTGGATGAATGCGGAACGACATTCATGGAAAATGCCCGGCTGAAAGCCGATTTTTACAGCCGTTTAAGCGGATTGGATACGCTGGGCGACGATTCTGGCCTGGAGGTCATGGCTCTGAATAACCGCCCCGGAGTTTTTTCCGCCCGCTATGCCGGAGAAGGCGCCAGCGATGACGAGCGTATCGCCAAATTGCTGGCGGAAATGATCCATTGTCGGGATCGCCGGGCCCGGTTCGTGTCGGCGCTTTGCCTTTCCCGCGCCGGACGGACGCTGCACACGTTCACCGGCTTGGTCCGCGGTGAAATTTTATATGAAAAAAAAGGCAATCATGGCTTTGGTTATGATCCGCTTTTTTATTATTCGCCGCTGAAAAAAACCTTTGCCGAGTTGAGCCTGGATGAAAAAAACCGCGTTTCCCACCGTGCCCAGGCCTTGCGCCAGTTAAAAAAATTCATCGCCGGCGGCGGATTGGCAAAACCCACGAAAATCGGGTAGAAAAATATCAGCGGAACAAATTGTATTTCATGATGGCATAGAGGGTGCGAAAACCGTCGCTCCAGCCGATTTTCTTGCCTTCATCATGAGTGCGGCCGCGATAGGAAATGGGGATCTCCAGCAGGCGGATTTTGAGCTTGGCCAATTTGGCGGTGATCTCTGGTTCAAAACCGAAGCGGTTTTCCTCGAGGGGGATCTTGGCCACGACGTCTCGACGCATCATTTTGTAGCAGGTTTCCATGTCCGTGAGTTTGAAACCGGAAAAGATATTGGAAATTACGGTCAGCACCCGGTTGGCCAGGCGGTTCAAAAGGTGCGGAGCATGGCTGAACCCGTCCTTGTTCAAAAAACGCGAACCATACACCACGTCAGCCCGCCCTTTTTCAATGGGTTCCAGCAACCGGCCGTAATCATTGGGATCGTATTCGAGATCGGCATCCTGGATGATCACCACATCTCCGGAGCATTCTTTTAATCCAGAGCGGATGGCAGCCCCCTTGCCCTGATTTTTTTCATGCAGCACCAGTTTTGCGTATTTGCCGGCCAGGCCGGACAGCAGTTCACGCGTACCGTCACTCGAAAAGTCGTCAACGAGGATGATTTCTTTTTCTTTTACCGGGCTTGCCGCCACGGCGTCCAGCAGCCGCTCAAGGGTCTGGTACTCGTTGTAAACCGGGATGACGATGCTCAATTTCATTGGCTTATCCTTAAAGGATATCCGGAATTAAAAAAAGATTGTAGCACAAACGCCGACAAAGACAAAACTCAGTCCGAATGGCTTATTCCTGATGCAGCGAGATTTGAAACAACTGCATTCCATATGTACCCGGCAAATCAGATATTTTTTTCATCACGAAATTGCGATCGATATCCTGGATGTCCGGGTGCTCTCGATGCCAGGGTTCGACCAACAGGTACAGCGGCCGGCCTTTTTTCAGAAAATCACGGATAAGATCCAGACTCTCTTCCAAGTCCCAGCGATAAGATTCCAGGCGGGTATAAAGCTTTATGGGGCCGCTCATTTCCAGGCCTCCGACCAATGCGTTGGCCGGCAGTATAGATTGTATCTCTGTGCAGGCCCGGAAAAACATTTCTCCTTTGTCTCCGGTCAGCACATCATTGCCTTCCGCATACTTGTAAAAATAGGAGAGCATGACCAGAAGTATCAAAACAGCAGAAATATTCAGCATCCTTCGCCATCCTGGTTTCTTTGCCAGGATGCTGAGATGGATATCATGCATGCCAATTGCCGAAATGATAAACAGAGCCGGCAAGCCGGGAAGGATAAAACGCAGGTACCACCAGACATCGCCGCCGGATTTCCAAAACGAATAGAAAATCCAGAAGCCGGCCAGCCAGGAAAAGTAGAACCATTTTTGGGGAATGCGCCGCACCAGGGTCCATAGTGCCGGGATGATCAGCAGCGGGGTCATGATGACCAGCATGGTTTTTCCGTAATATAAAAAATGGTGCCAGAAAACGCTGCTCATCAAGTCCTTGGCAAATTTTCCATATCCGGTTATCCAGGGTTTTCCAAAAACGGTCCAATTGTAAAGGCCGTACAGGCTGCCGATGATGGTGCTGGAGAAGCAGAACGGCCAGAATTTTTTATTTTTCAGAAGCAGTGGTAGAAAAATAATGAAAAAAAGCACACAGGAGGGCCTGATGGTTACCGCAAAGCTGAAAACTACGCCGGACCAGAATATTTTGTTGCGCCTGAAAAAATAATAGGTCATGAGGATAAAAAGCGTTGCCACCAGATCGCTCATCAAGTACATGCTGCCCCAGAGAGTCATTGGGAAAAAAGCCCAAAGCACGGTATATAATAATGCTGCCCCCTGGCTGATGATATCTTTGAGTATCAAGTATAAAAACAAAACGGTCAGTACTCCGCACAAGGCATTGACAAAGAATTCCAGCCCAACCAGACCGAATAAGGCCAACAGCAGAGGAAATCCGGGCGGATACTGGGGGATCATTCTATTGCCTACTGCGTAGAATCCAAGGGGAGTGAATGCCACCAGATGCTGCGACTGGGTGAGCGTGGGTTTTATCGTCAATTGGCCTTGTTGAAACAACAGCGATTCGGCATAGTAGCCGTACCAATCTGAGGCGCCGACGTAGCGCTGACGGTGCACGGCAAAGAAGACGAATAGGAGCGCCAGTGCCAAGGTACCCATCAGCTTCCATTTCAGGGGGCTGCAGTCCGGGCGCAGCCATTTCAGCTTGATCCATGGCCATAAACGAGATTTAAAAAAACCGGCCGCCGCCCGCAGCAGCAGCCAGAGCCCGGGCCAATACAGCACTATGAATAATATGGCGGTGGTATTCGGGCCCATGAAGACTCTGCAGGGGATGACCAGCGGTAAAACCAGGAGGCCGATAAAGAAAGCAATGATCGTCGAAGCGACTCGGCGCAGCCAGCGATTTTCAGATGCCCATGACGTGCTTTTCGGGGCGACAAGCGAAACGAACAGCAATAATGAAACCAATAGCATGGCCAGCGGCCAGGGCAGACGTTGCAGCGATGATGAACCGGGGACAACCATGACCGAATTCAGCAAACCCGTAGAGAAGCCATACAGGTTTTTTATTTCCAGGACAGTCACTGACGAATCGGCATCCAGCCCCTGCAATGAAAGGCGGTTTCCTTCTTTAAGAAAAAGTTGCCGGGGAATTTTGATGAAATGATGGCCATGGGCGTGGATGCGGTCCAGTTCACTTCCATTCCATGAAACAACGGTCAGGCCTTGTTTCTTTGCCGACTCGATTTTGATTTCCAGTAGCAGCACCGAATCCTGGATTTCATGCGGATACGTCGCCGAAAGCTGCAGGGAACCGGCGACGGGTCGTACGGGCTGCTGGATAAGCTTTTCCCGGAATTTATCGTAGCCGGTCATGGTCGCCATGAAAATGACCAGGGAGCCGATCACGGCCGAAAGGACGGCTGCAATGCGGATATGTTTTTCCGAGGCTGCTTTCATTTGGCTACTTTAAAAAAAATGAGTCTGAATGTCAATGGCGGCCGGTGCCCGGCCCGGGATTGAATCCTGCTTTTTTACCAGGCGATGCCGTAATCCTCGCCATAATTGCTTGAACCACCCCAGAAAGTTTTGTGCAACCAGTCAAAAAAAATGGCATTAATCGGACCGGATGTGTATTTGCGAATATCGATGTTGTAACCCATTTTGGCCAGGGCCGAGCTTATCCAAACCGGAACTTGCCGGTTGAGCGTCAGTTTGCCCGGCAGTCTTTCGTGGTTGTCGAAAGAATCCTTCATTTGAAAACTGACGATGTTCGGCGCTTCGCAAGCCTCTTGCACGTTCATGCCGAATTCGACCACGTTCAGGAAAAACTGCAGCAGGTTCTGGTCCTGGGTGTCGCCGCCCTGAACGGCAAAGGACAGGAACGGCCTGCCTTTCTTCAGAGCCAGGCCGGGAGTCAGGGTGGCCCGCGGTCTTTTGCCGGGGGCGATGACATTGAAGGGATTTTCTTTTTCATCGAGGACGAAGCTCTGCGCCCGCTGACTCATGCCGATGCCGGTGTCGCCGGCGATGCAGGCCGGGATCCAGCCGCCGCTGGGCGTGACCGAGACCACCCAGCCTTCCTTGTCGCAGGCCTGGATCGAGGTCGTGCCGCTGAAAAAACTCGCCGCTATTTTATCCTGTTCCGCAGCGGGAAAAACTTTGGCCGGCGCCCCGGCATCCCCGGCTGCCAGGAGATTCAGCCAGGGATTGGTTTTGCCTTCGAAAGGGTAGGGGTCGCCCGGCCGGCTGTTGGGGTCGTTTTTCTCCCAATTGATTGATTTCAGCCTCTCCTTGGCATATTCCTTGGACAGCAGTCCTTTGAGAGGTTCTGCGGGCGGAAAGTAGGGGTCGCCGTAGTAGAAATCACGGTCGGCAAAGGCCAGGTTCATGACCTGATACAGAGTATGGATATAGCGCACGCTGTTCAGGCCCATGGCCCGCAGATCGATGTTTTCCAGCATGTTCAGCGCCTGCAGCATGACCGGCCCCTGCACCCAGCAGGAGAGCTTATAGACATTGATTCCTTTATAGGTTGTCATGACCGGTTCTTCCAGCAGCGGCTTCCATTTGGCCAGGTCTTCATTAATAATCAGGCCGCCCTGCTCCCGGCAGCCGCGCACGAATTCAGCGGCGATATCGCCTTTATAAAAACGGTCATAGGCGGCATAAATTGCCTGCTTGCGGTTTTTACCTTTTTTGAGTGCCTGCTGTTCGGCCGCGACCAGCTTTTTCAGCGTCAGCAGCAGATCGGGCTGACGAAAAATTTCGCCCGGATATGGAGCTTCCCGGGATTCGCCCGGGTGCGGCAGCAGGATCTTTTTGGAATAGGGCCAATTTTTTATCTGCTCCTTGTTGCGCTCAATGCTGTCGGCCGTTTCCTTTTCCATGGCATAGCCTGCGGCCATTTCCATGGCCGGCGCCAGCACGTCTTTTAGACTAAGTTTGCCGAATTCGGCCAGCATCAGCAGCAGTCCGCCCGGAGTGCCCGGAGTAACCGCGGCCAGCGGCCCGTAGGCCGGCGGATATTTGTAGCCCTTGCCCTTATAGAATTCAGCCGTGGCGCCGCTCGGGGCAACTCCAAGGCCGTTGACGGCAATCACCTTTTTGGTATGGGGATTATAGATCAAGGCCTGGGTCTCACCGCCCCAGCTGAGCACGTCGAACATGGTGCAGGTGGCGGCCAACATGGCGCAGGCGGCATCGATGGCGTTGCCGCCCTGCATGAAGATGCGGGCGCCGGCAGTTGCGGCCAGCGGCTTGCCGGTGATGGCCAGCCAATGCCGGCCGTGCAGCACCGGTTTTTCGGTTGTGCGCTGGGCGAAGGCCAGTCCCGCCGAAATGACAATCACGATCAACTGCGAAATTATTTTCACGTTCCGCCTTTCCACAAATTTAATTGGTGTCATTTTGGTAACTCCTGCAGATAACATCATAGATTATCGGCTCACAAATTTCAATTTGATCATCGGTTTCTTCTTGCAAGGTTTGTCTACTGGAAGCGGGTCGCTGCGAGGTTCATGATACCGTCAGGTATTTATAAATTTAGCGTAATATATTATGATAGACTCTTATGGTCATAATGGAGGATTCATGGAACTCGATAAATTGATCCGTGATGTGCCCGATTTTCCCAAGAAGGGCATCATCTTCAAGGACATCACTACCCTGCTGCAAGATGGTGACGCTTTTCGCCAAGCCATGAACCAGATCATGAAAAAATATCTGGAAACGGACGCGAAGATCGACAAGGTTGTGGGCATCGAGGCGCGCGGGTTCATTCTGGGCGGCGTGCTGGCCTACAAGCTGGGCTGCGGTTTCGTCCCAGCCCGTAAGCCGGGCAAGCTGCCGGCCCAAACCATACGCGAGGAGTACACCCTGGAATACGGCAGCAACGCACTGGAGATTCACCAGGACAGCATCAACAAAGGCGAGCGTGTCCTGGTCGTTGATGACCTTCTGGCTACGGGCGGTACTGCCCTGGCATCGGCCAGGCTGGTAGAAAAAATGGGCGGGGAGGTCGTTGCCATCCAATTTTTGATTGAACTCGGTTTTTTGCACGGACGGGAAAAATTGCTGAAATATCCACTGCACAGCCTGATTGTATATTAAGATGCTGCGCCAGTTGCTGCTGTTGTTGCTGGTCGCCCAGGCCAGCCCGCCCGGTCAGAATTATCTGGTGATGAAGCCGATCCAGGAAGCCGTGCAGAACGGCCGTTTCTCGACCTTGGAGCCGATTTGCCGGCCGCGAATACTCCTTGACCTGGAAGAACCATTTTCACTCAGCGGGTTCCTGACCCGTGAGCAATTCATTGAACGGATCGCGATCCGTTTGAAAAAACTGACGACCGAGAAACTCGAATGGTCTTCACTGCAAGTTGATGAAAACATCGCCGTGCAATCCTTGAATTTGATCATTATGGACCGGGTTTCCGGATTCAAGGTAATTTACAAGTTGATACTTTTCATGGATGCCGACCTCGATCCGAATGATGAAATCAAATGGAAACTGTATTATCTGCGCGGCTTAAAAATGTAGTCTGCATCTGCTTGGCAGGATTTCTGGCCGCCGCCGCTTATTATATCAAATTACTGCCTCTCACCCGGACGGCTGAGTCGATCGAAGTCATGCTGCAAAAAAACAGCACCGGTGTCGAAGCGCTGCTGAGCACGGAAATCAATAAAAATCTGCTCCGATCGGATATGCTGTTTAAGCGATTCAAGAGCGGACAATTGACCGTGGCGGATCTTGATAAAAAAGAAGCCCTGATCAGCACGGAGAATGGTGTGATCGATTTCTATTATGGCGAGATATATTTCTTCAAGTCACTTTCCATGGCCGAAGGCGAATGGCGGCTCATTAAAAAGAATCAGGAACTTTATTTTTTCCGCCGCCTGGGCGGCCGGATCCATTACCTGCATTTTTTCATGGACATGGACTCCAGCCTGATCCGGCGCGCCTGGAAATACCCATGCGCCGTATTCAGCCTGAAATATTCTCCCGAGCCGATAGACCATGACGGCAGTGATTTTGCCTTTGATCAGGCGCAAAATAGATATTATTACAACCATATTCTCAGGACCAGTCAAAATCAACTCGTCGTCAATCTGATATTTTCAGCAGCGGATTTTTCCGATTATTTTAAAAAAAGAAACGGACTGCTTGTTTATGCGGCGCTTTTTTTCATGTTTTTCGCCGTGTTACCGGTTTTGCGCAAACCGTTCTGGTTGCCGTTGCCGGCCATGGGCGGCATGGCTTGGGCAGCCTGGGAATTTGTCGCCTGGCTTGGCAAGCCCAATATTCATTTTCCCCAATCTTTCATGTCGCCGCAGTCGGTCTGGCAACTGGTGATCATGTTGTTTTTCATGATACTGGCCGGCCTGCGACTCGCACGAGAGCGCTCGCGGCCCAATAATTTCCTGGCTTTCTTGTCTTTCAACCTGCTGGCCGGTGCTGTTTTTTATTTCAGTGCGTTCCTTCTGCATGGCGTGGATTTTCCCTTCGCTGAATTTGTCTTGAACTGCAATTATCTGGGGTTGTTGCTGCTGTTGATCGGACTGCACGCGCTTCCATTCATGGTGTCAAGCCAATTTCTAAAACCGGTCCCCTGGCGCCGGGCATGGCCGCTTGTGGCGCTGCAAGGGGTTGTGCTTTTTATTTATGCCCGTTTTATTACTTTTGCTATTTTCAACCTTTTTTTGCTCAGTGTTGTTTTTATTGTTTTTCTTGTTTCCGATCGTCGCTTTTGGCAAAGAACACTACTGGCGGCACTGCTGACCTTGTCCATCGGTCAATTCCTGGTCAATACTTCACAGCTGGAAAAAGAGGAATTCATCAGTTCAAACCTGAAGAATATTTTTGCCGCCCAGGACCAGTATGCAAAACTTGTAGCCCGTGAAATCGTTTATGAAATCAATTCCCAACAAGCTCAGTTTTCTTCATTGTTCAAAGAGGGCAGCGGCGACGAATTGGCCAAGATCTGGGAAAGCACACTGGCGGCCCGGGAAGGAATCGCCTCCGGTCTCTATGTACTTTCCCAGCAAGGTAAATTGATTCATGCTTTTTCCCACCAGATACCCTACATCGACATCAAAAAAAAGGATATTTTCCCTTTTTGGCACGTTGAAGCTGTCGAGGCTGATTTGTTCGGTAAAAAAGTGAACCTGGCCTTGGCCACGATCAATGTCTTCGAAAGAGAACGCTACATCGGTTATATCATGGTCCAGGTCCTGGATTCAGCCGAGTTGATTCTACGGGGCTATGGCCAGCCATCGATTTTCAATCTAAACCAAAAAATCAAAGCCGCCGGCATGAGTTATCTCAAGGTGGACGCTGCCGGGGGAATTCTTGAAAATCCGGCCAATATCAATGTGGAAAACCTTGCCGCTTTGATCCGTACCGCAGACAGTTGGAATATTTTTAAGGCCATGGGCGTCGTTTACTATGGCTATGTTTTCAGGAACGGCGACGAAACTGTCATTATATTTTATCCTAAAAACACCGTTTTCAAGACATTTTCAGAGTTTATTAAAATAATGAGCGTGCTGCTGCTGGCCATGGTGCTGTTCTATGCCGGACCAATAAGAAGATTCCGCTGGCAGCTTGTTTTTCAATCATTTTCCATCAAGGTTTTTGCCATTCTGGTTTTGCTTTCCATACTCACGGCGGCAGTTTTCTCGATGTTTTCCATGAATTTCAATTCACAGGCCCTGGAAACCCAGCAGAATAGAGCGCTTTACTCAAGGGGGCGCTCGGCCCTGAACATCATCAACAATCTGCTGGCCGAAAGCGACGAGATCTCCCAGAGTCATTTGTTTTGGCTGAGCAAGATATTGGAAAACGATATCAGTGTCTATGAAAAAGGGATTTTGCTCTACACTTCGAACCACCGAAAAATCATCCAGTCGCAGTTGCCAATATATCTTGATTCGGGGATTCGTAGTGTCCTGAGTCAGAACAATCAGCAGTTTTTCCTGCAAAAAAAAGAAAATTTGCTGGGATTGTACTTTAAAGCCGCTGACAACTATATTTTTTATATTGAATTTGCCTCCAATAGTGCCAATTTGATCAGATCCCGGCAGTACTATTTCGATTTCATGGTATCCATTTTTTTTATTTTAATTGTCGTCGGAATGGCGGCCGCGTTCTTTTTCCGCAATAAAATTGTGGCCCCGATCCACCTTTTGAACAGGGGCATGGCAGACGTACGCCAGGGCCGCTTCCGGCCCCTGAAGGATATGCCGGCTGAGATCGAATTACGGGAACTGGTTCAAGGCTTCAATGCCATGCTGGAAGGCATTAAAGAGCAGAAAAAAAACGTTTCGGAAATCGCCCGAATGAAAACTTTGGTTGAACTTGGGCGCCGCGTGGCTCATGAAGTGAAAAATCCATTGACCCCGATCAAGCTTTCGGCCGAACAGATCATGCGCTCGCTGCAGGACAAGGACGGTGACGCAGAGCCGGTCATCACCAGTGCCGTCCGCTACATCATCGAAGAAACCGATCATCTGCGCCGGGTGGCCTACGGATTCCTGAATTTATCGAAACTGGATGAATTGAAGACAGAACCCTTTCTGCTTGACGAGCTGATAACCGAGGCCATAGCACAAATTAGTTTGCTTTATCCCCATGTGTGCTTCAACGTGGCTGATATGGAGGCTGTCAAGATTGTTGCCGACCGACAAAAAATCAAGCAGGTGCTTGACAATGTGTTGACCAACGCGCTGGAAGCCGTGGCTGATACGCATGGCCGGATAGATGTCTCCATGGTCCCGCAGGGAGCGGAGGTGGAGGTACGCATTCGCGATAACGGTTCCGGCATCAGCGTTGAGGAACTGCAACGCATCACCAACGAGGAATTTTCTTCCAAGGACCTAGGCACCGGGCTGGGGCTGGTCATTGCCCGCCGGTTTCTGGAACTGCATCGGGGCAAACTGGAAATCCAGTCCGCTGCCGGGCAGGGGACACTCGTCATCATGAGGTTTGCCAAACATGCTCATCAGACCTGATCCATTGCTCCCCGGCGAAAATATCGGCATTTTCCTGCCCTCTTCGCCGGCCAAGGAGCCCTATCGCAGCCAGGGGCTGCAGTCACTGCGAGCCATGGGCTTCAAGCCCAGGGAAGTTGACGGTGTTTTATCCAGAAATGATTTTTTTGCACGGGAGCCGGAACAAACATTGAAAGACCTGCAGCGCTTCTTTGCCGACCGGAAAGTTAAAGCTCTCTGGGCCGGACGCGGCGGCTATGGTTCCAACTACCTGCTGCCGCTGTTGAAACGCCTGGTGATTGATACTCCGAAGATCGTTATTGCCTCGTCCGATGTCAGTTACTTGTTGTGGTACCTGTTGGAGCGGCGGCACATGGTCGTTTTTTATGGGCCGATGGTTTATGGCGGAATGGCCGCGGGCACAATCGATAAGGAACAGATCTTGGCATCGATCACCGCCAACCAGCTGCCGCAGAATTTTTTTGGCAGGGTGCTGTGTTCGGGGCGCGCCCGTGGGGTGCTGGGCGGAGGCTGCTTGTCCAATTTCGTGTCCCTGCTTGGAACACGCCATGTGCCGATGGTGAAAAACAGGATTTTACTGCTCGAGGACATCAATGAGCGACCCTACCGCCTGGACAGGATGCTATGGCAATGCGAAATGGCTGGAGTTTTCCGCCGTATCCGCGGGTTACTGCTGGGCGAATTCCCGAGTTGCTTTCATGACGACGAAGAGAAAGAAATATTCTATGCACGCTGGCGGGAAAAACTGGGAGCCATGGGTATTCCAGTCCTTTACGATATGCCTTTCGGCCATGCCGGATCCGCTCAAGTGCTGCCCTTGGGGGTTAAGGCCGAAATTAATACGGAAGCTTATCCGCGTCCGCTCAGTTGCGAAATCGGGGTGAAATGGTGAAAAAAGTTTATCTCTGCGGCATCGCCGGCACCGGCATGAGCGCCCTGGCCGGCCTTTTTAAAAAAAAAGGCTACACGGTATGCGGATCGGACGCCCGTTTTTATCCTCCGGTGGACGGATTGTTGAAGAAGTTGAATATCCCTCTTTTTGAAGGTTTTTCCGAGCGCCATATTCCCGCCGACATCGACTTCTGCGTGATAGGCAACGTGGTCGGGCGCGGCAATCCCGAAGTTGAATTCATCCTTGACCGCTCCATCGAGTACTATTCCATGGCCGAGGCGCTGCAGCGGTTTTTTATCAAGGGCCATGAGTCGATCGTCGTGGCCGGCAGCCATGGCAAAACCACGACCGCTTCGTTCATCGCCCACATGTTGGCCGTCGCCGGGAAGCGGCCCGGTTTTTTCATTGGCGGCAAGCCGCTCAATTTTGCCGCCAATTACGGGCTGGGACACGGCCCATACTTTGTTACCGAGGGCGACGAGTATGAAACGGCTTTTTTTGACCGCACGGCCAAGTTTTTCAAGTATCGCCCCGATCGTTTAATCATCACAGCCCTGGAACATGATCATATCGATTTCTATCCGAGCGCGGCCGCGTATTTAAAAAGTTTTAAAAATCTGGTCAACCAGGTCCCGGGACGGGGTACGATCATTGTGAACCATGATTATGACATGGCGCGCCTGGCGGTTGCCCAGGCCTTCACACCAGTCATCTTTTACGGGCAAAACAGGGCCGACTATCAGATCAGCGACATAGTGACCCGGAACAACGGCCATGATTTTTGTTTGAGACATCAATCACGATCCTGGAAATTTCATGCGCCCATGGCCGGTCCCTACAATGTGTGGAATCTGACTGCAGGCATCATCCTGGCTTTGGAATTACGCTTGCCCCTGGCTGCCATTGAAAAAGCCCTGTCCACTTTCGAGGGAGTGGAACGGCGGCTGGGCGTCATCGGCAGTCTGCAAAATACTGTTTTCCTGGAGGATTTCGCCCATCATCCCACTGCCATCGCCCACGTGCTTGGAGCCCTGCCGTCTTTATATCCGGGCTGCAGGATCCTTGTTGTTTTTGAGCCACGCTCCTGGAGCCTGCGCCGCAATTTTTTTCAGGATAAATTGCCGGTTTGCCTGGCCGCCGCGGATGAAATTATCATCAAGGATGTCTTCCAAAAGCAAAAAATTGCGGCCGGCGATCGGCTGGATGTTGCCGAATTGAGAAAAAGACTGGAAGCCATGGGCCGAAACGTCCAAGTCTTTGAAAATTTCAGCGATATCCAGCAGTCGCTCTCCGGCTTGGATTTTTCACAACCGCTGGTAGTTATCCTCCTTTCCAACGGCGATGTGCACGATTTTACCAATTGGGCCAAGGACCTGACTGCTAATAAGTAAAACGATCCTTTTCGGTTGGAATGGTTACGGGTTTTTCCTGGTGGGTGGTGCGTACATCGGCAATCATATTGACAGATAAAAAGCAAAAAAGTAAAATGAAAGCGATCCATGCCAGGGAGGTCTTGATATGAAAATTAATCTGGAACTGATCGCACCCGAAAAATTGAAACCCTTGTTCAACGATCCATTGAAATTGCCTTTTGGCCGTCATTTTACCGATTATATGTTCACCATGGAATATTCATTGGAGCAAGGATGGCACCATCCATGCATCAAGCCATATCAACCTTTGCTTTTACAGCCTTCGGCGAATGTGTTTCATTACAGCCAGGAAGTGTTTGAAGGTCAAAAAGCTTATCAGTCGGCACGCGGTGACATCCTGATGTTCCGGCCGCAGGAAAATGCCAGGCGCCTGAACCGGTCGCTGCGGCGCCTGTGCATGCCGGAAATTGATGAAAATGATTTCATGCAGGCCGAAGCCGAATTATTGAAGCTTGAAAAGCGTTGGATACCGACCCAGAAGGGGGCCAGCCTCTATGTTCGGCCGGCCGTTATCGGCACCGAACCGGCTTTGGGCATTAAATCTTCGAGCGAATATCTTTTTTTCATTATCCTGTCCCCGGTAGGGCCTTATTTCAAGGAAGGCTTCAATCCTGTCAGTTTATGGGTCAGTGATACGTATTCACGTGTCGGCAATGGAGGGACCGGTGAAGCCAAGACCGGCGGCAATTATGCCGGCAGCCTTCTGGCCACGCGTGAAGCCACTCAAAAAGGGTACAGCCAGGTTCTCTGGCTTGATGCCGCTGAACACCGTTTTATCGAGGAAGTCGGGGCCATGAATATTTTCTTTATTCTGGATGGTAAATTGGTCACTCCCTCCCTGGACGGGACCATTTTGCGCGGCATTACCCGCAAGTCTGTCTTGGAGCTGGCTTCCGAGCTTGGCATTGCCAGCCAAGAGCGCAAAATCACCATCGAAGAGATTATCGATGGTATTCAAAGCGGAAAATTGAGTGAAATCTTTGGGGCCGGCACGGCTGCTGTTATCAGCCCGGTTGGTAAAATCGGTTTCAAGGGTAAGGATTATTTTATCAATGACCAACGCACCGGCCCTTGGGCGCAAAAATTTTTTGACACGCTGATCGGCCTTCAATATGGCGAAATTCCCGATAAATACGGCTGGGTGTTTCAAATCAAATGATTTTTTTGTGCCCGTTTACTGAAAAATCAAAAATTACGCCTGGAAAATTGATTGACATGCTTTTTGGCACACAGATGCCTGGAGGGAAAAGTGGGCAAATATGCAGAATTCATCGACTTTAGACAAAAGTTAAACAAAAAGATACTGGAGCAGGGGAATCTTGAAATCAAACGCTTCTTTGCCCTGGACGGCCAGGTTTATCAAACAGGCGCCCTGAATAACCATACCAAGGAACTTCTTGGTTTGGTCGCATCCATGGTCTTGCGTTGCGACGATTGCATAGCTTATCATCTGATTCAGGCAAGAGATGCCGGAGCCAGCCGGGCCGAAATATTTGAAACGTTCAGTATCGCGCTATTGGTGGGCGGTTCGATCGTGATTCCACACCTGCGCCGTGCCGTCGATTTCCTGGAGGAAATGGAAACCCATTCGTGAGGCGCTTAGGGTATATTCCCCGTGGATATCGACCATGGAAAATCACTTGGATTCGTCAAGCATAGCCTGGAATTCCTGTTTCTGATAATCGAGCAGTTGGATGCCCATACCGCCCCTTAAAATCAGGTAAGTGGCCGGTGATGTTTTTTTGCTCCAGACGATGAATCCAGCCATTTTCACTGGATTGGTTTTGCACTGAATTTCAACGTTGATGCCATTGCGGGAAGGAAATGAGTTCGATGTTTGGATAAAAAGGCCCCGACGGGAAATATCTCCAGTGATCGACTGGAAGGATTTTCCATCGTAAGTGAAACGGACAGGAATCCTTTTCGATAAGCGCAAATCCCTTCTTTTTTCCATGAAAAACTCTCCATCAACTCAAAAGCCTGTTGATTAATATATATAATAAAAAAAATCCGTTGTCATTTTATTTTTAGTTTTTTACCCATGGCCACGCCGGGATTTTTTATCTGGCACAAGGCGATGAAATCACAGAAGGCACAGAAAGGGGTGGGATTGGGATAGAATACGCCGCCGCTGATATTTTCGGCAACATGCTTGACCAAAACCAGCAGGCGGTCTATATCGTCCGGACCGGGAAGCACTTTCAGGCTCTGATGCCTGACATGGGCGGCATTCTTGGCATAAAGGATTTCGTATTTCAGTTGGCCGTGGACAGGGCCGAAGTTGCGGTCGAACAGGTACTTGTAAATGGTCATTTGCAATGAATTGCGGGCCTTGCCGGCCGACCATTTGCTGGTTGTGGTCTTGAAATCGGTAATGCTGAAGTCGGTTTCGACCAAATCGACGACTCCTTTCAAGGT
>JAFGSF010000054.1 GCA_016934745.1 Candidatus Aminicenantota bacterium | reverse complement strand
GTCTATCCCATCAATGCCATGGGCCTTTCCAAGGCCATGATGGAAAAAGTGATGATCGCCAAGGCCAGGCAGATAGGGGAGAACGGCACCATCCTGTGCGGCACGCGCTACGGCAACGTCATGGCCTCACGCGGCTCGGTCATCCCGTTGTTCATTGATTTGATCAAGTCGGGAAAGCCGCTGACCATCACCGACCCGGAGATGACGCGCTACATGATGTCGATTGATGATGCGGTCGATCTGGTTCTATACGCCTTCAATCACGGCAAGCCGGGCGACATGTTCGTCCAGAAATCGCCGGCCGCGACAATCGAGGACCTGGCGCTGGCCTTGAAAAAAATATTCAAGGCCGATAACCCCATCAAGGTCATCGGCACGCGTCATGGCGAAAAAAGGCATGAAACCCTGCTTACCCGCGAGGAGATGGCCAAGGCCGAAGACCTTGGCGAATATTTCTGCATTCCGGCGGATACGCGCACCTTGAACTACGATGTATATTTCAGCGAGGGCGAGAAGAAGATATCCATGGTCGAGGATTACAACTCCAGCAACACCCGGCGTCTGGACGTCGATGGCATGGCCGGATTGCTTCTGACCCTGGATATCGTCAAGGACGAACTGAAAGGATGGAAAAAATGAAAATTCTGACCGTTCTCGGCACCCGGCCCGAGATCATCCGCCTGAGCCGGGTGATCGAAAAGCTGGACAAGTTGTGCGACCACGTCCTGGTTCATACCGGCCAGAACTTTGACCGCAACCTAAGCGACATCTTTTTCGAGGAATTGAAAGTCCGCAAGCCCGATCACTATTTGGGAGTCAAGGGCGATTCATTTGGGCAGCAGGTGGGGCGGATGCTGGAAAAGGTCGATCAGGTCCTGGAAAAGGAAAAGCCCGATAGACTTCTGATCCTCGGCGACACCAACAGCGGCCTGAGTGCCATACTGGCCAAGCGGCGCGGCATCCCCGTCTTCCACATGGAGGCAGGCAACCGCTGCTATGACGACCGCGTGCCCGAGGAAGTGAACCGCCGCGTCATCGACCATTCGAGCGACGTCCTGATGCCTTATACCGAGCGCAGCCGCCAGAACCTCCTGAAAGAGGGGATAGATGGGCAGAGGATCTTTGTCACCGGCAACCCGATCCTGGAAGTCATCAACCATTACGAACCAGAGATCGCAAAATCGCAAATACACAAAAAACTCGGCCTGAAAAAGAAAAAATACTTTCTGGTCACCCTGCACCGCGCCGAGAATGTAGACTTGAAGCCTCGACTCAAGAAATTTATGGAGGCTCTCGACTGCGTTCAAAAAGAATACAAATTGCCCCTACTCCTCAGCTTGCATCCACATACCCGGCAGAAGATCGAGCAATTCGCATTCAAGACCTCCAACCCGGGCATCCGTTTCATCGATCCTCCAGGATTCTTTTCGTTCATCTCCCTGGAACGCAACGCTTTCTGCGTCCTTTCCGACTCTGGCACGATCCAGGAAGAATGCTGCATCTTTAAGGTGCCGAATGTAACCCTACGAGATGTTACTGAGAGACCGGAAACGATTGAATGCGGCAGCAACGTATTATCCGGCTCAGAGTCCGGAATGGTCTTGCAATGCGTTAAAACCGTTCTGTCCTCTCCGCCTGATTGGCAACCGCCATCAGAGTATTTGGCAAAAAATGTTTCCTCGACCGTGATGAAAATTATCCTTGGAATCAGTAATGAATTTCAGAGAGGCTGACAGGTTTTTCAAACCTGTTTATTGTAAGCTACACTCATTTCTATCATCAATAACTTCACCCTAAGGGGATTCTTATCATGAATTTGAGAATTGGTATTCTTGATTTAATGGTCATCTACTTATTGCCTCTTTTGTTTCTTATATTGTTCGGTTTTGTTTTCCTTTTAATCCTTTTCATTTTTGTCGTATCCCCCGCAACTGACTTTAATTTCAAGCACGACTTGCTTTCCTCTTTCGAGGAACAAAGATATGTAAAAAGATTCAAAAATGGAAAATACAAGTTTGCTAGGTTCTTCTTGAAAACCATGCTGGGAGATAACGGCACGCAGGCAATATTTCTATATCGTTTGTCTCGAGTGTTTTTGTTTCATGGCATGACAACAGCGGCGGATCTGATCCATCGCATGTCAAAGTTGCTGACCGGATCGGACATTTCCCCATATTCAGCGATTGGCAAGGGTTTAAAAATTTACCATGGCATTGGAATAGTGATCGGAAAAGGGACGATCATTGGTGAGCAATGCCTGTTCTGCCAGGGAGCGACAACGGGGCACGGTCATCCCCGCATTGGAAATCGAGTGAAATTCTGGGCGGGGGCAAAAGTATTCGGCAACATCACAGTTGGGGATGACTGCGAAATTGGCGCCAACAGCGTGCTGACGAGGTCGCTTCCTGAAAATTCGCTTGCCTTGGGCGTCCCTGCGACAAGGATACCGAAATGGGACAAGTCAAAGGCGAAATGAAGTGCTTCTTGATCCTCAATTCGAGCAACCAGATGACGCCACGATCATTACTTTATAGCCATCTTTGTCCAGCAACTATTTTTCTGGCGAAAACTGGGTGATTGAATCGATCATGAGTGCGGACAATCGTTTTGAATTCTTCCACTGGTTTTTTGCCCGACTTCTCATCCATAAAATAAAATATCTCTCGTGAGGTTAACATGATCGATTTAAAGAAAAAAAGAATCACTGTTACAGGAGGGAAAGGTTTTCTTGGAACACAATTGATACGAAAATTAAAAGAAGAACGACATTGCTTAGAAGTTTTTATTGCTGATCAGCCGGAATATGATTTGAGAGAAATACAAAGTGTTCGAAAATTATATGAAGAGCAGAGACCGGATATTGTAATTCACCTTGCTGCTGTAGTGGGTGGAATCGGTGCCAATCGAGAAAACCCCGGCCGCTTTTTCTATGACAACCTGATGATGGGAGTACAGTTGATGCACGAAGCTTATTTGCGAAAAGTTGAGAAATTTGTGGCCATCGGGACCATCTGCGCTTATCCCAAGTTCACTCCGGTCCCATTCATGGAGAAGGATCTTTGGAACGGCTATCCCGAAGAGACAAACGCACCCTATGGACTGGCCAAAAAAATGCTTCTGGTTCAATCGCAGGCATACCGCCAGCAGTATGGTTTCAATTCCATCTTCCTTCTCCCAGTCAATCTCTATGGCCCTGGCGATAATTTCGATCCTTCCTCATCCCACGTTATCCCTGCCTTGATAAAAAAAGTTGTCGACGCCATGGGCGGCAAGGAAGCCGTCCGCCGGAGGATGTCTTCAAATACTGCCACTCATCAAAAAGATCGTCCAATCACGGTTTGGGGTACGGGCAACGCTTCTCGGGAGTTCCTCTATGTGGAAGACGCGGCGGAAGGAATTTCTCTTGCAACCGAGATGTATGATCGTCCGGATCCGGTGAACCTTGGCGCCGGATTTGAGATTAAAATAAGGGATTTGGTCGCATTGATCGTAAAAATAACCGGATTCAACGGAAGTGTTGAATGGGATGCCAGCAAGCCGGATGGCCAGCCCAGGCGGATGCTGGATACTAGCAGGGCCGAAATAGAGTTTGCCTTCAAGGCAAAATCAATGTTTGAAGCGGGATTAAAAAAAACCATCATCTGGTACGTGGAAAATTGAAAAAACTGCAATTGGATTAGTGGAAACGATATGAGTTTCTCATGGTGGTGCATTTGAAATCAAGCAGTCTATGAATAAAAAATCGAAATCGCTGACAAATATAATCCTGATTTATGCCATGGGCACCTTGTCGTCAAGGGTAATCGGCTTTGTGCTCGTATTCGTCATCACTTTTTTTTTAACCAGGAAAGAGCTTGGCACATATGATATCGTCATCACCACCGTAGCGTTGGTGGCGCCGTTCATCTATCTGCAGCTCACCGACGCCATTCTGCGCTGGATGTTGCACGAAAACATGGACGGGGCGATCACCACCAAGTTGTTCACCAACGTTTGTGCAATTCTGTTCGTCAGCATTTTAGTCTTTTCTCCCGTATATTGGATTGTTGCAAGCTTTATCGATATCCCTCTCAAGCCGTTCGTTTTCTTTGTTCTTATCGCCCAGTCGGTCTTGCCACTTCTCCAGCTATTTGTCAGGGGCAGCGGGAAAAACATCCTCTTTGCCCTCAGCGGCGTGGTTTTTTCAGTACTCTATACGGCATTGACCATGCTATTCCTCATTTTTTACAAGTTCAAGGTGGAAGGGCTACTGATCGCCAATGCCACCGCGGCCATCGGTACCGCGCTCTTTCTGTTTGTGAAGGGTAAATATTACCGAAAATTTTCCGTAAAGTTCCTTGATATCCAGTTCGGCAAGACCCTTATTTTCTATTCGCTGCCGCTCCTTCCCAATGCATTGGCCTGGTGGCTGTACACCTCGGCCAACCGCTATGTCGTATTGCATTTCCTGGGGCTGGAGTATAGCGGCATCTGGGCCATTTCATACAAGATCCCGACTATCCTGGCCATGGTCAATCATCTCTTCTTCATGGCTTGGCAAGAAAAGTCGCTCCGGGAATACAACAGCCCAAACAGGGACAAGTACTACACAGAGGTATTGGCTGCATATGCGTCATTGCTCTTGGGCCTTATCCTTGTTCTAGTCGCCGCCACGAAGCCGATCCTTCATCATATCGTCCAGAGATCATTTTTTATCTCCTGGAGATACTCGATGTTCCTGCTGTTAGCCTTCTTTTTTCAAGACTTGGCCCTTTTCTATGGCATGGGGTATTTTTGCGCCAAGGAAACAAAACGGGTTCTTTATACGACCTTGATCGGCAGCATCTCGCTGATCGTCTTCAGCATCATGCTTGTGCCTTTCTTCGGGTTGTATGGGGCCGGTCTGGCGACCATGCTGGGCTTTCTTGCCATGTTTCTCGTCAGGTTGCGGCAAACAAAAAAATATTTTACCATTAAATATCCATTGGCCATTACGATTACCATGCTTGTTTGCATTGCGATCTGTTATGCCATCAGTTATTCCAATTCGATCCTAGTGCAGATCCTCAATAATACGGCCGCCTTGAGTATCGCGATTTATATCAACCGTAATTTTGTTATTAGCAAATTGGCCCAGCTCAAGCGACTCTTCAGGACGAAATTTCGTGCCGCATAAAAAACCGCTTGTCTCTATTGTGACCCCTGTCTTCAACAGGGCCGGTATTGTACGTAGAACCATCGACAGCGTCATCGCCCAGACGTATCCGGATTGGGAACTATGGGTCGTAGATGACGGTTCGATGGACAACATCGTCGAGGTCATGGATAGTATTTGCCGGAGTGATTCGCGCATCCATTTCATCAAGCGGGACAGGGAGCCCAAAAGCGCCTCCACATGCAGGAATATCGGCGCCAAAAAGGCAAGAGGCGACTATCTGATCTTTCTAGATTCAGATGATCGGTTGGAACCATTTTGTCTCGAGCAGCGTGTGAAGGTGATGGGCGCAGATCCGGATCTCGACTTTGCCGTATTTCCAATGAAAGTGCTGAATTCTAATGGAAAATATCGGCAAAGGAATTTTGATAATGGCAAGGATGCCTTGATCAACTTCTTGTCTAAAAAAGAGTATTGGGCCATTTTGTGCCCCATTTGGAAAAAGCAGTTCTTTTTAAAAACCGGCGGATTCGACGATAATTTCCCTAGATATCAAGACATTGAATTTCATATAAAGGCGCTTGCATGCCCTGGCGTCAAGTACAGATTGTATTCGGGCTATCCTCCGGATACGGAGGTGATCGCAAGCGCCAAAAATGACACGCTTGATTTGGCGCTGCGCCTGTATGCAAGCCTGCTACTGCTTATTCCACAAACCTATAATTGCCTATCAGAAATACAGAAGACGGAACAGATGCATTATATGAGCGCGTACCTGAAAGATTGGTTGAGGAATCTTGCTCTTGCAAATTTCAATGATAATGTATCAAATAAAGTCGACGAGATTCTGAAGCTATTTTACAGCTATAAAGTCATATCTAATTTCAATATGAAAGTATATAGAAATCAGCTTCGGTTGAATTTGTTTATGGTTAAATTACTTAAATATATTTTCATTCAAACTATGCGATAAATCACATTGTATTGCGAGCTACATCAGCGGTAAGTTTTATAAGAATATCAAGATGAATTTTACTTCATTTAATTTTTTAATTTATTTTCCTTTTGTAACAATCGCATATTGGATCACGCCTGCAAAATACAGGTGGATGGCATTACTGCTTGCCAATTACTTTTTCTATATCAACGTCAAACCGATTTTTGCGATATTTTTGGCTGGTGTCACTTTCTCGACCTATTTATTTGCAAGAATGATTGACGAATCCAAATTTGAAGATAAGAAAAGAAGTTATTTGATAATAAGTATTGTATTGCTTCTAACGCCTATGTTTTTCTTTAGGTATTTTACTGTCTTAAATCAAGATATTTTACAATTATTAAAAGAAATGCATATCAGATGGTCTTTGCCGGAAATAAATCAATTATTCCCAGTAGGGCTTTCTTTTTACACAATTATGGCGATTGGATATATTGTTGATGTATATAACAAAAAATTAAAACCAGAAAAAAAAATTAGGTAATCTGGCTCTATTCATTTCATTCTTCCCGTTGTTGTTAGCAGGGCCTATTGAGCGGGCAGCAAATATGTTGCATCAATTCAAAGAGAATAAAAATCCTGATTACAGCATGATAGTTAAAGGATTTAAGTTGATGCTTTGGGGATATTTTATGAAACTTGTGGTAGCTGCTCGAGTGGCAATATATGTTGATGCAATTTATGGTAATATTCCCCACCACAATGGAACTTCTCTGCTCTTTGCTTCCCTCCTATATCCTTTTCAAATGTATGCTGATTTTGGCGGTTATTCATTGATTGCAATTGGCACGGCAAATATTTTAGGCATTCAGGTGATGCAGAATTTCAAAAGGCCATTTTTTGCGACATCCATATCTGAATTCTGGCAGCGTTGGCATATATCATTTTCAAGTTGGTTAAGAGATTACTTGTTTTTACCTTTGGCGTTCTTTATTTCCAAAAAGCTGCGCAAGGAAATTTATTTAAAAATTGACACTGCAAAATGGGTCTATTTCATTGCAGTGATGATCACTTTTGTATTTGCTGGAATCTGGCATGGAGCGGATGTGAATTTCTTGCTATGGGGATTACTTTTTGGGTTTTATCTTACATGCTCAATTTGGACATACAAATTAAATCGAAGAATCCGAAAAAAACTTCATATTTCAAAAAAATCAATATTCTATCAGATAGCTAAAATAGTAATTACATATTCCTTGGTGTCGGTAGCTTGGATATTTTTACGGGCACCAAATCTCTCCGCATTTGAAGTTTTAAGAAAAATATTTTCATTTCCCGGTGATCTATTCATAGGAATGCTCTCAACTTTCACTCCAATTATTGTTGTTATTGCTATACTGCTTATGAAAGATATTGCTGACGAATATTTCCCGGAACGGTTATTATTCTTCGAAAGCAAATATAAAGCTATTCGCATATTGTCGTATAGTACCATTATTATTTTCATACTACTAATTGGGGTGTTTGATGGCAGTCAGTTTATTTATTTTCAGTTTTAGTGGCCTTTATTATGGTTAAAAAATTAGTTATCAATATTGCGATTGTAGCTTTTGTTGTCATTATTCTCGATTTTGCCATAGGTAGCGTATTACGTTATTTCTATTTTAGGGAAATATCTGGAATTCATTTTCGCACGACCTATGCCCTGGAAAAAGCAGACTCGGATATAATTGTATTTGGCTCATCTCGCGCCAATCACCACTATGTTCCTGAAATTTTTGAAAATGCCTTAAAAATGTCATTTTATAATGCTGGCCGTGATGGTGCTGGAATCTTCTATCATACAGCAGTTTTAAAATCAATTTTAAAACGAAATAAATCCAAGGTGATTATTTTGGATTATGCGGGTGGATTTGATAAAAGAGAAAGAGATTATGACCGACTCTCTTGTTTATTGCCCTATTACAAATATCATGATGAAATAAGAAGAATCATTGAATTGAAGAGTTCTTTTGAACGAATAAAAATGGTATCAGCAATTTATCCATTTAATTCTGAAATATTGAATATTGCAATTGGCAATATGAAAACAAATAAAGATAATTATATTGATGCCCAAGGTTATATTCCATTAGATGGGGAATTGCAGGCTGAAATTGAATTCGCCGATAATGCGATTAATTATGAAATAGATAATAATAAAGTGAATTATTTCAAGGAATTTATTTTTATAGCAAAAAAGGCTGGAGCCAAGGTCATAATTATATATTCCCCGATCTATGAGAAATATCAAAAAAAGCAAGAAATCGATATCTGTAGAAGCATTTGCAATTCAATGAACGTACCATTCTTGGACTTTTCCAAGAATAATCTGTTTCTTCAAAACAGGCAATTATTTCGGGATGTCGAACATTTAAATCACAAAGGCGCAATTGTATTTTCAAATATAGTCGTCAACAAAATCAAGTTCGTATCTTCGGCAATTAAAAGGGATAAAGCAAGTGAGACATCCAAAATAGTGGGCAACATTCCAAAAGTCTAATAATTGTGTTAAGCATTACATAAGTCTTTTGTGTCCGGTTCTGAAATGTGAAGTTCATAAAAAGGTAGTATATGGCAATGGATATAAAGTTTAGGACAAGGGTTTTGATTATTCAAGGCTACAATACGCCTTATCGGAACGAATTATTTAACCAGATTGCTGATTATAATGACATTGACCTTACGCTTCTCTACATTTCGAAAAGAGGCTCGAATAAAGAATGGCGAGATGCTCTACCGACAAGATTTAAAGAAGTTCAGGTGCAATGCAAGATTAAGCAGATCAGCTACGTGGACAAAGAAAGTAAACTGAAATATATTGATTTTCTCAAGAAAGTTGTGCTTCTGAATCCTGATGTAATAATATCCACCTTGAATAAAAACACAATTCTGATTAACTACATACACTTCTGGAAGAAACTACGACTCATTCATTGGAGCGAAGCGAATCAGGTTACAGAACGTGGTATTAATTGGTTTAAGAAACGATACCTGAAATTCCATTTGAATTTGCCGCTAGCATTCCTTTTTCCCGGAAGATTGGCGAAGGAATATCACGAGCATTGCGGATTCGATCTCAAGGGGAACGTATTTTACGCCCCGAACAGCGTCGATGAAATATACTCGATTACTAAAAAGGAGCTTGAAAATAAATTCGCGAATATTACCCCGCTGAAAATTCTATTCGTTGGATCTTTTGTGGAAAACAAAGGGTTTCGCATTTTAAACTCCGTATTCACCAGGCTTCTCGAAGCAAAATACGACATAGAATTTCACGTTGCAGGCGACGGACCGCTCCGTCCCGAGGAAGGAATTATCGACCACGGTTTCTTAAGGAAGGAAGAAATCGCGGCCTTGAACAAGAAGTGCCATGTATTCGTCATGCCTTCGCTCGCGGACTGTAATCCCTTGTCCCTGATTGAAGCGGCAAAGGCAGGAAATGTGCTTCTGGCATCGAAGGGGGTAGGCAATCATCCCGAGCTGGTGAATGGCAACGGCTATGTTTTCGAAATTGACAATGAAGACGATTTGTACGCCCAATGCGTGAAATTGCTCCAGGCGAACAAAGATGATCTTTTAACAATGGGAAGGCGATCGGTTAAATTAGCGGCCGGCATTACCCATGAGAATACCGCCAGGGCTTTTCACGATGCGATCCAGTATGTTGCGAAAAAATAGTTCTTCGACATTCCCCACGCCCCCGGCAGGCGTGACTGCCAGCCAGGCTACGCCCGAATCGACATGGAGCATCTTTTCGCTGGCCGCCATTTTCCTCATTTTCGCCCATCTATGCGTTAAAACGTTTTTTCCGAATCCTGCCTTCTGGTTCGTCGGCGCCGGCGTCATTTGCGTCGCGGGGATCGCTTTTCTGAAAAACCGCCATCGGCTTTTCGGATTTCTCCTGGCGTTGTTCGTCTGCGTCCATTTCGCCTTTGCCGATAACCAGGGGGGGCTCTGGTCCTACGTGATTTGTTCGGTGTTCCTGCTCGTGATGTTGCTGAAAAACCAAAAGACATTCTCGTTCGAGTCCGTTCCACGCGTGATCAACTGGCTGATACTAGTATTCTTCACCCAACAGTGCCTGGGGCTGCTCCTCAACCCCTATTCCTTCGAGACCAATCTGCAGTCTTTGATCGTGTCCTGTTCCCAGATCCTGGTTTTTTATTCCTTCGCGTCCATATTCATGTCGCCAATGAGGGTGAAGCTGTTTTTTTCCGTCTGGTTCTTGACCGGCTCTTGGGTATTTTTCATGGCGCTGAACCAGCGTTTCCACTGGATCATCACCCCCAGTCCGCTTTTGCCCCAGTTCGGGAGCACAATGTCCCCAACACCGGCGGGCTCTTTTGGCAATAGCGAATTATTCGCCGAGTATTTTTGTCTAATTTTTGTGATTTCTCTTAATTTTATAGTTTATTCGCGGGAAATGCTTCGGTTACATATAAAACCAATTTACGCTTACTTTATGTTTTTGTTTGCAGTGGGTGCGCTCATCATGTCCAGTTCGCGTTCCGCGATCCTTCTTTCCGGGGGAGCTCTGGTGATCATCTTCGTGATGAACGCAGCGCTTCTGTTTTCAGCCCAAAATATCCGGCGCACCGTTTTGCTGCTCTTCATTGTTTTTTCGAGTATCGTCTTCATACTTGCCTTCGGATCCTTCTTCAGCCTTGAAAGAGTGAACGCCGACTTCGAACGACTCGATCCTTCCACAATTAATTTTCAGTCCGTCGTCAGTGGCAAGGGGATCAACCGCAGTTATGTTTATGATCTGGCGCATAAGCGATTGGATGAGGAGTCATGGTGGATCGGCTACGGCTACGGGATCCCCAAAAACAACAGAATGAGCCTCGGGCTAACCCGGGTCATGGTCTCGGATTTTCACAGCTTGTATCTTTCGCTGCCGATATTCTACGGCTGGCTGGGGGCGGCAGCCTATATTCTGCTGGTGATCTATACAAGTCTACGTGCTTTCCGCTGCTTCCTGAGAAATCGACGGCGCCGTCATTACATGGTGCCCTTTGTCTTCAGCCTGGCTATCGCCTGGGGTATTTTCCTGGCGGATCAATTCATCATCAGCGTGACCCGCAACGCGACCTATTTTTTGCTTACATGGATTTTGCTCGGATTGACCCACTCGATGATCAATGCCTTGAACTATCATGTGCGCACTGTGAATAAGTCAATGGCAATGAATAGATAGTGATGGCATTTCAAAAATAAAAAAGGATAATATGGAAATGATGAGATGGCATTCCAGGGATGCAAATAGCAAATGAAACAAATTATCCGTGACAATATACCCCATTTGGTGAATGTTTTTACTCGCATGGCATACAGACGATATTCGACCCTCCGGGCGCGGTTGTCCGCGCGTTGGTGGGGCGTGATCATGGGGCGGAAATGTTCTTTTTTGGGGCATCCTCTGTTCCACCGGCAGCCTGGCAGCCGTATCGCCATTGGGGCGAATTGCGTCTTCAATTCCTCGCCGGGCTCCAACCTGATCGGTGTGAACCATCCCTGCATGATCTCCACATTGCAAGAAGCCGCGGAAATCTCAATAGGGGATGGCTGCGGATTCAGCGGCACCATGATCGCCTGCGCCCAGAAAGTCACTCTGGGAAAGAATGTGCGCTGCGGAAGCAATACGATGATCATGGATACGGACTGGCACTGGAATGACCCGCGGGTGGAAGCGAATGCCCCCGTCGCGATCGGCGACAATGTCTGGCTCAGCGTCAATGTCACGGTTCTCAAGGGCGTGACCATCGGTGAGGGTACGCTGGTCGGGGCGGGGAGCATGGTGACCAAATCCCTTCCAGCCCATGTCATCGCCGCAGGCGTTCCCGCAAGAGTGTTGCGCACGCTGGATGGCGATGGTCGGTCAAAAGAGAATAAACTGTAAAATAGAACCCCACACTGAGAAAAAGATGCGCATTCTTTGGTTCACAAATATTCTTTTGCCTCCTGCCGCAAAGGCAATGAAACAGAGCTTCAGTGCAACCGGTGGCTGGATGCTTGCCGAGTTGCAGGCAGTCAAGGAATACGCGCCCGAAACGGAATTTGTTGTCCTGACCACGAACAAGCAGCACGGCCGTGTGGCGGTGGACGATGTCGTTTATGCTACTTTCGGCGATCCGGCACGAACGATTTTTGACGATTATGTGCCTGCTGCGCTGGCGACAGAGGTCCAACAATTGATACGCGAGATCGACCCTGATCTGATCCACATTCATGGGACGGAGGATTTCTATGCTCGGCTCAACATGGAGTCTTTTTGCCATAAACCGGTTCTGGTCTCGCTGCAGGGGATCATCAACGGCCTGTCCCCTCACTATAATGGAAATCTGACCCCGGGAGAATTGACCCCGTTTCGCACCCTACGCAATGCTGTCTTCAGGGATAGTGTTTTTGAGCATCAGCAAAAATGGCTGTCGGCCCGATCCGCACAGGAGAGGGTATCGCTAACCCGGCATCGGCACTACAATGGCCGCACGGCCTTCGATAAAGCATGGCTGAGGGCATTTAATCCCAACGCCCACTATTATCATTTGGACAGGGCCATGCGATCCGAGTTTTTTACGATCAAGCGCGACTCCCTCGCCATCCGCCGCCACTCAGTCTATTGTTCAGCCGCTGCCGGCTATCCGCTTAAGGGCCTGCATTGGCTTCTCCGCGCTGCGGCAATTTTGAAGCCGAAATATCCCGATATACAAATACGTGTGGCCAATGCACGAAAGCCATTAGCGGTGCCAAAAGGATTGTTTACAAGGTTGAAAGATTCTGATTACCCGGCGTACCTGAGGCATCTAATTCGGGAACTGGATTTGCAGGATAATGTGATTGCGTTGCCAAAGATATTTGCGCCCCAGGTAACAGAAGAATTGCAGCGAGCTCATGTGTTCTGTCTGCCGTCTTTGTGCGAAAATAGCCCAAATTCTCTCGGAGAAGCCATGCTAGCCGGCACGCCGAGCGTGGCCGCCTATGTTGGCGGTGTGCCCTCCATGCTGCAACATGACCGGGATGGGCTCTTGTGCCCTCCCGCCGATCCCGCCGCATTGGCGGATGCGATTGGGAAATTGTTTTCAAACGACAAGCTTGCCGGAGAGCTGGCCGCAAACGCCCGCAGAACAGCGGAAGTCCGCCATGATCCGAGGCGGATCGCGACGGAAGCCTATAAAATATATGAAGCGGTAATAAAATCAGAAAAGGAATTTATATGATTGTTTGCAAGGCAAACTTTCTGGTTTGTAAGAATCAATAATCGTAGTCTTATTTACTATGTCTCAATTATCTCGTATTTATTGCGTTTGCGGCGGATTTGGGTTCCCCGTCGGGGCCGCCAGCACCAATCGTATCCTGCTCATGGGCCGGGCATTGCTTTCAGCGGGGATTACGTTTCACGTCTGGCATTTGGGACCAAGTTCTTTTCCCGAAAACAAGCAAAAAAGCGGCGAACACCAGGGAATTTCTTGGGACTATCTGAGTCCCTCTGTAAAGCGGCCGGAAAACAAGTGGTTGCGGATGTTTTATTTCCTCTGGGGCTGTCTGGTATTGCCCTTTGTACTCATGCGAGGTCGGCGCGGCACTTGTGTGTATTTGTATTACCAGGGCGACGCGATCAACCTCTGGGTACTCGTAGTTTGCCGGATTCTTGGTATCCCCGTGGCCCAGGAATGTTGTGAATGGTGGCCCGGAACACCCAATGAATCGCGTTTTAACCGCTGGATGTATCGGCGTATCATGTTTCGCTGGAGTGACGGCGCGCTGCCTATATCCACGCTTATTGAAAAGCGCATTCGGGAAGTTTCAAGAAAAGGCTATTCGCTCCTGCGCATCCCCATATTGGTGGATGCGGAAAAAGTGCAACAGGAAACAACCCGCTCGCCATATTCTCCCGGAACCGACCAGCCCTTTATATTCTGGTGCGGAGTGGTGGACGGCTATTTTCGCGATCCGCAGTTTTTGATCCGTGCGCTGGGCGCAGCCAGGCAAAAGCATGAAGTTCAAGCTCGCCTGGTGCTTGCCGGTCCCTGCAGTGATGCGGCAAAAAATGAGCTGATGCGTGAAGCGGCCAATTCCGGACTTGAACCGGATCAAGTGATCATCACCGGCTTTATTCCGGAGGACGAGCTTTTTCGACTGGCCACGCATGCCGCGGCCGCGTTATTACCCCTCTGGGATGACGACCGCTCCAGATCCCGTTTCCCTACCAAACTGGGGCTGTACGTCGCAGCCGGACGCCCCATCGTTACCAGTGCTATTGGGGAAATTGTCCACTATTTGCAGGACAAGGAAACCGCCCTTTTCGCAGCGCCCGACGATGAAGTGGGATGGGGCGACGCGATTGACGCGCTGATGAAGGATCAGGTTTTATGTGTTCGTCTGGGCGCGAGGATGGAAGTGGACGTTTTACCGCGTTTCGATTATCAGGAGGTTGGTGAGGAATTAAAATCCTTTTATAACCAGATTTCCGATCATCCATCACAATGAATAAGAAATTCATTTTGATCGAGCCCTGTAATTTCAAGGATTACCCCGTCGGAGGACAACTCACATTCGCCAAGCAGCTTGCCGCCGTTTTCTGCAATGAGATCGCACTTGTTGGACTGGGAGACGAGGGCGAGCCGATCGGGAAATGGTTCAAGAAAAGGCTGAATGGCCTGGAATACGACTATTTTGCGATATCGAGTTATTCCCCGGGGATTATCAAGCCAAAAATACCTGCAAGGCTGACGGCCTATTTAAATACCAGGAAATATAAAAAAGAGATATTGTCTTTGGGCGCGGATTCTGTTTTTATTCAAAGCCATGAGATATTAAAAGTAGCCTTGAAATGGAAATTGAAAAGTGTTTGCTACTATTTCCCCGGGGTCGGCATGCCACTGCAAACACCTCGCTATCCCTGGGCAAGATATTTATCGGTCTTGTTTGACGTCTGGTTTTTAACGGGCGCTTTGCATGCCGATGTGCTGGCCGCTGCCGCCGATGCCGATGCGATCGTGGCTTTGAAAAACCGGCGGGGCGGCATTTTAAAAAGCAAACAGGTCCATTTCCTATCGACGCGCGTCGATACTGGAATATTCAAAAAAGCGGATAAGTCCATCGCAAGAAGCAAGCTCGGCCTGCGCGGGGAGCGAACGATCCTTACCGCCACCGGGCGCATTCATCCCGTAAAGGGATGGCGGTTTTTGTTGCAAGCCGTCGCCCTCTACAGGGAAAGCAACCCGAATTGCCTGTTCATCTACGTGGGTGACGGCGGGGACCGGAAGGACATGGAGACGGAGATCGCCGATCAAGGGTTGGTGGACCATGTCCTGATCACCGGGTTTCAACCCGCGAACGTCGTGGCCAGGTACATCCAGGCGGCCGACGTGTTTTTACTGGGCTCGCAGAAGGAAGGCTGGTCGACCTCGTTGCTCGAGGCTCTTGCCTGCGGCAAGCCGATCGTAACCACCCGGGTGAGCAGTGCCGCGTCGATCGTTGAGGACGGAGTCAATGGTTTTGTCGTGGAGCAGAATGATGTGGATGGCTTTGTTTCAGCGATAGAAAAAGCTCGGCTGCTTCCGGATTTTGATGAATATTTCATCCGGGAAACGCAAAAATATTCATTGCATAGCCTTAAAAATGCACTGGGGGAGATTTGGCCCCCTGCCAAATAGCGTAGTAACCGGAGAGTGAGCACATGAAATTATTGAAAGAATACCTGGCCTCTTTTATGAATAAAACCAGATACAAAAAAAGCGTCTCCCTGTTTTCTTTTTGGGATCGAACGACTACATTTGGCAAGCATGTATTTATCGCTTTCGGTGTCAAATTAGGCTTCTGCCATGTCGGTGAGTATACAAGAATAAGACATTTTTCTATTATTTATCATGCAACCATCGGGAAGTTTTCCTCGGTGGGCAGGAATGCGAGAATTGGAATCGGACAGCATCCAACCAATCTGCTCTCGACCAATTTGATCTTTTACAAAAAAAATCCGATTTCCAATCAATGGGTCAAGCCGATCGAATATATAGAATACAGGCCGATCCGCATTGGCAACGATGTCTGGGTGGGCGAGTCGTCCATGATCATGGGGGGGGTGAATATCGGCGATGGCGCTATCGTTGCCGCCCGCTCGGTCGTAACCAAGGATGTCCCCCCTTATGCTATTGTCGCGGGTGTTCCCGCGAAAGTGGTCAAATATCGTTTTGATGAAGAGACAATAAGGCGCCTGCTTGAAATCAAGTGGTGGGATCTCCCGGATCAGGAAATCACGAATAAACTGGAAGCGTTCACGGTTTTTGACATCACAAAGGACAAATTGAATAAATACTTAAAAAATGAGGATAAAAAAGCGTGAACCAACGCGATTGCCATGCTTGCGATTCAGCTTTTTGGACGGAAATAGTCGTTTGACCCTCGATTAAGATACCATGCTTGAAATCAGCCTTTGGGGTATCAAGATCCACGTGACCACCCGGCGGGATCTTATCAGCCGGATCCTCGTCATCCTTGATCAACGCTCCCGGCCGATCCAGCTGACCGGCGTCAATCCCGAGACGATCATCAAATCCAGGAAAGATGTGGAATTAAGGGCAGCTATCGTCGGCTCTGATTTTGTCAATATCGATGGGCTTCTCGTCGTATACGGCTTGCGCTTTCTGGGGATCCGCGTGCCCGAAAGGTGCGCCTGCCCGGACCTGTTCGATGAACTCATGCGCATCGCGAATCAACGGCAAATGAAAATATACCTGCTGGGAACAGAGCTGGAAAATATCCCCATGGTCGCCGGGCAGATCAAAAGGGAATATCCGGACATTAAGATCTGCGGATATCATCACGGTTACTTCAGCGCGGCGGAGGAAAAAAGCTTGGTCCAGGAGATCGTTGCCGCGCGAACAGACATGCTTTTTGTCGGCATGCCCACCCCGCAAAAGGAGACGTTCATCTTCCGTCACCGGGAAGAATTGAACATACCGCTGTCGTTCGGGGTGGGCGGCGTTTTCGATATCAAGTCGGGAAAGACAAAAAGGGCGCCAGCGATATTCTTGCGGCTGGGCCTGGAAAGTCTGTATCGCTTATGCAAGTCTCCCAGGGGCGTCGGCGGCCGGGTCGTCAAATTCTATCCAGCCTTCCTGAAGCTGCTCCTGTCGACAAAAATGCGGGCATGGCGGGAAAAGGACGGTCATTGGACGGTCAAAACCATTCCATGAACGGCAAACGGAAAATTTGCCTGATCTCTTCCCACGGCGGACATTTGCGGGAATTGCTGGCGGCCACTGAAAATGTCCGCGAAAAAAAATATATCGTCACGCACCGGGCGATCCATGCGGAGGAGATCCTTGCCGGGGTGAAGCACTACTTCATCTTGGATCCCCATCTCTCGTTTTTTAAATTCGCGGTGAACTTTTTTCAGTCCCTGAAGCATATCTTAAGAGAAAAACCGGACGTGATCGTCTCGACCGGAGCCGGCATCGTGATCCCGTCCATTTTGCTTGGGAAATACTTGCTGAAATCAAAGCTCATTTTTATCGAATCGGCGGCCAACGTGGTCAACCCATCAAGGACAGGCAGGTTCCTCTACTCACGCGCCGACTTGTTCCTGATCCAGTGGCCCGAGATGGCTCGGTATTACCCCAGGGCCGTTTATTGCGGTCTGGTTTGATGATCTTCGTCATTTTTGGCAATGCGCCGTTCCCTTTTCCGTGCTTGGCAAATAAGATCGATGCGATCGCCCGGGAAGCGCATGAAGAGTTTTTTGTGCAGGCCGGGCATACCGATCTTTCATTCAGCCAAGTGAAATGGGAAAAATTCCTGGATCATTCAACCATGTTTGAGTATTTGAGAAAGGCGGAGATCGTGATTAGCCACGGCGGATATGGCACGCTTTCCGAAGCGTTGAAAATGCGAAAAAGAGTCGTGGCCGTGCCGAGATTGGAGGGCGAGCACAACCATTCTCAGCGTGAATTGGTCACGGCCCTGGAGAAGGAAGGATATCTGCTTGGGGTTTATGAGATCACTGATTTGAAAAAGAAGATCGCGGAGGCGAGAACGTTCAAGCCGTGCGAATTCAAACCCGGCAACGCCGGCGAGATCATCAGTCAATTCATCAGGGATGAATTCAGTTGATCATGCCCGCCATCCAGGTTTCCTTCGTCATCATTGAGTTCCATTGTCCGGAATTGGTAAGGGAATGCGTGCAGACCATCAGGGGCCATGCCGCGAACCTCGTTCATGAGATCACCGTTTCGTCGAATTCTGAATATGACGAACCACAAAAAATGACGATCACGAGGGCTTTTCCTGGTGTCAAATGGCTTTTCAATGCGAAAAACGGCGGATTCGCTTATGCTATGAACCGTGGCTTGGAAGCCTGTTCAGGAGAAGCCGCAGTTCTGGTTAATCCCGATGCCAGGTTCATCGGCCCCATTATGCCTGCATTGGGATATTTGCTTACCCACGAGGAAGTTGCGATTCTCGGGCCGCAGATAATCGATAAAGCTGGAAACATCCAGGATTCATGCCGCAGGTTCATGACGCCCCTGACTCTGTTTTCTCGCTTATTGAAGCGGTTCTTCTTGCGAAAGGATGTCTTGTTAGCGGGATATTTTGATTATAACCGCATTCAGCCGGTCGATTGGGTAATCGGCGCCTGCATGATGCTGCGAAAACCGTATATTGACCAAGCCGGGTTATTGGACGAAAAATACTTTTTTTATGTGGAAGATATGGATATTTGTTTCCGTGCTTGGTGTTCGGGCCGGCAAGTGCACTACATTCCCGAATGGAAGGTTGAGTATAAGGGGAGCCGCAAAAGCACCGTATTTTTTATCAAGAAAAACCTGATCAACCACATGTCGCTCATCCATTTGCGTAGCTATTTGCGATTCTTATTCAAGTACTCTTTCTATTTTTATCGCAGGTTTTAAGACAATCTTCAGGCAACGATTGAAAAATCTATACTAAACTTATAAGACAGAGAAGATGAAAACACAAATCTTCACTTATTTTTTTTACGGTGCAACGGCCTTAATTCTGTCCCTGGGATTGACCCCGTTGATCCGAATACTGGCTTTCCGAATCAATACCTTGGACCAGGGCGACAAGGGCCGGAAAATACATGTCGGCGCGATCCCTCGCTTGGGCGGTGTGGCCATATTCATTTCTTTTGCCTTGCCTTTTGTGTTTTCCCTAAGCCGGGGCGATTGGGACGAATTCCACCGCCAGATGGTCCTGATTATGACCGCAGCGCTGATGGTCTTTATCATCGGCGTCTGGGACGACATCAAAGGCGCTTCCATTGTCAGCCGCTTGCTGGTCGAATTCTCCGCTGCTTTCCTTGTCTATGCGTCCGGCATACGCATAGATTTTATCACCAATCCCTTTGGTGAACCCCTGGCCTTGGGCTGGCTGAGCCTGCCGGTGACGCTGCTCTGGATCGTGGTCATCACCAACGCCATCAACCTGATCGACGGCCTTGACGGCTTGGCTGCAGGCACGGGCATCATGGTGATCCTGACCATGGTGCTGCTTAACTGGGGCAACCCTGATCTGCATGTTGCCCTAACCTTGTTCACTCTCCTGGGTGCCCTGCTCGGCTTCCTGGTCTACAATTTCCCGCCGGCTTCGATCTTCATGGGTGATTCGGGCAGCCTGTTTCTGGGCTTTTTCCTGGTTTCCTTCTCTATCAAGGCCGGTTTCAAGGCATCAGCAACTGCGGCTATGATGGTACCCATTATTGCTTTTTCAGTCCCACTTGTTGATATGATCTATGCCATACTGCGTCGCTGGCACCGCGGTTTGCCCCTCGGTGCCGCTGACCGCGAGCACATCCACCACAAGCTCCTCGAAAAAGGCATGGGACGCAAAAAAGTATTGCTGGTCTTTTTTGGAGCTTATTTTCTAATCCTGATGGCTGTTTTGATTTTTATTCAAGCCAAGATTAAACTCGATCTCGTTTATTTGATTTTAATCTTTGTACTTGCCGTGTCCGGTCTGCGTTTGCTAGGCTATATCCGTTTTCACGATTTTTTAAAGTCCAATTACCGCCATTTCTTTATCACCCGCCGGCGTCGTTACTTTTATTATTTAATCATGCGTTTCCAAAAAGCCGTGAACCTGAAAAAACAGTGGCCAGATTTCCATTATCAATTGGATAAGCTCTTCCGCGAATATAATTTCTCCAAAGTGTGCATTGAAATTAAATTTCTGGATGGAATGCGGCCAGTTTATGAATTCCATGATTGGAAAGAAGAACAGGACTTCCTACGTCTGGAATTTCCCTTGGTCCAGGGTGGGACATGCTATGGCCGGGTGACGATACACAAAAAACTGGGTGACGAATATTTCTTGTGCATAAGCGAATTGACGCAGACTCTTTCGCATAGTTTTTCCTGTATCGTCATGCATTACCCTGATCTGGATAAGATCGATTGGAACTTGAAAAACGAGGACAGTGGGGCGATTAATTTTTCAGTCGATCAGTCAATGGGATTTCCTGATAATTGAGAATACAAAAAGAATGAATGTCTTTGAATATTGATAACGACATTATTTGCTTAGCATAGTTGAGTACTGATTTGAATAGAAGAATTAATTCCATAGATCCAATGAATGAAATATTGAAATTCAATATCCAAGACTTTCGTTTTGAGGCAATATATTCAGAGATAAAAAGCTTGCTGGGAAGAGAATCGATATCTTTATTGATATTAAAAGGACCGCACTTGGCTCATTCGATCTATGAAAAACCTAGCGAAAGGATTTATGGAGATCTAGATCTCCTGGTAAAACCTGAGAGTTTTAAGAAAGCAGCAAAAATATTGCGGGCCAACAATTTTACCTTGATAGAAGAAAGCGATGAGAAATTAGCCACAAACGCGCAAACAAACCACTGGATGTTCCGTTCGCGCTTTGGACAACTGATTGAACTGCACCGCGGGTTCGTTGGATTGAGACGCCATCAATGCGACTTGGGATCGTGGTTCACTAGGGCGGAAACATTCAATTTTGGCAATACGCCTGCCCTGGGATTGGCTACTGAAGACCTGTTATGCCACCTTTGCTTGCATATAGGGAAAAGTTTTTTTTATTTAATAGAGGAAAAGCATATCCGAGACCTGGATAGAGTGATCAGGAAGAGAGGAATTCAATGGGATATTTTCTTTAAGCGATGTAGGGAAACCCATTCCAAGGCCATAGCATATTATTGCCTGCAATCGACTCAGGCTCGGTATGACACGCCAATCCCCACTGAAGTGTTTGATATTCTGCGTCCAAGCAGAATGCGACGTTTTTGGCTGGAAAAGCATCTCGATATCAATGTTTTTCCAATCTATCGCTTCCATGCACTCTGCTATATGCATGCGAGAAGGAGGTTGACATTACCGTTGCTGGATGGAATCTGGAATTGGGGGGCGTTATTAGCAAGAGCTTTGGCCGTGAAAGGGATGGACGTGGTGTTGAGATTCCCGGTTTTTAAGAAATGGTGGAAGAAGCGACATGTATTGTAATTGACGAAGAGTGAACGTTGTAAGGGTATAGGGAAAAAACCAATGTCCTCTTGATAACACGACATTTACTAAAATCAATTTGAATTAAAGATTCTTTAATAATGAAATTGCCCGCACTAACAAAAAAATGGTTTATTGTACTTTATTTAATGTGGATCCTGATATTTTCTGTTGCTTTATTCAGTCGCAAAATTCTGTTTCATAAAACTTGGGTACTGTTTATTCGCCTAGACTATCTTTTGCATATAATATTTTTTGTGCCCTGGATGATACTTATCCGCTGGTGCTGGCGGAAACGAAGGGCATCGATATTTATCTTATCAGCGTTCGTTGCCGGTTTGCTGCTGGCAATGTTCTCTGAAGGATTACAGTATTTCTTACATTATAGAACTTTTGATTTGAATGACATTTTAACTAATTGTCTGGGGATAGCTCTCGGCGGAATGTTAAGTTGGTTGATCTTTCGCGGACAATATGCAACTGAACGTGAAGATATTGAAGAAAAAAAGAACTTTTTTGCCCCTCTTTTCTGAAGAGTGGGGGTGAGAGTTAGTTTCAGGCCTTTACCATACTCATCTTTTAATGTATAATAAAATATCGAGGGAGAAATTTTAGAATGAAAAAAAACACACTTTTCTTTTTGCTATCAGTAATATGCATATATTCGCTCTCTTTCTCTGCGGATCCGTTCTATACGAACCTGTTGAACGAAGGCAAACAGCGATATGCAGCGGGGAACTATGAGGAAGCCTTGGAAAGTTTTAAGTTGGCTGAATTCGGGCTGCTGGATGAGAAGGAATATGTCCCTGAACTCTACTACTATTACGCGCTGACGCAATACAGGAATGGGGCGATAGGGGAGAGCCGGGAGACGCTGCAGAAGATGAAGACCGT
>JAFGSF010000003.1 GCA_016934745.1 Candidatus Aminicenantota bacterium | reverse complement strand
GTGTCCGCCAGCGGACAGGGCTGTACCAATAGCGGACAGGCCGACGGCGGCAGGGCGTAAGGCGCCGGATCTGATCCAGAAAAGGCTTTCCCTGCAATGGTTTCAGGCAAAACAGTTCTTGTGCGTTTGGCATCATTTTTGCTTAATAAACTATGGATCCGGTATTCTGAAAATGTCAGGGAGGCAAAACATGAGCTTGAAAGATATTTTGCAGAAGTTGGTCAGCGAAAAAACACGGGTGCTGCTCACAGAAGGGCAAACTGAATGGGAGGCGGGAGCTCTGCTGGAAAAACTCTCCGAAACCCGCCTCAAGGCAAGCGCCCATATGCAGCCCGGGCTCTACATCGCGGAAATCAGCGAAGCCGGCTATCTCGGCCGCGTACTGTACAAGCTTAAACCGCTGGCACAATAAAAATTGCAGAACAGTGAATTGTGGAGGTTAAAATGAAAGAAGTGGTTTTACAGATTCCAACCATGGAGGCCGAGCAAAACATTGAAATCGAAGTCAGGATCAACGGCAGAAAAAAAACCATGCATTACCGGGTGGAGATCGTCAATTGGGAAAACAACGATCCCACTTCCGAGGAAAAAGTGAGAGTCCTCAGAAAAGTGATCCGCGAGCATGACCGCGACTGGCAGCTGGTGACCATCGGATCCCCGACGGAAAACAATATCCCGGTCATGTTCCGCCGCATTGATGTTGATGAAGTGGGGCCCCTGAACTGAAGATAACAAACCGGCCGCTTCCGGCATGAATGAAATAAGGAGAATGAGCCATGATTAAATTACGGGATATAACCAAGTTTTACAGCAGCGGCTTCGTCAAGACATTTGTGCTCAGAAATATCGACCTGGACGTGCACGAAGGGGAATTTTTGACCATCATGGGCCCATCCGGAGCCGGGAAATCGACCTTGCTCTATATCATCGGCATGCTCGACGATGCCTCGGAGGGGCAATACTATTTTTACGACCAGGCAATCCACTCGCTGGATGAAAAGAAGCGCACCCGCATCCATCAGCAGCATATCGGCTTCGTTTTTCAAAGCTACCACCTGATCGATGAGCTGACAATCTACGAAAACCTGGAAACACCGCTGCTTTACAAAAAAGTCAAGGCCGACGAACGCAAAAGCCTGGTGGCCGACACCCTGGACCGCTTTCACATCGTGGCCAAGAAAGACCTTTTTCCCAGTCAATTGTCCGGAGGACAACAGCAGCTAGTAGCCGTGGCCCGGGCCGTGATCATCAACCCGAAATTGATCCTGGCCGATGAACCGACCGGCAACCTCAATTCCAAACAGGGCGAGGAAATCATGGAGTTGTTTAAAAAGCTCAACCGGGAGGGAACCACCATCATCCAGGTCACCCACTCGGAAAAGAATGCCTCCTATTCAGACCGGGTCATCCACCTGTTGGACGGTTGGATGGAAGACAAGGAAAAATGGCAAATCGTTGCTCGAAAAGCGGCGGCCGAAAAAACAAACCAATAAAAGGAATCTCATGAAAAAGATATTGATTATTTTATTATTGCTCATTGCCCTGTGGAGCGCGCTCGCTTTCGCCGCCGAAGAAAAAATATTGTCGCTGCAGGAATGCCTGGCCATAGCCCTGAAAAACAATATTGCCCTGGGCATCAAGGTCGTTCAGGTCGAAGGCCAGGAAGGTTTGCTCAAACAAGCAAAAGAAAAATTTCTGCCCAAACTGACTTTCCAGCTCGCTAAGGCAAAAACCAACTCGCCGTCATATTCATGGATCGAAGCCGAAGGCGCCATCAGCACCGAAAGCCAACAAATATCCGGGCAGCTCAATCAAGCGCTTTGGCTGGGCGGCAACCTGTCACTCAGCATCGACACCAGCCAGTATGAAAGCAACCAGCGATTTCAAACCATCAATCCCCGTTACGAGGGATCGATAAACTTCACACTGGTTCAGCCCCTGCTGCGCGGTATGGGAGACCGCATCAGCCGCATGAACATCATCATCGCCGCCAACAATCGCAATATCTCGGCCAACGAATTGAAGTCAACCCTGCTGGACACCGTTTACCAAGTCGAGGAGCTATATTGGAATCTGGTTTTTGCCGAACGCAACCTGGAAGCAAAAAAACAAGCCCTCAAGTTGGCCGAGGACCTTTTAAATAAAAACAAAAAAATGGCCGAACTGGGGGTTCTCGCTGAAATTGAGATCCTGAGCGCCGAGGCTGAAACGGCCAGCCGCCGCGCCGAAATCCTGGAGGCCCGGGCCCTGCTGGATAATAGCCGCGACGAATTGTGCTCCACCATCAACCTCGGGTCTGAAAACGGAGGATCGGACATGATGATCCGTCCGGGTGACGCTCCGCGCTGTGATGAAAGGAAGGTGGCTGCCCAGGATATACTGCGCCAGGCACTGGCCAACCGGCCGGATTACATGAATACTGCCATCAATCTTAAAAGCCGGAATTTGGAACTGGGATATGCCAGGAATCAGCTGCTGCCGGCATTGAATCTTAACTTCCAGTACTGGAGCCCGGGATTGGCCGGGACGCAGATACTGTATCGTGATAACAATCCCCTGACCGACGAGGTAATCGGCGTCATTCCGGGTGCGGTGTCCGACGCCTTTAAAAATGCCATGGAGTTCGACTATAAAAACTGGGCTATCTACCTTTCACTGGATATCCCGCTGCATACGCTCCTGACACGCGGAGCGTACAGCGCAGCCAAAATGGAGCAGCGTGAAGCCCTTTTACGACGGCTCGAAATGGAACGTCAAATCGCTCTGGAGGTTTCCACCGTTGCCCGTTCGGTGGCCACAAGTTTTCAGCGCATCCAGGCCACCCAATCGGCTCGTGAGCTTGCTGAAAAAAAACTGTCAGCCGAGGAAAAACGCCAGGCCGCCGGCTTGAGCACCAGCTACATGGTTCTGCAGTTCCAGCGCGATTTCACCCAGGCCGTGAGTACTGAACTGCGTGCCCTGTGCGACTACAACCTGGCCTTGGCCCGCCTAGAAAAAACGGCGGGAACCGGACTGGAAGCCAAACACATTGAATTTCAAAAAAATCAGGCTCTGTCCGGCCAATAGTGTTTCCGGAACGGGGGGAACGATTTATTTCATGGCCATGACCAGCAGCGTAATGTCATCGTGCTGCACCGGTTGATTGGAGAAAGCCTTGACTTCTGCCACGATCAACTTGGTCAGAGCTTCGGCACCGGCATCCGGATTGGATTGGATGACACTGCGCAAACGCTCATAGCCGAATTCGTTGCCGATCAGGTTCTTGGCCTCGGAGATGCCGTCGGTAATAAAAACAATCATGTCGCCGGCGTGCAGCGTGATGTTTATTTCTTCAAGTTTATCACTGAAAAGAGGTTCATCGGCAGCGCCTAAAACCAACCCCGGTGGCCTATAGGTTTCTATGCGGCCGCCGGAACTCAGAAAAAAAGGCATGTGCCCGGCCCGGGCTACGCGCAGAAGCATGGCCTGCGGGTCAATCAGTCCATAGGTGGCAGACACGAAACGATTTTTTTCCAGGCTTTTTCGCAAAACCTGGTTGGCCTTGGCCAGCAGTGTTCCCGGATCATGAATGACCCCGGCCAGGGACTCAAAAACGCCCTTCAATTCCGCCATGATGAAAGCGGCCGCCAAGCCCTTCCCCGCGACGTCGGCAATGATAAACCCCAGGCGCCGGTCGTCCAAAAGGAAAAAATCATAGTAATCGCCGCCCACTTCATAGGCCGGGGAGAAGTACACGGCGATATCGACGCACGCGATCCGCGGCAGGGACTGGGGCAACAATCGGCGCTGGATTACCCGGGCCACATCCAGCTCCTTGAGCAATCGTTCCTTTTCCAGACGCGTCTCCAGCATGCGTGCGTTTTCCAGGGCCATGGCCGCGGAATTGGCAAAAGCCTCGACCGTACGGATATCATCATCTTCAAAGACCGAATCTTTCTTGATGGCCAGGAACAAATACCCGGTGGCCCGGTTTTTTACCCGCAAGGGAGCGATCGCCAGGGAACTGAATGTAAAATTCAATACATCATTTTGAATATGGATTTTCAGTTTTTTATCGCGGAAAATCTTCACGGCCCGGCTATCGAGCGCCGCATCGCCCAACAACTCCAGGCTGAGTTCGCGCGCCTCGCGGACGCTGATATTAAAGGCAGCCGGAACACTGAAATCATCGTTATCATTGATCAGCAGCCAGGAATAATCACCGTGACAAAGACCGGCCGTAACACTGGTGACCTTTTCAGCCAATTCCTTGAACTCCATGGCCCCGGTGATCGACTGGCTCAGATCAACCAGCGAAGCAAATTCTTCGGCTTTGCGGTCGTAGGCCTCCGCCGTGGGCAGATGGAAAAGGGTGGCGATCAAGATGACCCCGCCATAACACGTTCCATAAAGCAAGACCAGTTTTCCCGCCTGGAAAAGTCCGGGGGACAAACCGGCGATAATCCGGGCCCCGACATGGCTGTTGAAAACGAAGATGGTGGCGGCCAGGAAAATTCCCAGGGACAAGCCGGCCAAAGCGATCAGTATTTTTTTTTGTTTTTTTACCAAAAAGGCGATCCACTTGACCCGGAATGAATTCAACACCAGTAGGCAAATGGACATGCTCATGAAAAACGGCAGGGCCGCAACGGCGACGAGCGGGGCGAAATAAGCCAGGATGAAACAAACCAGCATGGCCTTGAAATACCAGCCGGGCTGGCGTACTGCTTTTAATAAAAACAATTCCCTTAACCCCGAAACGATCAAACCCAGGACGGCGGACAACAATATCAACAAAAAACCGGAAGCCAAAAAAACAACAAACCCACCTTCTCCCGGGTCAAAAAACTTGAAGGCGCGCGCGTCCCAGGCGGCAAAAAGCATCAGGATCAGCAGAGCCAGCACCGTGATCATCAAAACAATGGATAGCGGCCTGTTTTTTATTTTTTTGAAGAAAGCGCTGCCCGCCCAGATCCACGCCCCCAGGGATGAAAAAATCAGCACTTCTCCAAACAAACGGATCCACAACGGTTCCAAGCCGGTGGCCATGCCCCGATAAATCAGATTGACGACAGCCAGGATCAGGACAATTGCTAGCCTAGTTTTTTGGTCTGCTTTGGACGAAAATCTATTTTTCACCTGGACAAAATACCATAGTTCCCGATAAAATAAAAGCAGGCCGACCGCGCTGCTTCAGCAAAACACGCGGTCATGCCTGCTTTTTTAGAAACCTGGTTCTGGATTGCTCTATCCTTTCTTCTCCTGACTGCGGGCGATGGCATAATAAATGATCATGGCCAAGCCGGCCATGGAAAAAACCGCACCCGCCGTAATTTCGCCGCGAATCCCGGCCGGAACCCAGCTTTGGATTGCAAAAGCGAATAGGAACGCCAGACCAACACCGATCAGCACCAATCCCCATTTCAATGACGAAGCCGAATCATTCAGCAGTCGGGGTTGAAACAAAAGTTTGATCTTCTCGTCGACCATGCCTTTTTCGATCAGTTTGGCGCGGATACGGTTCTCCGAAACCACCTTGACCAACTCAAGGACAAAATAACCGATCACGGTCAATACCAGTGCCGGAACCATTTCTTCCATGTTATACCTCCATGCAAATTTTTCGGGCGGCTGCAACCGCCTCCGTTCAATCAGACAATCAGCAGAGAAGAATGTTGCATGGAAAAAAATATTTTCGCTGCAACATTCTCCATATAAAAACGTTAGTCTATAATAGGGATGAAAAACGGAAATCTGGCCAATTTTTATCTGACAAGCACGAGCATGAACGAAGCACGCACGGAAACCAGTTTGCTGATCAGCCGCGTCCAGGCCGGAGACCGCCAGGCCTTCCATGCCTTCATCAAAAAATACCAGCGTCTGGTGGCCGCCATCGTTTTTCGCATGGTTTACAATGATGCGGACCGGGAAGAACTGAGCCAGGAGATTTTTCTGAAAATATTTGCCCATATCCACAAATTCCAGGGAGCGGCAAAAATATCAAGCTGGATCGGCCGCATTGCCAGCAATACCTGCATTAACCATTTGCGCAAGAAACGCCTGCCCTTGTTCGACGATATCTCCGGTCCGGGCCAAACCATGGAAAATGTCGCCGACAACAGCCTGACTCCCGAATCCCTGAATGAGCAGACCAACAGCAACCAGAACTTGCAGAAAGAAATAAACCGCCTGCCGGCCCATTACCGGCTCATCCTGACCCTTTTTCATTTTTCGGAAATGAATTACGAAGAGATTGGCCAAGCCCTGAAAATGCCGGCGGGAACGGTCAAGAGCCATCTTTTTCGGGCCCGGCAAAAATTAAGGGAGCGGCTGCTGCCGGCCGCCCAGGAGCGATCATGAACAGCCAACATTTACACGATGATCAAATCCAGGAGATCCTGGACAACATGGTGCTGGAAGCGGGCCAGTTTCTTCCCGAGCATGTCAAGGACTGCGCCTCCTGCCGCGAGCGATTTGAACAATACCAAAAAATTTATACCGGCCTGGCCGCCGATCCTGGCTTCGTTCTACCGCCGGCATTCGCCGACTCCGTGCTGCTCAAAATCCCCTCCCCGCGGCCGGCTTTTTGGGCGCGACCAGCCGTATGGATCCCCGGGGCAGCCGGCGTTTTGACGCTGGTTTTGGCCGCGCTACTCATGTTCATAAACATGAAGCCCCTGGCCGTCCAATTCGGCCGGTATGCCGCGGCCATCGCAGTCGCTTTCCAGCCGCTGCTGAGCCAATTTCGCCATTGGTTCGCCATGCTGAACGGCTACCCCCATGTGTTCATTCTGGGCGGGCTCGGCCTGCTCAGTGCCTTTTTTTTCGATCGTATCCTGCAGAGGCAAGCCTGGCGCCGCACTCCCTGACTGAAGGTGGAACTCAATCTAGATTATTGCCTAGAATCTGCCGCGGATCCTGCTGGAATAAATTCTGCAATACTTGATACAGCTCGGGATGAGCGTCATGCAGCCGCCAGGGCTGCTCGAAAAATATCTCGCAGGCCACGGCGAAAAACTCGGCTTCATTGAGGGCGGCATAGTCCGGCAGGATCGAACCATGCTCCAGGTGTCGGCGCCATTCCGATGTCCAGAAATCAGACCAGGAATCGTTGCGCCCGCGCCGGGAGCGCGGCAAAATTCCACTACCGCCGCGCCGTTGTTCACGATCAAAAAAATGGGCCAGTTCATGGATCAGCACATTGCGCCCGGCACCCGCTTCAGCAATCCCCGGATGCAGGTTTTCTTCGGCAATCAACAGCGGCCCTCGCTCCGGCGCCTGGCCGGCAATATTTCCCTTTTCAACCTGATAGTTACCGTCAAAGCTGGAACCCGGATAAACCGTGATCCCGTCGGGCAGAGGTGGTTCCCAACCCGGCCGGCCGTGCAGCATCGACGCCACGCCGGCAGCGATCAGCAAACGGGTCTGCCAGGAGACCTCCCTGCCGCCAATGGCGGCAATCGGGTTGTCGCTTAAAAAAAGAACGATGTCCAGTTCAAACCTCTTTTTTCCTTCATCTCCCAGCCCGCGGTAATAGCGGGAACGGGCAGTTAGAAAATCACGCCATGAAGCCGGGATCGGAGCGGCGGCCACCCGCCGGCGTCGCAGTGGCTTCCGTAAAACGGACGGCAGATAGATGGCCAGTAGCAGCGGGATTAAGAGTAACGCCAGCGCCTGGCCTGACATGACAAAGACCAGCACGCCGACCACGGGTATGAGCAGCGAGTAAAACCCAATGAAAGTGGAATCGATTTTGCTGATAATTTGCATCAGCCGAGGATCAGCGGACCCGCCCGCGGGCCAGGGAGAAGAAAACGCCGGCGCAGCACAGCAGACAAAAAATAACGAAGGATACCCTCATGCTCTTCTGGAAAAGGAGAAAATTGCTGGGAACGATCCGCGCCTGGCCTATGAAAAGGGAAAAGACCAGGGTGGCGATGCCCATGCTCAGCATTTGGCCGACAATGCGCATGGTGCCCAGGGTCGACGCGGCCACGCCATAATATTTTTTTTCGACCGATCCCATGATGGCATTGGTGTTCGGCGAGGAAAAAAGGGCAAAGCCGAATCCGACCAGGACCAGGGCGGAAACCACGGTAACCAAGCCGCTGGACGGTCCAAGCCATGCAAAGGCGAAAAGTCCCGCAGCGCAGAATCCCATACCCAGTGAAGCCACCACGCGCGGTTCCAAACGGTCGGAGAGGCGGCCGGCCAGGGGTGAAAAAAGGGCCATGACCACGGGCTGGGCGATCAGGACCAGTCCGGCGCCGCGCGGGGTAAAACCCTTGATATACTGCAGGTAAAGGCTGAGCAGAAAGCTGATGGCAAAAGTCGCACTGTAGTTCACCAGTGCCGCCAGGTTGGAAAAAGCGAAAACCGTGTTGCCGCGGGCCAGCCGCGCCTGGAAGATCGGATAGGGAACCCGCAATTCCCGGCCTACGAACAGCGTGAAAGCCGCCACGGCGATTACGAGCATCATCGCCCCGCGCCGTCCTGGCAGCCAGGTAAAACCGAGCATGAAGGCAACCAGCATCAGGCTGTAGCCGATCGAGCCCTTCCAGTCAAAGGGTTCGCCGCGGCAATCAGCCCATTCCCGGCGCATCTTCAGCCACAAGACAGTCAGAACCAGCAACCCCAGCGGCACGTTGATGAGGAATACCGAACGCCAACCGAATTGCTGGGTCAGCAAGCCGCCGATAAAGGGCCCCAGTGACAAACCGGAATAGGTCGCGGCCACGTTGATACCCAGCACCCAGCCGCGCCGCTGCGGCGGGAAAACCGAGGTCAGGATGGCTACGCTGGTTCCGAAGATCATGGCACCGCCCGTCCCCTGCAACACCCGGGCAAAAAGAAATAACCCGGCACTGGGCGCCAGCCCGGCCAGGAGTGAAGCGGCTCCAAAAAGCAACGTGCCGATCGTGAAAACTTTCTTGCGGCCGTGGATGTCGGCCAGGCGTCCGAAGGGCAGGAGCAAGGCGGCCGCGGCCAGGAGATAGGCGCTGGCCACCCAGCCCAGCTGAACGGCGTTCATGGCAAAATCCCTGGCAATGGACGGCAAGGCGACAGCGACGGCCGAGCCCATCATCGGCGTCAGGAACGAATCCAGGGTCGTCACCAGCAACGCCGCCCGTTGCAACGATCTGTCTTCTTCCATATCGGCTCCTTATCGCTCCGGTTGTATCCGCGGGATACGCCCGCGGCGACTCTGCGGCGGGCAACGAAAAAAAGATTTTATCCCGCTCGCTGGCTTCTGTCAATCAGCAAAACAGTTCGCCCCCGCAAGACAAATAGGTGTTGACAAAGTCGTTCCCCGAAATTAAAATCACACACTGGAGTACATCATGATAAAAGTTACTTTTTTACATGCCCTGGCGTGCGTTTTTCTCTTTCAGGCAGCGCTGGCGCTTCCGGCCAGCAGCCGGGAGGATATTCTGCAATTGGCCGACCAGTTGGTTCAGCAGGCCGACAACCTGGCCCAAAGCACCTTTGACCGTTTTCGCGGCTGGAAAAACGAGATAGCGGACCGGGAGCAGGCTGTCCTTTTCAAATCGGAAGCATTCGCCGCCTCCTGCCGCTTGTTTCTCAGGTTGAGCGCAGAACATAGCGGTTTCAGCGGCACAGACAATCTGCGCACCAACCTGTTCAACGCCTATACTTTCCTGGTAAGATCATTTAGAGAATTGGAGCAGGATTTCCGCTCAGTGTCCGTAAACGAATGCCGGCAAACCCTGAACGATTTGGAACGCACATTTATGCGCTGGCCGGCCAGCGACAACCTGGCCTACCTGCATCAAAAATTCATCCAGGCCAACGACCGGACCGTTTATTTGATCGAACTCCGCCGGCCGAGTGAATACCAGCGCCGGCCTTTTTCCAGCTTGGAGAGCCTTTTTCGTTATAATTACCTGCAAAAAAGATCCAGGGACCCCTGGAAATATAAAGTCCAGGTCGACAGGACCACCCTGGAAAAAATGGATTTCGGACCGACCATCACCCTGACTTTTGACGGCTGCCTGGTCATGGATATGATCGAGTACGTGAACCGCCCGGTATTTTTGATCGAGAACGGCAAAAAACGGCCGCTGACATCCCCGGCAGCCTTAAACCGTTTCGGCGGCTGGAAAGCGGTTTTTGAAGTGCCTGCCGAAGTGCTCCAATCGTACCCTGAAGGCAGCCCACTGCAGTAAGCTGCATGGGCAATGAGCCGGCAATGAATCATTTCATTTGTTTTCATTCTTGTGAAGATTTATATAGCAAATATGTTATAAATTGTATTATAATAAGGACATCACTCCAGGAATAATCAAGGAGGCGTCATGAAAACCGTCGCCATGGGTTTAATGGCCACCATGTTTTTTGCAGCCGGCTTGGAAGCAACACCCATTATAAAAGAACCGGCCCGCGTCATGCGCATCATCACCGGCGACACCTTGACCATTCTTTACCAGGGCAAGTGGGAGGAGATCAAGCTGCTGGGCATCGATATGCCTGAAACCACGATGAACGACCGGGTGTATGAGAAGGCCCTGAAAAATTCCACAACGCCGGCCATTGTCATCAACCGCGGCCTGGCCGGCCGGGAGTTCGTAAAAAAATATTTGCAGTACGGCAGCCAGATATGGATCGAATTCGACGTGCAAAAACGGGATCGTTTCTCACGTCTGCTGGGCTACGTATACCTGAGCGACGGGCGCATGCTCAATGAAATCATTTTACGCGCCGGGTTGAGCGAAGCGCAACTGATCCCACCTAACCTGAAATACAAGCAGCATTTTCAGGAAATAGCCCGCCTAGCCAAGCAGGAAAGACGCAAACCAAAAACCGGCAAGTCCAAACCCGCTGTTTTAAAATAGACCGCGATCGTATCCAAGCCATGAATTCCGATTAATCGCCTCACAGGACTATTTCATTTTAGCGTAGATGACTCCATTGGCTTTTGAAGCCCCTCTGCACTTTCTCTGCCGCGGCACAGGCGGCAGTGTGGCGGACGGCCGGAAACCTTAGCGGCTCGGTTTTTTCCAGGACCCGTGTTGGGGTACGGATGTCGCCGCCCCGACCCGCGTGGCTGTCCAGGTGGCTGTATCACCATCCCAGTTGATGGTCCCGCTCATGGAATCCTTGTCGGTAAATGTTCCGGTCCAGACAAAGGTGGGATCCCAGTCGAATCTCCAGCTAACGTTCTTGCCGTCTACCGTATACGTGCCGGTATCATCATAGGTGGAGGTGAGGGTGCCCGATTTCTTGGTACCGCTAAAGGTGATGACGGGATCATCAATCCACCCTCCTACCCAGGTAATCTGGGTATTCCAGGAACCACGGATGTCATAATGTTTCAAGACGAAAAAATACACCACGACGGCGGCGGTGGCGAGAAGGCCCACACCGAGCAGAATCGGCAGCAGGGGGCTTTTCCTGGCCGCGCGGGGGGTGGGTGCCGAAATATGCTCGATGGCTCCGGGCTGGGAATCAGCTTGGACACTGACATCCGTCGGCTGGGACGACTCCGATTCGGCCGGCAGTGGCAAGCTCCCCACCTGAATCAGCCAGAAAAAGGCAAAGGCCACGACCAGGGCGATCCCGCGCCGGTGTTGTTTGATGAAATGCATTTTCACCTCCTAAATTGACGGGAAATTCACACATCATCATGATGAGGTCTCCCGAATTATCCGATGATGCTTTTCCCATGATTGGAGTGTAATCATATTTTATTGAAATTGCAATAACCTGCAAAAAGTAAAAAAAATCATGGCCGTCGTCCGCTCAGGCTTGATTACAGCAGATTCAATTCGACTTTAAGCAATTCATGCAATTTTCTGCGCGTGACGTCAAAATTCACTTTTTTTACCCGGGGATGGATGCGGTTGCTCAATAAGATCCACTGCCTTTGCTTTTCCGGCTCAAGCCACAGCGACGTGCCGGTAAAGCCGTTATGGCCAATGGCCTTCCGGGACAAGGCACTGCCGCCGGAGGTCGGACGCGACGAATTCAACTTGAAACCGATCGAGCGGTGCAGCGCGCTCCAGGGCGTACGGTTCTGCCAGAACATCTTTATGGAATCGGCCTTGAGCAAGGTTGCCGTTTCCGGAAAAAATTCGCGGCCGATGATATGCAAATCACGGGCGCTGGCAAACAAACCGGCATTGCCGGCGCTGCCGCCGGCATAATATGAATTGGCGTCATGCACGTCACCGCGCAGCAGCGTGGTCCGCCAGGAGAAACCGGCCGCCGCCTGCGCATGCTCCCTCCCACACAATTTCTTTTCATATCCATTGCCGATCTCCGTCGGCGCGCAGCGCATTTTCTCTTTATTTGGAACCAGAAAGAACGTGTTTCGCAATTTGAGCGGTCCGAAAATAATCGTTTCCGCCATTTGTTTGAATTCGAGACCGACCGTTTTTTCCAGCAGCAGTCGCAACAGCATATAACCGACATCGGAATAGATCACGTGCGTACCCGCGGCGACAATTTTATCCAGTGCGGCGATCTGGGCCATATCGCCGAGCGGCCGATACAAATAGAAGGGATGCCAGGGCGGCAAACCAGAACTGTGAGTCAGTAACTGCTCCAAGGTAATTGACAAGGGAAAGGCTGGGAGAAATCGTTTCACGTCATCCCCCAGTTGCCACTGTTTTTTTTCCAGTAGATAAACGGCCATAAAGGCGGTGACCAGGGGCTTGGTCAGTGACGCCAGATCGTATAACGCGTCAGCGGCCAACGGCTCCGTTTCAGGCCAAACGGCCTGGTTTCCATAGTGGCGCTCCAGGAGAATATCGCCGCTGTCAACAACCAGGATGGAGAGACCGGGGAGTATTTTTTTTTCGATCCGGCTGCGGATGAACTGTTCAAGCATCCAGAACCGGGACGATGGCAGCGGATATTTCCAGGGCCAGTTGCAGTGCGGCGCGGCCGTCACGACCGCTGACATTGCATGGAACGCCATCGGCAATGGATTTTAAAAAATTCTGCCACAGATTGTACAGGGGCTCGACGCTCGGAATTTGCGGGATGTTCTCCCTGATCTGGCCGCCCAGCAACTGAATCGTTTTTACGCTGCGGTCCTTGTAGTCCGCGGACATATACAGGTCTTTCTGAAAAATCCGCAATTTGCGGGTCCGGCCCTGCGATACGCGGCTGGCGGTCAAGTTGGCCACCAGTCCCGAATTGAACTCCAGGCGGACATTGGCGATGTCGATCTGCCTGGAAATAACCGGGATGCCGCAGGCGCGGATCTCCTTGACACCGCTACGGTCCCATTGCAATATGATATCCAGGTCGTGAATCATCAAGTCGAGAATAACATCGATATCCAGCGAGCGTGGGGAAAATGAACCCAAACGTTGGATCTCGATAAAACGCGGTTTTTCAACCAAATCTTGAATATACTCAACCGCCGGGTTGAACCGTTCCAAGTGCCCGACAGCCAGGACCCGCTTTTTTTGATCACTGATGTCAATCAGCCGATCAGCCTCGTCAAGGGTTTTGCAAATCGGTTTTTCAACCAGGACATGCTTGCCGTTTTCCAAAAAAAACCGGCACACCCTAAAATGTTCCACGGTCGGTGTGGATACCATGACCGCGTCCACGAGCGGCAGAGCTTTTCGGAAATCGGTCAATTTTTCAATGGCCAGATCCTGGCAAGCCCGGTCCAGGTTGGCCGGGTCCAGATCCACCGCGCAGGTAATCTGAAATTGCGGAATTGAACGCAGCACGCGCAGATGATTGCCCCCCATGGCACCGGTTCCGATGACACCTATTTTCATTTTTTCCCCATCAAGAGAATTTTGGCTTTCTGGGCCAGGGCGATGATCTGCGGCTGATCCAGCATCAGTGTTTTGTCCGCTTCCAGTACGAAAGCCGCAGCCCGATACGTATGCAAAAGGTTCATGGTCGACAAGCCGGCTACCGGCACATCGAAGCGCATATCATGGTTGGGCCGGCTCACCTTGATCACGACCAGACCGGGACCGGCTATTTCCGCCGCCCGTGCAATGGCGCGATCGGTACCCTCCATCGCTTCAACGGCCACCACGGCGCGGTTTTTCACGCAAATGGTCTGCCCGATATCCAACCCTGCGATTCCCCAAGCTTTTTCCCAGCCGAATTCAATGTCCAATGCCAGGTTCTTGCCGATTTTGTGCCGTGGAGTATAGTTTTTTGCTGCCACCAGATAATCCCGTAAAAAAAAGGTGGAATCGATAATCTCAATACCGGCGCCCGAAAAATAATCAGCCAACGTGGCCAGCAGCGAGGTAGTTGTTTTATCTTTGACCTTGGCCAGAAAACGAATAAATTGACCGTCCGCCTTCCAAATGGAAAATATCGCGGCATGATTTACCCGCCCGACCATCAGGGCCTGATGCACATCATACTTCCTGAAAAAGCGGATGACCGCGCCTAACTGGCCGATTGAAAACTCAGCCCAGGCGTCGGCTTCAACAGCCAATTCTGGGACGGCCAAGTTCTTGATGGCAGCGACAATGATTTTTTTTCCTTGTCGGCGCGCGGCGCGGACGGCCAGCAAGGGTAGTTGGGACTCCCCGGCGATAAATCCGATTGTGTCAGCCATCCTGGCGGAAATTCTTTAAAATTCCCCTTTTGGTCTTGCTGATAAAATCGATGATGACCTGGCTTTCATCCGCACCGTGGTGATCCTCACTGATCTTTTTGACGGCCTGGGTGGTGTTTAAATCCGAACGGTAGATGATGTGAAATATATCCTTGATGTTTTCAATAAACTCGCGGCTGAAGCCATTGCGCATCATACCGATGGAATTCGGTCCGTAAAAACTGAATGATTCACGAGTTTGGGCTACTTTGGCGAATGGCAAAACATCCTGGCAAACCACGCTGTAACCGCCAATATAGGCATTGCGGCCGATGCGTACGAATTGGTGGACGGCGCAGAAGCCGCTGAGCACGGCATAGTCACCGATCTCCACGTGCCCGGCCAGCGTGGCATTGTTGCTCAGGATGACATGGCTGCCGATTTGGCAGTCGTGGGCGACATGGGCGTAGGCCATCAGGTAGTTATCGTTGCCCAGGCGCGTATAACCGCCGCCCTTGACGGTTCCGCGATTGATGGTGGTAAATTCACGGATGATGTTGCGATCGCCAATATGGACAAACGTCTCTTCCCCCTTGTACGTTACATCCTGGGGATCCGTACCCAGGGAAGAAAAGGGGAAGATCAGGCAATCCTCGCCAATCCGTGTGTTCTGGTCAATGGTGGCGTGGTGCTTGACCATGGTGCGGTCGCCAATGCGCACGCCGGCGCCGATGACCGCATAAGCGTCCACCTGGACATCTTTCCCCAGTTGCGCTTTTGGACTGATGCTGGCGGTTGGATGGATCGCCTTGGCGCTCACTCGGTCACCATGCACATCAGGACGGCTTCGACGGCTAATTGACCGTCGACGAAAGCCTTGCCCTCGATTACGGCAAATTTCCCGCGATCCCGCAATACCAGCGCTTCCATATCAAGCCGGTCACCGGGAACAACGGGCTTTTTAAAACGGGCCTTCTCTATACCGGCAAAATATGCATAGACTTTCTGATTGATGAATCTCTGCATCAGCAACACGGCACCCAACTGGGCCATCGCTTCAATCACCAGCACCCCGGGCATCACCGGATTACCGGGAAAATGCCCCATGAAAAATTCTTCATTGCCAGTGACGTTTTTATAACCTTTGATCGATTTTTCACCGTTGATTTCCGTCACCCGATCCACCAGTAAAAAAGGATAGCGGTGCGGCAGGATTTTTTTTATATCTTCAATAGTTAAAATCCGATTCATTTTTTAACGGCGCTGGCAGCCTGGGCGTCATATGCCTTGATGACTTCATTGGTAATATCAATCGTGGGATCAAAGTAGGTCACGCCGGCCGTGTTTAGGTCAAAGACCAATGAAAAGCCCCCAGCCTTGGCGATCTTTTCAATAATGGGCATCAATTCACGCTGCAAGTTCTCGAATTCCTTTTGCTGAGTGGCCATGCTTTCTTTCTGGGCATCCTCGGCAAAACGCTTGATTTCGGTGCGCTTGTTTTGTAAATCCATGCTTTTTTTATCACGGGTTTCCTGGTTCAAGGCAGGCGAAAGAATCTCTTTTTCCAAAGCATCGATGTCCTTCTGCAAGGTTTCATACTTTTTTTGCTTGGAAATATTGAGTGTACGCAGCCTTTCGATGACTTGTTTGCCCTTGACCGAATTCTGCAGAACGGCCTGAGGATTGATAATACCGATTTTCAATTCCGCGTGAATGAAAGCAGTCAAGGCCAACAACGTAAAAATCACAACTAAAATCTTTTTCATGCAAATCTCCTTATTGATTATTAATAAAATGATGGTCCCACGGCAAAACGGAAGACAAAATGCGAAGCATCCGGCTCTATCAGGCGGTGGTTATAGGCAAAAATCAGGCGAAATGGAACGTTTAACATCGGCACAAATACCTTCAGCTCCAAACCGGCCGACTGGTAGACATCCTTGAGATTAATCGAAGTACCAATATCATAGGTGTTACCCACATCATAAAAAAAGACAAAAGAAAACTGCTGCGCCACCGGAATGGAATATTCCATGTTGAAAAAAAGCGATTTATTGCCGCCGATGACCGCGCCGTTCGCGTTGCGTGGGCTGATCGTGTAAATCTCGAAACCGCGAATGGAGCGCTCGCCGCCCAGGAAGTACTTTTCATAGAACGGAAGCACCTTGTCCCCGAACGGCTGGATGCCCTCGTACACCACGTGCAAACCAACCACATGATTGCTCCACAAGGGCAGAAATTTTATCGCTTCCAATTTCACCTTGTGGGTATAGATGTCACCGCCCAGGAATCCTCCGGTATAGCGATAACTGGCCAGGAACTTACTGCCGGCGGACGGAAAAACCGGCGAATCGACCGTCGAGTAATAGATGGTCGGGGAGAAAGCCGAAATGAGCCGCTTGCCTTCGGAATAATAAGAGGAATAAAAAGCATTCAATCCGTAGCTTTCATTGACCTCACTGATGGCGATATTTTCCCAGCTGTAAACCATCGAGGCGCCCCAGAATTTCCAGAAACGGGCGGCTGCGGACACATTGAAGCCCTCCCCTTCCCGGGTATACAGATTGGGATAGCGGTAATAGGTTTTGGAAACATCGATGCCGAAACTGGCCTTGGTATTGAACAAGTAAGGCTCAGTAAAAGCAAACTGGTAGGTTCGGGCGATGGTGCCCTGCTGCAGGTTCAATGCAAAGGTCTCGCCCATGCCCAGGAAGTTTTGTGTGGAATAACCCAGCGCCAGGAACCAGCCTTCATAACCGCTGTATCCGACATTGAAATTGATCATTTGTCGATTCACTTCCCTGACATCGGCCGTGATATTGATTTTTTGGGGATCCTGGGGATCGGGTTTGATTTCCGGCATTTTCTCGATGGTGACCAACCCCAATTGCTTCATCCTTTTTATGGAATCTTCCAAGGCATTGATGTTCAATCTCCGGCCCTCACGCAAAAACCATTCACGGCGGATCACATGGTCTTTGGTGAAGGTATTGCCGGTAAATTCAAGTTTTCCCAGGTAAACCACTTCATTTTCCTGGATATTGATGGTCAGGTCGGCGATTTTCTTGACCGGATCCAAATTCTCGCGGGGTGCCACCTGGGCATAGAAATACCCCAGGCTTCCATAAAACTTCTGGATGGCCTCGATAGATTCGTTCCTTTTTTTTATGTCGAAAACCTTACCTTTTTGCAGGGATATCATTCTCTTTAAAAATTCGCCTTTAATTATTTTATTACCTTCAACGGAGATGTTTCCGGTCAGATAACGTGGTCCCATTTCAACCGGGATGCTGAGCACAAGCATTTTTTGAACCTGGCCTAAAACAGTCTTCTGGGTTACCCAACTTATTTCGGGGCTTCCTACCTTGGCTTCCAAATATCCTTTTTGCTGAAGCCTCAGGCGGACTTCCTCCAAATCCTCGTTGATTTTTTCCTTGTTGTAAACATCCTTGCTCAAGATGGTGGAAATCAGGGAATGGGGCTGATTGCTTTTCAAGCCCCGGCTCAAAAAACCCGGGGGCAACAATTTTTCATCCAAACCAGGGAAAACCGCGTCATGAATCCTGGTTTTTGGTCCCGAATCAACCTGGATGGTCAGTGCAATTTGACCATTTTCGATTTTTTCATCAATGGTGACGCTGGCCTGGTTGAAGCCTTTTTCCAGCAGCATGTTGGTAATGATTTTCTTGGCCCTGTGGATTTTGGCCGGACTGTAATAAGAAAACGGCTGGATCGAGACGTTGTTATCCATCAGTTTCTGGTTGATATCGCTCTCTTTGACTTTTTTGTTCTTTTTAAAAGCCACGGACGCTATCAAGGGATTTTCCGACAAGATGAAACGTACGATTTTCCCTTTTTGCCCATTATCGGATTCGATGCGGATATTCTCAAAAAATCCCGTTTCCCACAAAACTTTAAAATCCTCTTTTAATTTATCTTCATCAAAAATGCCGCCGGGACGGGATTTAATGTAAAATTGAACTGTTTCACGGGAAATTTTTTTGTTGCCCTCAATTTGTATCTCTTCAATGACTTCGGCATTGATAAATTGCGTGCCTAATAGGAGCAGAACCAACCACGACAGTTTTCTAAGCATGGCAACCTCGCAAAAATTGACTGAATGTAAGTTTATAACACATTTCTTCATAAAATTCAATGTTCCTTTTATATAAGAAGACGCTGAATTCTCTGCAAAAGATTCTGCTATTTTTTATTGACAGTTAAAAGCAACTATGATATAAAAAGCGATGCGGAGGTCATGGGAATGCCGATTTACGAATATCGATGTTTGAAATGCGGGAAAACTTTCGAAGTCCTGCAAAGCATCGCCGCTCATCCCATTGCCAAATGCATTTATTGCCAGGGAAAAACAAAAAAAATCGTTTCCCTGAGTTCGTTTCAGTTCAAAGGCAACGGCTGGTACATCACCGATTATAAAAAAAGCGTTGCGCCAGATAAAACAAAAAAAGAAACCCGGCCAAAAAATGAGAACAAAAAGACGGAAAATGCAAAAATTAATTAGCCTTTCCATCTCTCCCCCCTTAATATAACCATAACTCCCACCAAAAAAAACACCCCCCCCGCTACATGGGGGGGGCCCGCCTTTACCCAGGCATACGGCGAACGGCAGACGGTATAAGGCAGCACAAAATGCAATGGCATAATTTAGTTCATTATCTGGCGGTCGCCGTACGCCGTCTACCGTAGGCCATCAACCAAATTCGTCTTTGGTTTTCTCTAATATGATGGTCACCGGCCCCTGGTTGAGCGCATGCACGTCCATCAGGGCCCCGAAAATCCCCGTGGCCACTGGCACAGCGGCAGCCAGTAAGCCGTTGAAGCTGGAATATAGCTCCTCGGCCCGCAATGGCTCCTCGGCGTTGGAAAAATCCGGGCGGCGGCCTTTTTTTACGTGAGCCGCCAGCGTGAACTGTGATATGGAAAGGATTTCGCCTTGAATATCCTGGACACTGAGATTCATCTTGCTGGCGCTGTCAGCAAAGACTCTCAACTGAAGGATCTTTTCGGCCATGACCTTAATTTCTTTTTCGCCGTCGCCCTTCTCGATGCCCACCAATAGCAGGAGACCGGGACCGATTCGTCCTACGGTTGTGCCGCCCACCTCGACATGAGCCCGGGAAACCCTTTGCAGCACGACCCGCATGGAGTCACTCCCTGTTCCAGCCGGAATCCGCAACCAGCTCATGTTGGTCTTTCCTCCAAACGCTGTGGGGATCCAACGACTGCCAGAGTAAAGGCGAATCCGGATCGATGAGCAGGATGTCGTTGTCGGCGCCGGGTTCAACTTTTACGCCCCAGGCGGATGGTTTGGAGAACAGATAGCTGCTCCGGCATATCAACCAGGCCCGGTAAAGTACAGGGCCGGGCTCCAGGACCAGGTAGACGATCTCCAGGCGGAATTTTCCCCATGAGATATGATTGACGAAATTCAGCAAGGCAGGCAGCGGTGCCGTCAGGACGATGGCCAGCGGCCGGACGGCCAGGGACTTCGGCATGGGGATGGCCGGATTGAAAAAAAGATTTTCCCAGGGGAAACGTCCGGAAATAGCCTCCCGTAATCTGTTGCGGATCTCGGGCAACTGGCTGGTCAGCCAACCGGCGTCCACTTCCCCCTGCATCCATTCCAGCCCGGATCCGATATTTTTACCCGGCCAGGCGGAAAACAAAAACCGCAGCCCGGCAATCTCATCCTTCCCGGCCTGCCGTCGCAGCCACGCGAACAACGACGACGACCAGGTTTCATCATCCTCCATTTGCGGCATTTCCCGGTCAAGGGCGCCGGCACCATGACGGAAAAGTTCATTTTCTGCTTTATCTGGAAAAACGAAACTTGAAACCGTGAAAGTATAGTCCTTCAACTTCCGCTCCACGTCCCCCCGCTCGCTGCGCAAACGGCCAAGCTCCCGGATGGTCGGGTGCCAATCCAAAACAACCCAAGCCGCCAAAACGGCCAGAACGGACAGGATGTGCAACAAAGTGCGCGCCAGCCTGGAAGTCTTCATGGCCACTCCACCTGGCCGATGATGGCAAAGGCATGCATGTCCTCTCCGGATCCGGCCCGGTCTGCCACGGAAAATGACGCCTGCGTAACCCCGGATAAGTTTCTCAGTTTCTCAAAAAAAACAGCGAACTGCCGTCGCGCTTGCTCCGGAGCCGCGGCCGTGACCCCGACCCGCAACTCGAACTTGAGATCATGCAGTCCCGGCTCGACCTGCAGCTCGAGAAGCCGCAGCGGCCTGATGATGCCGTGGAGGCGGAGGATGAGATCGGCAGTGGCATAGGAGATAGACGATGGATAAGCAAGGTAAAACTGGATTTCATAAAAACGGGCGCGTTGGGCCTTGATCTGATCGAGCGGCCTGGCGTTGACCATCGCGGTAAAACGGTCATTCGTTTGACGGATTTCTTGGCGGCGCTGTTTTTTTTCAACATGCAGCAGCAGCGAAACGGCGACCAGGACAATGAAAAAAAAGAAAGGCCATAGCGGCCAGCGGCGGCGGGTTTGCGAGTGGTTGTCCCGATGGGTCATGCCGGATGCTCAGCCGGGGATAATTTTCAAATGGACACGGCGCCGGCGCGGGCCGTCGAATTCACAAAAAAAAATGCCCTGCCAGGTGCCCAGCAATAGTTGCCCGTTCTCAATGATCAAGGCTTCGGAAGCCGAAACCAGGCTGGACAGGATATGCGCCGGCGAATTGCCTTCGCTGTGGCGGAAATAATCCTGGTTGGAAAGGCGGCGCTTGAAAAACTCCCCGATATCATGCCGGACGTCCGGATCGGCATTTTCGTTGATGGTCACCCCGGCCGTGGTATGGGGGGTGAAAACCAGCAGCATGCCTTCCTGGCAGCGGCAGGCGCGGACGAAGTCGCGGACCTGCTCGGTAATATCGATGAATTCCATGTCCTGTTGACTCTGGATGTCGATGGTTTGTGCGTGGCTCATGGTTTCACCGCCAATTCCTTTTCATTGAAAACCAATGCCTGGAAAGTTTCGATCTGCACTCCCTTTTTCCATTCGTCCCCGGCCAATCCGGCCTTGAGGCAGCCATAGGAAAAATACTGCTCTAAATCCCAACCCTGCTTCAGTGGCACCTGGGGCAGCAGCAAACCGCGCCGGAAATCCTTGGAAATAATGATCCCGTCGCGGCCGACCTGCACCTGTTCATAATCGGCAACTTTTTGGGGAACGGTCAAAACGGATATTTCAATGTCGATTTCAGGCAGTTCGGCGGCCGTGACCGCTGGAAAGCGGGGATCTTCAGTGGATGCGGCAATGGCATTGTCCACCACGGCTTCCCAGAGTGGTTTATGGGGCAGCGGGTAACCGATGCAGCCGCGCAATTCACCTTGGCGATGCAAGGTCACAAAGACTCCCCGCTTTTCTGCAAAAACGGGATTGTTTGTGAGGGGATAATCCTTTTTGGCCGTGGCCAGGTAGCTGATGATCGTGTTCCGGGCTAAAACAAGAAGTTCAGTTTGCTCTTGTCGGCTTAATTCGGCCATGCATCCTCCGTGTCCTCTAAAAGTGGAACCAGGACGGTTTTTCGTTTTTTTTCAGAAAATTCACAGCCGCATACCTCGATGTGATCATGGCCGATCACCAGGACCAGGTCGTATAAAAACCAATCGGTGGCGAAGGGTCGGCGCCGGCAGAAGAAAACTCCCTGCAGCCGCTGCTGGTAGCTGGCGCAGACGGAACGGTAAATATTGTTAACGCTATCACGATTAAAATCCAGAGGCAGGAGTTGCTCGATGATAATGAAACGGCCGATCGTGCTTCCCAGCAGAAATCCCGCTCCTTTGTAGCCGCTCGAGCGCAGAACGGTGATTCCCTGCAGCACCGCCGGCGTCAATTGCACTTTCATGGTCTGTTTTTATCATAAATCAATGTACATGGCAAGACGACGAAAAACCGGCCCCTTGCATGCTCGCCGGACATGGCCAAAGAATAAAAAGAAATCGTCTGATTATTGGGCCGCGGCTTGGCCGTTTTTAAGAGTCTCCGGTTTTTTCATGATGCTTTCAGCCTTGTAGGCGCTGAGCAGAAACGGGTAAGGACTTTCCGATGACACGGCCGGGTAGCTGGTTGCCTTTTCTTGCTTCGGAAAAATGGCCAGGGTGAAATCCTTGAGCCCTTTCAACAGTACCGTGTAAGTGGGTTCTTTGAAATCATCCTTGGTTTTGCCGTCAATAAATTGCTCACAGTTCAACTGGCTGGTCTGATCGATGATCGAGTTCAATTCGCTTAGATTTCCCGGCGCACCGTCTGCCATGAGCCACGATTCCTCTGTTTTCGGCGGTGCTGCCTGGTCCTGCTGTTTCTCTTCATTTGGCTTTACAGCGACCGGTTTAACATTCTTGCTGAAAAGAATTTTTTCCGCGCCGCTGTTGATCTCGATGGCCGCGATTTCGTTCTTGTCGAACTTTAGCACGGTTTTGTCGCGCAAGTCGTCGATTTTCCGGTCAAAATCACTGCGGAAAGAGTTCCTGGCATGGAATACCCGGGGGTCATTAGCCAGTTTTACATAGGTGTGGTTGTAGGTCGAAGCGGCGTTGCCGACTGAAAATTCCCGCAGCAGCCGATCGTTTTGATAGGCCTTGACCACAATTTCATTTTCCTTGTCGAGACCGTACGGGAAATAATTTTTGGATTCGGAAACCAGGGCCGTCATGCTTAAATTGAAAATGGCATTCACGATGGCTTCGGTTTTGGCCGGATCGGAAGAAAAACCCTGGGGCTGGATCAGCCATTGGCTGTCCTTTTTTTCCAGGCGGATCGTCTCGCCGGCCTTGGCAATGTCAATCCTGTTGATATCGGCCTTGACGACGGATGGCAGACTGGGAAGCTGGTAGTTCATCCGGTCCGGATTGCGCAGCACCAGATAAAGCAGCAGAGCAATGATCGCAACGCCGAGGATGATATATTCGGTTTTGGTTTTGCTGGATTTCATGTTAAACCTCCTTGATTTCCTCAATTCATTTCCTGAACAGCATTTGAATCCTTTTTTGCCGGTTCTTGCGTTTGATCCAGATAAAAATGCCGGCCAGGACCACCAGGATGGGCAACCCGACGATGTTGAATGTCTTGACCAAAGTCTTGGTACCGCCTTTGGTTTCGCCCATGAGATTAAGCCGCTGCCGCTTGCTGCGCATGACGGCGACATCCTCGCGGTTGTTCAGGAAATCAAGCAAATTCATCAAAAACAGGGCGTTAGGAGATTCACCGGCCGCGTCCAGCAAATTGTTTTTCAGAATTTCCGAAGTACCGATCAGGAAAATTTTGCCCGCTTTGCTTTTGGTTATCACCGTGCCGGTGCTTTTAATCTTGGACAAGTCAATCGCCTGTTTGCTTGTGACCCCGGCTTGGACCGCGGGTTCGGCCTGCCCTGGATTCAGGCTGGCGGTCTCGGGTTTGACGGCTCCGGGATCGGTGTTTTCAGCTTTCAGTGGTTTTTCCGGAATGGGCTTGCCGGCAAAATAACTGGGCAAATCCCCGGACAAAATATAGGCCAGCGGATAAACCTTTTGCTGGTCCCCGCTCGGTGGCTTTTGGATAAAATAGGGATTCAGGTTGATCTGGCCGCTCATTTCCCAGCCCTTGTTTGAAGACGAGAACAGCATCCGGGCATTGAGCCCGAATTCCTTGATCCGGGCCTGGTCGATTTCCAGCGGCGATATTTTGAGCATGATCAGGCGCTCGATATTTTTCATGAAATCAGGGTGATCATCAATATAGGGTGGCGCAATCAGCGGCGCAAAATAGATGGGCTGCTCGCCGCCGCCGAATTCCGGATCGAGCCTCTGCTTGTAACAGTTTTCATCTAGAACAAACGATTTCCTACTGCGAATGCCGTAATGAGCCAACAGTTTTTCAAGGCCGGTGTTCAACGGCAGGTAGAGCGGACCCTGGCTGGAGTTGTAATAGGATTGGCTGCGATTGGGAATGATCTCATTGAAAGAATCCAGCAGGATGGCCAGTGACTTGCCCTGCATCAGAAATTGATCGATCTGGAAAAGCGCATAGTCCGAAAATTCCTCTTTGGGGCCGGCGATAATCAGGCAATTCAGGTTGGCCGGGATTTTTTCATCCTTTAGGACCACGGGCTGCAGGGAGTAACTCGCTGAAACCAGGCTGTTGAAATTTTGCAGACTCTGTTCCTGGGGCTGGTTGGCTGCAGCCATGCCGCCCTGCAGCGGCGGAGTGCCAAAATCGGCCAGGTATGCAATTTTTTCATTGATGTCCAGCATGTTCTCGATGCCGTCACTGATGGCTTTTTCCATTGTTTCCATTGTTTCCAATTGATACTGGTCACCGATCAAGGGCAGCCTCAGCACGCGGATCAGGGGAATCGAAAATGACTTTCGAGTGTTTTGCATGACAATCCCGGCCACACCGGACCCGGCGACGATTTCCCTGCCTTGCCGGTCCGTCTGTCCATCCCATTGCAGCTGGAAAAGATTGGTTCTGTCCATGCCGGATAAAACAGCCGGATCGGCGGTCGGATCGTGGGCAGTAAAAGCCAGTTTGCCGTAATTTTTTTCATTTAGTTTTTTGACCAGTGCTTCGAACTTGGCGGGCAGGTCGGCGAGGCCGCTGACCTGGATGTACGGGGCAACGACGTTCAGGGAAGAAGACAGGACCAGTTTGATTTCGATCTTTTCAGGCAAGCGCAACAGGGCGCTGATCTTGTTGTTCATCTTCTGGATCATCGTCGTAATCTTGTATTCCAGGCCTTCGGTACTGGTGATGGTCGGGATCCGTTCCACCATGTCGCCATAGATCAGGGCCATACCCATGTAGGCTTTTTGGAACTTCACCTCGTCTTTCTCGATTTTCTGGATCTGTACCGGGTAAATACCGTAATTGTTGGCCATCAGCTTGTTCTCGTTGACCGCCTGGGCCGCTTCTTCATCCTCGGCGCTGACGTTATGGAAGCGGTAATTGAAAAAATGGTTGGCGGCGATGGCATATTCCTTGAGCAGGTCCTCGACATAGCGTTCGGTATTGTTATGCGGGGCCGGCAGGTTCCTGGAGAAAAACACGTGTATAGTCAGGGGTTCGGACAAGGTCGATACTACTTTTTTACTGATGCCTGAAATGGAATACAAGCGGTCCCCGGTCAGGTCGCAGCGCACGAACAGGGTGGCCCCGACCAAGTTCAGAAGCAGGATCACGGCCACGTACATCAGGAACTTGTAAAAACTGCTTTTTTGTTTATGCTTCATGTTCATCCCTCACTTTTTTCCCTGCATGACCAGATTGGTGGCGTATAGAGCCACGAAACTCGAGCTGGCAAAATAAAGAATATCGCGCGAATCGAGGATGCCCTTGGCGATATTCTGAAAATGAAAATCGGCACCGATGTATTCCAGGACTCCGAGCAGGGATTCGGGCAGAAAAAAAAGCATCTTGTCGATCAGGGTCAGGGCGAAACAGATGCTCATGCCGATGATAAAGGCGATGATCTGGTTGCGGGTCAGCGCCGAGGCCAACAGGCCGATGGCGGCAAACAAACTGCCGAGGAACAGGGCGCCGATATAGCCGCCGATGACCGGCCCGGGGTCCAGTTTGCCCAGCAGGGCGATGGTGACGGTATAGGAAAGTGTCGGCAGCAGCATGATCGCCACAAAGGTCACGGCGGCCAGAAATTTTCCGACAATGACTTCGCTGAAAGTCACGGGCAGGGTCATCAGAACTTCATAAGAGCCGACATAGATCTCCTCTGAAAACAGGCGCATGGTCACAGCCGGGATGATGAACGAAAAGATAATGGGCAGCAGGTTGAAGAAATTTCGCAGGCTGGACTGGTTGTAAAGGAAAAAGGTCGAGAAGAAAAACCAGCCGGTGATCAGCAGGAAGATGGCAATGACGATATAGGCGATCGGCGCGATGAAATAACTTTTAAATTCCTTGGTGAGAATATGGCGGATATTTTTCATCTTAGTTCTCCTGGGTCAATTCTCTGAAAATATTTTCAAGCGACCGGGACTGCTGATAAAATTCGAGCAGCTGCCAATCCTGCTCCTTGATGAGCGCGTAAATCTGGCCGCGGATATCCTCTTGGGTTTTACAGCTCACGTTCACGGCCAGTATGCCTTCGCCGCTGTCGGTTTCCACCACGCTGCCCACGCCGGCAACCTGGGCCAGCACGTTTTTGACCTTGGCAAAATCGGCGTTGCGGAAAGCCAGACCGATCACCGCCTCCTTGCCCAGCGACTGCTTCAGGTCCTCGATGAGGCTGTCGGCCACGATTTTGCCTTTGTTGATGATGACCACGCGGTCACAGGTGGCTTCGGCTTCGCTGAGGATGTGGGTGGACAGGATAATCGTTTTTTCCTTGCCGATTTTCTTGATGATCTCGCGGATCTCGATGATCTGGTTGGGGTCGAGCCCGGACGTGGGTTCGTCCAGAACCAGGATTTCCGGGTCGCCCATCATGGCCTGGGCCAGCCCCACCCGTTGTTTGTAGCCCTTGGAGAGCTCGCCGATCGGCTGGTGCATGACTTCGCGGATGGAACAGGTCGCGGCCAGCTGGTCGATGCGCTGCAGTTTCGTTTCCTTGTCGAGCTGCCTGATGTCGGCGACATAATGCAGGTAGTCATAAACCAGCATGTCGGGGTACAGCGGCGCGTTCTCGGGCAGGTAGCCCATCATTTTCTTGATTTCAAGCGCATGGTCCTGGATATTGAAGTCCTTGACCTGGATGGTGCCGGCGCTAGGATTCAGATAGCAGGTCAGGATGCGCATGAAGGTCGTCTTGCCGGCTCCGTTGGGGCCGAGCAGTCCCAAAATTTCACCCTTGTTGATCTGGAAGCCGATGTCGCTCACGGCGCAAATTTCACCGTAATACTTGGTCAGGTTTTCAACCTTGATCATTGCCCAACTCCTTGGTTTCAATTTAACTAACACTCTATGACGCCAATTTAATTAAAAAAGTTTAAAGCCCGGCTGGGTTAGAAAAAATAATAGCAAAACAGATCAAGTCTTGTCAAGATTTTTTGAATGCGCCGGCGGCAAATCGATCTACGGCCTGTCTTTTTTTTCAAGTTTCTTGAGTATTTCCGCCTTGACTTTTTTCCAGTAGGCCAGGCGCTCACGGATGTTCTTTTCGAAGCCCATGTCATTGGGCTCATAGAACCCCCTTTCCTTCAATCCCGCCGGCAGGGTTTCGAGCAGCGAGGTTTTTTCAGGCCGGTCGTGGGCGTAGATGTAGTCCTTGCCGGCGCCCTTGTTGGCGGCGATGAAATTGTCGGGATTGATGATTTGCAGCGGCACCGGCAGCATCCTGTATTTTTCGGCGAGTTGCTTCATGCGCGCATCGGTCACGTAGAGGGAATTGCTCTTAGGAGCCGCGGCCAGGTACACCACCGCTTCGGTTAAAAACAGGTCGCCTTCGGGCGAACCCAGGGACTCGTAGGCATCCTTGGCATTGAGGCAGATGCGCAGGGCATCGGGATCGGCCAGGCCGATATCCTCCACGGTCATGCGCAGCAGGCGGCGCAGGATGTAGAGGGGATCCTCGCCCCCTTCCAGCATGCGGTAAAGCCAGAACAGGGCGGCATCGACATCGGAATTGCGCACGCTTTTATGCAGGGCTGAAATATACTGGTAGCGATCGTCGCCCGTGCGGTCGTAGCCTGCGACCTTGTTCTGGATGGTGTCGAGCACGGCGACATCGTCGACCGGCTTGCCCGGGTCGGCCGTCTGGAAGATGATCTCCACCAAGTTGAGCAGTCGCCGGCTGTCGCCGTTGCTGTAGCCGATCACGACCCTCTCGGCTGCGGCGGTGAAGCGTAACGGATCGCCGCCGTGGGCGGTGATGAATGACAGCGCCCGGACCAGGATGCGCCTCAGGTGTTCTTCCTGCAACGGCAACAATTCAAGTATCTTCAGGCGCGAGAGCAGGGCGCGGTTGATCTTGTAGGCCGGGTTCTCGGTCGTGGTTCCCAGCAGGATAATATCGCCGCGCTCCACGTACGGTAAAAAAGCGTCCTGGACATTGCGGTTGAAATGGTGGATTTCATCAACGAACAAGACCAGCGGTTTGCCTTTCTCCCGGCGTACGGACAGCGATTTTCCCATCAACTTCTTGATTTCGGCTATCCCCGACACCGTGGCCGAAAACTCGGCGGCCGGATATGCGGTTTCCCTGACCAGGATGCGGGCCAGCGTGGTTTTCCCCGTTCCGGGTGGCCCCCAAAAAATCAGCGATGACAGGTTTTTGCCTTGGATCAGGGCCCGGATGATTTTGCGCCCCGCGGTCAGGTGCTCCTGGCCTTCAAAGTCGGCAAGCTGCTCCGGCCTCAGTTTGTCGGCCAGGGGGAAAAAATCGTGGTTCATGCGGCAACCTTTCAACCAGCGCCGTTCACGTCTGAGTGTTGAGGATCATCGCCGCCAGCAATGGGATCATGATCTCGTGATGGCCCACAAAATAAAAACCTCTGCCGCCCTGGGCCACCGGCCGCTTGAAGACATTTTCAAAGGGGCGGTAATGGCGGTTGAAATCAAATACCGCCGTATAAAAATTTTCGAGCGTGAATCCCTGCGCCGAGCAAAAAGCCACGGTTTTAAGAAACACTTCGGGCAAAATGACCGCCGAGCCGACATTCAAGTATACCCCCCCCCGGCTGATTTCCGACACGATGGATGCCAGGAGCTGAAAATCCCTTTCGGCCAGGGCGCCGGTGATTTCACCGACAAACATCGGGTGAAAATGGATGAAATCGGTGCCGATGGCAGGGTGGATGGTAACCGGAACATTCAGCTTGTAGGCATTGAATAAAATACTTTGCTCCAGGTTGGGCAGCTTGGCCTGGATCAGATAGTAGCCCACGGCTTCACCGGCCCCCATATTCTGGCCAAGGCCCTCCTTCAGGGCCCGGTTCAAAAACAGGCCGGTTTCCTCCGTGTTGCCGTAGTTTCCCCGCAGCAGGTTGCCAGCTACGTGCTCGGAGGTTTTGCCGGCCAGGGCGATTTCAAAATCATGGATCATCAAGGCCCCGTTGGCGGCAATCGCCGAAATCCAGCCCCGCTGCATCAAATCGATGATCAGCGGACTCAAGCCCAGTTTCACCACGTGCGCACCCAGGCCCCAGATGATCGGCTTGTTTTTTTTTCGGGCGCTGCCCAGCAGCGCGGTGAATTCACGGAGATCCCGGGCGGCAAGGAAAGGGGGCAAGGAATCGATAAACGAGTTGAAGTCGGCCCCGGGAAGATACGGCTTGGGAAAATCGCTCAGGTCCACCAGCGATTGGCGGTCATTAATGGAAATAGTTTTCAGTTTCTTTTTATTTATCGGCCGGTATTTCGGGTAAGGCACGACTATTCCTTGAGCGAACGGCTATAGCGCATGATATATTCAGCGCCGCTGTACAAGGTCAGGATAATCGCGATATAAAGCGTGACCGTGCCGATGATGAAGAAATAATCGGCAAAAGGCATTTTTCGGTAAAGAATCAAGATGGAAATAGCAACGATCTGAAAAGTAGTCTTCATTTTAGCGGGAATGGATGCCGAGAACGAGGCATGGTTGATCAAAAAATAAAAGCGGAAGGCTGAAATGAAGATTTCACGCAAAATAATCAGCGCCGCCGCCCAGGTTTCAACTTCCTGCAAATACACCAGGGCGATCAAGGCTGCTGAAACCAGGAGTTTGTCGGCCAATGGGTCAAGAAACTTGCCCAGGGAACTGACCTGATCGAATTTTCTGGCGATATAGCCATCAACGGCATCGGTTATCGCGGCAATCACAAAAATTGAAAAAGCGATGATCTCCTTGTTCTGCATTTTGGTCAGCAGAATGATCAAAACGAATGGCACCATGATGATGCGGACAATGGTAATCATGTTGGCTGTTGTCATATTGATCCTGCCTTATTGTATAATTTATCCGATCAAAATGCAATCGCGGCCATGGAAACTGCTCCAGTGCCAAGCCGGGGAATACGATTACTGCCCGCGGCAAAGGAAATGAAAACGGTTACAAACCCAGCGGCTCGGCGGCTCCGGCCCCCTGACGGATCAGCACCGGCACCGGATCGCTGAAGTCCACGATGGTCGACGGCATGTTGGCCAGGATGCCGGCATCCAGTATCAATTCAATATCATGCCTGAACGTTTCGGCAATGGCGGCCGGATCGGTATAGAAGTCATCTTCGCCCTGCGGCACCGAGGTGGACAGCAGCGGATGGCCCAGTTCGCGCACCAGGCCGAGGGCCACAGCGGAATCGGGAATGCGCACGCCGATGGTCGCTCGTTTTTGCAACAGCAACTTGGGAGCCTCTTTACTGGCCCGAAGAATGAACGTGTATTTGCCGGGCGTGACGCGGCGCATGGCGCGGTAGGTGCTGGTAGGCATGTGAGCCCACTCGGCCACGGCGGTCAGGTCCGGGCAGATAAAACTGAGCAACTTCTGCCGTGACGTTTTTTTCAGCTTATAGATGCGTTCCATGGCCGCCTTGTTGAACAGGTCCGCCCCGAGACCGTAAATGGTATCGGTGGGATAGACGATCAGGCCTCCCGTCTGGATGATATGGACGGCATGAAGGAGCAGGCGCTTGTGGGGATGATCCGGGTTGATTTTTTGAATCTCCACCGCCATGGCCGTCCCCTGTTGCCGTGCAAAGCGCCTATTTCAATTCACTCAGCTTTTTGTAGTAGTCGTGCTTGCCCTGTTTGAATGCCACGGCCTGCTCGTACAGGCGGTCGGCGACGGCCGGGAACTGCAGCTTGAGGGTGGCGAAGCGGATCTCCTTGGCCAGGAAGTCCTGCATGGAGAGGGTTGGATCCTTGCTCTCGTAGACAAAGGGATTCTTGCCCTCGGCGCTCAGGGCCGGGTTGTAACGGTACAATGGCCAGTAGCCGGACTGCACGGCTTTTTTGGTCTCCGCGCTGGAAAAACCCATGTCGATGCCGTGCATGATGCAGGGGGAATAGGCGATGACGATGGAAGGTCCGGGGTAGGCCTCGGCCTCCAGAAAGGCCTTGACCACCTGGTTCATATTGGCGCCCAGGGCCACCGAGGCCACGTAAACATAACCATAGCTCATGAACATCAGTCCCAGGTCCTTCTTGCCCATGCGCTTGCCGGAGGAAGCAAATTGGGCTACCGCCGAGAGCATAGTGGCCTTGGAGGCCTGACCGCCGGTGTTGGAATAAACCTCGGTATCGAGCACCAGCACGTTGACGTTTTTGCCGGTAGCCAGCACGTGGTCCAGACCGCCATAGCCGATGTCGTAGGCCCAGCCATCGCCGCCGATGCACCAGACCGACTTGTCGACCAGGTAGTCCTGGAGCTCGATGATTTTGCGCAGGTCGGCCTGCTTTCCGGCGGCGGCCGATTTCAGAGCCGCCGGCAACAAGTTCCTGACGAGATTCGCCGCCGCCTGCGCCTCATCACCGGTCTGGACCCAGAACTCGAGGCTCTTTTTTAATGCCGCGGCCAGCGCGGCATCCACGTCGGTCTCCAGCAGGTGGTCGATGGCGGCACGTAGCAGCTTGCGGTTAGCATCGACGGCCAAACGCATGCCCAGGCCGTACTCGGCATTGTCCTCGAACAGGGAATTGGCCCAGGCCGGACCGCGGCCGTCCTTGCCCACGCAGAAGGGCGTGGTGGGAAAAGTGCCGCTGTAAATCGACGAGCATCCGGTGGCGTTGGCCACCAGCATGCGTTCGCCGAAGAGCTGGGAAACCAGCTTGACATACGGTGTTTCGCCGCAGCCGGCACAGGCGCCCGAGAACTCGAACATGGGCTTGCGGAACTGCACGCCCTTGAACTGGGCGATGGTGGTGCCGTCCATGATGTTGTCGGGCAAGTCTTCGAAGAACGCAAAGTTCTCATCCTCGCCCGCTTTGCGCTCGTCCTCGATGGGGCTGAATTCCAGGGCCTTGGTCTTGGCCGGACAGACATGGACGCAGTTGCCGCAGCCGGTGCAGTCCTCGATATAAATCTGCACCTTGTATTGCAGGTCCCTGGTGTTCTTGGTGATCGACTTGACCGTCTCGAAAGACGCCGGCTTGTTGGAGAGCTGCGCCGGCTCGATCTGCTTGGCACGGATGGCCGCATGCGGACAGACCAGCGAGCACTGGTTGCACTGGATGCAGTTGGCGCTAATCCAGTGCGGCACTTGGGGAGCGATGCCGCGTTTTTCCAGCTTGGCGGTGGCCGTCGGCGCCTTGCCGTCCAGGGGCATCTGCGATACCGGGATGTCATCGCCTTTCAGGTGCATCATCTTGTCGATAACGGTACGGGCGAACTCGGAAGCGTTGTCGGGGATCAGCTTGGGCAGCGGCGCCGAATGCGTGATATCCGTGACCGTTGCCGGAACCTGGATCTGCTGCAGGGCGGCGCTGGTGCGATCGACCGCGTCCCAGTTCATCTTGACAATCTTCTCGCCCTTCTTTTCATACGTCTTCTTGATCGAGTCCTTGATCAGCTGGATGGCCTCGGCGCCGGGCAGTACTCCGGAGATCTTGAAGAAAGCCACCTGCATCACGGTGTTGATGCGCTTGCCCAGACCGACCGCCTCGGATATTTTCAAGGCATCGATATTGAAAAACTTGACATTCTTTTTGATAATGGTTTCCTGCATGTCGCGGGTCAGGTGCGCGAAGACCTCGTCGTTGCCCCACTCGGAATTAAGCAGGAAAGTGCCACCCGCCTTGATGCCCTTGAGCACATCGTAACGGCCGATATAGGCCGGGTTGTGCAGAGCAATGAAGTCAGCCGAGGTTGACAGGTAGGGGGCGCGGATGGGACTCTTGCCGAAACGAAGATAGGAAATGGTGATGCCGCCCGATTTTTTCGAATCGTATGAAAAATATCCCTGCGCGTACATCTCCGTATGATCGCCGATGATCTTGATGGAGTTCTTGTTGGCACCGACGGTTCCGTCCGAGCCCAGGCCCCAGAAGATGCAGCTGATGGTGTCGCTCTTCTCAACGGACAGGTCCTCCGTCACCGGGATGGAGCGCATGGAAACGTCGTCGGTGATGCCGACGGTGAAGTCATGCGTGCAGGCGCCGTCGAGGTGATTAAAAACCGCCTGGACCATGGCCGGAGTGAATTCCTTGGAACTTAATCCATAGCGGCCGCCGATGATGGTCAGCCCGCGGTTGGCCAGGGCGGTGGCCACATCCATGTACAGGGGTTCACCCAGGGCGCCGGGCTCCTTGGTACGGTCGAGCACGGCGATCTTCTTGACCGACTTGGGCAGGGCGTTCACCAGGGCTTCCAGGGAGAATGGCCGGTAGAGACGGACCTTGATCAGACCGAGCTTGGCGCCCTTTTTATTCAGGAAATCCACGGTCTCTTCGATGGTTTCACAAGCGGACCCCATGGCGATGATGATCTTTTCCGCCTGGGGATGTCCCACGTAATCGAACAGGTGATAGGGGCGGCCGATTTTCTTTGAGACGATATCCATATATTTCTGAACGATGGCCGGGAGCTTCTCGTAATAGAGGTTGACCGTTTCACGACCCTGGAAATACACGTCGGGGGTCTGCTGGCCGACCTTGAGCACGGGACGGTCCGGGGTCAGGGCGCGGCGGCGGAAATCCTCCACGAATTTCATGTCCAGCAGGCCGGCCATGGTCTCGTAGTCGATCATGTCCACTTTCTGGATCTCGTGCGAAGTGCGGAAACCGTCAAAAAAATTAAGGAATGGGACCCAGGATTCGAGCGTGGCCAGATGCGAAACCACGGCCAGGTCCATGGTCTCCTGGACCGAGGCGGCGGCCATCAGGGCGAAGCCGGTGTTGCGCACCGACATGACGTCGGAATGGTCGCCGAAGATGGAGAGCGACTGGCAG
>JAFGSF010000053.1 GCA_016934745.1 Candidatus Aminicenantota bacterium | reverse complement strand
CGTCTCGAGCAGGAAAACGTCCCCAGCTTCAACGACGACCTCGAGGGTTTCACCCAGTACGTCGGCCAGGACGTCATGAAATTCGGCTTGACCGACAAGATCTCGCCCCGCCTCGGCTTCGTTTTTGACGTGATGGGCGATTCCAGTTTGAAGGTATACGGCTCCTACGGCATCTACAACGACGTCATGGAGCTCGACATGGCCCTCGGTTCATTCGGCGGCATGCGTTGGATCAGTGACATCAATTACCTGGATCCTCCCTATGTCAACGAGTGGATGAACATCGGCCGCCTGCTGCCCGACGGCACTCGCGACTACTCCATGCTGAGATTGCGCGGCGCTTACGACTACCGCTACCAGTCCTGGGGCTATGTGGATCCCAACCTCAAGCCCATGGCCCAGAGCGAATTGACCTTCGGCGTCGAAAAGAAGATCGGCGACGACCTCTCGCTGTCGGTCCGCGGCACCTGGAGAAACCTGATCCGCACCATCGACGACGTCGGCGTTCAGGTCCTCAACGAAACCGGCGGATTCGACGAAGTCTATTACATCGCTAACCCAGGTTTTGGCTGGGCGGCCCCGGTCTCCGAGGGCGGCAAATTCAGCGATGATTTCTGGCCCACCCCCAAAGCCCAGAGAGATTACAAAGCCCTGAACCTCTCCCTGGAAAAGAGAATGACCAACAACTGGATGGGCGGCATCAACTTGACCCTCAGCCGCCTGTACGGCAACTACACCGGCATCGTCAGCGCCGACGAGGTCAACACCATGGGCACCGGCTTCGGCCGCCCCGATGGCAACGTGACCCGTTACTTTGACGTCTGGTGGATGTCCTATACCCAGGACGGTAATCAGACCCAGAACAACGGCCTGCTGGCCACCGACCGTCCCATGGTGCTCAAGGCCTACGGCTCCTATGCCTTCCCGTTCGGCCTCACCGTCGGCGGCGTCTTCAACTTCATGAACGGCACGCCCAAATCAACCGAATGGTACGTGGACCGCGCTGACGGCTACTACCCGCTGGGCCGCGGCGATCTGGGCCGCACGCCCAATGTCTGGTTCCTCAACCTCTACGCCGAATACAACCTCAAGATCGGCAAGAACACCCTGCAGTTCAGCGTCAACGTGGACAACGCCACCAACAACGACACCCCGGTCTGGTACTGGACGCGCATCAACATCACGTCGCCCTACATCTGGTGGGATTACTTCACCGACGACAACGTCACCCTGATCAAGAACGGCTACGACTTCCGCGCTTGGGAAGGTCCCTATCCGCAGGCCACCGGCACCTGGGTGCGTGATGCCCGCTTCAACAAAGCCCTGGGCTTCCAGCCCCCGGTCACCGCGCGATTGGGCGTCAAGTTCATCTTCTAACTGCATTAGCTGCCACTGAAACTCGGGTACGCTAAACCGTACCTAACATAGAGCCCGCCCCGGGCCGTCCCGGGGCGGGTTTTTTTTTGGTTTCGGCTTGTGCTACAATGCAGCCAAGATGAACAAAATAAAAATCCTTGCCCTGCTTGCTGTCGTGCTGCTCGTCGCAGCGGCTGTTTTTTTTCTGACTCGCCCGGCTGCTCACACCGCAACGGCGCCGCTTAACGTGCTGGTCATCACCATCGATACCATGCGCGCCGACCGCCTGGGCTGCTACGGCGATCACCACGCCAAGACCCCCGCCCTAGACGACCTAGCCGCCAAGGGTGTTCTATTTGAAAATTGCTATTCCCCGGTGCCCCTGACCCTGCCCGCCCATTGCTCCATCTTCAGCGGACGCTGGCCCCTGGCCCACGGCGTGCGCAACAACGGGTCCTATAAACTGGACGCGGAAGAAGTGACCCTGGCCGAGAAGCTCAAGCAGGCTGGATACGACACCACCGCCCTGGTCGCCGCCTACGTGCTGAAAAGCAAATTCGGACTGGACCAGGGATTCGATCGGTATAACGACCAGCTTGGCTATGAAGCCCAAGCAGGAAATATCGACGCCGAAATCACGGCTGATCGTGTTTATGCCAAGTTCAAAGATTGGCTGGAACACAAGGATGACAAGCCATTCTTCCTCTGGGTTCACTTTTACGATCCGCACAAGCCCTATGCTCCTCCCGCGGATTACTTGCAGGCATCCGCCGGCGACGCCTATCGCGGCGAAGTGGCTTACGTGGACTTCCATGTCGGATGCATGATCGCAGACCTGAAGGAACGCCGCCTGATTGAGCATACCCTGGTAGTGATCACCGGCGACCACGGTGAAGCTTTCGGCGAGCACCGGGAATACGGCCACGGCATCTTCTGCTACGAAGAGAGCGTCAAGGTACCGCTGATTTTTATCAGCCCGGTCTTGCCCAAAAAATCCACCCGCATCCACGCACGAGTCAGCCTGGTGGACATCATGCCGACCGTGTTGAAAATGCTCGGCAAGGACAGCGATAAAAACTGCCAGGGTTTGAGTTTACTGGCGTCCATGACCGGCAGTAAGGAAGCGGTCGCGCGCTCCATTTACCTGGAAAGCATGTATGGACGCGAGCTGAACAATTGGGCGCCGCTGACCGGCTGGTTGAAAAATCATTTTAAATACATATCCCTGCCTCAGGCCGAATTGTACGACCTGCAGGCCGACCCGGCGGAAAAAACCAATCTTTTTTACAAAAACAACCGCCTGGCCAGGCAAATGGATGACGAATTGGCCCAGTGGGTCGGGTCGCAGCAGGCCCGTAACGTAAAAGTCAGCCGGACCGCCCTGCAGGCGGACGACAAGAAAAAACTTGCCGCCCTCGGTTATATTTCAAGTTTTGCCTCGGCTGGCCGGGCTGGTACCGATCCCAAAACCGGCATCGGTTACCAAATCCGCTTCAGTGAGCTGATCGCCGCCTTGGACCGCGGTGAAACCGCCCGCGTCGAAGCGGAAGCCCTGCGCCTCTGCGACGAAACCGCGGCGCTGAAGCTGCCCCTGCCTTACATTTTACTCAATTATGTTTATGAAAAAAAACAACAGTGGGACAAGCTGGAAGCCAACCTGCGCCTCGCCAGCGAAAAATTCAGCGACAACCCTGCCCAGACGTTAAATTTCCAAGGTAACTTGCTGGAATTCTATTTCAGCAACGGCAAAGTAGGCGCCGTCGAACAACTGGCCGCGGTCATGCTCCGTTTGGACCCGGAAAGGACGCGCGTATTGGAAATTCTCGGTGAAATCAACGAAAAACGCCGCGATTGGCCGGCGGCGTTGAATTGGTACAGTCAGGCCCAAAAAAGTGAAAGTGGAAACGCAAGGCTATCAAAAAAAGTGATTAAAATGCTTACGAAAACCGGCGCCCATCAGGCCGCATTGGCTGAAAGCGAAGCCCTGCTTCGAACTGAAGGCGCAGCCACCGACACGGACCTGCTATTTACCGCCGCCATGCTGGCAATTGAGGCCGGAGAAGGTACACGCAGCGAAAGCTACATGTTGCGACTGATCGAGGTTGAACCCACGGCCCAACACTGGTTTGACTATGCCCTGGTCACCGGCCGCAACGGCAAGTACAGTGAGGCAATCGAACGCATGGAGAAAGCGTTGACGCTATCACCCAACAACCTCGACGCCGAGCGCCGCCGCGCCGCCGCCAAAGCACTGCAGGTCTGGAAGGCTCGCCGGCGCTGAAATCCACGTGCCGGCAATGCCGCTATTTTTTCATATTCTTCAGCGAATCAATGACAGCCTGGGCGACCGGGGCCTGGTCGGATTTCGGATCGACCTGCAAAAACTTGTTGAAGCTGTCGATGGCCTTTTCGTAGTCAGCCTTGTTCAGGTAAGCATAGCCGAGTTTCAGAAAAGGCAGTCCCCAATCGGGCTTGACCTGCGTGGCCAGGAGATAATAAGCAATCGCGTCGTCGACTTTCTGGTTGTTAAAATAGATTTCAGCGACATTGTAGGCCAGCAATTCGTCCTTGGGATTGAGGTCCAACGATTTTTTAAAATATTCCTGGGCGCTCTTGAGGTCGTTCTGGCGCAGGAATGTCTCGCCGATGGATGCCTGGGCTTTGGCCTGGATGACGGTGTCGTCGGCCACCTTGGCCTTTTCAATCGCCGTTTCGTACTGCAGGATGGCGTTTTTATAATCCTGCATTTCGCGGTAGGAATCACCGATGTTCAAATAAATATGGTAGATGTTCGGATTGTCCACGGAGAACTGGTTAAAAACCGCCAGCGCCTCCTGGTATTTTCTCTCGTTGAACAGGGCATTGCCCTGCTCAAGCTGGCTGACGGCCTCATCATCCTTGAGACGGGCTTTCTTTTCCAGGTCTACGATCAGTACGAAATCGACCGGAGGGTTACGGTTCAATTGCGAAACCGTGACCTGCTGGGTGGCCGGCAGAAAACCGTCGGCCAGGACCATCATATTGGCATGGCCGGTTCCCAAACCGATCAAGGCCCACTCGCCCTTGGCGTTGGTGGTGATTTCGAATTTCTTGCCGCTATTATCAAATTCCAGGGTAATGGTCGCATTGGCCACGGGATTGCCTTCTTGGTCCTTGACCGATCCGGTCATTCTCCCCCGTCCCTGCCCGGCTTGCGCGTAAATGGAAATCGCTAAAAAGACAATCACAATCAGGATAACCAGTAATTTTTTTTTCATAATGATCTCCTTGCCATAATTATTAGATAATCTTGAACTTGAATTCCTGCTTGCCGGCCGCCTTGGACACCATGTCCACCATGTCAATTTCCAGACTATAAGCGCCGGGTTCCAGTTTGATCTCCTGGCGCTCGGTTTCCACACCCTGGGCATCCTTGGTGATCTCGGTGTACAGCAGAGAGATCGGCTGGCTGATGATGAAGTTTTTGACCGTCGTCGGTCCGAGTTTGCGCAGCTCCTTACCGTCTTTTAAAAACCTGTAGGTGATCTGCAAATTGAAGGCATTGTTGGCGTCCGGTTTGGATCCGAGGATGAAATAGAACAGGTCCAGATTTTCGCCGGCCTTGAATTCATTGTCCAGGCTGGGGAACAATACCAGGGTGTTGTAGACAAATGAATTTTTGTGGATGATGATCCGGGTTTCGGGTGCAGCCATTTGCTGCAGCCCGATGATCGAAAAGACCGGCGTGGTATCCAGCTTGTTCTGCAGTTGCGTCATGTCGGGCAACACGATCTCCTGATAGCAGACGCTGATCTTGGCAAAATCAGGGGTGCTTACGGCCAGGGCCAGCAAATAACTGCCGGCCGGATAGATTTCACTGGCAATGGAATAAAAATTCGCGCCTTCAGGCTGGAAATTAGCCTGGTTTTCTTCCACATTGAAAGGGATGTAGCGCTCACGCACCACGGTGCCCGCAACACCGTTTTCTATCCGGTACAGGCGCGTAAAGACATGAAGCTTGGCGCGCAGGACATCAGGGGATTCCAGTGCGGCGGCCAGGTTCAAATCGGCGTTTTTTATCATGAAAATGAAGATCGGGTAAATTTGGTTCTGCTGCGCCGGCAGGTAAAGGGTGCGTAAATAGTCCAGGGGAATGTCGTTGCGATTCAGCCGCTGCGCCAGGTTGGCATCGATGACGGCCGCAACCTGGGGAGCGATGTACACGGGAGCGCCCGCGGCCCTCCGGGCATCGCTCTGGCCGGATGGGCTGGCAACAAGCGGCAGAGCACACAGCAGCACGACGCTAAAAATAAAAATAACGGTTTTTTTATGGTTCATTCGCTTCTCCTTGTTCCACGTTGAATTTAATTTTTTTACTGACCTGGCTTTTGTCGGTGTCGTTTTCAATGGTCACCAGGGCGGAATATTTTCCCGGCGCCAGTTCGAGCGGCAGCTGGATGACCAGGTTTTTCGTCAGTGTTTCCAAGGCGTTGGTTTGCAGAGATATCGGGTATATTTTTTCCTTTTGCAGGATGGTTTCATTTTTAGCATCGGAAATCAATACCGTGACCTTGAGCGAGGTGGCAATGGTACCGCTTCGAGCTGATTTTTCGATCATACTCATTTTTTCATAAGGGATTTCGACGATCAAATTTACCGTGCCCGCGCCGTCTTTTTCAATTATGGCCTCAAAGTCGAAGACCACCCGATTGGGAACCAGGATCTCAGGCTTCAAGCGCATTTGCGAACTGGTGATGACGCCGATCTGCTGGACGCTCAAGGGTTCCAGTTTGTAGACGCCGGTGAAAGTATAATCGATGAAAACAATAGTGAAATATTTATAGTACCATATTTCCATCGGCCGGTCATAGAAGGTGTAGCCACTGGGGTAGGTGTTGCGGCGCTCGGGATCGCCGAGCAGAATGTAAGCCCGGCCGCGGTCGGTCAGCCAGCCGGAACTGCCTTCGCGAAAAAGGCGGTTGGCTTTGTCGATCCGTTCATAATATTCATCGCGAAATTCATTTTCATCCGTGCTGGGGGACGGATCACGTTTTTTCCAGAATTCCTCAATGAACTTTTGACGCTCCTCGGCGCCTAGGCTGGGAAATATTTTTTTTTCTTCCTTGGTAATGATATAGCGAACCTCGGATAAAAACTGCTGGTCGGAAGCGGGCAACGAACGCACCGCCCGGCTGGACAGCGAACAGCCTGCCAGCGTCTGCAGTAGAAAAAGAACCAGCAAACTCCAACGCCCTGTCTTCATTTTTTTTCTCCTTTCATGGTTATGAGCCGCTCTTTCATATTTTCCTGTTTGGGATCGATCTTCAAGGATTTCTCCCAGACCTGGATGGCCTCCGCCGTATGGCCCATGGCCAGGAAGCATTCGCCCAGAGCGTTCAATATTTTGGGACTGCCGCCAAAATGGGCGATGTGCTGGTTGTAATAATCACTGGCCTCACTGTATTGGCGCAAGGCTTGGGATGCCTGGGCAAGGACCAGGAGAAACTCTTTCTTCCCCTGGTTTTGGAACGCCAGCAAGGCGATCGATTTGGCCTGCTGATAATCATTTGTTTGCATCAGGATGCGGCAAAAATCCATGGCGAAACCCGCAATCTGCGGAGCCAGGTGATATGCTTTTTCGAGCAGTGTCCGGGCTTGCGGAAGTTTCTTCAAATTGAAATACTGGTTTCCCATGTCATTCCAGTATTGCGGAGCGGTCACCGAAGCCAAGGGGACCGACATGACCCAGGGACGGGGCAAAACAGACATGGGGGTAATATAAAACAGACTTTCCTCGCTGTCCAGCGGCTTCCCCTGGGGGGAAAGCAAGGTGACACGCATGACGAAATTCGCCGCCCGGAGATCAGCTAGGGGGAATTTTTCAATGATATCGGGCAACCCGGGATATTCGCCGATTTTTTTCACCCGGGACATAACACTGGCATTATCCTTCAAAATATCGAATTGCAGAGAACCCTGGCTCTTCAATTCATTGCTCAGCGCCGGCAGCTGTAAGAACAGGAAAAGGGTGTCGCCGGGGACAAAATCGTTGCGCGGCGAGGGCACCAACTGCCGGCCGCCGATCAGGAACGGTTTACTTTGGCCCCGATAACTGGAATTTTCGACCATGCGATTGGCCAGCAACAGGGAATCAATCCCCATGGGCGGATTGGCCGGAATCTCGACAGGGCTTTCCACGGAAGTGAATTCGCGGGAAACCGTGTTTTTCAGCAAGATGGTCAATCGGTATTTGCCGGGAATCAACGGGAACATGTCCTGGAAGCTGAAAAGCTTGTCCCTTATTTTTCCCATTTGAGCTTCGGTCAGTTCGATGGGAATCGATTTGGTGAATTGAAAGACCAGGCGGTTCTGCATGTCGGTCACATTGCCATAGATTTCCAATGTGGTATAAAACCTGCCTTTGTACTGCTCGACCGACAATCTTTTTGGTTCGATCAGGTAATGGACGAAATAACAGCCGGCAGCCGGGTGGCGCACCACGGTAACCACCTTGGAGCTTTCAATAAAATTGGCCGTGTACTCCATTTCCACCATGTCCTTGTAGCGCAGCATTTGTTCTGCGTAACGAGTGTTGACCTTTTTTATGGGCGCCATAGGAATTTTGGTGGTAATGAGCATTTCAGACGACATCGAGGGAGAATACCCCGTGCTCTCGCCGGGGATCAGGTTCAAAGAAAGTTCGGCGATACCGGGCTCGATGTTCATCAGGTCATAATAGGCGGATCCGTAATCGGTCATATCGCCCTTGTAGTCAGCGATCAAGTACTGCGGACCAAAACGGACGGGCGAATACAGCTCATAATCGCCGGTAAAATCCCTTTTAAAGAAAAGGACATTGAAAGCATTGGGTAGTCCAAATTCCATCATCCCCTGATAGTACCAGATCACGATGTTGCGCAGCTCGGTCTTGTTCTCGAGGCGGTCTATTGACTTTGGTTCGCCCAACAGGATATATATCCGTCCCTGGTCGGATTTCCAGCCCGGAGCCGGGGATTCCTTGCCGAACCAGTTGTTGGCATAGGAAATACGACGGTAATGCTCGATCTGGAATTCATTTTCAGGAGTACTGGGATTGGGATCCCGATGCTGCCAGAAAGCCTTGATAAAGGCTTCGCGCTCCAGGTCCGTTTCCAGCTGCAGAAAGACTTCCCTTTCCTTTTCAGCGATGATGTAAACCACCTCTTCTGTGAGCCAAGTCCGGTAGCGGGCCGGCAGTTTTTTTACGAGTTCTTTTTCCTTGACCGCTGGCAGCAAGAGGCTCAGAGTCAAAACAGCACACAGCCAAAGCGTTTTTTTCATAAGTTCCTCGCAACGGGCCTATATTGATTGTTTATTATAACATTCGCAATTTCCTTTGGCAAGCAAAAGCGCACTGAATCCACGGTTGCCAATGGGCAACTAAAATTGATATTAGGTTGACTTATCGGCACTTTTCATTTCCTTGCAAGAAACCGCGCCAGAAAATGTTATAATAAATATGAAAATATTTACTATTGAGGCTGGAACCATGTCTGAATACGGGGATCGTCCCAGAAAAAAAGCAACGCTCATCATCATGATGGCAGGTATACTGCTTTTCTCAAGCTGCCGCAGCCTGGACACCCTGAGCAGTAAATGGCTTTCCATTTCCCGGCTGGAAGACGGCCGCATGGAAGATTTTAGTAAGAGCATCACCAGCCATCTCTACGAAAATGGCATGCTGGTCGGAGTGGGCAATGATGAAAAGTACCTGTATATTTTTTTCTCTCCCGATATTCGCCATTATGAGCGTCCGCCCAGCCTCGCCAGCCTGACATTGTGGCTGGATGGCCACGGCAAAAAGGCAAGGGAATACGGCTTCATTTATTCGCGGGCATGTTTCCGTGAAAGCGACCCGGGCGGCCGTGTAGGACGTGAGCATGCTGGGCAGGAAAAAAAGGATGCGCCGCGGCGAAAACCGACCATGCTCAGCGAACCCCTGCTGCAGTTCATCGACCGGCCCAACAAAAAACAGCTATTTCTCAATCCCAACGGCAGCCAGGGGCCGCAAGTTCATTTTTCATCCGCTTGGGGCGATTGTGTTTATTCCTGGCGCATTCCGTTGATTGATCAAAACAAAGAAAATGTGATCGGTTTGAACGCCAAACCCGGTCAAACCGTTGACATCGGCTTGCTCTGGGAAATAAAACCGTTGCTTGCTTCGCACAAAGCCGACGGTCATTCCGGCGCTGGCTCCGAAGCCGGCGGAGCGGCTCGCCCCGGCCGCGGCGGCCGCGGCATGGCCAATCCCGGGGGCCCGGTCATGGGCCATGGAAATCCGCGGCCGGGAACTGACTTCAACGAGCTGCCTGGCAGTATAAAAATCTGGTTGAAAATTATACTGGCTCAGAACAAGTAAGAGTTCAATACGAGATTCCATTTTATTGGTTTCAGCAGATTACTAGGCTTGCTGAAACCATACGGTGACTATACTGTACCCCTACAAGCGATCTCGAAACAGATTCCCTCAGTGCTTCTCCAGCAATGTGCTGAAAAACTTGTTGATCTTGACCAGGATCTGTAGCAGAGTGGCCAGAATTTCATACAGAATCGAAACAAGTAGCGCGTAGATGGGCACAAAAATAAAGTAAGCCAGCGGATAGATGAGCAGTCCGTGAAAGGTATCCAACGGGAAAAATTCGATTTGCAGCGGCAGGATGAAAAAATTAAGTCCGTAGTATTTCAAGATGGGGTAGACGGCCAGCAGTGTCCAAAAAACCAGGATGGCGAAGCAAATGAATCCCTTGACATAGTAGCAGAAATAATCGATGCCCGCGTTTTCGTTCTCGGTAATTTCGAGACCATTCTTGCCATAGGCGACGATCTTGCGAAAATAGCGATAAGGATACAAAAAGAAAGACTCGGCCAGTTTGACGATACCGACAGCCACGGGGTTCTGGCTGGCAGCCAGGAAATTGACCAGTATGGAAACAAAAGAAAAAATGGCCGTGATGATGAACCAATTCTGATAAAAAGTTTCGGGCTGGGCCAGCACGGCCAAGCCGATGAGGATCAGCGGCAGGGCGCCAAGCCAGCGCCAGGGCAGTTTGAGAAGCTTGTCCCATTTCGGCGTGGCTTTGCCCAGCAGTTTCTGCAGCAGCACCCAGCCGCAGAGCGGTACGAGCAGCAAGAGCAGGTTGAGCAGCAAGGCCACCAGCAGGCCCCCGGTCGAAAACACGCCCAGGCGCGCATAATTTCCCCAGGCATTGCTGTCCACACCGATCTTGGTCAATGCTGAAAAAGCCTGGATGATCTGGGCCAGGCTGATGAACCCCAAGGCCAGGAAGGCAAAAGCGATGAAGAGGCGGAGTGTGTTTTTCATGCCGACGAAAACGGCATCCATGATCTGGGCTTCGGAGGCCAGGAAATAGAGTAGCAGCCCGAGAAAAAGGAAAAGGATGAAAAACGGGTTGACCAGGATATTGAAGGAAAAATAATCCACACGGCCACCCGGAGCGAACATCAGGTCCATCTGCTGGAAAAGCCAATGCAAAATGAGCAGCAACACCGGGACAAACGGCAGCCACTTGCTTTTTTCAGCCGTCATGGCCCGGTTTTTCAACAGCGGAGACATCATAAAATAAGCACCGATCAATGCCCCCAGATAAACCAGGAAATACGAAATGGTGCTGACCCTGAACGGCTCACTGAAACTGGAGAAAAAATTCACCCAAAAACCGATGAAGGCAATCAACCATAAAGCCAGGTAAAGCTTCACATAATCGGCACGTTTGTTCAGATAAACACTCATAAGACCCTCCTGTTGCCTTGATTATAAAAAAAATGGACTTTTTTGTCAAAAAGTCCGGCAGTCCAAACGGGGAAATTTCCGGCACAACCAGCGGTCGACCAGGGTAAAAATGGTGAAGGTGATGGCGTAGGCGCCGATCACATCGATGCTGTAATGCAAGTGCGAAAAAAAGACCACCAGCAGGCAAAATACCTGCAAAAACAGGAATATCCGGGATTCCGTCTTGCCCAAGCGTCGGGAGAACAGGTACAACAAAAATGTGGTGGCGATGTGGCCCGAAAAAAACATGTCCTTGGTCAGGTAAATACCCGCCGTGTCCCCGACCAGGGCCTGGTAGGGATTGACCAGCCGCCACCAGGTCGGCCACAGGTCGAATGGCTGCTGGGCGTTGATATCGGGACGGTGAGTCGGACCCAGGCCGGTCAGGGGAATCATCAAGCCGCGGCAAAGGGAAATCATACCGTCAATGATGACAAAACGGATAAAAAGGCGGCGATCACGGTAAAGAAGATAAAGGGCGCCCGAAAAATAGCAGGCAATCCAGAAATAGTAATTCCAGCGGGCCAGCCAAGACAGCCGCGGCACGACCGACAGCAACAAATCGGGAAGGTGCGGTGCCGGCCGCAACTCGTTGATCAATACCGGGATCAGCATCAGGCTGTGGCACAGGTATCGGAACAGGATGGCGGCCGCCAGGTAAAAGAAAAAAATACGCCAGGGATATGCGTGACATCCCGGCCGTAAACGATTCTCCAGTGAAGCCGAGTTCATCGCATCAGGACATGTAAAACAGTTTTTTTTCAACAGCCAAGCGCATGACCATTGCCATCGTCGCCAAAAAGCACCGGAGAAAACCGCTCTCCGGCATGGCTGCGGAAATAATGGTTATCTTTTTGTGGCCGTCCAGGTCCCTTGGGCACCCGAATCGAGCACGAAATTACCGCTCATGGTCGTTTTGCTGTCGAATTGGCCGGTATACTGTTCGGTATACCATATATCATAGAACACAACTTCAGATTTGTTGACCACCGAAAATTCGCCCTGAGTGATTACACCACCCTGATCCCTGACGTAGGTGCCCATCACCTTGCTGCGGTCGTCATAAGCGGTGAATCGCCACACACTGTCAAAACTGGCATAACCCTCCGTGATAAAATCATTGTGAAAATCCCAGTCTCCGGTGATATCGTACTTATCCTTGGAAACCAGGATGACCAGGAGGAAAATGGCGGCGGCCACGGCGGCGATGCCGATGAGAACGGGCAGAATCTTTCTGGGCGAGGCCTGGTAGCCCACCTGTTGCTCTTTTTCAATATAGCTCTGGGCTTGCTGGCCATTATCCGCGGCTCCGTGATCCGGTCCCAGGGTCTGGCCAGCCGGCTGCGGCATCGCATAAACCGGCAGCAAGGTCATAAAAGCCATGGTCACGCATACGGCAATCAATTTCTTATATCGTTTAATCATTCAGGTTTTCCTCCTTGATCCTTTCCTTATAATATTTTTCAGCCAAGAAGTCAATGCCGAGGCGAGTTTTTCTGCGCTTTCAAACCGGCCGTTGACAAATCATTGAATTGATACTATATTGGTTATGTTTATGAACGCTAACACACAGGAGCAGACATGGAACAACTCACGGCGTGGCAAAAGGGAATCGTCGCTGCCGCACGAACATGTTTTTACCATCATTATGGGATCGCTGCGCCTGCTGGTTCTGCAATGGCAAACCGGCAATTACGGGTTTGACCTGCCGGCGGCCGCTGAAAAATCATGGCAATCGCTGGAAATAATGCCGTCCAAAAAAAAAGGAGATTCGCATGAAAAGAAAAATCATTCGCATTGACCACGACACATGCAACGGTTGCGGCCTGTGTTTGCCCAATTGCCCCGAAGGAGCGCTGCAGCTGATCGACGGCAAGGCCCGCCTGGTATCCGACCTCTTTTGCGACGGGCTCGGGGCCTGCATCGGTACCTGCCCGCTCGGCGCCATTCACGTCGAGGAACGGGAAGCCGAGGCCTACGACGAGAGCAGGGTCATGGCCAATATCGTGCCCCAGGGGGAAAATGTCATCCGCGCCCATCTGGCCCATCTGGCCGCCCATAATGAACTGCAGCTCCTGGACGAGGCGCGCCGCTATCTGAGCGATCATGGCATTGCGCAGCCGGCAGAGCCGGAACCTGCCGGCTGTTTGGCAAAGAACGTGCCGGCAGCGATAAAGGAGGCCGGGGGCTGCCCAGGCTCCCGGACCATGGACCGTCGTGCGCACGAAGAGCAATCCCCGGTCGGGGAAAAATCCGTGGCGCCCCAACCGAGCGAGCTGCGTACCTGGCCTTTGCAGTTGCATCTGCTCAATCCCCAGGCTTCATTTTTCGACAATGCCGACCTGTTGATCGCCGCCGATTGCGTTCCATTCAGCTACGCCTCATTCCACGGCGATTTTATCAAAGGCAAAGTGCCGATCGTTTTTTGCCCCAAGCTCGACCACAGCAACGAACAGTACCTGGCCAAATTGACGGCGATCTTCCAGGGTCACGCCGTCCGTTCCCTGCATATCGTGCACATGGAGGTCCCCTGTTGTTCGGGAACCGTCGTATTGGCCCGCCAAGCCCTGGCCGCGTCCGGCAAGAACATTCCCGTCCATGAATATACCATATCCCTGCAGGGCCGGCTGCTGGAAAACAAATAGCAAGAGGAAACCATGAATGAAATCATGAAAGTAAAGGAAATTGTCAGTTATCAAAATCAAGCCATCGTCAGCAAGACCCTGATAGAAAAGGAGACCGGTACGGTAACGATCTTCGCCTTTGACCAGGACCAGGCATTGAGCGAGCACACGGCTCCCTTTGATGCCTTGGTCGAAGTCATAGATGGTCAGGCCGAGATCCGCATCGACGGGATTCCCCACCAGCTCAACGAAGGCGACATGATGGTCATGCCCGCGCACCAATCTCATGCCCTGAAAGCGCTCATGCCGTTCAAGATGCTGCTGACCATGATCCGTTCAGAAAATAAAAAACGTTGATATTTCGTTGAATGGCTATATGGCTTGCTTAATTGGCGGTACCCTTGCATTGGGAACGTCTTCAATCTATAATACAAGCATCAATCCGCAGCCAATGGAGCTCAAACATGGATAGAATTTACCTGGACAACAATGCCACGACCATCGTCGACCCGCGGGTCAAGGAAGCCATGGAACCGTTTTACTGCCAGCAGTACGGCAACCCCAATTCGTTGCACAGTTTCGGCACCGAGATCCACCCGGCCATGCGCTTGGCCATGGACCGTCTGTACTCGGGTATCGGCGCCGGCGACGAGGATGACATCATCGTCACCAGCTGCGCCTGCGAGGGCAACAACCATGTGCTCAAGGGCATTTATTACGACCTCATCCGTAACGGACAAAAAAACGAAATCATCACCACCCAAGTAGAACATCCCTGCATACGCAACTGCTGTAATTTTTTGGAAAGTCTGGGCGTTACGGTCACCTACCTGCCGGTCAATGCCGACGGCATTGTTGACAGTGACACCTTGCGCCGCCACATCCATCCCGACAAGACCGCTCTGGTGTCGATCATGTGGGCCAACAACGAAACCGGGCTGATTTTCCCCATTACTGAACTGGCCGATGTCTGCCGTGAAAACGGCGTACTGTTCCATACCGACGCCGTGCAGGCCATCGGCAAGGTCTCGGTCGACGTATCCCGGGTTCCGGTCGATTTCCTGACCTTCAGCGCCCACAAGTTCCATGGCCCCAAAGGCATCGGCGGTCTGTTCGTCCGCCAAGGCCTGAAACTGACGCCGCTCCTGCACGGCGGTGAGCAGATGGGCGGCATGCGGGCCGGGACAGTCAACGTCCCCTATTTGATCGGCATGGGCCTGGCCATGGAAATGGCGGTAAACAACTTGGCTTACGAAGACAGTTCCATTCGCGGCCTGCGCGACCAGCTCGAGGACGCCATTCTGACCATTCCAGACACCTTGGTAGTCGGGAAACGCTCCCTGCGCACGCCCAATACGATCCTGGCCAGCTTTCGCGGCATCGAGGGCGAGGCGATGATCTGGGACCTCAACCAAAACGGCGTGGCCGCTTCCACCGGCAGTGCCTGTGCCTCGGAATCGCTGGAACCCAATCCAACTTTTGTGGCCATGGGTATCAGTGACGAATTGGCCCATACCGGCATTCGCTTCAGCTTGTCCCGTTTCAGCCGGGCTGAAGAGATCGACCGGGCCGCGACGGTGGTCCGCCAATCGGCAGAAAGGCTGCGCACGATTTCATCGACATACAATACCGGCAAATAAATAGATGAATGCAAGCGAGGAAAAATGGCAAAAAACGATTTGATCGGCGGTTCCCTCTGGGAGCAATATTCGGCCAAGGTCAGCGAGCGCATGAACGATCCCCGTTATCGGGGCGAGATCAGCGAGGCGGAGGCGAAAGCCCTGGGCGCCAAGCTGGTCGTGGCCGATTGGGGCGCTGAATCCTGCGGCGACGCGGTGCGTCTGTACTGGGCCGTGGATCCCAAAACCGATCGCATTCTGCTGGCGAAATTCAAGAGTTTCGGCTGCGGCACGGCCATCGCTTCATCCGACGTGATGGCGGAGCTGTCCGTGGGCAAAACCGTGGACGAAGCTCTGAAAATCACCAATATTGAAGTCGAACACAAACTGCGCGACAACGACGAGACACCGGCCATTCCGCCGCAGAAAATGCATTGCAGCGTCATGGCCTACGACGTGATCAAGAAAGCCGCCTCTTTATACAAGAACGTGGACATGGCCAGCCTGGCCGAGGAAGAGATCGTTTGTGAGTGCGCCCGCGTATCCTTGCGGACCATCAAGGACGTCATCCGCATCAACGACCTGAAGACGGTCGAAGAAATCACTCAGTACACCAAGGCTGGGGCATTTTGCAAGTCCTGCCTGCGCCCGGGCGGTCATGAAAAACGAAACTTTTACCTGGTGGACATCCTGCGCGACACCCGGGCCGAAATGGAAAAAGAAAAAATCAGCGCCCTGGCTGAACCCAGGGATTTCGAAGCCATGAACCTGATCCAGAAGCACCGGGCCATCGAGAACGTGCTGGATGAAAAAATCAGGCCGGCCCTGGCCGCCGACGGCGGCAGCATGGAAGTCGTGGACATCCGTGAAGCCGATGGAGCGATCATCGTCTACATCCGCTACCTGGGAGCCTGCAAAGGCTGCATCAGCAGCACCAAGGGTACGCTGCAGTTCATCGAGAACATGCTGCACAAGGAACTGGCCCAAAACATTAAAGTTCTCCCGGTATAGCGGCTTTGGGGCGGCAAAACCAGCTAATTTCAGGACGATGATCGGCCTGTCCTGAGCACAACGGTCAAGTAAAACTTGCGCCATTGATCGCCAATGGGGAAAACATTGACTAAACCCTGAATTTATGTTATAAAAATAAATTGTCCATTAAAGGAGATGACCATGTTTGCCATACTTGAAACCGGCGGGAAGCAGTATAAAGTCGCCGAAGGTGATGTGTTGGAAGTGGAATTGCTGCCTGAAAAATCAATCAAAAAGAATATAGCCAGCCTGGACACCGTTTTGCTGCTGCAGGACGACAAGCAACTGCATATTGGCAGTCCTTTCGTCAAGAACGCCAAGGTCAAGGCGAAAATCCTCGAGGAAATCAAGGGTGATAAAATTCACATCTATAAAATGAAGTCCAAGAAAGGCTATCGCAAATCCCAGGGACACCGGCAGAAGCTTCATAAAATCCAAATTGAAAAAATCGAAATCAAGGCCAGCGCCAAGGTCAAGGAGACTGAATAATGGCACACAAAAAATCGGGCGGCAGCGCAAAGAATGGCCGCGAAAGCACCTCCAAGAGACTTGGCGTCAAAAAATACGGCGGCGAAGCGATCAATGCCGGGGCTATTATCATCAGGCAGAGGGGGACACGCATCAAGCCGGGAAAAAATGTCGGCCTGGGCAAGGACGACACCCTTTTTGCCCTGTCCACCGGCAAGGTGCGTTTTGTCACCAAGGCCGGGCGCAAATTCGTCGAGGTCGATCCCAATTAATTTATTCGGCATTCCGCCTCAATTTCATTTAGCCAACCACAGATTCTAAACTCCCATGTTCATCGACCGAACCAAGGTTTCATTTCAGGCCGGGAACGGCGGCAACGGCTGCCTGAGTTTCCGCCGTGAAAAATTCATCCCCCGGGGCGGCCCGGACGGCGGTGACGGCGGCCGGGGCGGCAGTATCATCCTGGTCAGCAGTCCGGTTTGCCAATCCCTTGGAGATTTTAAATACAAGAGGCTGATCCGGGCCGAAAACGGCGGCCAGGGCAGCAGTAAAAAGCAAACCGGGAAAGATGGAGCAGACATTATCCTTCGGGTTCCGCCCGGAACCGTTGTCAAGACATTCCCCGATGAAAAGGTGATCTTTGATTTCGAACGCATCGGCTTGCAATTCGTTCTGGCCAAGGGCGGCAAAGGCGGCCGCGGCAATATCCATTTCAAGTCTTCGGTCAACCAGGCGCCGCGTCGCTCTGAAAATGGCGAGAAAGGCGAAAGCATTCAAGTCATCCTGGAATTAAAGCTCATCGCTTTTGCCGGATTGGTCGGATTTCCCAATGCCGGAAAATCGACTCTGATATCTAAAATAAGTTCCGCCAAGCCCAAGATTGCCGATTACGCCTTCACCACCCTGACTCCCAATCTGGGAGTAGTCGATTTTAACCAGCGCCGCCTGGTTGTGGCCGATATTCCAGGAATATTGGAAGGAGCCCACCAGGGAGAAGGCATGGGATTGAATTTTTTAAAGCATATCGAGCGAACGCAAGTCCTGATTTTTATTATCGACGTCGCCCCGTTCAACCCGCTGTCCCCCCTTCAGAATTTCCAGGTCCTGGAAAAAGAGCTGACCCTGTACCACCCCATGTTGCTGAAAAAGAAGCTCATGGTGGTAGCCAACAAAATTGACCTGGCGGCGGAAAACAAGACCGCGATTGAAGACTTGCATGTTTTTTGCCGTAAGCGTAAAATCCCCTACGTGGAAATATCGGCATTACAAGGAATCAACCTGGGCCAATTAAAAAAAATGCTGTTTGCCTTTTATGAGACAGAATAAAATCGGCGTGTTGGGCGGAACCTTCAACCCCGTCCATCGGGGCCATGTCGATTTGGGACTGAAAATAAAAGCAGCTTTCGGTCTCAAAAAAGTTCTTTATGTTCTCTCTGCCCAGCCGCCTCATAAAAAAATGCAGCGCCTGGCCGCGGCCGAAATCAGGCTGGCCATGCTGAAAGAAGCACTGCGCCCCCACCCGGGATTGCTGCCTTGCGATCTGGAACTGCGGCGGCCGGGAGCCTCATGGACCATTGACACCATCCGCCAGTTGAAAAAAGAAAATCCGGCCGATCAATTTTTCTTTATCAGCGGCAGCGAGGGATTTTTAAAAATCAGGACTTGGAAAGAATACCGCCAGCTGTTCAGGGAAGTTTTTTTCATCATTGTCATTCGCCAGAACAGCCACCAGGTCCGGGTCGAACGCTTGCTGCACCGCGAAGGCATACCGATCGGCCACCCGCCTGAATATTCATCACTGCCGCCGACCGCCTTCCTGGTTTCCTATGCTTCCGCCTATCTTTCACTTTCAGCCACGGCAGTCAGAAACGGCGCCGCCCAAGGCCGAGATATATCACCGTGGGTCGAAAAAAACGTCCAAACTATTTTGGAGGAAAATAAATTATATGAAGATTGAGGAATTCAAACTGATCCAAGCCGATTTACAAAAACGCCGTATTCCCGGTGAAATCAAGAAAACGGTGCAGGTCCTGCTGGATAAAAAAGCCGAAAAAATAACGGTCTTAAAACTGAAAGGGATCAGTGAAATGACCGATTACCTGGTTATTTGCTCAGGCAATTCCTCACGCCAGAACAACGCCCTGGCCGACGCCTTGCAGGAAACCTTGAAAAAGGAACTCAACCTGCAGCCTTTGGGCGTTGAGGGCAATGGCCTGGCCGAATGGATACTGGTCGACTATGTCGATTTCGTCATCAACATTTTTTCCGCTGACTGGCGGAAAAAATATGCCCTGGAAAAACTCTGGATGGATGCCAAGCGATACGATTTTTCCCCTGATTTCTAATCTGGCCGATCAGAAATCACTGGCCGTCAAGGAAACGGTCTTCAAGATCGCTCCATTACCGAACGCGGTCCTGTTTTACGGTGAAACTGGAACCGGCAAGGATTTTTGGGCACACGTCATGGTCGGCCTGAGCCCATTTCAACCGCTGCTCAACCTGGGCTGCGGCGACGTTCCCGAAACGCTGCTGGAAAGCGAATGGTTTGGCTTCGAAAAGGGAGCCTTTACCGGGGCCGACCATAATTTTCTGGGAAAATGGAAAACTGCCGAAAACGGAACTATTTTCCTGAATAATATCGATTTGTTGAGCTTGAATATGCAGGCCAAACTGCTGCGTGTGCTGGAAAGGAAAAAATTTTTCAGGCTGGGTTCCAACCAGGAAACAGACATCGCGGCCCGATTTATTTTTTCCGCTGACAGCTCCATAGCAGACAAGGTGCAGCACGGCGAATTTCGTTCCGACCTGTACTTCCGCATTGCAGCCGTCAATATTTTTATCCCGCCCTTGCGGGAGCGCAAGAACGACATCCGGCCGCTGTTGGAGTATTTCTGCCGACAACATCACGTCGACATGCAACTCGCTCCCGATATCATGCAAAAGCTGCTGGATTATCCATGGCCGGGCAATATCCGCGAATTGGAAAACTTCATCTTCGGACTGTCCGTACGCCAATGCGCACTGAATGAAAAAGAGGCCCGTTTGTTGCTCGACCAGCCGCAAAACATTTTACAGACTATCCAAGCCAATGAACGGACGCTGGCCGAAATTGAAAAAGAATACATCACTTATTTGCTTCGCAAGTATAAAAACAAGAGCCGCGTGGCGCGCATTTTGAAAATATCGCGCAAATCCCTTTATAACAAGCTGAAAATGTATGAAAACCATTGAACTGCTATGCAGCGGCGAGTTGAAATTCAAGGGCTTGCAGGAGCTTGAAAAAAAGTATTTACAAAATATTAATTATTTTGTAAAATTCAGCATAAAAAAAATTAAGGAGATCAAACAAAAAGAGGAAAATTTCGTGAGAGAAAAAGAAACAACCGCTTTCCTGGAAGAAATCAAGGCCACGGATTATGTCATCGCCCTGGATCAAAAAGGGAAAAAAATGGACTCGCTGCAATTCGCCAAAATTCTGGAACAAAAAATTTCCTACCACCCCGGGAGGCTGGTTTTTGTAATTGGCGGCTATGCCGGCTTCACCGACCTGCTGCGACGACGCTGCAATCACATCGTCTCATTCTCGGACCTGACCTTTTCTCATGATATCTTCCGCATCGTTTTTCTGGAACAAATTTACCGGGCATTGACTATTATGCATGGGATCCGATATCATCGTTAGGAGAAAAAAATGAAAAAAGACAGCAATATCAAAATAAGAAAGAGATTGGAAGCTTTGCGCGCCGAGATTTTAAAAGTCATAGACTGGCGCGATACAACCAGCAGCGGCGGCGGCACCATGGACGAAATCGATCAAGCCAATGAGCTGATCGAAAAAGAAATGGGCTTCCTCATGTCATCCAACATGATAAATAATTTGAAGGAAGTGGAAGACGCGCTGGATAGAATCGATAAAAATGAATACGGGAAATGCCAGCACTGCGGGACTGAAATCTCCCCCAAACGTCTGGACGTGCTGCCTTTCGCCAGGTTCTGCGTTCCTTGCAAGGAACGCATGGAAAACAATAACCAGTGAAAACCGGCTAAATTTCGAATTCCACCCCGAGCCGCAGGCTGCGCGGCAACTGCAATTCGTTGGCCAGGCGGCGCGATTCGTCGCTAAAAACGTTTTCTGACAGCTCCAGGCCGAAATCCAGGAGATTGAACAACGACAGTTCCAGCCGGCCTTTTTTGTTGAACAGGATGAACTCGTAGCTGAGCTTGAAGTTGAAATCCCAGATGCAGTCTTCCCTGGGACCGCCCTTGACGCCATGTTCATCTTCGGCCTGGATGGTTTGGTAGGTTATGATCCATTGATCGTTTTTCTTGAAGGCGTTGAAAAAGGCAAAGGGATTGCCGTCGCGATATTTAATGCTGGCGCTGAAAAAAAGGCGCCTGGACAAATAATAGCCGAAAAATAATTTGCCGACAAAAGCCCGGTCGCCATCGACACGGCCATAACCGTTGATCCAGGAATTGGGAAAAGCCTGGCTTTCGGAAATGATGCCGATGTCATTGGCGGTCGGCCCATTGCCAAAGGCCGTATAGCCCATGCCCAGGTGGGCCAGGAATGAAAACGAGAAAAACCAGCGCCCCGGTTTCTGGCCGGCCACGCGCAAAAGCAGTTGGGCGTAAAAGGGATCCTTGTTGAAAGCGGCATTTCCCAGTTCAAAACCATTGAACGCCCGATCAATAAAATAATAGTCTTGGCCGGAGATTTCTTCAAAATGACCGTATGTGTCGGCAAAAAATGTCCACAACGGCCGGTGAATTTTTTTGTAGAGACCCTTGACGTGCAACTTGAAATTGGCCGAGAGTGGCGTGGAAAACTGGAGCAAAATTCGTTCTCGCTGCGGCGGCCGCAAAGCGGGTGAGAGCGAATGGCTGGCGCCGCCGATCTCCCCGTAAACAGGGCCTTTTTCTTTTTCCTGGTAAAATCCGTCTCCGTTCGTGTCCTGCCAGTAATACACCGTGGCGCCGGGGCGTTGATCTTCCAAAAAATCACTGAAGTTGGCGCGCAATTCATAGGGTAAAATTCCATAGGATAATGTCAGCAGGGTTTTTTTTCCGGCCGACCAAGCCAGGCCGAGTTCGCCGCCGGGCTGAAAAAAATCACAATTGTTGCGCGCCGATTCAAAGCTGAAGCCCTGATACTGGAAAAACAGCCGGGCATTGAGTTCGACCTTTTCAAGCAGATGCACGGTTAGAAGTGTTCCGCCCGAGCTTTGGAACTTCTGGTTATGATAGACGGTGCCTCCATGCCACTCGATCACCTGATAAGGCTGGGCGGCAAAATACAGGGCGTTGCTTGCCCCGCCGGGCTCGGCAGCGCCCAGAAATACCGCCGTCAGATCCAGGTAAGGCTTCACTTCGATTTTCTTGCCCAGCCAAGTGAAATCATATTTTTGGTCGAAGGTCAAAGCCACGGTGTTCGCCTGGAATTTACCCCATTTTTCAAATGGAAAAAGCCCTTGTCCATCAATATCCTGCAAATCTTTTCCGGCATCCATGGCGACTGGGGCCCGCCTTTCCCATTCCGACTGCCAGGATAATTTCAAATTAAACGGCCGGCCCAACCAGTCAAGTCCCGCAAATAAGGCCTGTTTGTTCAGAATGTAGGTTTCCTGGGGGTAGCGTCCGTCTTCTGCAAAGAGCCGATCACGCTGATGGCTGTTCGCCGCCAGAAAAAACCCCAGCGTGCCCCGGGCGGTTATCCTCTGCCACCGCGACAGCAACTGCAACAGGCTGCTGTTTTCGGCAAACTGGGTGTTGCGGACATTAAAATCATTGAAACGTCGCTCTAGGTTGAAATAACCCAAAGCCAGCAAGAATGCCGCCTGCGGGGATTTTGCTTCCCAAGCGTAATCGAGCGCTTGATTTCCGGAAATTTGCCGCCGGCTGCTGTACAAATTATCGGCCCTAAGGCTGGCATGGTTACCAATTGCCAGTTTTCCTAAAGATGTATAGCCTCCCATATTGGAAAATACAGTGGAAGCCATCAGCCTGGAGCGGGAAACGCTCGGCGCAGGCAGGTTGAAATGAAATCCATATTGGCGCTGCCGCGGGGTTTCACTAAGCAAGGCCATGGAGCCGATCGCTAATAGGGGTAACTGGAAAGCCGGGGCACCGTCATCCAGGGCCGAGTTGATTGAAAAACCGTTGAAATACCAGTTGAACTGGGTGAAAGAATCACCCTCGAAATATACTTTGGGGAAATCGAGCTGCGCGAAACCATTGCTTTCCTCTATCAGAGACGTGGCGTCCGGGGCCAGGTTCTCAAAAAAATTCTGGTAAAAATAACCGCCTGGCAATCGTTGCAGCATGAAATCCGAAATGATGAATTCACTGCGCTCAGTCGCGTCCTGAGCATTGAGCATCCCGCATGCCGAAAAGAGCAGGATCATGCAAATAACAATGCGGGCGTCAGCGGATTTCATTGCTTATTGGAACAGGTAGCTCACGGAAAGGCCCATCCCGCCGGCCGTTACGGAGGGCGCAATCTGCAGGCGCCGGTTGCGGTTGCGGACCACCATCCGGCCGATGACATAGCCCAGCACTGCCCCCACGAACACATCGGAAAACCAGTGCGTGTCCTCGGTCAGCCGCGAAAGACCGACAACCGTGGCCAGGCCATAACAGGCCAGCGGCACCCAGAAGTGGTTTTTATAGTTTTCAGCGATCACCGTGGCCAGGCCCCAGGCCGAGATGGTATGCCCGGACAGGAAAGCATCGTAGCGAGCAAAAGAGCCTTCCCGGTAACGATTGAAAAAAGCCCCGGGACCAAACCAGTAATCCTGACCATCCTCTGCCGAGGGCCGCTGCCGCCCGGCCAGATGCTTGAAGACCTGAGCCAAAAGGCCTGTATGCATCATTGTTTCCAAAGCCATCAGACCCGTATCCCTGGCTTTTTTATCCTTGAAGGCCAGGCCGCTCAGCACAAACAGCCCGGCGATGCCGCAATCGATGCCCCAATCGCCAAGGAAGCTCGCCTTGGGGCTGATCGTGTCCACCCAGGGATGGTTATTCTGATAATTTTTAAAACCTTTATATATCGCCTCGTCATTGGCGATCAAAACTCCGGTGCCGGCCAGGATCGCCACGAAGAGCAGGGATCCCTTCAAGTCAAGGTTGAAAGGAGCCGTCCATATTTCAACGTCATCCTTGATAAAGTTGCTGAAATAAGATTCTTTTTTTTCTTTCGCGGGCGGAATCGACTCTTTCAGAGCACCCGCTTGGGAATCGTCAGCGGCAGCCGCAAAAAGGAGCTGCCCGCAAAAACAACATAATACCAGCAGGCTCGCAAGCAAGTGTTTTTTGCGCATCAAATTCAAGTCTCCGGAAATAAACAAGAATGACTTTGAGAACTTTTATTTTACAATATCCGCCAGCATATGTAAACCTAAGGCGGATAAAACTCTGACGGTCTGTTTAGTTAAATTCATCCGGACTGCTTGACAAAACAACGTTTTTCCCTTATAAGATAGGAACTTATGCCGAAGTGGTGGAATTGGTAGACACGCCAGTTTCAGGTACTGGTGGGCATTACGCTCGCGGGGGTTCGAGTCCCCCCTTCGGCATAGTCACACTATGGTTTCAGCAAGTACTGAAAGCCGCTGAAACCATCGAGTGTGACTATACCAACACTAGATGTTTTTGGCGAACTAATGAAATAGCCAAAAACATAGTGTTGGTATCAAATCAATCCGACACCGCAGGTGGAGGATTTGATTTGTATGTCCCCGAAGGGGATAAAACATTGAAACTATACCAACACTAGATGTTTTTGGCGAACTAATGAAATAGCCAAAAACATCTAGTGTTGGTATCAAATCATCAAACACAATGGTACTTCAAACGTTATCTACAAATAATCGATGATGACCAAAGGCAATGTAGCTGTTCTCTTGTCAGGCCGGGGCTCCAATTTCGCCGCCATTGTCCGCGATTCCCGCAAAGCGGACGCCAATTATGGCATTCGCCTGGTCATCAGCGACCAGGAAAACGCACTGGGCCTGCGCAAAGCCCATGTTTTCGATATCCCCGCCTATTGCCTGCCCAGGGAAAGGTTCAAGGACCGGGCCGCCCACGAACACGAGATCGCCGCCATCCTCGAAAAAAACGGGATCGAGCTGGTTTGCCTGGCAGGCTATATGCGACTGATCGGGCCGGAGCTGCTTGAAAAATTCCCCGGGCGCATCATGAACATCCATCCTTCCTTGCTGCCTGCCTGTCCCGGCCTGCATGCCCAGAGGCAGGCTCTGCGCCAGGGCCTGAAGATCAGCGGCTGCACCGTCCATTTCGTCGATTCGGGACTGGACAGCGGACCGATCATCGCCCAACAGCCGGTCCGCATCCGCGATGATGACGACGAGGATTCGCTCAGTTCGAGGATACTGCTCCACGAGCATCGCTTGTATCCGCGGGTTATCCGGCATTATTTCAGCAACCATTTGCAAATCCGGGGCCGACGCGTTATCATAGCAGGCAGATGAAACTGAAAATCGCGGCATGTCTTTTCCTGATAGTGGCCACCGCTCTAAGCGCGGCCGATTTCAGCATGGAAAAGGCCATTAAAATCGAACAATTCCTGAAGCGCATCGCCGTCCGCCGCCAGCCGTCGCTATTTCTGAAAAAAGTCACTTTCAGCGAGAACGAACTGAATTCCTACCTGAACCTGCTCTACACAAAAAAATACGCTCCCGAAATCACCTTCATCGACTTGCGCCTGCACGACAAGGACGAAGTCAGCGGCACCGTCAAGGTCAAGCTCAGCGGTGAAAAATATTCGGCGGTGCCCCAGTTTTTGCGCGATATCGAGGTCAGCTTCCAGGGAAAATTCGAATGCAGCAATTACCATATGCGATATCTTTTCAGGGAACTGGTGATTAACGGCAGCCGTTATTCTCCTGAAATTCTCGATGAGGCATACGGCGTAGCCCAATTAAACGCCAAGACCAAGAAGTCCATTTTCGACTGGTTCAGTTTGCTGCCCGGACTGAAAAAAGTCCAGTGCTCTGAAAAAACAATTTATTTTTACTATTGAGCATATCCCCGGACACCCCGATTGAAAAAATCAAGGGCATCGGACCCAGTTACAGTCGAATTCTGACCCGGCGCGGCATCCACAATGCCGGAGAGCTGCTGCTGCTTTTCCCAGAAGCCTATCTGGATTTTTCTACAGTGACGGAACAACCTGTTCCTGACGAGGAAAAGCTGTACGCTTTTCGCATCGGCAGCATGCAGGTGAGCAGGAATTTTAAAAGACGGATTTCCCTCCTTACCGTGAAGGGAAATATCGGCTCCCTGCCGGTCTGCCTGGTATTTTTCAACCAGCCCTACCTGCGGCAATCCCTGAAAGGTGGGGAACAGTTATATGTTTTTGGGCGGATTGAAAGCCGTGCCGGTGCCTGGCAGATGGTCAATCCGCAGCTGGCTCCCGAAAACAGGCCGGGGCAGATTGTAGCCCGCTACAAACCGCTGGCTGCGCTGAAGGGGGGAAATCTGCGCAAGATCATCGCCGGCATACTCGCCGACTGGCAAGATGAACGGGAGACTTTGCCGGAAATGGTCATGCGCCGTCATGGCTTTCCAAGCCGGGCCAACGCATTGCGCGCCATTCATCAGCCCCCGGCCATGAATTTACCCTCTATCGAAAAAATGAAAACTCGTTTCATATATAGCGAATTTCTTTTTTTCCAGCTGGAATTGCAGTTTGTCCGCAATTATTTTGGCGTCCGGCGCCGAATCCATCGCTATGTTTTCAATAACGATATCCGCCTGGCCATCAATCAGCGCTTGCCATTCGCCCTCAGCGAGGAACAGATCGTTGCTTTCAGTGAGATTGTCAATGACCTGAGCGGCCCGCGAATCATGCAGCGCCTGCTGCAGGGGGAAGTGGGCAGCGGTAAAACCATCATGGCCTTTTTGGCCCTGCTGCTGGCCAAGCAAAACGGATACCAGGGAGCTTTCCTGGCCCCAACCGCCATCCTGGCGGATCAACATTACCAAAACGCCAGGGCTTTCTTCGGCAACGGCGATATCGCCCTGCTAACCGGTGACTGCCCGTCCGAATCCAGGCAAGAAATCGAAAAACGCCTGCGTTCGGGTGCGATTTCACTGGTTTTCGGCACCCACGCCCTGATCGGCGAAAACATCATTTTCAAGAAATTGTCCCTGGTAGTCATCGATGAACAGCACCGTTTCGGGGTGGCCCAGCGGGCCGCCTTGTTTTTTAAAAGCCGTTCCGCCGACTTGCTGGTTACCACGGCGACTCCCATTCCCCGCACCATGCTGCTGGCACTCTACAGCGACCTGGCTGTCTCCAGCCTGAAAAAACCCCTAGCCGGGCGCCGGCCCATCTTGACCCGAGTCATCAGCGCCGACGGCCGTCGCGATTTCTACCAGCAATTGCGCCGTGAAATTGACCGCGGAGGTCGGGGCTACATCATCATGCCGCTGATTGAAAAGTCGGAAGCCAGTCCCGACCTGTGCTCGCTGCAGGAAGAGGCCGCCGCTGTCAAGGCCCTCTGGCCCGATATTCCCCTGGCCATACTTTCAGGAAAAACAAAAACCGAACAAAAAAACCGGATACTGCGGCAGTTCCGCCAGGGCCGCATCCGCCTGCTGCTGGCCACCACCGTGGTCGAAGTGGGCATTGATGTACCGGAAGCCACTTTCATGGTTATTGAAAATGCCGACCGCTACGGATTGGCGCAGCTGCACCAATTGCGCGGCCGCGTGGGCCGGGGGCCGCAACAATCCTATTGCTACTTGATTGCGTCGCCCCGGCCCACGGAAAATGGAAAATTGCGGCTGCAAGCCATCGCCGCCAATGATAACGGCTTCAAGATCGCTGAAATGGATTTACGGCTGCGCGGTGGCGGTATGATCGCCGGTTTGGAGCAGGCCGGGGCGCTTGATTTCAGACTGGCCGATATCAAAAAAGACTACCCGCTTTTTAAAGCCGCGCAAGCAGACGCACGCCAGCTTCTTAAAAACAGGGAATTGCAGAATGACGATATTAAAAATTATTTGTCGACACTGACCAAAAAAGCCAGGAGACTCAGCTTCAGCTGAATCCGGGCAACGGGGGGTACTTTTCTCTCACCCAGCCAGATCGGCGCTGATCTGACGATAAATGATTGCGGCCGGCTTTTGTTCCTGGCGCAGTTTTTCCTTGATTTCGGCAAATGCCGCGATCATTTGCTGGCGCCAAACCTGATCGCTGAGAATTTTTTTTGTTTCCAAATAAATGAGACTGGCCCGGCAATCATTCTGGATCAATTCGGTCACCACCCGGCGACCGGCCAGGATGTTGACAATGGAGTACAGGGATATCTTGACAAAACGCTTTCCCAGCAGATAAGACAGGCGGTTGACCCGGTAAATCACCACCAAGGGAACTCCGAGCAGGGCTGCTTCCAAATTGGCCGTTCCGCACGTACTGATGACAGCGTCAGCGGCATTGAGCAGGTTGAATCCCTGGTTCTGATTCAAGAGCTGGACCTGCGGGTCGGACACCGCCGCACTCAAAGAATCACGATCAATATTCTGCGCTTGCTGAAGAAAAATCTTCAGCCGGAATTCCTTTTTCAACAAGCCGACCGCGGCCATGATTTCCGGAAGCAAAGAACGGACTTCCGACTCTCGGCTGCCCGGCAACAATGCCAGCAATATTTCGTCGGCAGCCACTCCCAGGCGACGGCGGAATTGATCACGGGGTTCGCTGACATTCACGGCATCCAGCAGCGGATGACCGGTGTAGGTGAAAGTCACCCTTTCCTTCTGGTAAATCGGTATTTCAAAAGGAAATATAATGAACAGTCGGCTTACCCAGCGGCGGATCTGTTCGACCCGGGAGTACCTCCAGGCCCAAACCGTCGGGCTGATGTAATAGTAAACCGGGATGCCCGCCCGGTGCAAGCGGCGGGCCAAACGCAGATTGAAGTCCGGATAATCAATCAGCAGTGCGGCAGCGGTCCGGCGCTCAAGCGCTTGCCGGAAGAGAAGCTTCATCGCCCGCCGGATCCGGAACAAATGGGCAACGACCTCAATGATGCCCACCACGGCCAGGCTGCGGTTGGGCACCACGACTTCCATCCCGTTGATTTGCAACCGTTCGCCGCCGACGCCCCAAAAATGAAAACCTGCCTTGTTTTCGGCAAATTCCCGCATCACCTGCAGGGCATACGTCTCGGCTGAATTTTCAGCCGCCACCAGCAGGATGTTTTTCATCAGCGGCCCACATAATGCAACTCGGGCATGTCCTCATTTTCTTTGCCGCCGAAGTAGAACGCCCATTCGTTGTATTTTTTTTTGCCGCGGTATTCACGGAACCCGGTTTCCGGAGAGGAGGAGCAAACCCCAATCAACACGGCCCGGCCGACATAGGCCTTGGCCTGCTCGGGCGGTACTACCAGCAGCTTGGGCGCAGCCGTGGAGTTGTCCTGAAATACCATGTCCCAGCGACCATCATCCGTCATCGGATCCTTGTACAATCGGCGCAGGAATTTTTCCAGATGCAGGATCTGCAAATTTTGCGCGTACAGGTTGTTATGCTTTTTCAGGTAGCGGCCGATGGCCGTGACGTACTGGCGACCCCGAAAGATCAGTTCTTCCTCCGCTTCACGCTGCATGGCAGTCTGCCACAGCGGCACGGCCATGAGCATAAAAACAGTCAGCACGGCAATGGCGATGATCAGGGTGATCATCACGTACCCGCCGTTTCGGAGAGGGCTGGACGCCCGCCCGCCGCGCCAGGGGCCGGAAACGCTTCTGATGGCCATGGCTGCCGCTCACCAATCGCTGTACAGCGTGCCGTCCAGGGCTTTGGCTTGGGAAAGGCTCTTGACATCGATGACGCCCTCCAGGGCTTCGGGGTCAAATTCCTCTCCTTCCAGCGGTTCGGCAGTAAGGGGCTGCCATTGTTGGCTGCGGCCGATGGGGTCGTAGGGAATGTCGCGTAAATAGCGGGAAGAGACCAGATCGTCCAGGCTGGCCGGGTATTTTTTCTTGTCGGCATAGTACTTGTTGATGGCGTCGCGAATCTGGAAAAGGTTTTCCTTTAAAACCGCTTCCTTGGCCCGCAGGACCGAATACTTGTACTGCGGAACGAGGATCACCACCAGGATGCCGATCATGCTGACCACGATCAGCATCTCGATCAGGGTAAAACCTTTCTTTGTCATGGTTTCATTATAGCAAAAAAACAGCACAATTTCCCGGCGCTGGGAAAAACAGCGATTTATTTCCGGATACCGGGCAAAAAATCAACCTTTTTTCTGCCGCCAGGCCTCGAACAAGATGATCGCCGCCGCGGCCGAAACATTGAGAGATTCGACGCTTTGGGCGTGGGGAATGGCCAGCAGTTGATCGGCATTTTTCTTCAACAGCGGGGATACGCCCTTGCTTTCATTGCCGAAAATCACGGCTGTTTTGCCCCGGAAATCAAAATCAAAAAAATTCACCTGGGACCGCTGATCAGCCGCGACGACCCAAAAGCCGTTTTTTTTCAGTTTTTCACCATCCAGGGTCAGGTTGCGCGACTGGACCAGGCGCACTTTGCCCAAGGTTCCGGCAGAAGTTTTCCAAACCGTATCATTGACCGGGGCCGAATGACGGACGGAAATCACGATGCCGTCCACGTCGACGGCGGCGGCGCTGCGAATCATCGCGCCCAAATTGCCGGTATCCTCAATGCCGTCCAAAATGACAATCAGTCCGGTTTTCACATTGGCCAACACGTCGTCGAGACTAAAAAAACGCACCGGAGCGATCTCGGCGCACACGCCCTGATTCTTGCCTCCGACCTTGCGCTCGACGGCTTCAGCAGGAACAAACTGGAAAATAATCCCCCGCTCCCGGCACATGTCCAGCACCGAAGCGATTTTCGCATCATGACGGGAGCGGCTGATCAGGACCTTGTTGATCGGCAAACCGTCTCTCAGGGCTTCGATCAAGGCGTTCAAGGAGGTTACCAGGGCCATTAGCGGTGATCCATGGCCACGCGAAAGCCAAGCTCGTTCAGTCGCCGGTCCGGCTTTTCGCTGCTGCGATTGGCGGAACGGATCAGCTCGGGCCCGTTTTTCCATGAACCGCCCCTGACCACGCGGCTGCTGCCCTTGGCCGGGCCGCGCGGATCGCGTGCGGGCGAGCACTGGAAATAGTCGCCGGCATACCAATCAAAAGTCCATTCCCATACATTGCCGGCCATGTCCATGATGCCGTAATGGGATTCCCCACGCGGGAATGAACCGACCGGGGCGCTGAAGGGAAAGCCGTCTTCGCTGCCATTCATGTTGACCTTGTCGGCCGACGGCTCAGAGCTTCCCCAGGGATACTTGGCGCGGGCCGCTTTTTCCCATTCAGCTTCACTCGGCAGTCGGAAATTTCTGGCTGTTTTTTTTGTCAGCCAACGGCAATATGCCTGTGCATCGTCCCAGGAAACATGGATGACCGGACGGTCACCCCGGCCCCACCCTTCATCGCCGGGCCGGGAGCGCCCGCTTTCACGGCAAAAAAAGTCGTACTGCTTGAAAGTCACTTCATATTTCCCGAGCCAGAAAGCGCTGATAAAAACCCTGTGTGCCGGGCGTTCGTCTTCATTGCCCTGGCCGCGGGGCGATCCGACCGTAAATTCACCGGCCGGGACATGAACCATAACGGTATGATTGAAAAGGACCTGTTCATCAAAACCCTTGGCATTGCGGTGACTGCGGACAGTCTCCGGCTTGGGTTCGGCCTTGGGTTTTTCGGTTGGAATTTTCAGGGCCGCGTCTTTCTGCTTGTTTTCCTGGGCCGGGGGCGGAATCGCCATGGCATCGTCGGTTTCTGCGATGGCGGAAATGCCTGCGCTTTTTTCCTGCCCGGAATTTACTGCTTCGATTGCGCCAGGGGGCTCAACAAATAAATTGCCGCCGGCAGGCGGTTTGGCTCTTTTACGACCGCCGAACCAGATGATGGTCATGATCGTTCCCAGCACGATGATCATCGCCAGCAGGACGAGAAAAAGAGGCTTCTTGTTTTTGAGCGCCAGCGGAGCCACGGTTGCCGGCGCTTCAGGCCCATGCGTTTCATGAGTTTTGAGCAGACCTTCGCGGATGGTGGCGGCATGGCCTTGGCTCAACGAGTATTGGGTCAGGTCTTCCAGCAATTCGCGGCATGTCCGGTAACGGCAATCCACATCGCGGGCCAGGGCTTTTTTCACCACCCCGTCCAATCCTTTCGGCAGCTGTTTGTTAAAATCGCTGAGCGGGCGCAACTTGGCGTGCATGATCTTATGAATCACGGTGGTGATGCTTTCGCCCTCGAAGGGGTTGCACTGGGTCAGCATTTCGTAGAGGATGGCCCCCAAAGAAAAAATATCGGAACGGTTGTCTACTTTTTTGCCGGCAATCTGTTCTGGGGACATATAGCGCGGCGTTCCCAGGAACATTCCGGTCTGGGTCAAGGTCGAAGAAGCCGTGCGCGCGATGCCGAAATCGACAATCGAGACCTTGTGATTCGGACCAATCAGGATGTTGGCCGGTTTAATGTCGCGATGCACGATTCCTCTCTGGTGGGCATAGTCGAGGGCGGCTCCAAGCTGGCTGAATAATTGCACGATCTCGTCCAACGAGAACTTTTTATTGCGCTTGAGCATGTCTTCCAGGCTATCGCCTGCAATATATTCCATGGCGATGTAAATCAGTCCATTGTCCTCACCCACATCGTAAACGGTCACGATGTTGGGATGGGAAAGGTTGCCCACCGATTGGGCTTCACGGAGAAAACGCTTCAGGGCTTCATCTTTTTCAGCCGGCTGCTGGGGAATGTCCAGGCGGATCGTCTTGATGGCAACCGTCCGTCCGATCAAGGGGTCCAGGGCACGGTAAACGATGCCCATGCCGCCCTGGCCGATTTCACAACTGATCGTATATTTACCGATTTTTTTCAAGGTTGCCATGCAGGTAAATTTTAATGCAAAGCTCCCGAGAATGCAATGGGCCGGGGGGACAGGAAGATTCCATACCCACACGATAGGTTTCGTTGCTCTTCCGGGGCACTACGAAACCTATCTAGTGTTGGTATGGTCACACTAGTTGATTTCAGCGACTTTCAGACTTGCTGAAATTAAAGTGTGACTAAAGTTTCTTGAAGCGCAAGACAGTCTTGCCCATTTCAATCAATTCGCCTCCCGACAACGGCACTTGCTGGACGGCCACCGCGCCGTTGACCTTGGTCGGGTTTTTTGTGCCGTCATTGACAATGGAAAAATGACCGCTGACAGGGTCAAAATGCAAGGTGGCCTGCGCCTTGGAAACCGTATTATCAGTTAAGACAACATCATTGACACGCGCTCCGGAACGGCCGATGGTATTGGTGTTTTTGCAGATAGTAAAAACCATTCCCTTGTCGAAGCCTTGTTCCACCAGCAATTCAGCCAGGGGATTTTGCAACAGTTGCGTCTCATCCCCCTGGGGCACGGGCGTGGGAATGGCCACCGTGGGAATGGAGTTTGCCCCCTTGGGGGCTTCAGGCTCGGTTCCAGGCTGGCTGACTGCAGCCGGCGTTGGTTGCGCAGGAACGTTTTTTTTCAATTTAAGCAGTAGGATGATAAAAATCACAATCAGAATCACCAGGATGGCCCCCAACCCGATGAGCAGGCTGCGGGTTGACGTTGAAAATTCCCCGACATCGGTCCGGTTCAATTCCCGGATTACCGGCACATTGCCGAACTCAGGTACTTGCAGCACCTGCCCGGTCACACGAAAAGCATGCCCGACGGGCGGCAGGTCCTTGGTGCGGATGGTAATGGTATTGGAGCAACTGTCGTCCAGGAATGTATAGGTGCCGCGTGTCGTGCCGGCCGGGTCCGCATTGACATTCTGGACTTCACCGACCAGGGTCACCTTCATATTCCAATATTGAGCTGGATTAATCAAAATATCATTGATCAATACTTCCTCGGCCCGGGCGTTCACGCCAAAGAGCAGGGTTATAAAAAACAAAACCATGCCGGTATGGAAGGTTCCTTTTTTCATGTTTCCTCCTCGAAAATAATGTAAAAATTATAACAAAGTAGTTTTTTTATTGCAATGACCAAACCGGTGACTATTGATTTTGGCGGAAAATTAAACTATATATATGGTGGAAAACAGATTGGTTCACGGACCAGGCAGTTTTTCAGACCCGGAGAAACTTATGAAAAGCACCAAAGATCCGCAATTGATTTACGATGTATTTCAGCGCTTTGGTTTCCCGATCATGCGCATTGACCAGTTTGACCGCGGAAATTTTGCCAAGATCAGGGCCGAGTTGAAATACGAGCAGTTGACGGTTGACTCCCTGCTGGAAATCACCACCAGGCTCAAATCGATGGAAAAAAGTGAAAACATGGAAATTCACATCATCAATATCGACATGATTCATAGAACCTTGCGCTTGAACATTATCACCAAGGAAGAAGAGGATACGGTTGTATTGCCCTGAAGCAGTGATCCAGCGCTCGCTGCCGCCGCCGACCGGTTCGGATGCAGAAGATCAAGAAAAAATCAGCAGGATTCCATGGATGTGAATAGCCGTTTTCTGCAACACATGCTTGAAGAAGTCGATGAAGGCATATATTTCACCGATCGGCATCGGTCGATAACTTTTTGGAATAAAAGCGCTGAAAGGATCAGCGGCTTTACTAAAAACGAGGTGCTGGGCAAGAATTGTTCCGCAAATATCCTGATTCATGTTGATGAGCAGGGGCAGTCGCTCTGCACCGGGCTTTGCCCCCTGGCCAAAACCATCATGGACAGGCAACCCCGCCAAAACGACATCTTCCTGCATCATAAGGACGGTCACCGCATACCGGTGCGCGTGCGTGTCTTCCCGATCCTGGATGAAAACCAGCAAGTGATCGGCGCCGCCGAAATGTTCGTGGACAGCTCGCAAAAACTGGATCTACAGACACGCTTGGCAGAACTGCAACAGATTGCCATGACCGATCATTTGACCGGAGTTGCCAACCGCCTCATCATGGAAAACCACCTGCAGACGCGACTGCAAGAGTTAAACAGATTCAACTGGCCTTTCGGGATCATCTTTTTCGATATTGATGACTTCAAGGCGCTGAACGACCAGAATTCGCACCGTATCGGTGACAAAGTTTTGAAAATGACAGCCCGATCACTGCAAGCTAACATCCGGTCCATTGATCAGGTCGGCCGCTGGGGTGGTGAGGAATTCATTGTTATTTTGCGCAACGCCAATTTAGAAACCTTGAGCAAAACCGCCGCAAAACTTCGCCTTTTGGTGGAAAAATCGTTTTTTTGGAAAAATGAAAAACCGATTCTGGTCACTTTGTCGGGCGGGGCGACGTTGGCCCGACCGGAAGACACCGTGCAGTCATTGGTCGAGCGTGCCGATAGGTTGATGTACCAGAGCAAGCGAGCCGGCAAGAATACCATCCGTTGCGGCTGAAATTCCCGCCGGTTGTCAAAGGCGAATGAACGGAATCACGAGTCCAGAACCTGGCGGATTTTTTCGAGCAGGGCCGTCGGATGCAAGGGTTTTAAAAGCAGGTGCATCCCCGGTTCCAGGATACCCTTGCGGGCAATGATATCGCTGGTATAACCGCTCATGAACAATGTTTTTATGTCGGGTTTCAATTTCATGATACCGCTCCGGGTTTCCTTGCCGTTCTTCTTGGGCATGATCAAGTCGCACAGGAGCAAGCGAACCTGGTCACGATGCGCCTCGAAAACCGTCAACGCTTCCAGCCCATCGGCGGCTTCCAGCACCGTATAGCCGAATTCCTCCAACATGGCCCGGGTCGCATGACGGACCGCGGCATCATCTTCAACCAGCAGAATGGTTTCCGTACCCCTGGGAATTTTCATCTGCTTTCTGCGCTTGCCCTTGCGGACGGTCAAAGTTTTCAGGGGCAGGTAAATGTGAAAAGTGGTGCTTCGCCCCGCTTCGCTCTCCAACTTGATGAAGCCCTGATGATTTTTTACAATGCCGTAGACGATGGCCAATCCCAACCCGGTCCCCTTGCCGACTTCCTTGGTGGTAAAGAAAGGTTCGAATAAATGACTTTGAATTTCATGGTCCATGCCGATTCCGGTATCGGAAAGCGAAATGACGGCATAGGAGCCTTTGGGAATGTTACCCTGTTCTGCGGCCAGAACCGCAGAACGGGTGGTGATGGTCAGCTTGCCGCCATGGGGCATGGCGTCCCGGGAGTTGGTCGCCAGGTTCATCAGCACCTGCTCGATCTGGCGAATATCGGCATCGACCACCAGGCTTTCACTGGCCAGGTTAAGCTTGAAATCGATATCTTCGCCGATCATGCGCGCCAGCACCTGGTGAAATCCGAATATGGCGTTATTGATATCGACCGGCTGCAAATCGATGGCCTGCTTGCGGCTGAAGGCCAACAGGCTGTGGGTGAGACTGGCCGCCCGTTCGGTGGACGCGAGGATTCGGTCCAGGTATTCCTTCAATTTCTTGTCCAGAACGGGCTGCATCTGCATGAGCGAAGCATAGCCGACGATGGAGGATAGGATATTGTTGAAATCATGGGCGATGCCACCAGCCAGGATTCCGACCGCCTCCATTTTCTGCGCCTGGCGTAGCTGCTCCTCCAAAGCCTTGCGGTCGGCAATATCCCGGACGATGGCCAGCAGATGGACATCCGCACCGAGGTAGAACTTGTTCAGGCTGACCTCGGCCATAAATTGAGTTCCATCCGCCTTGCAGTGCAGCCATTCAAAAGACTGGGAGGCACCGGCATACGCAGCATTGATTTTCTCAAGAGCTTTTTCATGCGAATCACGGCCATCGGGCTGCAGGGGGGGAGAGAAGCGATCGGGAGTGAGGCCGATAATCTGCTCGCGCCGGCAGCCGAACATTTCCAGGGTTTTAGAGTTGCAGTCAAAGAAGCGCTCCGCTTTCATCACGAAAATAGCATCGCTGGCCGCTTCGAACAAGGTTCGATAGCGGTACTCACTCTCTTTCAACGCCTCTTCCGTACTTTTGCGATCGGAGATATCCATCAGCGTGCCGACCGACGCCGGCTTGCCTTCGTACACGAGCCCCTGCCCCCAGACCAACGCCTGGAACGTGGTCCCATCCTTGCGCAGGGCCTTGATTTCATATGGCGTGCCGCGCACACCGGCCTGGCGGCTGAGCAGAATACGGCGGATCATGTCCCGGTGCTCGGGAGCCACCAAGACATCCGGCGGGCTCATGCCGATCATCTCCTCGGCTTGGTAACCATGCAGCCTGGCCATTTCCGGATTGACGAATTTGAAGAGCAGATCCTGGACGATGTAAATCCCGATCGGCGCCACGTTCATGGTCTGGCGGTACTTTTCCTCGCTTTCCTGCAGGGCCTTTTCCGCCTGCTTGCGGACGCTGATATCCCGAAAGCTCCACACCCGGCCGACCGGCCGACCGGCAATGAGTTGCGGGCGGGAAAAGCGTTCGAAACATCGGCCATCCTTGAAATGCAGCACGTCAAAGCTCTCCTGATCGGGAGTGTCGTACAGGGCCTTTACTTTGGCCATGAAAGCCTGCGGATCCAGCAGCTGTCCCAGGACAAAATCCAGCGCCTGGTCATCGTCGCGTGTCGCCAGGATGCCATCGGGCAGGCGCCACATTTGGGCGAATCGTTGATTGAAATCGGTGATTTTGCCCGCATGGTCTATGACCAGGATGCCGTCGGCCGTCGATTCGATTGTCGCCTTCTGCAGTGAAATGATCTGTTCTTTTTCCTTCTCAGCCCGCTTGCGTTCGCTGATGTCGCGCATAGTGACCAGGCGCGCCTGTCGTCCAAGATAGGTGATCTCCCTGCCATGGGTCTCGGCTGAAAGCAACGAACCGTCCGGCCTGACGATTTCGATTTCGTATGTCTCGGTGGAATATTCGTCCAAATGGGAGCGAATACGCTGCTGCGATTCCGCTGTGAAGGAGACGATTTTCAGGCCATTCTTTCCTATCAGGTCATCTGTGTTCTCGTATCCGACCAGTTCCGCAAAAGCCTGGTTCGCATCCAAAATGACACCATCGGCCTGGATCATGATTCCTTCGGAAGTCAGTGAAGAAAGCTGCTTGAATCGTTCATCACTGGCACGCAGCGCCGCCTCGGCCAGACGCCGCTCCCGCAACTCGGCCTGAGCACTGGATAACGATTGTTTGATGGAGCGGCTGGCCAGGTTTTGCAGCAGGAGCACCACAGCCAGATAAAGAGTATTTATCAACCAAAAGCGGATGGGATCTCCCGACCGGTCGGGAGATAGCAAGGCATTGAACAGGGTCGCGGCGCTGCAAAGGACGGCAACGATCAGGCCGACCCACCGTCCCAGCAACATGGCGGCGATAAAAACAACGATAAAATATCCCCAGGCCGCCCGGGCTCCCAGGCCGCTGGCCGTCCAAGAAAAATAGGTGATGAGCAGCCATAGACTCGCCACCAGCAGCACGGCTGCCCAGCGCACCCGGCCGCGACGGGTAATTTCAAGCAGGATGAAGCTGACGGCAATGGTCGCCAGCAGCAGCAACAGTAAGTGCAAACCAAGCGTGGGAGCAATGGCGATCTGGATGATCTGCAGAAACGTCACGGACAGAATAAATGCCCGGACAATAGAAAAGATCTGCCTGGCTACCAGGGTTTGATCCGGATCATTAAAAACCGGGGGGGTAAACAGTTTTGACTCGAGTCTGGAAATAATTTCCTTCATCAACATAATCATAAATTATATTAAAGATATATTCAATAATTTCTCGAAAATTAGGCTGCAAATGATTTTTTTGCAATTCAGATCGTTTTTCCTTATAATCATCTCGTCCATGAATGTCAGGTAGAAACCGCCTGGACAAACGAGGTCTGTAAAATGAATCGCCGCGGCGCCGACCCAAAAGTTTTTTTTACTTGAGGAAAATGAACTATCCCATTCATCAATCCTGGCTGGAGCTGTTGGAAAACATCGACCTGGGCATCATCGCTTTTTTAGCCAGGGAAAAACGGATCGTATTTCAAAATCGGGCCATGCAAAATATCGTCGCCGCCGGCACGGCGAACGATTTTTCCCAGCTTGAAAAAATCTTTCTGGCCGACCCGGAGGTGATTTCAGCTACCAAGCCCAGCCAACATAAATTGGACCTTGCCGCTAAAACCATCGGCTTTACCATTTACCCGCAGGCCAGCGGTCTGCACTGGATTTTAGCCAGCGAGATTACGGAAAAAACCTATGCCCAGAAAATTGCCGAAAATACCAAGCTGATTGAAATGCTCGATTATATCTTCTTCAATCTGACCCATGAACTGGGCAATCCGGTCAACTCCATTAAAATGACTCTGGAAGTGCTGATCAACAACTTCAGCAAATACAGCGAAGTGACCCGGCGCGAATACCTGGTCAACCTGCACGGCGAGGTCAAGCGCCTGGAGGAATTACTGAAATCAATCAAGTCCGTCAACATGTTCGAACAATTGACCGTGCGCAACACGGATATCCGGGCGCTGCTGGACAATCTGCTGCAATTGCTCGGGCCTGAAATTGAAAAAAAGCATATCGCCGTCAACGTGGCCTGCCTGCAGCCGCACCTGCACTGCCAGAGCGATCCCCGGGCCTTGCACCAGGTGCTGTTGCAGATCCTGGGCAACGCCCTGACCGCCATGGCCGAGACTAAAGACCCGAGCCTGGATATCCGCATTGAAGCATCCGCTCCGCTGGTTCACATCATCATCCAGGACAACGGCTGCGGCATCGCCGACCATAAAAAAAAGGAGCTCTTTTTGCCTTTTTTCACCACCAAACCTCGCGGCATCGGGTTGGGATTGACCATCGCCAAAAAATTGCTGACCCAAATGAACGGAACCATCGAAATCACCAGCCAGCACCAGCTGGGAACGGAAGTTCGCATGACTCTGCCGGGGGCATCTGCCAATGAACGCTGAAAGATCAAAGCATTTTGTCCTGATCATCGATGATGACCACCTGCTCTGCGAGATGACGCGTGAATTTTTGGCCAGCGACACGCTGGAAGTCATGATCGCCCACTCGGGCAAGGAAGGTTTGGATATCTGCGCCCGCCACCATGTCGATGTCATCTTGCTTGACCAAAAACTTCCCGATAGCAATGGCAGCGATCTATGTCCGCAAATCATCAATTATTCGGAAACAGCCAAGATCATTTTCATCACCGCTTATCCCAGTTTTAAAAATGCCATGCAAGCTATTGAAAACGGGGCGTTTTCTTACCTGACCAAACCGTTTGATTTGAAGGAGCTCAAGCTGGCCGTCGATAAATGCCTGCGCGTCAATGAATTGGAAAAGGCCGAGGAAAGCATCCATTACCAAAATGACCGCAGCTCCAGCCGTGCGGCTTTGATCGGAGCCGCCGGCAGCCTGGCCCGGATATCAGAGCTGGTCCGTACGTCGGCCGAAACCCCGGCGCCGGTTTTGCTCACCGGTGAAACCGGCACCGGAAAAAGCCTGCTGGCCAGGCGTATCCACCAGCAAAGCCAGCGCCGCGGCCCTTTCATGGCCATCAATTGCGCCGCCCTGCCTGAGAACCTTGTTGAAAGCGAGCTTTTCGGACATGAAAAAGGCGCATTCTCCGGAGCCCATTCCGTAAAAAAAGGATTGCTGGAAATTGCCGAAAACGGTTCCATCCTGCTCGATGAAATCGGCGAGATGGGCTTTCACTTGCAAGCCAAATTGCTGGGCGTGCTCGACGAGATGCAGATCCGCCGTGTCGGCGGCGTCGTATCCCACCCGGTCCAGGTACGGATCATGGCTGCCACCAATATTCCCCTGGAAGACAAAATAAAGAATCGTGAGTTTCGCGAGGACCTCTACTACCGTTTGAACGTCCTCCGCATTCACCTGCCGCCGCTCAGGGACAGGAAAGAGGACATTCCGCTGTTAGCCGAGGCGTTTTTGCGGGAAATGGCCCCGCAGCGAAGATTGCGCGTGAACGAACCGGATATGAATACCATGCTCAGCTACCCCTGGCCGGGAAATGTACGGGAACTGCGCAATGTCATCGAACGGGCGATTATCCGCACCCAGGACGGCGAGAACCTCCAGCTGGCAAACCTGGTTCCCACTGTTGGCCCCGAACGCATTCCTCCGTTCAGCACCGCAGCGGATGAAGCCATTCTGCCGCTGGCGGAAATCGAAAGCCGTTACCTTGCTTTCGCGGCAAAGAAATTCAACAATAATTACAGTAAAACCGCCAAGGCTCTGGGCATTTCCCTCAATACATTGAAAAAGAAACTGCCCAAGCATTAATTGCCACAAACCTGTCATTTTTTGACAAGTTGGCAACTTTTGACAATCAACAATTGACAGATTCGGTTCTTTAACCTTTAAAATCCAGTCTACAGGCTCCTTTATGCCATTTCTAATTTGGCAACATAATTGCTTTATGAACAACGTGAAGCAAGCCAAAAAAGAAACCAGGAACATTTTAATTGTCGATGATGAAAAACTTTTCATCAAAAGCATCGCTGATGGCTTGAAAGCGTATGAAAAAAAACATCATTTCAAAATGTTGTCTGCGAAAAACGGCTTGGAAGCGCTCGAAGTTTTTAAAACCCACGATATTGCCCTGCTGATCACGGACCTGCGCATGCCTGAAATGGACGGCATTACCCTGATCGCGCAGGTACACAACCAATTTCCCAAGGTGCCCGTCATTGTCATGACCGCATTCGGATCACCGCAGATTGAAAAACAGGTCAAGAAAATGGGCATCCTGCACTACCTGGAAAAACCAATCGGTTTCGACGAACTGCGCGACCACATCCTCCAGGAACTGGGCCGCAAGAAAAAAAGCCGTATCGAAGGCGTCACCCTGGCTTCTTTCCTGCAGCTCATCTGGATGGAAAAAATGACCTGCACCTTGGAAGTGAAAAGCAAAGAAAAATCAGGCACGCTGAGCATTCATGGCGGCGAATTGAAAAACGCTCGCAGCAAAAACCAATCGGGGCTCGATGCCGCCCTGGAAATCCTGGACTGGGAAAACGTCACCATTGAACTGGACGAAAATTTTGTCCCGGACGGTGATACGATCAGGATTTCCATTGAGGAATTGCTGATGGAAAGTTTCCGTCGTAAGGATGAACGCAGCGTGGAACCGGTGATCGAATATGAACCCTTGAACAATGCAGATCAAATTAATATTTTTGAAAAGGAGGAAGACATGAACGTTTCAAAACTCAACAAATCCATCGAGACCCTGAAAGAGAGTCTCGGAGGGGCATTGATGGCCGCCGACATTTTCGGAACGGCCGACATGCAATCCGTGGCCGGGTTCAATTCCAACCCCGCCGCCTGCGCCCTGTTCGGCCAGATCATCACCTCGACCAATAGGGCACTGAAGGAATCTGGATTTCCCATTTTGGGAAAATATTGCCTGTTCGACCTGGTCGACGCAAAAATGGTGGTGCTGATCCCCATGGGCGATTTCATTTGGGGCATGCTAATTGACGGTAAAAAGGCCCAGCTCGGACTTCTGCTGAACATCGCACTGCCCAAGGCCATCGCCGCCTTCGAGGATGCCATCACCAGCAATTAATGGTACGCAGGAGAAAAAAATGGGCGAAAAACTAGCAAAAATCTATAAAATCGTTGAGGACCAAGGCGGCAACTCGGCCCGCATCAAATTGGCTACAGCCACCGGGCTTCCCAAAAAAGACGCCGAGGAAATGAAGGACAAACCGGAAATTATCGAGAAATTCAAGGCAATCGCCAATGATATCCTGGGCATCAATATCGACGAATACTTGCAGTAAAAAATAATGCGCGCAGCCGCCGGAAACCAGGCCGCCGCAACACGACAGCCGGCACCGGTTGCCCCTGCCCCATGAAGCCAGGCCATTTATGCTGAACCCAGACAACACCCGCCAACGAGTCCTGGTTTTCCGTGAAAAAGGCAAGCCGGGAATGGGCGTGGCTTCCAGGCTGCGAACATTGGCCAAAAGCGGCCGTCACCTCTCGGTGGTCACAGCGGGTATCAATTCGTTAAGATCGTATCTGGAGAAACAGGCGGTCAGCGCCGTGGTCATCGACGTCGGTCGTGAGATCGGCGCCACCATGTCCGCCTTGCGCATCCTGAAGGGATTCCCGGCTATTCCCCTCTTCATCTTCAACGGTTTCCTGCTGCCCCGGATCGAGGAAAAGGCCAAGGAATACACGCAGGTTCGTTATTTTGAAAAAAACGACAAATTGGACGATTGCATTGCCTTGATTCTGGCCGCGAACGAGAGAAAAACCCGAACCGCCAGTGACAGCCTTTCACTGCTGCAATTAATGCATTTGCTGAACCTCGAAAAATGGAGTGGCCGGATCACGGTCACAAGTGAAGTCGAGCAGGGAATTTTGAATTTTCGCAATGGCGGCCTGATTGACGCCGCCACGGGCACACACACAGGACGCTCGGCGTGGGAGCAGATGGCCGCCTGGGAAAATATCAGCGTTGAAACGTTCGCCGACAATCTTCCGGCCGGCCCCACCTTGCCGTCGGCGGCGCCGGGCGCAACAAAGATGGACTCCACTCAGCCTGGCAAGCAAGGAAACAGTGCGGTCATGGGCAACATTGAATCATTGCATCTCATCCGCCAGGATCGGAAGCTCATCCTGAACCTGAAAAGACTCAATCTGGGAGTGACCGAAGTACGCAGCGCCCTGTCGACCCAGTTGGTGATGACCGACATTTTTCTTTCCAGCAACAGCCGATCACTGGCCGGATGGAACTCAAATCCGCTAGCCTGTTCCCAATTTGCGGCCATTACCAGATCTCTGATCAGTTCCATGCAGGGCAGCAGCTTCCCCGCTTTGGGCGCATACTACCTGGTGGACCTTGATGGCGATCAATTGGCATTCATCGTGGTCCGTGACGAATTGCAATGGGGATTTCTGCTCAAGGGATTAAAAGATCGGCTGGGACTGCTGCTGAACATCGTCCTGCCCATGGCCATGAAGGCCCTGGACGAATCCCTCGCCGTTGAACTCTACGGCTAGGAGAAACGATGGGAAAAATTCTGTTGCGCATATATCAGGTGGTCGAAGAAAAAGGCGGGCTGCAAGGCCGATTGCATCTCGCCAATAAGACCAAAATTTCCCGGAAACAGGCGGCAACGATCCGCGACAAGGCCGCCATCGTCAAACAATTCAAGAACGTGGCCCGCGAAATCCTGCAGATCGAGATCGATGACCTGCTCAAATAAAAAGATGCTATCCGCCAAGCCATCCTTCCCCAAAAGATAGAGCGGCGGCCCCCCACCCCCCCCCACGCCAGAAATGGCGGGGGGGCCGCCCACTTTCTTTTTACACGCACAGCCGCGCCATTCAACTTGTGCTATAATAGTCAACTCGCGACCATTTATCCGGGAGGAAAGCATTCTGAATTTGAAAAAACCGGTGAGTTCATCTCCGAGCATTCCCAGGGAAAAATATTTCACCAGGGACACTATCGCCGCCTCGGCCGCATCCATGGCCCGGAAATTGCCGCTCAACCGCCGTGCCGCCGCTTTTTCAGCAGCCAACTCGGCGTTGCTGATCATCGACATGCAGCGTTACTTCCTGAGCGAAAGCAGCCAGGCTTTCTTACCTGCCGCTCCGGCAATCGTACCCAGCATCAATGCCCTGATCGCCGCATTTACCAAAGCCTGCCGCCCGCTCTGGTTCACCCGTCACGGCAACGATCCTCAGGAAAGCGGGCCCATGGCTGCCTGGTGGCGTGAGTTGCTCAGCCGTGACCATCCCCTGGGCCATATTGAAGCCTCCCTGGATTTTCATGACCACCCGGTGCTGGAAAAAACCCAGTATGACGCTTTTTTCAAAACCGATCTGGAGGCACGCTTGCGACAGAGCCACGTCCAGCAACTGGTCATCACCGGCGTGGCGACGCACCTATGCTGTGAGACTACGGCCCGCTCGGCATTCATGCGCGGTTTTTCAGTTTTCATGGCCGTCGACGGGACGGCGACCTGGAACCGGGCACTGCATTACGCCAGCCTGCGCGCTCTCGCCCACGCCTGCGCTGTCCCGTTGTTGACCCGCGATTTGATTTTCGCCTTTGCGGAACCTTCATGTTGATCCCGGTTGTCATCATCGGCGCCGGTCCGGCCGGCATCATGGCCGCCATACAGCTCACGCGCAGCGGTATCGATTTCCTGCTGCTTGAAAAAAACAGAATCGGCGGCTTGCTGCACGAGGCCAACTGGGTGGAAAATTTCCCGGGCATCGGCGGCGGCATCACGGGCAAAGCCCTGGCCGGGCGCCTGAAACGACAACTGAACCAAATGGACATAAAAACTGAAAAAGCCACTGTCAACCGATTGGCATATCATGGCAAAACATTCAGCATCCATACCGAAAAGCAGGCCATGAGGGCCACCAAGGTAATCCTTGCCTGCGGCACCCTGCCCATTCCCCCCGGGCCTCCCCTGGACCATCCGCTCCTGCGCAGGCGCGTGTACACCAGCGTCCTGCCCCTGCGGAACATCAGGGATAAAACCATCGCCGTCATCGGCGGCGGTGACGCAGCTTTCGACTATGCGCTGAACCTGGCCGCGAAAAACCAGGTCCATATCATGTTCCGCTCCGCCAAACCCCACGCGCTGCCACTGCTGATCGAACGCTGCCGCCGCCATCACCATATCACCATTCATGAAAATTCGCCTTTGACGGATGCCCGGACCGGGACCGAAGCTGATGAAATCATCCTTGAAACACGGGAACAAGAAATTCCCTGCCAGCTGCTGTTGACCGCCTTCGGCCGGGAGCCGGCATGTCACTTTATGGAACCTGACCTGGCTGCGGGCGGCGCCGGACTGCAAGCGCAAAAAAGGCTTTTTATGGTCGGGGACGCAGCCAATGGCCGGTTCCGGCAGGCCGCGATAGCGGCCGGCGACGGCCTGCGCGCGGCTCTGGAAATATATGGAGGACAGCCAAAATGAACGTGGTGGCCAGCACCGGCAAAGACGATTTGGCCATGGTCTACATTGCCCGAAATAGCGCCGGTCGCTATATTGAATTCGTGGAATCGTTACAAGCCCCGCTGCCGCGGGAGAAAAAATGGGTGCTGATCGTTTCCTGCCTCTTCGGTTGCCCATACTGCTGCCGGTTCTGCGACGCCGGCGGGTCTTATCACGGCCCCCTCAGCCGGCAGGAGATCGAGTTTCAGATCGATCACCTGGTCGCCAAGCGCTACCCCGGCGGTTTTATCCCCAGTGAAAAGTTCAAAATCCAATTTGCGCGCATGGGCGAACCGGCCTTGAATGAAGCGGTCCTGGATGTCATCGCCGCTCTGCCGGAGCGCCTGCATGCCCCGGGGCTGATCCTGTCGCTATCGACCATCGCGCCGACCGGGTGTGAGAATTTTTTCGAGCGTTTGCTGGAAATCAAGGAAGATTTTCACGCCGGCTCTTTCCAGTTCCAGTTCTCCTTGCACAGTAGCGACGAAGTCAAGCGCCGCGAGATCATCCAGGCCCAAACCTGGAGTTTCGCCGCAATGGCTGCCTACGGCCGCCGTTTTTTCCGTTCGGGCGACCGTAAAATCACCCTGAATTTCGCCCTGGCCCAAGGGTTTCCTCTGGAAGCAAAGAAGCTGGCAGCCCATTTCGACCCCGACATTTTCTTGATCAAGATCACCCCGGTCAACCCTACCCTGCGCGCCCTGGCCAATGACCTGCGCCCGGTTTTCACCCACAACCGCCGGGGCCAAGATATCATCGATGCATTGCGGCTGTGCGGCTACGAGGTGCTCGTATCCCTTGGCGATGCGGAAGAAAACGCCATCGGCAGCAACTGCGGGCAGTTCATCCGCTCCTATCTCGCCGGCAGCAAGAGTTTCTGCATGGAAGGGAGCTACTCCTATGAACTTGAGCCCCATGGCTCAACCCGTTGATTTTTATCGGCTTCGTTTCAGTTGCACCGACAGATTCGGATTAGGTTAATCCCGACCCTGGCCACCCAGATCGGCTCTTTCGGGCCGCACAGTACTCAAATCCGTCTGGGGGATGGATTCAGCGGCGCTGGCCGGCACACCGAGCGTTTGCGGGCCTCGAGCCAGCGGACGACAGACTTGCTCGCAATAGTTACGGAAATCCACCATCATCGTCTTGGGCAGCGGGGCAATGCTCGGCGACTGCAGGCTCAGGGGATTAAGAAAACGTCCGTTCTTTAGCAGGCCGTAATGGACGTGCGGTCCGGTTGACAGGCCGGTGCTGCCCACGGTGCCGATCACCTGTCCCTGCTCGACGCGCCGGCCTGCATGCAGGCCGGCGGCAAAACGCTGCAGGTGATAGTAATGGCTGGCGAAGCCGTTGGCATGGCGGAGAATCACGAAGTTGCCGCGGCCATGGTCGCAGCCGCGAATGGTGACCACGCCCGAGGCGGTGGCGCGCACCGGGGTCCCAAACGGGGCGGCGAAATCAATGCCGTTGTGGCGCGCCGAGAAGCCGAGAAGCGGGTGCCGGCGCATGCCGAAGCGCGAGGTAATACGAATGAACGGCAAAGGACAGCGCAGGAACTGGCGCCGGGTGGAGCGGCCGTCGGGCAGGTAGTAGCCAATGGAACCATCCGCTGACCGGTAGCGCACAATGCGTATCTTCCGGCCGTTGTTGACCATTTCGGCGGCCAGAATGTCGCCATAGCCGGCCAGCTTGCCATTCAGGTATTTCTTGTCCACGACGGCGGAGATGGTATCGCCAGGCTGGACATCCCGGTTAAAATCGACGTCGTATTCGAAGATCCGTGAGAGCGGTTCGAATAATTCCAGTTTTTCGCCGCTGGCTTCGGTCGATTCGTAGAGGGAATTCTCAATGGTGATGCGTGCCACCCCGCGCCGGACCTGATAGGGAACGGCCATGACCCGGCCGCTGAAAGCGCCTTGATCGTTATTCCAGCCTTCCAGGTAATTGTCATGGTCGATGGGATAAATAAAATTGCGCAGTCTATCGTCTTCAAAAAAAATGGTCAGGAGCCGGCCGCTGCGAATCTTGGCCAGGTTATAGACCGGGCGGATGTCGGAAATAAGCCGGGCCGCTTCCCGGGTCGTGACCCCGGCTCGTTCCAGGACAGCGGCGAAATGGTCGCCGGCAGCGATACGCAACTTCAGTTCAACGGCCTCGACCAGTTTCAGGTCCTTATAAACAGGGACAACGGCAACGGTTCGGGGGCGGGTGAAAAAATGCCGGGCCAGGATAATGCCCAAGCCCGTGATGACAAAGAGAAATATTGCCCTGCGTATTTTATGGCGCGTCTTGAGACTCGGGCGCGAAATCATGTGTTCATTGTACTCCGATCTGACTGGAAAAACAACCTCTGCAGTTGCAATCCGGCAGACGCTGTTTTACAATGACACGCATGGTGTCTGGCAACGGAGCCGGGAGAAGCCCCGAAGGCCTGATGCCATCATTGAAAAAAAGTGCAAAGGAGGCGGAAATGAAAAAAAACATGGGAACCTGGGATCGGATGCTGCGCACGGGCGTTGCGCTCGTGATCGCAGTCCTGATCGTCACAAAAATCGTGACCGGTACCCTGGGCATCGTCCTGGGAGTAATCGCGGCCATGTTCCTGCTGACATCGGCGATTGGTTTCTGCCCACTGTATGTCCTGTTCAAGTTCTCGACATGCCGGGTAAAGAAGGAAGACTGACCCTGAGGGACGGCCGGTCAAGACGATCTTTTTTCTGAATTATTCCTGAGGATTAGCCATGGAACTAACAACGATTTTTAGGCAAAACCGGTCCAGGCTGCCGGTACATTGCTGTATCGCAAGCCTCTTTTTCTGTACTTTCCTGGGGGCTGCCGCCCCCATTGAGCACCGCAAGGTGAAGATCGCCAGCCACGCCGATATCATCGAATTCGAACAAGCCGATGAAAGGCTGGATGGGGCGCTGTCCGACGACCTCGAACAGGAGTACGAAAGCGTCCTGTTCATCACCGGCGACCTGGAGCTGGAGCGGGATTTCCTTGATGGGATAGCCGAAATCAACGACGAGGAGGTCGACCTGATCGTCATCGACGGCGACCTCGACGTCAGGGGGCGCATCGCCCTCTACGATGAAACGCCGGGGCTGTTCGTCACCGGCGCGACCCGCGCCCGGACGCTCGAAGGCGGCGAATGCGAGATCCGCATCCAGGACGGGACCTTCGACTTCCTGGTTTACGGCGACGGCGACGAGGGGGTGATCTTTGCCGGGAAGGTGGGCACCCGCTGGGTGATCAACGCGGACCACGAGCTGCGCATCCAGGCCGGGGACGCCATCTGGATCGACAACGAAGGCGATTCCGAGGAGTATAACTTCAACAGCGAGAACATCGAAGATTCCTTCGTCGAAGAGGTCCTGGACGGCGACCGTATCGATGTCGAGGCCTTCCTGGAGCGGCTCATGGAAGGAAAGCCAGTGCTCAAGCGCCAGGGCGAGGAAGACTGAAAAAAGGCGGCCGGCCGGGTCTCCCGCTATTGACTTTTTTTTCAATTCTTTCCAGAATACAGCTATCGGCTGAAACATAATTCACGCATTGAGGAGGATTCACCATGAAATTGAACGCTTCACGCAAAATAGCGGCTTGCTTTGCGATGCTCCTTTTGGCTGCCCTGCTGGCCTTGCCGGCCCTTGCCGGGGACTGCAGTTCGGTCAGGGAGAAGTACGAAGGCAAGACGTTCGCCCTGCAGCACAACCTGCGCTTCGATGACGACGAGGCGCGCTGGGTCAACTTCATTGGAGCCGCGGATTATCTGGACGTGGGCACCAAGGTCACCGTGACCCAATTCAAGCCCAACGAGATATCCCTAACCGCCGAAGTAAAGGGCATGACGATCAAGCTCGACCTGAAAAAAGCGACACCGTCCTGCGCAATGATCCTGGAGCATTTGCTGGGCCCTTCCGCTCCCTCGTTGAAGGGATTTTCAGCCACGGATCTCAAGGGAATCAAGGAAGGGAAAATGGTGATCGGCATGTCCCGACGCGCCTTGTTCATCGCCGTCGGCTACCCCCCCTATTCCTACAAGCCGCCCTTCCGGGCCGATTCCGCGGTCAACCACGATCCCCAATCCAATGAGCTGACGTACATGAAGGGCACCTGGGACTTCGTGACGGTGAAATTGCAGAACAATAAGGTCATTGCCATAGAGGATTGAGCGAGAACGATCCAGGCCACTCCAAGGAGGGGGGCTGAGACATTGACCATGGAACAGCACTCTCCCCGATTGCAGAAGAAGGCAGGAACACCGGCCCTTAAAAAACCTCACCATGCAAAATAAAAACAATATTCGAATTGGAAAAATTTCACCAGGACGCCTGCCGGCGGATTAAGCAAAGAAGTCAAATACCGTGAGAGATTACATTGTTCCCTTTTACATTTTTTTAAAATCAAGCCTTCGCCTGAAGATGTGCAGAAGGAAATCATGATATGATTGGATCATGAAAAATATCAATTGCGCCTATGCTGGCCCATTCCAAAGAGACAAACGATGAAAACAAGACTCAATGCACTCATCCTGGCCTTTGCAGCCGTTTCATGTTTTGCGAATACCTCCTTACCGACCAAAAAGAAAGCTCTGGACCCGCATTTGAGCCTGGAAAGGATTTTCGAGAGTCAGGAATTTACCCCGGAACATTTCGGTCCTGCCCGCTGGATGAAGGACGGTGTATCCTACACGACATTGGAAAGTTCGGGGAGTGTTAAGGGTGCGAAAGACATCATCCTTTACAGCGCAGCCACTGGCAAAAGAAAAATTCTTGTTCCCGCTCATAAGCTTATTCCTAAGGACGCCGCCCCCCCACTGACCATCGAGGACTATAATTGGTCAACAGATGGGAAGCTTCTGATTGTCTTCACAAACAGCAAGCGAGTGTGGAGGCGGAATACCAAGGGTGATTTCTGGATCCTGGACCTGGTTTCCGGAAAGTTCAAAAAGCTTGGGGCGAATTTCGAATTATCGACTCTGCAGTTTGCCAAAATATCTCCTTCGGGACAGCAAGCGGCTTATGTCCAAAAAAACGACCTCTATAGCGAGGACATCGCCAGCGGAAAAATCGTGCGCCTAACCTTTGACGGTTCCGCGACCATGATCAACGGCACCGGCGACTGGGTATATGAAGAAGAACTGGACATCCGGGACGGGTTCAGATGGAGTCCGGACGGGAAGTTCATCTCCTTTTGGCAATTTGACAGTTCGCGGATCAAGGACTACTTCCTGATCAACAATACGGACTCCCGCTATCCCGCCGTCATGTCCATCAAATACCCCAAAGTCGGCGAGATGAATTCGGCCTGCCGGGTCGGCATTGTCGACGCCTTGGGCAGCCCCGTAGTCTGGCTTAAGGTCGCGGGTGATGCACGTGACAACTACATTGCCCGCATGTTCTGGACCGAAGACTCCCAAGAGCTCGTCATCGAGCATCTCAACCGTCTGCAGAACACCAATCAGGTACTGTGTGGCAATGCTTTGACGGGAAATGTCCGGCCGGTCTTTGTTGACCGCGATGAAGCCTGGGTTGATGTCGTAAATGATTTCCGCTGGATGGAAAACGGCAGCGATTTCACCTGGCTGAGCGAGCGGGATGGATGGCGGCATGTCTACATCGTCTCCCGAGCCGATGGTCGCGCCCGGCTGGTGACGCCCGGCGCTTTCGACGTAATCAGCGTGGAAATGATCGATGCCAAAGGCGGCTGGTTGTATTACATGGCTTCTCCCGACAACCCCACTCAGTGTTATCTTTTCCGAACCAGGCTGGACGGCCAAGGAAAAGCCGAAAGGCTAACACCTCATAACCAGCCCGGTAGCCACTCGTACCAGGTATCTCCCAACTGTGCATGGGCTATTCATAGCTATTCGACATTCGATTCGCCTGCGGTTACCGATCTGGTGCGACTTCCCCAACATACTTCCGTCAGGATACTTGCCTCCAACCAAGCGCTCATTGAGACGATCCGCGCCCTTGAACGCAAGCCAACGGAATTTTTCCGCGTGGACATCGGCAACGGCATCCTTCTCGACGGTTGGAGTATCAAGCCTCCGGATTTCGATCCTGCAAAGACCTATCCTCTCCTTATCTATATATATGGCGAACCGGCCGGCCAGACCGTCCTCGACCGCTGGGACAGAAAAACCTATCTCTGGCATCTTATGCTGGCCCAGCAGGGTTACATCGTCATGAGCATCGACCCGCGCGGCACGCCGGCTCCGCGCGGCCGTGAATGGCGGAAGTGCATCTATCGCAAAGTGGGCATTATTGCCCCGGCCGACCATGCAGCAGCAGTGAAGGCGCTCTTAGGTCGAAAGCCATATCTGGATGCCTCGCGTGTCGGAATCTGGGGTTGGAGCGGCGGCGGCCAGATGACCCTCAATGCCATGTTCAAGTATCCAGATCTCTACAAAACCGGCATGGCCGTGGCTTTTGTCAGCGATCAGCGTCTCTATGACACGATCTACCAGGAACGATTCATGGGGCTGCCCGTGGACAACGAGGAAGGCTACAGGGAGGGTTCCCCCATTAACTTCGCCAAGGATCTCAAGGGCAACCTGCTCATCGTCCACGGCACAGGTGATGACAACGTTCACTACCAGAACTTCGAACGACTGGTCAACGAGCTCATTGCCAACAATAAACGGTTCACCATGATGGCCTACCCCAACCGTTCACACGGTATCTATGAAGGAAAGGGAACAACGCTCCACCTTTATGAAACACTCACCAATTTTCTAAAACTGCATATGCCTCCGGGATCCAGAACAAACAATTGATCTCCACACGAATCAGTTTTTTTTGTTTGACTTATACTTTGAAATTCCATTAAAATACTTTCATGTCTAACCTGATTTTCCCACTGGTTTACCAGCAAGCAGAGCATGTTATTTTTAAATAGTGACGAAATAGCTCGGCTTGCCGACCGTAGTGAATTGATCACTTTGGTAGAGGCGGCTTTTCGTATCCAAGCTTCCGGTAATTTCCAGATGCCAGTCAGAACCCAGGTAGAATACAAAGGAAAAATATTGCTCTCCATGCCCTGTTTTACCGACTCTTGCTTCGGTGCCAAACTTGTTTCAATTGTTCCTGAAAATCTACAAAAGAAATTGCCGCCATTATTTGGCATTGTCGTTTTGAACGATGGCGAAACGGGAGAGCCTCTGGCAATACTGAACGGGGCCAAAATCACCGCTTTGCGCACGGCGGCCGTCGGCGCCCTGAGCATCAAATATTTGGCCGCAGCCGCTGTCTCCCGCCTCGGCGTTATCGGGGCCGGCGTGCAGGGCTACAACCAAACCATGTTCGCCTGCAGCGTGCGCCAATTCACCGATGTTTATCTATACGATCACAATGAAAAAGCACTCCATGTACTTGGCGAAAAATTGGCCGCCGAACTGCGCGGCGTCACAATCATATGCGAAGAATCGGCATTGGCCGTTCTCCGGCAATCCGAAGTTGTCATTACCGCAACCAATACCGAACAACCCCTTTTCCCGAACGACCGCGCTTTGTTTCAAAACAGGCATTTCGTTGGAATCGGTTCCTATAAACCGGAGATGCGAGAATATCCGGAAGCCCTGTTCAGAAACCTCAAATATCTGTTGCTCGACACGGAACATGCACTGCAGGAAACGGGTGACGTGGTCACGCCGCTCGAAAAGGGCTGGATTGCGGAAAAACAGATTATGCCATTTAACCTGGTCATGAGTGGAAAGATCGTTGATGTGGTCAATGAATACAACGTGACTTTTTTTAAGTCAGTTGGCATGGCCCTCTTTGACATCGTTATTGCTGATTTTATCTGCGACAAAGCCAGGAAAGAAAGCTGCGGCTTTGAGATAAATCTGTAATTCCTGTGCTTAGCACAAATCGTGTCGCCAGTTGGTTACTGCTGGGTGGTATGTCATACTGCAAACATGAAAAAAAAGTATCTGAGCATTTTCAATGATGTTATCGGACCGGTCATGCGCGGTCCATCAAGCTCCCATTGTGCCGCTTCATTGCGCATTGGCCGCATGCTGAGAAATTTGCTGGATGATGTTATCCATGAAGTGCTCATCGAGTATGACCCCAAAGGTTCGCTGGTGACAACCCATGAAAGTCAAGGTACGGACATGGGATTGTACAGTGGATTTCTGGATTATGATACTGACGATGAAAGGATATTGAAGTACAAGGAGAATATAAAGAAAGCCGGGATCAAAATCCGGGTCAATCATGTTGACTATGGGGCCGAACACCCCAATACCTATAGGATCACCCTCAAAAACAACAAATGCACCCATCAGGTGACAGCCTTGTCTCTTGGCGGCGGCATGATCGAGATTGTCGAAATTGACGGAGCCGCAGTCAGCATGCAGGGCGATTTTTGGGAAACACTGGCCTTCGTACCGGTCGCTGGAGAACATTTGGTTGATGAATTTTCCGCATGGCTGGAAGCGGAAGAAATATCGCTGAAAAATTGCCGCCAGCCCTTCATTCATATCTCAACCACAAAACCCATCGACACGATGGCCATGAATAAAATTAAAAGTCATGCTTCGGTGGCTCGTGTCGTTGTCTTAAAACCGGTTCTGCCGGTAATATCTCGCCGGGACATCCAAGTCCCTTTTCGCAACTGCGGGGCAATGGTCCGTTTCAATAAGGATAAGAACCTGCAGCTTTGGGAATTGGCCGTGGCTTATGAAATGGCGCGCGGAAACATTTCGGCTGCTGAAGTTTTTGAAAAAATGGCGGTGATTGTACGCATTATGGCTGATTCCATAGATAGCGGTTTGCGGGGAACCGAGTATGCGGACCGGATACTACCGGCCCAATCTTTGTTGTTTAAAGAAAAAATGATCCAGGGAAAATTACTGGATGATCCTGTTTTGAACCGAATCATTCTCTACGTGTCAGCGGTAATGGAAATGAAGAGTTCGCTGGGAGTGATTGTGGCGGCGCCAACGGCCGGAGCCTGCGGTACTTTGCCGGGCACAATTATTGGTGCCGGTCGCTTATTGGCTGCGACGGAAGGAGAAATCATCAAGGCCATGCTGGCCGCGGGATTGATCGGTGTGTTCATCGCCGATCAATCGACCTTTGCCGCTGAGGACGCAGGCTGCCAGGCCGAATGCGGTTCGGCTTCTGGAATGGCCGCGGCGGGCCTGGTCCACCTGGCCGGAGGAAATTTGCAGCAGGCGCTGGCCGCAGCATCGCTGGCTTTGCAAAACTCTTTTGGCATGACCTGCGACCCGATCGCCAACCGTGTCGAGGCGCCATGCCTGGGCAAAAACGTCATGGCCGCGGCCAACGCCCTGGCATGCGCCAATATGGCAGTCGCTGGCTACCAGCACCTGATCCCTTTAGACGAGGTTCTGCAGGCATTTGACCAGGTCGGCAGAAGCTTGCCCCGCGAGCTTCGCTGCACCGCTTTGGGTGGACTGTCGTTGACAAAAACCGCTCAAAAAATCCAGGACTCATTGTTGCAAAAATAACACAAACTTGAAAATTGTTTTCCTTTGTTTGGCTTTAATTTTAAAATTGCTAAGATTACCTTTGCCGGCAATGATTCACGCTGGCCAAAAAAAAATTCAGCGGAGGGGCAGGGATAGGACGAATTGGCCCCGCTCCTGCGGGGACACTATTCGTCCTATCCCCGAAGGGGATGAGCTGCTTCGCTTGCAGATCCCACCTTCATATTGATAACCCCCTTCGGGGGTATTTTCACTAGATGATTGCCCCGACTTACATAATTGGGGGAAATCATAGTGAAAATACGGAGGAGGTGGGATTGCACGAGCGGCCCCGCTAGGGGCACGCTCGCCCTTCGGGCGCACTCGCTCCGCTCGTGCGTGCCGATCCGAGCTGCTCGCCCGGATCGTCGAACCCACGATCACCAGGGTTCGAATCGGGCTTTGAATTGACATAAAAGTAATCGGAGGGGCAGGGATTCGAACCCTGGATGGGGATCACTCCCCACAACGATTTTCGAGACCGTCCCGTTCAACCGCTCCGGCACCCCTCCGCGCCTTGAAAAAATCGCTCAGCATGGCCGAGGCGGGCTCTGCGAGCAGGCCGCCCTCGACCGCGATGCGGTGATTGAATATATGCTTTACGTTGTCAAATACGCCGCTGGAAAAGACACCGTTCTTGGCATCGGCCGCGCCGTAATGGAGCCGGGCGATGCGGGCATGAACCATGGCGCTGTAACACATCAGGCACGGCTCAAGGGTGACGTACAGCTCGCAGCCGTTCAGCCGGTATGCGCTCGCCTTTTTCCCCGCCCGGCGCAAGGCCACGATCTCGGCATGGGCGCTGGGATCGTTCTTTGCGATCGGAGCGTTGTAGCCGCGGCCAATGACCCGCCCTTCCCTGACCAGCACGGCGCCCACCGGCACTTCGCCGCGTGCCTCGGCCCTGGCGGCCAGGGACAGCGCTTTTTTCATGAAATATACGGCTTCTTTTTTCATGGCTTCGCGGCTCGGCTGGATCGGGAGAGAAAAAACGCACCTGGAGGGAGTCGAACCCCCAACCTTTTGATCCGTAGTCAAAAGCTCTATCCATTGAGCTACAGGTGCGTCCGGAACATATATTACCATAAAACCCGGTATACGGCAAACGGTTGACGGTAAGAAAAAACACAAAGGTAAAAGGCAAAAGTAAAAAGGTAAAAGTAAGAAAAAGAAACTCTCAATGTCCCCCACAAATCTCTTTTCTTAACTTTTTACTTTTACCTTTTGCCTTTTTACTTTGAATTTCTCCTCACCCTGCACCATATACCTTGTACCGATTTTTATCCCTTTGCCCGGCGCGACTTGTCAAACGCCCCCATTTCATTTACAATGCACTGCAAATGCCGGCAGCCACGATCAAAAGAATTATCGGCAGATTCCTCGCCCGCCACCAGGACAAACTCTGGTGGTTCCACAGTTCCTATTCCCTGCTGCTGGGGATCGGCGTCATGTGGCTGGGCACGAAAAATTTCACCTACCTGCGCCTGGCTGTTTTCCATATCGCCTTTATCTGGCTGAGCAGCCTGCTTTTGCCCAGCCTGGCACGCATCCGCCGCATCCCGCTACCCTGGGCTCAGCGCATCCGCCTACTGATCAATTATTTCCAACGAAATTTCTACCAGCAGCTGCTTTTTTTCATTTTACCCATTTATTATTTGAGCGCCACCTGGGGTGCAGCCAACATGGGTTTCGTCCTGCTGCTGGCCTTTTCGGCGCTGCTGGCCACCATGGACATCATCTATGACCGTTACCTGACCGTGAAGAAATGGCTACCGGCCGTGTTTTTCGCCTTCAATATTTTCGCCTGCATCAATGTCATGCTGCCCGTGGTTTGGAATTTTCGAAATTTCTTCGCCCTGCGCCTGAGCGCCCTGTTGGCCCTAGCCGGATTCGCTACTTTCATCTTCGTCCAGCGCGACGTGACCCCTCGCGACCGGCTGCTCAGCATCCTGGCCGCGGCACTGCTGTTGGCCGGAATCAGCGAGTTCGGTCGGCCACTCATACCGCCGGCGCCGCTGCGCCTGCTCCAAAGCAGCTTCAGCCTGGGTTGGGACGCTGAGAACAACCAACTCGGTGAACCATTAAGCGAACTCCCTGATCGCGGTCCGATCAAAATTTTCGTCCTGAGCGCCATCGGGGCTCCGCTCGGCTTGCAGGACCGGGTCAGCCACCGCTGGTACTTGGACGGACAACCGGTGTACACCTCGCCTTTGATCCGGCTCAGCGGCGGCCGAAAAGACGGATTCCGACTATGGACTTTCCATACCGTAAAAAATATCCGAGCCGATTCGGTTCTACGCGTGGATGTGCGCACCGCGGCCGGTCAGTTGATCGGCCGCGCCCGGCTGCGCTGATTGACCAGCGCAATGTTTTTTGTTACCATGAATGCCCATGAAAAATAAAACAATCATCTCTTTTTTCGTGCTGCTGGCGGCTTCTGTCGTATTGCCGGCACAGTTTCGGGGCCAGGCGGACGTCCGGCCCTTGATCGCGACGCAAGTCCACGCCAACGAGGGTTTCATCGACTTTGGTTTTCAAGTCGCATCCGGTTACCACATTACCGATTTGAAAAACAACTTTTTCAGCATCGAGCTCCAAAAAAGTAAGGACGCGACCGTTGAACGGGTCGTTTTCCCGGAAGGAGTCGCCTATGGTGAAGAAAAAGTTTTCCAGGGAAAATTCAATGTCCGCGTTTATTTGAAAATTCCAGAAAAACTCCGCGCTCCCTTAACCCTGCGCTTCAACGTGGCCTACCAGATTTGCCAGGAATTTCCCGAAGAACTCTGCTATCCTCCCGACCAGAGCCTGGTTGATGTCGTCATAGGAACGGATTTCATTGCCGATTCGGCCCCGGCGGTTGACGGCCGGGGCGACGCGCTGACAGTACGGCTGGAAAAACTGATTCGCGGACAACTCAGCCGATCATCACTGCTGCTTTTTATCCTGGTTTTTGCGGCCGGTTTCCTGGCCAGCCTAACCCCCTGCGTATACCCGGTGATTCCCATCATCATGGGCTATGTGGGCGGCCGCAGCCGCGGGCGCAAACTCAAGGGATTCACCCTCTCGTTGTTTTTCGTCCTTGGCTTGTCCCTGGTCTATTCGCTGTTGGGAGTCATCGCCGCCAAGACCGGATCGCTGATCGGCATTTCTTTCCAAAATCCCTTCGTGGTTACAGTCATCGCCGCCATTTTTATCGTCATGGGCTTGAGCCTGGCCGGGTTGTTTTCCATCCCGGTGCCAGCCTGGATATCGTCCAAGGTGTCGCGGAGCCATAAAAATGATATCCTGGGTTCTTTGCTGGTCGGAGGCGTTTCAGCCATTATCGCCGCTCCCTGCGTAGGCCCGGTCCTCATCGCCCTGCTCTCCTGGGTCAGCCAATCCGGAAATGTATTTCTGGGCTTCTGGCTGACCATGTCTTTTTCCCTGGGCATGAGCGTCATTTTTCTGATCGCCGGAACATTCTCCGGGATTATTTCAGCTCTACCCAAAGGCGGCGGCTGGATGAGCGCGGTGAAATACTTTTTTGCCGTACTGTTGATTGCCGGCGGTATTTATTTCCTGAGCAATATCATCAGTTCCTGGCTGACGCTGACAATTTGGGGCGTTTTCCTGATCACCCTGGCCGTGGGCCTCGGCCTGTTCCGTCCGCAGCCGGAATCCTCCATGGCCCGTACCTTGGCCAAAACACTGGTGGTCTTGATCTTTTTATGCGGGGCCATCCTATTCTATCAAGGACTGTCCGCACATTTTTTCCCGGTTGCGGCCCCGGCACCTGCGGTCACCATGAAATCCCTGCCCTGGTTCGATGATTTGGCTGCAGCCAAGGAAAAAGCCCGGGTTGAAAACAAGCGGGTGATGATCGATGCCTGGGCCGAATGGTGCGCGGCTTGCCGGGAATTGGATGAAAAAACATTCAGCCGGACCGATGTGCAGGAAGGGCTGCACAATTATATCCCGGTCAAACTCGACCTGACCCAATCCAGCGCCGATAATGAGCGCTTGCAAAAAGAACTGTCAATAATCGGAATGCCGACGGTCATTTTCCTTGACCCCGGCGGAAATGAAATAGGCCGTTTTTCGGGATTTCTCGATGGCAGCCGATTTCTTAGTCTGCTCGACGGACTAAAAAACCAATAAATATTTCCTGCTCCAAACTTAAGATAATTTCTTTGAGTTCTAAAATCGCAGGCCCAGGTTGACTCCCAGCCGCAAGCTGCCCAGCAATCGCGAACCGCCCAAACTGTTGGCGGTTTCAGCCAATGTCATGTTGGCTCCGGAAAATGAAAGCGCCGCCCCCAAGAAAATTTTCTTGGCCATAAAATAACGCACAGCGGCTCCCACGTGCATTCCCGGAGCAAAATCACTGACCGTTTCTTCCATGGCCTTTTCCCGGAATTCGGCCAGGATGAAGGCGGCAAAAAAATCGAATTGCAGGCGACGGCCGCGGCGGGTTTCCCAGCCTGCCCCGAGCGCCAGGAAATGCTGGCTGCAACTGGCTTCTTCCAATAAAACCGGGATAGTGTAACTTGAGGTAAAAAAACTGTATCCGAGCCATACATAGAAACCTTTAAAAAAATTAAATCCGGCTTTCAGCTCCGGACTGAACTGTATGGCGCCGTAAAAATTCCTGTAGCTGCTGTCGACAGGATACACGGCCGCGGCCCCGGCACTGACAAAAAACCTGTCTCCGCCAAATGCCGGCGCCGAGAAACAGATAATCAAACCAGCAATAATGACAATTTTTTTCATGATGACCCCTTAAATGCTTTGTGCATTGGAAATCGCGATCACTTCACCCTGGGTATTGCGGGCCTTGATCTGGTAGCTGTAGGCGATTCCGCTTTCAAGATATTTGTCATAATACGTATAGGCATGGTTCTGAAGTTCACTGTCCGCAATTTCCTTGATCATCTGGAAGGCGGCGCCGGCGCGACTGCGGTATATACCGTACGTGGCGGCCATGACGCCGGAATCGGGATCATAGTCGGCACTGAAGTACACCTGGGCAAAATCCTTTTTCATCACCCAGAGGTTGGCCTGTTGGCGGAAAACCGCCAGGGTCAGCAGCAAATTCTGTGACAGGGAGCGGTCCAGATTCAAACGGGCGCTGGTTTTTACTTTTCCGCTCAGGGCATCCAAATGGTCGGCGCCGGCATAAATTCGCGCGATGAGCTTGGTCAGGGAATCAGTCGGGTACTGGGCGGCCAGCAGGCCCACGGCGCCGCACACATGAGGCGAGGCCATGGACGTTCCATCCATGAAATCATAATTTGAGGGCGCAACAATGACGGTCGCCGGATGAATGCCCTGGGATTTTTCCAGCAAACCGTCTTCCTGGGCCAAGGCGATGACCGGGATCCAATATCCGGCTTCACCCAGGGTGCCGGAAAAATTTCCAGCCTCGTTGTTGAAAATCACCGCGGCAACGGCGCCGGCGTTCTGGGCATGGATGGTTTTTTCCTTGAAAGTGTTGTCACCCCGCTCGATCAGGGCGATGTTGCCGCTGACTGCAGCGGGAAAATAACTGCCGTCCAGGCCTTTGCCGCAATCAACCAGCAGTCGGGTCAGACCACCGGGGGGAGTATGGCCTGAAAATTCCAGGGGGATCACATGGTAATAATTCGCCCCTGAAGTCAGTGACGCCTCGAGTCCCAGTCCGGCGGGAACCGTAGACAGGATACCCTCTCCGGGAGCGGCGATATCCACCGAATTCAATCCATAATTCGAAAAACTGGCAAGCTGGTCACCCGCATCGGTGGCGGCGACGGCAATAACATTGGGCAGATCATAACTCGCCGGATAGAAAGGGGTGGCATCATTGTCCGTACCATTATTGCCGGCGGCGCAAACCAGGGCAATACCCAGGTCACCGGCTTCGGCAATGGCGTCTTTCAACAACTGGTTGGAACCGCTACCGCCGAAAGAGGCGTTGATGGCCACCAGGTTGACCCCGAAGTCCTGTTTCATGAGCATCGCGTACTCGAGGGCTTCAATGGAATCGGAATCGTATATGTACATGTCAGGCCGGAAACATTTCAATGCCATAACCTTGACATTCCAGTTGATGCCGCAGACACCGGTGCTATTGTCGCCGACCGCGGCCATGGTCCCGGCCACATGGGTGCCGTGCGAGTCGATATCCATGGGATCGCTGTCCGGATTGCCGTCATTGTCAGCGGCAAAATCATAGCCATGAACATCGTCGATAAAACCATTGCCGTCATCATCGACGCCGTTGGCGGCAACCTCGCCGGGATTAATCCACATGTTGGCGGCCAGGTCGTCATGATGATAATCGACGCCGGTATCCATCACCGCCAGCACCACCCCGAAAGAACCGGTGTTTTTTTCCCAACCCTCCGGAGCGCTGATTTGAGTCATTCCCCACAGGTGACTGAGCTTGGGATCGTTGGGCAGTCGCTGCAAACAGCGGCGATAATTGGGCGATGCAGCCTCCACCTCGGGTAAACTGCGCCAGTCTCCTAACAGTTGCTCGGTTGAGCGCTGCCCGGAGGCGATTAAAAAATACGCGCTGTGCCGCTTTTGCGATAAAACCGGAAACTCCTTGATAACATCCGCCGCCAACCCAGAGGCCAGAACGGAGGCCTCAGTCATGCTCAGCCTTTTTTTGAACTTGACCAGCACTTCGCCTTCCCTGTAGTCAGCCGCAGGGGTTGCCTGGGACTGCATTGGGTTTGCAGGACGCGCCGGCAATTGGTGCGTCGCTCTTTTAACCATGGCTGCCGGAGACTCCGGCATCCCGCCCAGAAATATTGAAAAAAGCAACACCGCCAAGTAAAACCGCTTCCAGTTTATTTTCATGCGCGCCTCCCCATGAAAGTGTTCATATCCGTCAAGGGCAAGGGTAACAATCTTTTTCGGCAATGTCAACCATCGAATCGGGAAAGCTTCACTCCGCACCGGATGATTTGTACTGTATTTACCAACCGCTGTTTTCGCGCTATAATTGCAGCATGATTCTAACCATATTCGGCTACCCCAAGACCGGGAAAACACTGCTCTTCAACCTGCTCACCGAAAAGAAGGAAAAAATATCCAAGTTTTCCACATCCGGCAATGAGTTTCATAAAGCCATCGTCGATGTCCCCGATCCACGCCTGCAGCAGCTGGCCGCTTTTTTCGCAACGCCGCCGGTGTACGCCAAGATCGAATATCTCGATGCCGGCGCCATTTCCCTGGGCGAAGTTAAAAATTCCACCTTCATCGACCTGCTGCGTCGCGCCGACGGCCTGGTACACCTGGTCCGCGCTTTCCAGGACCCTGAAATTCTGCACCCCTTGGAACCGATCGACCCGGCCCGGGACATGGCCGCCATGGAAGACGAGCTAAAAACCATCGATTTCATGACCATCGAAAAGCGGCTGGAACGGCTTGAGATCGATGTCAAAAAGCTGAAGGTCAAGGAACTGCTGGAGGAGCAGGAATTGCTGAAAAAGCTGCAGGCTTTCCTGGAACAGGGCAAACCCCTGCGCGCCTACCCCTTCAGCGAGAAGGAAGGGCTGCTGGTGCGCGGCTTCAAGTTCCTTTCGGCCAAGCCCTTGCTCAACCTGGTCAATGCCGACGAGAACACGATCAAGACCTACGGCGGCCTGGTCCGCCCCGTGGCCGACCACACGACCACGGCGCTGTTCGCCGCCAAGATCGAGCAGGAGCTGCTGGACCTGCCGGCCGAGGAAAGGCCGGTATTCCAGCGCGAATACGGCCTGCCGGATTACCGCTATATCCACGACGAATTCATCAAGACCAGTTACGGGCTGATGAACCTGATTTCGTTCTTCACCGTGGGCAAGGACGAAACCAAGGCCTGGACCATCGAGAACGGCTCCAGCGCTTATATCGCTTCGGGTAAGATCCACAGCGATATCCAGAAGGGCTTTATCCGCGCCGAAGTCATCAGTTGGCGGGATTTTCTGGACTGTCAGGGCTTTGCCAAGGCCAAGGAAAAGGGACTGCTGCGCCTGGAAGGCAAGGAATATACCGTCCGCGATGGCGAGATCGTCCATTTCAGGTTCAATACATAGCCGGGCGATTTACTGACTCAAACTGGACCAAGGGTCTAGGGTCTAGGGTTTAGTGTCTAGGAAAGAAAAAGCAATGGAACGAAATATTGTCCGGGGAAATCGCTCTTTCTCTTCCCTCAACCCTATACCCTCAACCCTATACCCTATTCAGGATGAGCTGCCCAGGTATTTGACCACCATCAGGGTGACATCGTCGGAAAACTCCGGGCACCGGCAGTGAGATCTCAGGTCTTCGATCAACGCCGCTTGCATGGCGGCGGCCGATAAATTCCGCCCCAAAACAGCGGCCGCACTCAGTCGGGCCAGCGAATACTCCTCGCCGTTCTCATTTTCAGCTTCGACCACACCGTCCGTATACAGGATCATCGTATCACCGGGCTGCAGAGTAAACCGGGAAACGGGATATTCGACATCGGCGAACATGCCGACCACCGTGCTTCCCGCCTCCAAAGGCAGAAACTCCCTGCCGCGTAAAACCAGCGGCAGCGGATGGCCGGCATTAATATAACTGAGGGTTGCCATCGCACAATCCAGCTTGGCGGTAAAGGAGGTGACGTATAAATTCGCCTCGGTGGTCTCAGCGATCAGCCGGTTCAGGTGGGTGACCGTCGTCGCAATGTCACCGCTGCGGCGCAGTTGAAAAATAAAATTACTGCGAAAAATGGCCATCAAAAGGGAAGCGGGAACACCATGACCCGACACATCGTTCACGCTGAAAACAATTTCCCGCTCATTCAGCGGCAGAATTTCGTAATAATCACCGCCTACCTTGGAACTGGGGATGTTCAAGAAAGCAATGTCCAATCCGGGAAAAACCTGCGGCTGCTGCAACAGGAAGGACTGCTGGATTTCGCGGGCGATCTGCAGCTCTTTTTCCATTTTTTCCTTGGCCAGCATCTGGCGGTAAAGCCGGATTTTTTCCAGGGAAATAGCTATAAACGCGGCCAGGCCGCGGAAAAGGGCAGCCGATTCGTCGGAGATCATTTTTTCACTCTGAATTTTCAAGTATCCCAAAACGGCTCCCTCCGCACGTAACGGAAAGCGGCCGCCGATATTGGCAATCGTGGTTCCCAGGCATTCCGCATCCTGTTTTTCCCGGCTACTGTTGGCGAGCAGGTCATATTCCATGTTTTCACTGGCAACGAACACACTAGCAGCTAAAGGCTGGATTTCGGCACAGATGATCTCCTTGATGGCTGTCAATACGCTGCTGATATCGATAGAAGCGGAAATTTTCTTGCCCAGTTCAATCAACCTTTCCTTGGCCTGTGTCTCGCGAGTGATGGTGCGGAACAGCACCGCGTTGTGCAGCGGAATGGCCAGAAAACCGGCCATCTGCTGGAGCACGCGCAAATCATCACGGTTGAATTTCCCCCGCTTTTTGTTCACGGCCTCCAGCACGCCGAGCACCTGCCCTTCGAGCAGCACCGGTACCCCCAGGATGGATTGGGTTTGGAACAAGATTTTACGGTCGACCATCCCCGTATGGCGCGGATCGTGCTGCGAGTCGTTGATGATCACCCCCTGGCGCTCGGCAGCTATCCAGCCGGCCACCCCCTGGCCTTTTTTCAGCACGATTTGCTTCAGCGTCTTCTCCTGCTCCCCAGTGGCCGTTTCAAAGGTCAGCTCTTCTTTTTCTGGATCGTACAGGAAGATGGAGGCCTCCTCGCTGCCCATGTAGGCCTTGATGCCGGCCGTTATTTTTTCCAGCAGGAATCCGAGACGCACCTCGGAATACAAGCCAAGGACTTCCTCCTTGAAACGATTGATGCGATCTGCCATTCCTCCTTCCTGACAAATACTATACGCAAGGGAGAAATGAAAGTCAACGGCCTAAAATTAAATGAAGTGAAACCCTTGCCTCTCCGCCAGCGTCTGATAGAATGGGAAATTCAATCGCCGCGGACAGGGCGGCAATCGCTAGTCACGATGAGAAAGACATGTTTTTTTCTATCGGCCATCGTTCATGTATGCTGCATTATCCTGATCAGCCGGATAAATTTCCCGATAAAAATAGTGCCGACTTTTCCTTCCGTCATTAACGTGACACTCCGGCAACCGGAAAGCATCCAGACAGAAACACTTCCACCCCTCAGTTTACCGGGAAGGAGACGTCATGACCAGGTTCAGCCTTTGCTTCCCGGTTCTGACTCGCCTGGCGACAACCCTTCATTAATCGCCGCCATGTCAACAGGTCGGCTGCCGACCGGAGGCAAACAACGTGGTAATTTTAAATTCTCGGCCATTGGCCAACTTAAGTTGAAAACAACATCGGCATCGACCTTCAGCCTGACCCTGCCGATGGGTGGACCATTCGTGGCACCGACTTTCACGGCAACGCCCAAAACGGCAAAGTGGTTTCTCCCCGGAGAATATGCTGCCACTGATTACCCTCTTGAAATCCAGTTCAACGAATCCAGCCGCGCTGACGATGAACAACCCGTCCGGATGTCCTTTTCCACGCACGACCAAGATGCCATCTTCTGGTCGCAGCGCATTCTGACGCGCATCGAACGCAATTGGATTATTCCAACCGTGACCAGAATCGGATATAGCGGCCAGGTGGAAATTACGCTGACTGTCGATCGCAGCGGCGAGCTGCTGTCTTTGAGCGTGGCGAAGTCCACCGCCCATGAGACATTGGAGCAGGCGGCACTCCATGCACTGAAAACCAGCCTGCCGTTTCCACCATTTCCAGAGAGCATCCGCACCCAAACATTCGTTTTTCAGTTGGTATTCACCTACAATGCCTAAATTGATTTCCATTCTATACTTGCTGTCAGTCGCGCTTCAGGGAGCGACCGGCATGGATTTCCCCGATCCAATCCGCGATATCATCCTCAATGTCAGTCTGCTGCAAAACAATCCCGCTCTGTTGGCGGCGGATACGATCGGTATTATCGTGGAAGCCGGGAGGGAAACCGATTTCAAACTGAGCGCACAAGATGAAATCATCGCTTGTGGAAAACTGCGCAGCGGGACCAACATGCTGCTGCTCACCTGGCCGGGAATGTTCGCCAAGACCCAAACCCTGCCGTTCATGCTGGAATCAAAAACCGGCACCCTGGTTCTGCAAAAGACAATCCTGATCACCGTCTCGGTCACGGACAACAGGGAGCAGGTTGGAGCACCCAGGCAAACTCTTGCCGCCGAATTCACCATTCACATGTATTTGGCCGGCCAACTGATCGGATTTCGCAAAAAAACCATGACCGAACTGGTAAAACTGACAACCGGTCCGGTCAATGCCGTGGAGGACCCGGCCCTAAGAGGGTCGGCCATCCGCAGCGTTCCATCAAGCCAGTCTATCTCCATTCTGGGGCTGGCCATGGGCATGGCCAAGTATCTGGTTGAAAAAAAATTAGCAGCGGCAAAAAAAACGACGACGCTCGCTGCCCAAAAACGCACCCTGTCGGTCGTATTTTCCAAAAATGATGAAAATGGAGAAAAAAAGACCATTCAAGCTATGATTGAACTGCAAACGAAATGATCCACATTGAAAAACCAGCCAATGCTGCTTTTGATTGTTTTTAAATTAAAATTTTTCGCAATCCTTTGGGCGTGTAGAAAAAATAATTTTTTTGGAACTTAGTACCTTGCTATAACGTATACTAGTTATGAGCAAGAACATGGTAGAAGAAATCGACAACAAGGTTACCCAGTTACGCAAGGGCATCCTCGAACTGGCCATCATGGCCGCACTTTATCACCAGACCCATTACGGCTACTCACTGGTTCGCAATCTGGCCGGATCAGGCCCGGTGGAACTCAAGGAGGGCACGATTTACCCGATCCTGGCTCGCCTGGCCCGGGAAGAGTTGGTGCACTCCGAGTGGATGGAGTCCAGCCAGGGACCGCCACGCAAGTACTACTCGTTAACCGTCAACGGACGCTTTGTGTTTGAATCCCTGCAAAGCGAATTCCAGGGCCTGGTAAAATTGGTGGAAAACGCCAGCAGCAATACGACTGAAGAAGCCAAGGGAAAAAAAACAAAAAAAGTCACTATAAGGAGAAATAAGGATGAATAACCATTTCCCGCCGCCGGCAGAAAAGATCGTCGCCGACTATCTGGAAAAAATGAGAGCCCAGTTGAAGGGTATGAATGCGAACGACCAGAATGAGGTCCTGGCTGAAATTCGCTCCCATATATACGAATCCTTCCATGCCGAAAATGAAGGCGATGATATCGACCGCATCCTGCGAACACTAAAAAGGCTGGGAGAACCCGCCGAAGTCGCCGCCAACCGCGTCGCTGAGAGCGTGACCCGCCTGGGGCGGCAAAAAAAATCGCTACTTTATATCATTGCCGGTTTTTTGATCATCTTTTTCGCGGCGCCCCTGGGCATGGGTGGGTTGAGCGTGATTGCCGGCCTGTTGGCCGCATTGCTGGCATTGCTGATCGGCTATTTCGCCACCGCCGTCATATTGGTGATCAGCGGCTTCATGGCGGCTATTTTCGGCCTGATTACCATCATCTCTCCCGACGTACTCATGGAGATAAACCATTGGGCCGGAGAAACCATATTCCAATTCGGTCCTTTCCAGAACCACCCGCAGATAGCCGGCGTGATCACATTGATCATCGCCATGATGCTGGCCGCCCTGGGTCTGCTCATGCTCTGGTCGGGCAAGCATATCTGGCGTGGATTGCGTTATACATTCAACCTGATGCTGGCCAGGATCCGTAAAATATTTTCCGGCCACCATAAAAAATCATCGTTGAATTCCAATCCCTGATTTTTCACAGACCGGATTGCTTGTCCAGCATCATCGCGTTATAATCTCAATGCCGGGGACTCAATGCCAGGATGCCCTTGCCAGGAGATCCAATGAAACGACGTGAATTTATTTTGCACACCGGAATAGCCGGTCTGGCATTTGCTGTATCCTGCAGCCGCAATCATGATGAGGAAGAACCAGAAAAATCCTGCGTCGTCACCGCCGGACGTTGTACAACCTATGAGCCGCAGTCATTGCGCCAGGCTATGACCGGCATGGTCGACCGGCTCGGGGCGTTGAAAGGCTTGCGTTCGGGGGACCGTGTACTGCTGAAAGTGAACCTCACCGGTGGTGCCGCCGCAGCCATCCATTATATGAATCTGCGGGACATTTTCCCCTGGGAGACCTACTGGACCCATAGTGAAGTGATCCGCATCATGGCCGAACTCTATCGTGACGCCGGCGCCGGCCATATCTGGGTGGCCGACGCCCTGTTCGGCTCCGACAGCTACGCCTTGGGCGGTTACCGAGAAAAATTGGCGCCCCTGGCCGAATTGATCGACCTCGACCAGCCAGGACCGTCAGCCGGTTTTGTCTCCCTGCCCGTAGCGAATTCGCTGCGCTATCCTTCTTTTTGGCTGCGGGAAGAAGTGGTCGAATGCGATCACCTGGCCGCCATCGTCAAAATGAAATGCCATCAGAATTGCGGCATCACCCTGGGTTTAAAAGGTCATATCGGTTTGGTGCCGCTCAGCCATTACCGATCGCATCCCGAAGACGCCAGCCGAACCCTTCTGCACGGTTCGCCTACCGAGTCCGGCCAGATACTGCCGCAGGGAATCGTTGACCTCAACCAGGCTCGTCCGATCGATTTCTCGCTGATCGACGGCATCCTGACCGCCGAGGGTGGTGAAGGTCCCTGGATCAATACGTTCAAGGCCGTGCAGCCCGGATTGCTCGTAGCCGGCACCGACCCCGTGGCAACCGATGCCGTGGCCTGCAGCCTCATGGGCTTTGATCCCCAGGCAGCCGACTTCACGACACCCTTTGACAACAGCTGCAACCATATTCGCCTGGCCGGAAGCCACGGTTTGGGCCAAAGCCGTCTGGGCGACATCATCTACAGCGGTCCGGAATTGGACACCCTGCGTTTTCCCTTTACGCCCTGCGATCCCGTTTGAAGAACTTCTCTCAGCGCTAGAAACCTAGGCGGGCTTCCCGCCTGCTGATTTCCGCCTGTTCACTATTCGCCGCGGCGGCCTTTTGCCAAACCTTTTCTGAAGTCGCCAGGTTGATTTCCATCCATTCACCCAGTCTTTGCAAAACCATGCTTCTTTCGCTCAGATCGGCAATTTTAACCCTGTGGTTGGCTCCGGGCTGGATCATGCGCAGGGCATTGGTTTTGCCGCTCAATGCGCAGGCGGCAGCGGTATAGGGATCATTGCCGCCATAGATGTAAATGATATTGTTGCCGAAGTCCTGCAGCCAGGAATTCACGTCGATCATGACCGCTGCGTCGAAATCCAAGGCAACGCCCGCCGGTGCAAAAACGCGGTAAGTCGGCCGGGGCACCGCAAAGAGCAGATCCCGCAGATGGTCATAGACATACGGGCAATAGCCCAATTCGGTGAATGCCTGGTAAAAAAAAGGTTCGAAGTATGAGATATTCGTTTGTGCGTAGTAACTGAATCCGGATATGGCATCAAGATGGTCAAACAGGACTTCAGCGGTGGCATCGGCAGCCGGTATCTTGGATACATCGCCATCGCCATACTGCCAGAAAGCGAAAATATATTCGATCACGGCATACTCCAGCGTGGCCTCTGCCCCGAAGGGAAAGAAGAAGTTATGGTTCAAAGCATAATTTTCCAGCAAGGGCAGCAGCAACTGGCGGCTGGCAAGCAGCTGGCGTTGAAATTCCATAATTTTCTCTCTGGCTTCCCTGCTGCCCACCTGTTCCAGAAGGAATGGGCGGAAACGCGGATCTTCAACGCCGAACATGACCGGCGCCACATAAGCTACGGTGGCAGCCACGTCGGCGGGAAAAAAACGCCGGTGATAAAGGGCCGTCATTCCTCCCTTGGAAACACCCTCATTGAGCCAGTTCCCGGCATACAAAGGCTTGAACATCTGTACCAGGCGATGGTGGTCATTGGCCGCCTGCCAAATGGTTAAATACTGCCAGTCAAGCGGATCGGGCCTGGCATTGGGGAAAAAGCGGTGGGTCACCACAATCTGGTTGGCGTCCAGGAGGATGGCCAATTCATCCAGCGAATTCCTGGAAATGCCGTAGCCCCGCGTACTCAGTACCACCGGCCGGTCAGCAGTCAAGTGGGAAAGATAGATGCGCTGGTAAAATTTTCTACCGGAAGGATTGTTGTGATCCACGGGTTGGCCGACATCGATTTGGAATGCTTGCGCATACCCCTGGGGCGGGGCTATTTCGGTCACGAGCACATCGGGAAGCTTCTGGAGTTTTTGCAGCCATGTTTCTTCTGCCACGCTGGAATCGTGATTGCAGGAAAAAACCGCAAAAAAAGCCACCAACAGCCAAAGGCACTTTTTTGACATTTGTCACTCCCTGGATGATTTCTATTATAATATAAATCCGCTTTTCTTTTAATACTTTCGTGTCTGCCGACTCATCCGGGCTTGCATATCGGCCGTCGCTCCGCTAAAATCGGCCCATGGACAATGAAACACCGTTCCCCACGGTAAATCAAAAAGGCCCGAAAAGATCTTTATTGCAGCGTTTGCGCACCTCGAGCCTGGCCTTGCTCACGGCCAACCTAATGCCGCTCCTGGGGGTGTTGGCTTTCAACTGGAATGTCATGCCGATCATGGTTTTCTACTGGACCGAAAACCTGGTGATCGGTTTTTATAACGTATTAAAAATGCGGCGGGCCCAGGGCTCGGTCGCCGGATCACATACCACCCTGAACGGCCGCCCGGTGCAGCAATCGGACCGGCGGGCCATGATCGTTTTTTTCATCCTTCACTACGGTTTGTTCACCCTGTGCCACGGCGTTTTCGTTTTAGTCCTATTCCGCGGCGGATTCGGCGGTGTTTCGTCGGAACTAGGACTGGCCCTGCTGTTGCTGACGGTCAGCCACGGCATCTCCTACCGACGCAATTTCATCGGTCACGGCGAGTACCAGCGGGTCGCTTTTACCGGTCTGTTCTGGCAGCCCTACAGCCGCGTCATCGTGATGCACCTGACCATCGTGCTGGGCGGCAGCTGGGCCCAGGCCAAAGGCTCCCCGATCTTTGCCCTGCTGGTGCTCGTGATGCTGAAAACTGCCATCGACCTGGCCCTGCACCTGTTGGAACACAAAAAATTCCAGCGCCGGCGGATGTCCTGAAGGCAACCGCAGCGGCTGAATTCAGAACGGCAAATCACCTCCTGCGGAATAAAATATTGCAAAAGGAAAAATTCCGTGCTAAAATTAGTAGGATGAAAACGCAGTGGGGCCGGATATTTTGATAAAAAAGAAGCGGTATCAGCCTCCTGTCTGCCGTGACTTGTCTGCGCCCATCATTTCCGGCCAACAATCAAAACCCCCGGATCAACCAGAAGGTTTTTGCATCATCGGCTCAGCTCCATCGGCAGGAGACTGCCGGTTAGGTTTCGCTCCAAATACTGGCAGGTGCTCAACCGGGGGTACGCCAATTTCCATTTGTCTGGTCGGATCGGTTCCAAACTAACACCGCACAATGAATCTCATATTTTTACCGAAGGGATTGAAATATCGGCAATGACAATCGCCATCGGTGGCCTGGTCATTGAAATCCGCTCAACCAAAAACTTGCCTTTCCTGCCAAACAAACGTTTTTTGCCCTTTCAGGCTCATACAGGGCATTCTCAAATCACTTGGGAATATCACCTCGTCAAGCCAGCTCTTGAGGATCAGAAAAAAAACAACCCGGCAACAAGTCCGGGCAACCGGACCCGCCATGCGCTTTCAGCCAGCCATCAAAGATGCTCTTCACCAGTAGATGCCTGCCTGCAGCATGCAAGAGAGAACAATGAATGGACTGCGATTGAAGTGAACGCTGGAGCCGTGACGGTCCTGGACTTCAAAAAAAATCGTGCCGATATTTTTTTCGGCCCAAAGTTCGCAAATGAACTTTGTGCTATTGGCATCGGCTCGGCCATGCTGGCCCCTTTTCTGCCTAATTTTGAAGCTTGTTTGCTGCATGCCGCCGCCGTGGTGCGCAACGGCCGGGCAGCGGTTTTTTTGGCCCCCGACGAGGGGGGCAAAACTACCGCGGCCCGCCTGGCGCCAAGCGGCACGATCCTAGGTGATGACCAGGTGCTGGCACGTCTCAGCGCGGATGGCTTTGAGATTTCCGGAACGCCCTGGGGGCTTCACGTGGACAGTAAGCTCAAAGCGCCGCTGTCAGGCTTTTTTCTGCTGGAAAAAGCCAGCGACTTCAGCCTGACTCCGCTCAGGACTCGCGAGCTTCTGCCGCTTTTATGGACTGAAGCCGAATGTCACACGGCCATCATGCCGAGAAGGCTGAAAAAAAAAGCTTTTGCCTTAACCTACGAATTGGCTGCGGCAGTCCCGGCTTGGAAAATGTCTTTTAAAAAAGATGACATCAATTGGGATGAAATAGACAAAAAAATGGCGGGCTGAAAATAAACGGGAGGATATAATTGTGCGTAAAACCCGTTTCAGGTACGGCTGGCACTCCAGGTTCCGCTTACGTCGCTGCCATTGGACCAGGTCCCGCTCATGCCGAACAACGTCCCGGTCAATATGAAATTTTCCCAGTTATCATAGGTGATGGTGAGGCTGTTGGTGGCGCCATCCCAGGTTCCGGAAAGGTCGCGGCTGTCGCTGAAGGTGCCACCAATGAGGTCGGTCCCGGAAAATGTGACATCGAAGGAAATGAGAAATGCACCCACCGAGCTGTACATGCTAATGGTCCAGGTATCGCGGATATCGACCAGGTGTACAGCCATGGCCGCATGGGTGTACATTCTAATGCTGCCTGTGGCCTCCAAGCGCGAACCCTCATAAATGACTTCGACCGTATTCAGGGTGTTGTCGGGAATGTATTGGTACTCGATCAGGGTCAGATCTTTATATGTATACTGCCCATCTGCAGGAGTGCCCTGGATGCCGTCATCGATGGTTACCGTTAAATCATAGTTGGGGACCCCGAAGAAACCGCAGCTCAGCAGCGGCATAATCAGCATGCAGGCAAATCCGGCCTGGATAAGCGCTACCATGGAATTTTTTTTCATTTTCATGCGCATGATACCTCTTTGTTTAAATCATATATCCCATTATATTATAAAATGGAGCGGACGCAAAGTTTTACGGCGAATTTTCTTTTTTTTGACCCCGAAGGAACTCTGACCATGAGAATGGCGTCTAAAAACAGATGGCTTTACAAGGAAAACTCGGTAAAAGTGTTGTATAATATAAATCTTAATAACATAAGTCCTTGCGGGGACAGGCGATAATTATGGAAACGAAGGTTAAAAGGCAGATCATTGTACTGTCCATCCTGCTGCATATCCTGTTCCTGCTGTTCTGGGATAGCACGATCAAGACAGACTTATCCCGGCTGCAACCGCAACCGCTTCCAGCCACAAGCGCCCCGCTGGTTTTTGACCTGGTTCAGCCCGAGCTGCCGCATGAAGTGATCGCCACACCGGCCGATGCAAAAACCACTCAGGAGCCGAAAAAAGCCGATTTTTTATCGGATAAAAATGCGCTGGCCCGCAATCAGGAACCGGCACCGGCGCTGCACTTGGGTGATGATCCCTTTTCACGAGGTGATTTTGTCTCCCATGACCTGCCGCCGCAACCGGCCAGTCCGGAACAGAAAGCCAGCGCCGCGCCGTCCAGTGAAAAGCCTCTGGATGCGGATGAAAATCCATTGGAAACAAATCAAGAAAAATCAAGCGAAGAAATGACTGAATCATCCACTCCGCAAAACACGAAAACCACGGGTGTCAGCAAAACTCCATTCCAATTGCCCATTCCGGGTGTGACGCACGACCAGCGCCATGCCCAAGTACCCGATTCGGGCGGATTATCATTTAACACGTACAACTGGGATTTCGCCCCTTACATGCTTGAACTGAAGGAGCGCATCAGCCGCAATATCTTTCCGCCATTGGCTTTTTCGCAACTGGGCATGATCGACGGCGATACCCTGTTGCGCTTCAAGATATATCCCAACGGCGAACTGCGCGACCTGGAACTGCTTGCCTACCAGGGGCACCGCTCACTGATGGAAACCAGCAAGCTGGCGGTTGAAGTGTCGGCCCCTTTCCGGAAATTACCGGGCAATTTCCCCGAACCATACCTGGAAGTCACGGCAAAATTTTCCTTTTTTATCAAAAATAAGCGAGGCTGAAAAATGAAAAACGTATGGGATTTCCTGGCCAAGGGCGGTATCATCATGATTCCCCTTTTTCTATGCTCAATCACGGCTTTGGCCATCATCATTGAAAAGTTTGTCACGCTGCGCCGCCGTAAAGTCATTGTGCCTGAAGTGGTCGGCGTTCTGGAAAATGTCAAGGGCGTGAGCGATCTGGGGCTGGCCGTTTCCATTTGTGAAAAGCACCACGGTCCATTTGCTAATATCATCCGTCTCAGCCTGGAAAACCATGGGCTGCCCCGCGAAGATATCAAGGAAACCCTGCTTGACCAGGGGCGCCAGGAAATACACCAGCTCGAAAAAGGCCTGGGCATGCTGGAAACCATCGCCGGCATTTCACCCTTGCTGGGATTGCTGGGCACCGTTCTCGGTATCTTGAAGGTGTTCAAGGTCATCTCGGTGATGGGCGTCGGCCAGGCCGCCGCTCTGGCGGGAGGCATTTCCGAAGCCTTGATCACCACCATTGTCGGTTTGTTTATCGGTATCCCGGCCCTGGTGGCCTTCAATTACTTTACCAGCAGGGCCGAAGCTTTGGTGCTGGAGATCGAAAAATACTCCAATCACCTGCTGAATAAGATATGCTCTTTCCAATCCGGCCCGGGAAAGTGACGCATGCAACTGCAAACCAGACCCCGGCGCAAAATGGTCATCAACATCACATCGCTGATCGACGTCATTTTCATGCTTCTTTTGTTTTTCATGATCACATCCACTTTTTTAGAGCAGCCGGGGATCAAGCTCGAGCTGCCGACAGCCAAAACATCCGCCCATAATGAACCGCAAGAATTTGTGCTCACCGTCGATAAAAAAGGCGGGTTGTCCCTGAACCGACAAACATTGACACTGGTTGAGCTCGAGTCAGAAATCCGCAAAGTCCTGCCGCGAATGAAGGATGGCGCCCTGGTTTTAAAGGCCGACCAGGAAATTTCCCACGGCCTGGTCGTACAGGTCATGGACTTGGCTAAACGCGGCGGCGTTAAAAAACTGATCATTGGAACTAAGCCTGAGCGATAGGGGCGAAAATTATTTCGCCCCTATCGCTGCTTGCCTTTTCCCATTGACTGCTTTTTTTGACACCCTGCCATTGACATGATAAAATAAATCCGGGTATTCAACCAAAAAAATAATGAAAAAATTGACAGTAAATCATATAAGAAAATCATTTCGTGAAAGGATGGTTGTCGACGGCGTCACCATGGAAGTGCAACCAGGAGAAATCATCGGCCTGCTGGGACCCAATGGCGCCGGGAAAACAACTACCTTCCTGATGATCCTGGGCGTCCATCGCCCAGACAGCGGTGAAATTCGCCTCAACGACCGCGATATCACCCAAATCCCTGTTTACAACCGCGCCCGTCTGGGTATCAGTTTTTTACCCCAAGAGCCTTCGATTCTCAGGGGCCTGACCGTCAGGGAAAATATCCAGGCCATCGCGCAAATGACCCATCACCTGCAGCCACGAGCTATAGATGAAATTTTAAACGATCTTGGCCTGGCCCCTATTCATGACCGCAAAGCCTATATGCTTTCCGGCGGAGAGCGGCGGCGCCTGGAAATTGCACGCTCCCTCATCCTGACCCCAGATTTTCTTCTACTCGATGAGCCGTTTGCCGGCATCGATCCGATGCAAATCTTTGAGCTGCAAGAATTGATCAAAACATTCAAGAACCGAGGCATGGGCATTATCATCACGGATCACAACGTCCGCGAGATATTGAAAATCACCGACCGTTCGTATATCATTCACTGCGGCCAAGTAATTTTTGAAGGCCAATCGGAGCAATTGATCGCCGACAAGCGGGTCAAGAAAGAATACCTGGGAGAGGAATTCAGGTGGAATTAAATGGCCATTAAACTACAACTCAAGGGCTCACAGCAGCTGACCATTACTCCGGTGATGCATTATTTTATTCAGCTGCTAACGAACAACCACATGGAATTGGTCGAAACACTGCAGAACGAAGTGGAAGCCAATCCCATGCTTGAAATCGAGATGACTGAAAAAGTCGCCACGGAACCCGAACCAAACGATTACCAGGAGCGAATGGAAAGGGCCGATGCTTCATTCATGAATCCCTATGAGGAACAAGGCTTTCTGAGGAAAAATCCGGACGATATCGATAAAAACAAGGCATTGGAAGCCATGACCCCTTCAACCATCAGCTTGGCCGATCATTTGCTTGAGCAGGCCATGGCCACTTTCAGCAGTGAATCCGAGCTTGAAATCAGTCGCCAGATCATTTACAACCTGGATCGGGACGGCTATTTAAAGATTGAAATCGAATCCATTGCCTCCCTGCTGCAGACCACTCCCGATGAAATCGAACGCCTGCGCCTGCTAATCACCCGATTCGATCCACCTGGATGTGCCAGTAAATCGCTTCAGGAGTGCCTGTTGGCTCAAGTCAACGAAAACGAAGCAACCGAAAACCTGCGCCGGCTGATTCAAAATCACTTGCAAGACATTTCGCGCTCCAATTACGACAGCATCAGCCACCAAATGGGAATCAGCATGGAGGAACTGTTGCCATTGATCACCAGCCTGAAACGGCTCAATCCCAGACCGGCCGATACCTTTAGCCTCGAAGAGATAGAGTACGCCCAAGTTGACTTAATGCTTATTAAAGAAAACAATGAGTACCGGGTCGTTTACCTGGAAGAGGGTATCCCAAGGCTTACATTATCACGATATTATCAAGAGATGCTGGATAAAGCCAAAGATAAAAAAACAGTTTCTTACCTGAAAAACCGCCACCGCGACGCGCAGTTTTTTATTGAAAGCATCGAATTGCGCAAGAAGACCATCCTGCGTATAGCCGAATTCTTGGTCAAAGCTCAGAAAGATTTTCTCAATTTCGGTGAAAAATGGAAGAAACCTTTAACGATGAAAGATGTCGCCAGGGAAATCAATCTCAATGAATCCACCATTTCGCGAGCCGTCAGCAACAAGTTCATGAATTCGGAAAAAGGATTAATTCCATTGAAAGTCTTCTTCAGTTATGGACTTAAAGGCGATTTTGGTTTTTCGCATTCCGTCAGCACCATCAAGGACAAGATCCAGGAATTAATCAAAGCCGAGCCACCGGAAAAGCCTCTGGCCGATGATGAAATCGCCGCCAAACTGGCCGGACTCGGCATTCGTATAGCCAGGCGTACGGCTCGTAATTACCGGGAAGAACTGAAAATTCCCAGTTCATTCGTCAGGAAAAAAGAAAATAAAATAAAAAGGAGTGAAAAATGAGCATCAACTTTTCAACCAAAAATATCAAAATCCCGGGAGCCTTGAAGGCATACATTGAAAAACACTTGCATGATATCGAAAAAATCGCCGGAGCCATCATTGATGCCGAGGTAATCATCCATGAGGAAAAACTCTCATTTAAAGTGGAAATGACTTTAAAAACACGCCTGAATTCATTTTATGCCGAAGACCGCAATAAATTATTGAAACAGGCCGTACGCAACACACTGACCACGCTGAAAAGCCAAGCCAAGAAAAACAAGGAAAAACTCAAGGAAGAAAAGAAAAGAGCCAGCGACAAAGGCTTCTTTAAACGCACCCTGGGATTTATGACCTGGGAAAAGAACGAAGCCTCCGAAGGGAACAAAACCTTGGAATTGGCTAAATCCAGTAAAATTCTTATCTCCGAAAATTATTCGGTTAAACCGATTTCGGTCGAAGAGGCCGTTTTTTTTCTCAGGGAAAGTGGAGAAAATGGCTACATGTTCGTCAATGCTGAAACCAATCGCCTGGCCACCGTCTTTTTTGGCGAAAACGGAAGCATATCATTGATCGAGCCTAACCTTTAATCAGACTGATTCGTAATGGCCATCGAAATCAAGGGAATCCAAATAAGGCAAATCCTGGAATTAAACCCTCTCAAAATCCTGAAAATTCATAATGAAAAATGGCTGAGCAATACCGTCAGCCATCCACGGCCCCAGCGTCCCGGCTTGGGCTTGACCGGGTATCTGAAGCACATCCAAACCGGACGCATCCAGATATTCGGGAAAACAGAAATTGGCTACCTGCTCAATTTAAAGGAAGTTGATAAAATCAAATGCCTTAAAAATTACCTGTCATTGAAACTGCCCGGAATCATCATATCGGAGAACATTCCCATCGAGCCAGAGTGGATCGCCATGGCCGCCCATTCTCATACGCCGATCCTGGTTTCAGAATTGCATACCGCTCCATTGATTTCCCGCCTCAATGCTTTTCTCTACCAATATTTTTCGAAAAAAATAAAATTGAACGGAGTCTTGATGGACATCATGGGCCAGGGCGTGATGCTCACTGGAGTTTCTGGTATAGGCAAGAGCGAAACCGCCCTGGAATTGGTCAACAAGGGCTATCAACTGATTGCCGACGACATCACGGAATTTTACATTGATTTCAACGACGACCTGGTGGGACGTTCCAATCCGATCATTAAGAACTTAATGGAAGTACGAGGTCTGGGCATTATCAACATTTATGACATATTCGGTGCTTCGGCCGTTCTTGAAGAAAAAAAGTTGAATTTGGTGATCAATCTGGAAAAATGGGAGGCTAAGAAAAAATACGACCGCCTGGGGGAAGATAACTTCTATTTCAAAATATTGGGCATGGATATTCCGCTGATTACGCTCCCTGTGGCGCCGGGACGAAATCTGTGCACCATCATCGAAGTCGCAGTACGCAATTTCCTGGCTAAGAAAAGCGGAATAAAAACATATCTTGAGAAAAAAAAAGAAAACCCGGACGAAAATATTGACCTTTCGCATGGTTCGAGGTAACCAAAAATGATCAAAAGTTTAATCATCACCCATGGCAATCTGGGCCATGAATTGATCCAAGTCGCTGAAAAAATATTGGAACAGAAGCTGGATATCAAGGCCATTGCTTTTGACTGGCAAGGTGACGGCAGCGACATGATTGCTCAACTAGAGAAATTCATCGCCGCCAATAAAGGGCACAAGATTGTAATTTTCACCGATATGTTTGGAGGTTCGCCATCAAATATTGCGACCCGCTTTATCAACAAGAACGTGGAAGTACTGACGGGAATCAATCTCCCGGGCATGCTCAAATTTTTTTGTTGTGAAGGAAAGACTGAGAAATTTATGGAAACGATCAAGACCGTTGAACGGGGAGCCATCGAAGGCATCAATATCATCAGCGAGTACTTAGGAGAAAAAAATGATTGAAAAAACTCAAATAATCATTAACAAATTGGGATTACATGCCCGGGCTGCCGCCAAATTGTCTCATCTGGCCAATATGTTCAATGCCAATATTTTTCTTATTTATAATGAAGACAAGGTCAATGCAAAAAGTCTGCTCGGCATCCTGACCCTGGCCGCCTCGGTGGGCAACGAAATCATACTCCAGGCCAGCGGCGATGATGAGCAGGAAGCCATCACAGCCATCAGTGATCTTTTCAATCGCAAGTTCGACGAAGAAAGTTAGATGATCCGCATCAAGGGCAAAGCCGTCTCGCCCGGAATTGTCATGGGCAAAGCTATGCTCTACAATTCCACTCAAGATGTTATCCGCTCTGAAAAAATAAACGAAAAGGCCATTGAAAAAGAAATCTGGCGATTGGATAATGCGGTCAAAAAAACCCAGGCGCAGCTAAAAAAAATCAATCGGGACCTGCAGAAAGTCATGGGCCGGGACTCGGCATTGATCATCGAAACCCAGTATATGTTGCTTAAAGACAGTCACCTTCTTGATGAAATTAAAACAAAAATTAAAAGCAATCTAATCAATGCCGAATGGGCTATCAAGGAAACTGAAAAAAAGTACTTGCAAATCTTTAATTCCATTCCAGACCTTTCTTTCAAAACCAAGAGCAACGACATTTCCGATGTATTGAGCCGCCTGGTCGATAATTTGAAAAAAGGGGGGAAATTTTCACTGGCGTCACAGTCCGGCCAGGTGATCCTGGTTGCCGACGACATCACCCCTTCCGAAGCCGCCAAGTTGATGAGCCACAATAACCTGCTGGGCCTGGTTTTAAACAAAGGCGGGGAAACATCGCACACGGTCATCCTGGCCAGGACCATGGGCATTCCCGCCATCATGGACACAGTCAATGCCACCGAAGCCGTCGCCAATGGCGATCAATTGGCATTGGACAGTGTCAGTGGAGAAGTGATCGTGCAGCCAACCCCGGCAGTGATTGCTGAAATTTCGGTAAAAAGTGAAAAATACCAAATATACCGGGAACAGCTAAAAACACTCAGCCAACTGCCTGAATTGACCCGCGACCATCACCAGTTTCACCTCCATGCCAACATTGAACTGCCGTTTGAAAGCGAAATGGTCCAGGCTTACGGAGCCAAGGGCATCGGGCTGTTTCGCACCGAATTCATGTACCTGGATTCCAGGATGAGTATTTCTGAAGAAGAACAGTATTTGATCTATAAAAGCATTGCCCAGAATATCTTCCCCCATCCGCTGGTTATCCGCACCTATGACATTGGCCGTGACAAATCCGACATCTCGCTGATGAACCGTGAAGAAAATCCGTCACTGGGATTAATGGCTGTGCGTATGTTTTTAAAACATAGAGAACCGTTTAAAATTCAAATTAAAGCCATTCAGAGGGCCAACATCAGCGGCAATATCAAGATCTTGTTTCCAATGATCACCGAAATTGAAGAAATCCATGCCATCAAGACCATTATGGCCGAAACCAGGGAAGAACTACTGAGCGAAGGGACATACCCCAAAAAAGATGTTCCGGTCGGCATCATGCTCGAAATTCCGGCCGCCGTGCGCCTGATCAAGCATCTTAAGGACGACATTGACTTTTTTTCAATCGGCACCAATGACCTGATTCAATACCTTTTGGCCGTTGACCGCAACAACAGCGAAGTGTCGTACCTTTTCAGCCCGTTCCACCCGGCCGTCATCCATATCCTGAAAGAGATACGCCAGGAAGCGACCCGGATCGGCAAAGAAGTCACCATTTGCGGGGAAATGGCCGGCAAGTGTTTTCAGGCCCTGATGCTGCTGGGCCTTGGTTTTACAAATTTTTCCATGAACGCCATGGCCATCGCCGAAATAAAAAGGGTTTTCACCCAAATTCATTACTCCCATTTAAAGAAAATCGTCAGCCAATTGGATCGATTCAGCTCGCGTTCAGAAATTGAAGAATACCTCACCGAATCCTTGCTGAAATTGTACCCGGATCTCTTGATCCGCCAGCGCTTGTTCTAGATATTGCAGCTTTGGTATTCGTGACGCGAAACACAACAAATTATCCGTCGATGCTGACGGATCTAATTTGTTTTTTCCCGCTGGAGACGCATTGCTTGTCACGAATTGCCTGGGCTACTCCACATACTTTAAAAATACTTCCCTGACTTTTTCCATCAGCTGGGTTATATTTTCCCTCGTATATCCCGCCAGCGGGATGGGTTTTTCGATGACAAAATCGATCCGACCGGGACGGATCAGCCGGCTATGGCTGCGGTTGATACGCTGGGCGCCCAGTTGAATCAGGGGCAGAATGTCCAAGCCGGTTTCCAGCGCCAACAGAAAACCGCCCTTTTTAAACGGACCCAGCAAGCCGCTGCGCGTACGCGTTCCTTCCGGAAAGACGGCACACGACATCTGGCTGTCTCTGCGGATTAAGGCAGCAGCGCTCCGAAGCGATTCCATGGCCTTGATGCCGCTTTTACGGCTGATGGGGATCTGGCCCATGCGCCGGATCACCCAGCCGTAAACCGGCCAATCGAAATGGCTTTCATCTTCGATTCCACGGGCCTTGCCCGGATAGCTGCTGTAGAAAACAAAACCGTCAAAAAAATTGACATGGTTCATCATCAGGATGTATTGCCGGCCGCTCTGATAGTTTTCACGACCCGTGACCTTGATACGGATGCCGCAGATCCAGACGATGGAACGGCAAAGGCCCTTGACCCAGGCTTCAAAAAAACTTCCGGCCCGGAATATGCCAATCAGTAAAACTCCCAGGGCGCCAAAAAAAAACCAGACAATGGCCACGCTCCAGATCAGCAGGGACAGGGCGACGGCAGCGGCTTTCTTCATGCCAGCACAACCAGTTCTTTGGGCAGGACTTTCAATGACAGCGGCGTCAATCCCAGCAGTTCGCCATCGGCCATCAATAGCTCCTGGGGACAGCTGTCGATGACGATCTCGGAAGCACGGTAGGTTTTTACCCGGTCATGACCAACGTGCGTGCCCTTGAAGACCTTGGAAAAGATGTTCAGAATATCGCGACGGTTAACGCTCTGAAAAATGACCATGTCGACCTGGCCGTCAGCCGTATGGGCCATAGGAGCGATCTTCATGCTGCCGCCAGTATACTTGGAATTGGATATGACCAGGGCGCTGTTGGTGATCTCCATGTTGATACCATCGACGGAAATCTGCATGCGGTTGCGCATGCCCTTGGCCAGGCGCAGCATCACGGCCAGGCTGTAGCCCATGGAACCGAATCGTTTCAGTTTCTCGTTGGTCAGCTTGAGAATGTCCGCGATCAGCCCAACCCCTAAAATATTCAAGTAATACTGCCGGACTTGCCGGCCATCGCGTTGATAGGAAATTTCCACCAGGTCGACATGGCGGCTCCGGCCGCTTAATACGTTCTCCGCGGCCCGGCGCCAGGAAAGCTCGCCGAAGTCCCGCAGAAAGGAATTACCGGTGCCGGCCGGGATCATGCCAAGTTCCAAGGGTTGGCGCGGCCTCCCGTCGGCGTAAAACCCGTTTATGACTTCAAACGGGGTGCCGTCGCCGCCCACGGTCAAAATCCTTCCATACCCCTGGTTGGCCGCTTCGCGGCCGATCTGAAACGCATGGCCGGCATATTCAGAAATCCGGGTCTCCATATTTTTTAAACTCTGGCCCAGAAGTTCGCCAACCTGCTTAAAAATCTTAAGTCCCTTGCCTTTGCCAGCGTGGGGATTTAAAACGAGCAGGGTTTTGCAGTCAGGATCCATGCGCTATTTATAACATGGATTATATTTGAAGGCAACTTGAGCACCGGGCGGTTCAGGAAGGACTTTCAGTTTTTTTTGTAAAAATACACCGTGAACAATTCTTCACCCTTCTTGATAAGCCAGTGCTCCAGCCCCAAGCTCGAACCCTTGTCGATCAGGGGCGCGGGAAGGAATGGAGCGTTCAGCTTGTAGATAGTGCCGGGAGCCATGGCGCTGAACTCAGCCATGACCTGGTTGACCGGCTGCTCACCCGCAGCCAGCATGGAACGGGCGTCGAGTTCCTTGACAATGCGGTCGGCAGCAAACCAAGCGGGTTTTTCGGTGCGATAGGCAGAACCGGCATTTTCACCGTACAGGTCCTGCCCCACGTCGCGACGCAATCGGTTGATCAACTCTTCGGTCTTGATGCCGCCGACCGCGGCCGCCTGCTGCAATGTGGCAACCCGGGCCACGGTCCGGCGCAGGAGCGGGTTCTGCAGTTTCTTGAAAGCCGGGACAAAGCTGATCAGGATTTCCTCTAGTTGGGGATAGGCTTCGAGCAGCTGCATCACCTTGGTCTTGGGAGTGATGACAAGTTTTTCAACCATGTTTCACTTTCCATAAGCCAGGATGCGCCGTTCGCCCGCGAGCTGGCGATAGCGTTCCACGTCATGCGAAACCTCCAGGGTGCCCAGGTACTCCCCTTTCTCGTCACGCAGGGCGAAATACTCGATATGGATGAACTTGCCGCCCAACCGGATCCAAAAGGGGACACGGTTCTCGCGGCCTCCCTTGAAGTCCTCGATGATCTTCTCCACGATGTGGGTGCTGGCCGGCGGATGGCAATGGCGCACATCGCGGTTGAGGATGGCACGATTGCGCTGAAAGATGCGTTCGGCCCCTTGGGAAAAGTACTTCACCTTGTCGTTGCGGTCAACAAAGGTCATGTCCACGGGCAGGGTGTTCAGGATAGCCAACAGTTCAGCGGCAGTGAAGCCTCCCGATGGCAGTTCAATGCGTTCACCCTTTGGCGCAGTCTCGGCCGTGGCGGCAGCCATCGCTCCCGGATCCAGACTCCGAAGCGGCGGGTCATAAAGGCAGAATCCGAATTGCGGCGACTGGCGCTCGATTTCATGCCAATCGTCTTCATGCAGCTTGTCCAGCGCCATGGGTAGAAGTATCTCCTCTTCCTTGACCGTCATGTCGTCGATGCCCTGCAGTGCGGGCTTGAGCAGGATGTCGACCACAGCCAGCAGTTCATCCCGCTGGATTTTTTTGGTTCTTAGCGCCTCGATGCTGCCCTTGAGCAGGTCACGGATCTCATCGTGTTTGCCCCACATGACCTTAGGGGGGCCGGTTATACCGAGCTTTTCCAAGTATGGGAACAGCAAGTACTCCTTGCGCTGGTAGTGCTTGTCGACGTCGAACAAGCTGTTAAACACTTCGCGCAGCTCGAGTATGGCATCGGACAATCCCCCCTTGTTTTTTTCGATGTGATTGAGGATCTTTCGCGCCCGGGCCGTGACCTTCCGCAACTCGGAGTTCTCCCGGCGCAACACGCCGACCGGATGGTCTTCAGCTACAACCTTCTGGCCACTCATATCGACATGGCCGTGCAACACCGCCGCATGGACATCGCAGAGCTTCAGCACCTCGGCCTCGGGCAGTCCCTCCCCGATCAGCTCCTGCTCGACTTCGACAACCTCGCCATAGGGGATTGCGGACAGGCTCTGCAGCAATTCCTGGTGCACTGCTTCCCCGCCTCCGCCGGCGTGGAGCTTAAGAATCAATTCCTTGAGTTTTTTCTTTCTTTCCCGGGAATTATCAGTAATTTCACTCATCCTTCACCTCCATCCTGACTTGCATGTTAAGTTTAATCAATTGACAGGGGATTGGCAAGAACCTAGAAAAATTCCGGCGCCGGTCAGCCAAAAGGATGATCCGGCATAAAAACTGCGAAAAAGGTTCTCAGGACGTCGCTTTTTCCAGGCGCTTCATGATTGAAAAAATGAATGCCGCCGACAGCAGGCAGCAGACGACAAAAATGGCCCAAAGCTGCCAGAGCTCGATCTTTTCCCAGAAAAAACCTCCGACAAACAAAAGCTTGTTTCCGGTGGCGGTGGCCAGCAGCCAGCCTCCCTGCATCAAACCCTGGAAGCGGGGCGGCGATACCTTGGAGGCGAACGAGATGCCCATGGGGCTGAGGAACAATTCGGCGATGGTCAGGATCAGGTAGCTGCTGATGAGCCAGGAAGGAGAGACCCGCCCCCACTCGGTCATGTTGGCGCTGGCCAGCAGCTTGGGCGCCACCAGATGCAGCGAACCGACCAGCATGATGACGAAGCCGATGGCGGCAATAACCATGCCAATGCCGATCTTCCTGGGTGTCGACGGCTCGCTGTTGCGGTTGCGCAGCCAGGTGAAAAGGGCCATGACCGGAAACGTAAGCACGACAATAAACAACGGGTTGAAAGACTGGAATATCTCCGGGGCGATGGGATTCATGATCTGGTAGCCGGAAACAATATAATAGGTCAAGGCGCCCAACCCCAGGAACATGGCCAGGCCAATGGCCTTGTGGACGGGTTTCTTTTTGAAGATGAGCAGGACCAGGCCTGCGATGCAGCCGATCAGGGCCAGCATGGAGTCGAGGTTGAAAAAGATGTTGAATATCGGGCCGACTTCCTTCACCGTATAATCACGGGCGAAAAAGGTCTGGGTCAGGCCATTCTGGTGAAAAGACATCCAGAAGAAAACCACCACGCCAAATACAAGCACCAAGGCCACCACTTTCGGTTTCTCCTCATGGGTCGAGGTCTTGAAAATGAAGGCGATGAAGCCGAAGAAGAGACCCATCGCCATGCCCAGGGCGAATTGGTTGAAAGCGAAGTGAAACACGGCCGCCGTGACAGCGATCAACGTGGAGCCGATCAGGATACTGGGCAGGTTGGCGATCTTCTGGTAGCCCGAATCCCTATCTTTTTTTTCAGCAACGATCTTGGCCTTGGTAGGCAGCTGCTTGTTGAAGATGACATAAACCAGCAGCGAGATGACCATCGCTCCCGCCGCCAGGGCAAAGGCATAGTTGTAACCCTTGGAAAAAGCGGCGATATAGTTCGTGGCGAATTCTTTGAGTTGGTCGGTACCGGCGACGGCCATGCTCGACACTTTGGAGGCCAGGCCTTCCAGGTTGGCAATCGAGGCACCGTCGGTCATGCGTCCGTCCAAATAAGCGTGGCACATGGCCGGCAGGCTGCCGTCGTGGGCGAAGCCCTGCGTCCTGAGGAACCAGTTGCGAATGCCGTTGGCGGCGAAAGGGGCAAAGAAAGCGCCGACATTGATCCCCATGTAGAAGATCATGAACGCGGTATCGCGCACCTTCGCATACTTGGGATCGTCATACATCTGGCCGACCACGGCCTGGAGGTTGCCCTTGAACAGCCCGTTGCCGAAGGCAATGACGAACAAGCCGATCAGGGTGATGTGCAGAGGCATGCCCGGAATGGCGAGGACCCCGTAACCGGTAAACATGATGACGATGCCGCAAAGGATCACCAGCTTGTACTTGTTGGTGCTATCGGCGAGTATGCCGCCAAAAAGCGCCAGAGCGTAGATAGCGTAGTAGAACCAGCTGTAATAGCCGCTGGCAGCCTCGGCGGAGAGGTTGTACTTGGCTTGCAGGAACAAGACCAGGATGGCGATCATGGTATAGAAACCGAAACGCTCCCCCATGTTGGAGAAAAAAGCGACGATCAGGCCGCGCGGATGTCCTTTGAACATGTTTTCCCTCGTTGCTGGCATAAATTAAGCCGGGCTTTTGCCAGAAATCATTTTAGGCGAACCCATGGCAAAATGTCAATAGAAAAACCGTCACGAAAGTCGCTCCTGAACCCTGGCTGGGATCATGCGCCCTGGTATGCTATACTCGGGATACGTGATGGCACGGAGGAAAAAATGGTTCAGACCGATGCATTCAATGGTTTTTCTAAAAAAACCATCCAATTTTTTCGTGACCTGGCCGCGAACAACAACCGCGAGTGGTTCAAGGCCCGGCGCAGTAACTATGAAGAATACGTACTGCAGCCGGCCCGGGCCTTCGTCGTGGCCATGGGCCGGCGGCTGCAGCGCCTGACACCGGGCATCAATATCATTCCGCGCCCGGACGGTTCGTTGTTCCGTATCTACCGCGATACCCGTTTCAGCCAGGACAAATCCCCCTATAAAACCCATATGGGGATTTTCTTCTGGGAAGGAAAAGGCCCGCGCATGGAATGTTCGGGGTATTATTTCCATCTGGAACCGCCCCACCTGATGGTAGGAGGAGGGTTATACATGTTTTCCCGACCGCTGCTCGAGCGTTTCCGCAAGGCGGCGCTCGATCCCGAATATGGCGATGAATTGGCTATGGCCATCAAGAAAATAACCGCTCACCCGGGCATCAGCCTGGGCGGCAAGCATTACAAACGTCTGCCGCCGGGAACAGACCCAGCACACCCCCATGCGGAACTGTTGCTCCATAATGGCCTTTATGCCGGCTGGGAAGCAGCCGTGCCGGAGGAGTTTTTTTCGGCCGCTTTGATCGACTATTGCTATGATAAATTCCGTACCCTGGAACCGCTGCATCACTGGTTAACTGACTTGATAAAAGGCAAATTCGATTTTTAAAGGCAGCCGAAGTAGAATCCTATGACAAGGAAATATTAGGCAGTTCGGTGCTCACGGTAACCCGGCGTTCGTTTCCCGCCTCGGTTTCGATGTTCACGGTAATGGCTTCGGCCAGAGAAAAATAATCCCGGCTCAGATACTGGGCCCATTCCACGGCCACGATTCCGGCTCCGATATATTCATCGACCGGATTTTCCAACTCGGCCGGCATCAATCCCAGGCGATACAGGTCGAAATGGTACAGGTCGTACTTGCCGCTATAAAGGTTCATCAGCATATAAGAGGGGCTGACCACATCTTCAACGGGAATGCACAAGGCCGAAGCCAGGCCCTTGATAAAAATTGTCTTGCCCGCACCCAGTTCGCCGCGGACCAGTACGATTTCGTTTCCCAGCAACTGAAGTCCCAGCTGCCGGCCGATGGCCATGGTATCTTCAGGAGCCGAGGAAAGGAGAGTGAAATTCATTTATGTTCAGGATGCCTTTCGGGATGAATGCGCTGATATCACTGGCGGTTAAGCCCATTTCCCCGCATTGACGAGCAGCCAGGTCTCCGGCAAAACCATGCAAAAAAACAGCGGCAGCCAGGATAATTTCCATGGGTTGCTGCGGATGGAACTGGACTATGAGCCCGGCGATAATGCCGCTGAGGACATCGCCGCTGCCGGCCGTGGCCATGCCCGGATTACCGGTCTGGTTGACCCAGACCCGGCCTGCGGGTGTCGCTGTCAGCGTGTACTGCCCCTTCAAAACCAGGTAAAGGCCGTACTTCATGGCAAACTCCCTGGCCAGGGTCAAACGGTCTTGCTGGATTTCTTTGATGGTTTTATCCAGCAGCCGGGCAAACTCACCAGGATGCGGCGTTAGTATCAGCGGCCTGGCACCGCGGATCGGCAGCAACCGGGTCTGGCCCTGCAATACATTAAGGGCATCGGCGTCCAGGATGAGCGGCTGATGAGATTCCCGCAGCAACAGCGAGACGGTTTTCAGCGTAGACAGGCGGTTGCCCATGCCCGGTCCGGCCACGATGCAGGAATAATCGTTCAAGCGCCCGGAGAATTCTTCGCATTTTTCGTAGAGCAGGGTCATGATTTCGGGATGGGCCAAAACAAACAGATCACGGTTGCGCGGCGAGACAGCCGCAGTACAAAGACCTGCCCCGGTCTTCAAAGCGGCATAAGCGGCCAGGATGCCGGCACCGGGCTTTTCCTCGGAACCGGCAACAACCAGCGCATGACCAAAATCCCCCTTATGGGCGTCCGCTTTGCGCCGGGCCAGCAGGTTTTTAAAATCAGCCGGTTCGGTCAATCGGATATAGTGTTCTTCTTCATTTTGCAGATCGGCGGGTATACCGATATTCAGGACGCGAATCCTGCCGCAGGCGGAGCTGCCGCCGTGAGCCAGGTGCGCCCATTTCAGGCTGTGCAATGCGGCGGTAACCCGGGCCTGGATATGACTGCCGGCATCGGCGGCAAAGCGGTCGCTCAACCCCGAAGGAAGGTCCACCGCGGCCACGGAAATTCCCGAAGCGTTGACGGCGTCAAAAACCTCGGCGAACAATCCCGCCTTCACGGGTTCCCTCAAGCCGGTGCCGAATACGGCGTCGACCAGAAATGTTTCATCCATATTGCATTCGGTCAGAATTTTTTTCAATTTCACGGCGGAAAGGACCACCTGGATATCGTCATGCCGGGCTTGAACGAGATCAAAATTAGCCTTGGTATCGTGGCTGAGCTGATCGGGCGCGGCCAGAAGGAGGAAACGCACCTGATAGCCCCTTTCCAGTAACAAGCGTCCGATGGCCAAACCGTCTCCGCCGTTATGGCCCTTGCCCGAAAGCACGAGACAGGTTGGATATCGGTTCAGGGGAAATTCAACGGCAAAATCAGCCGTGGCCGCCAACGCGGCGTTTTCCATTAATACCAGTGACGGGATGCCCGCTCCCTGGATTGCCAGGCGGTCAAGCTCTTGCATCCAAGCATTGAGCAGGACTTTCATTACTCCTCTTTCTTTTTCTTGCCTTTCTTTACCTTGGCGGAATCCTTTTTCGTGTCTTTCTTGACGATTTCATCGAGTTGAGTGGCAAAGATTCCGCTGAAACCGCCTTCATCCTTATAACGCACTTCGCTGCCCGTAGCCGGTTCCTTTTTATCTTCAATGGCTTCAATTTCAGACGCTATTTCGTTAATATCCGCCTGCAAGATCTGTTTTTTGATTTCATCGAGTTCAATCTTTTCTTCAAGTATTTTTTTCTGTCCCTTGCGGACCGCTTTGACCGGTTTTTCAATACCAACTTTTTTCTTGAGCTTTTTCCCTGTTTCGGGCTTGCCGGGGACGTCACCCAGGGGAACATGGATCTTGGCAAAAGCCGGGTCTTCTTTTAAAAACGGCTTTTTAGAACCACTACGGGCACGGCTTTCAGCGGCAACGCCCGGCGTCCCATCACTGCTGCTGAAAACAGTTTCATGACGGCGCCGGGCTTCCTTTTCATGGAGCAGCTTTTCTTTCTGCCACATCTCTTCTTCACGCTTTTTTCGCCGTTCTTCGCGTATCAATCGGATCTCTTCCTTGATTTTCAATTCTTCATCCAGCTGATGCTTGCGCGAATCTTCACGCTTGCGTTTCATTTCCTCGATCAATCCCTGCCGGCGATACTTCTCTTCTTCCTGTATTTCCATCACCGCATCAGAATCCAGGTAAAAAACTCCAGCTAACTTTTCGGCCGGCACGAATTCCGGATTGCTCAAGATAATTTCTTCAACCAGCTTGAGATCAACCGGGGCGATCAGGTCCAGAATATGGTACAACCGCAAGATGTGGATTTCATAATTTTTCTCCCGGCCGCCGAATTCCAGAAATATCTTATGGATTAATTTGTTGAAGGTTTCAATTTTGCGGAACTCCTCCAAGCGCTCGGCCAGGGTATGAAAGACATCGGCCTCCAGGAAGATGGACTTGTTGACGCAAACCTGCGATGCTACTTTGTCGGTGCTGACCACGAATATTTTTTTCTCGGTGTCATAGACGATCTGATCGGTTATGGTGCCCTTCTTGGTGGTTTTAATGGTAAACAGGAATTCATCGGCCGCAACCTGTTCGAAAACCAATGTCATTCCCTGCAGGGCCTTGTAACTCTCAAAAATCCGTTGGAATCCCAGCAGCATATTTTCATCCTGGTAGTAATACAGCGTGTGTTTTTTATGGGAAAATGTGTCCAACGCTTCGATTTCGATGGCTGAACCGAAATGATACAAATTGCTTTTCAAGCGTACCGCCCCCGAAGCGACTTCCCTTTGGGTCAGGAAATAGCGGGTGTCGCCTTCGCTGAAGATGGACTCCTCAAGTTTTTTTCTGCGCTGCAGCAGGTTCTTTTTATTTTCAAAACTGAGGTTGTTTAAAAAAGGGTTGGCTTCACCGACTAACGCGTTTTTCTTGATGTGATAAAGCACGGACAGCAGGTGCCATTTTCCCCAGCCGCGGCTATTAGTCTGCTGCAAATCGATTTTATACTGGGTGGTCATCAAGTAGTTCAGGGCAAAACAATTCGCCGCAAATCCAGGATCATCGGGAGAAACCTTGGCGAAGTTTTCGATAAAAAACTCAGTACTCTCTGAAGCCTGCCTGGTTTTCAGAAATTCCTTGATTTGCGAGAATATTTCCGCTGCCAACGGCTTCAGATTTTCTTTAAGCATCACCTTGTCACTGATAAAGGCAATGCTGTTCTCCTTGTGCAACACCGTGACCAGTTTTCTTCGCAGAATGACAAAATCACGCTCGATCAAGGGTGATTGGGTGCAGCGCGGATCCAGATCGGCAGCAAGATATTCGCTTTCCTGGGCCGTTTTTTGCGCTTTATGGGGCAACAACAATTCGATTTTCTGCCTTTTCAGATACTCCGTGTACTTGCGGAATTCCGAGGTGCCGTCATAACTCAGAAGGATTTCATCCCGGCCTGAGCGGTTGCGCACTTCCTCGACCTTCAAGATGATGCCATGTTCCACTTGAGTATACTTTTTATTGCCGATCGGCAGCTGGCCTGGATATTCCTTGAAAATGAGGTCTCCCACTGTGTACTCACAATTGGGATTATAAACTTTGACCCGGTTCTTCCGGCGGTCTTGAGTTTTGAAAAGGGCTAACTGGTAGACGAGGTCACTGAATTCCAGCGGCTCAAACTTGCCCTTGAGATATGATTTGATAAAATCAATGTCTTCCTTGCCGATATCCAAATTGTTTTCTAATTGTTTATCCACGCTACTGCATCTCCCCTGACAAATTTTCAATGACAACCGGGGCTGACGTTCCCCGGACAATTTTTGTGCCCGAGCGGTCGGCCAAAGCGGCTTTCAATTTTTCAGCCGATGTGATCAACACCTCTCGGCCGCCGCCACGAATATAATCAATAGCCGCGGTTATTTTAGGTCCCATCGATCCCGCAGGGAACTGTCCCTGCTCAAGCATCTTCCGGGCTTTTTCCATATCCATGCAGGCAATCGGTTGGGCATCGGGCCGACCGAAATTTTCCATCACCCGATCGACCCCGGTCAAGATGATGAAAAGGTCGGCCCGGGCTTCCCTGGCAATCAGGGCTGAGGCATGATCCTTGTCAATGACCGCTTCGACGCCCTCGACCAATCCGGATGAATTGATAAAAACCGGAATACCACCGCCGCCGGCGGCGATGACGATGATGCCCTTTTCCACCATGGCACGAATTGCACGCTTGGGAATGATATCAATGGGCAGGGGCGATGGCACGACGCGCCGGAAGCCGCGTCCCGCATCCTCGACCATCTGCCACTTGTTTTCCCTTTTCAGCTGCCCGGCACGGAAGCTGTTGTAAAATGGACCGATGGGCTTGGTGGGCTTTTGAAAAGCCTTGTCTTCTCGGTCCACCACGACCTGAGTCAGCACCGTGGTCACTTCTTTATCGATGGAGCGCTTGCGCAACTCATTCAGGATGGCCCGCTCCAGCATATAGCCCATACTGCCTTCGGTCATGGCGTCGCAGACATCCAGGGGCAAGGCCGGGATCGTTGTGGCCGCGGCTTCCATTTGCAAAAGGATATTGCCCACTTGTGGGCCGTTGCCATGAACGATGATCAGTTCATAGCCTTTTTTGACGATTTCCACCATCAGCTGCGCCGCTTTCTGGGCATTGCGGTATTGTTCCTTGGCCGTTCCTTTTTCCCCGGCCGCCAGCATGGCGTTGCCTCCAAATGCAATCAAAGCCAGTTTATTCTTCATATTCTCTCTACCCAATTCAAACGGGGCAACCGCTCCCCTCAGAGCGGTCCCGCTTATGCCAGCAATGGCTATATCTACTTCTTCTTGAATTTTTTCTGCAGAATTTGTTCCAGGTTCGGCCGGCCTATTTCCTGCAGGTCATAGCCGACGCGCACGGTTGGTTTTTTGAACTTGACGATCCGGCCCAGGTCGATCGGTGTCGCAATGATGATCAGGTCGCACGGCACCTTGTTGATCGTAGCTTCCAGGTCCTTCATCTGCTTGGCACCGTAGCCCATGGCCGGCAGCAGCGTACCGATATCGGGATATTTCTTGAAAGTACCCGCGATGGTGCCGACAGCCCATTCACGCGGGTCGATCAGTTCGGCCGCACCGAATTTCTCGGCGGCCATGACCCCGGCACCATACTGCATTTCACCGTGGGTCAAGGTCGGGCCGTCTTCGATGACCAGCACCCGTCTGCCGCGGATTTTCTCGCCATCCTTGACTTGCAGCGGAGAAGCGGCATCGACCACGATAGCTCCGGGATTAAGTTCGCGGATATTTTCCCTGACTTCCAGGATATTTTCCAAATCGGCGGTATCAATTTTATTGATTACGATCACATGAGCCCGGCGGAAATTGACTTCGCCGGGATAATATTCTCGCTCGTGCCCGGCCCGGTGCGGATCAACCACGACAATTTCCAGATCCGATTTATAAAACGGGAAATCATTGTTGCCACCGTCCCAAAGGATGATATCGGCGACTTTTTCGGCTTCGCGCAGGATGGCTTCGTAATCGACACCGGCAAAGACGATGACCCCGTTTTCAATATGGGGTTCGTATTCTTCCATTTCCTCGATGGTGCATTGATGCTTGAGCAAGTCAGCCTTGGTAACGAATTTTTGCACTTTCTGTTTCACCAGGTCGCCATAGGGCATGGGGTGGCGGATGGCGGCCACTTTAAAACCCATGGCAATCAAAATCTGGCTGACCCGCCGGGTGGTCTGGCTTTTTCCGCAGCCGGTGCGCACTGCGCAGACCGAAACCACGGGTTTGCTGCTCTGGACCATGGTGTCATCGGGTCCAAGCAGGATGAAATTGGCCCCGGCAGCCATGACTTCAGAGGCCTTGTCCATGATATACGTGTGGCGGACATCGCTGTATGAAAAATAGACATCCTGGATAGCGAGTTTTTTGATCAGATTCAGCAACTCTGTTTCAGGATAAATGGGAATACCTTTGGGATACATTTTTCCAGCCAGTTCCTGGGGATACTTGCGGCCGGCGATATCGGGAATTTGCGTGGCCGTAAAGGCTTTCACTTGTATATCCTTGTTGTTTCTGAAAAAAGTGTTGAAATTATGAAAATCTCTTCCGGCAGCACCCATAATCAAAGCGTTTCGCATCCAATCCTCCTGTTGATTCAGTTATTTTCAAGCAACGAAAATGAAATGTAAGTATAATCAATTTTGCCCCTGATGTCAATGATTTCTGGGCTTCCCCGGGGACGTTTTTGAGGAAATTCCTCCTCTCCTTGACTGAAAAACGCCAATTTCATATACTGCATGCATGAATGAAAATAAAGCGCCTGCCGCCGGCGAGCCTATCCTGGTCACGGGCGGAGCCGGCTACATCGGCAGCCACGTGGTGCGCGATCTCGGCGAACAGGGTTACCGACCGGTCATTTTTGACAATCTCTCGTCGGGAAGGGCCGAAGCAGTCCTTTATGGCGAACTGATCCGCGGCGATATCGCCGACCGTGAACGGCTGGGCAAAATCATGCGCCAGTACTCCATCCGCAGCGTCATGCACTTTGCCGCTTTCATCCAGGTAGGCGAATCGGTCCTCCAACCCATGAAATACTACGAGAACAACGCCTTCAACTGCTTGGCTCTGATCAAAACCTGCCTGGAGAACGGGGTGGAAAACTTCATTTTTTCCTCGACCGCCGCCGTCTATGGCATGCCCGAAAAAGTACCCGTGGACGAAAAAGCAGCGCTCCAACCCATCAACCCCTATGGCAATGCCAAGCTGGTCAGCGAAATGATGCTGCACGATGTGGCCGTCGCCAATCCCGATTTCCGTTATGTCGCCCTGCGCTACTTCAACGCCGCCGGTGCCGACCGCCAGGCGCGGATCGGCCAGGATTACCGCCAACCCACCCACCTGCTGACCCGGGCCCTGAAAACTGCCCTGGGACAGTATCCAGAACTGGAAGTTTTCGGGACCGACTACCCCACCCCCGACGGAACGGCCATTCGCGACTACATCCACATAGACGACCTGGCTGTCGCCCATCTTTTGGCACTCGAATTCCTGAAGACGATAAAACAGAGCCGGGTATTCAACTGCGGTTACGGCATCGGACACTCGGTGTTCGACGTCATAGCCGCAGCCAAAAGGGTCAGCGGCATCGACTTTCCCGTAGTCCAGTGCGCCCGCCGTCCCGGTGATCCCGCTGCCCTGATCGCCGATGCCGGACTAATCCACCGCGAACTGGGCTGGAAGCCGGATGTGCCCCATCTGGACGATATCGTGGCCAGTGCCTGGAATTGGGAGAAGAAACTGGCGGCATCGCGAAAACATTGAAAATAAAAATATTTTTTATATTCTGGCTGGCCGCTCTGGCGTTGCTGGCAGCCAAATATCCACCCGGCCTGCGCTGGCGGGAAATCAACCGCGGCCACTTTTCAGTGATCTTTCCCGGCAACTGCTGGCAACAGGCCGAATCCGTGTTGAGCAACGCTGAGAATACATACGTGAAACTGGCCGCTTTCTGGCGCGACCAACCGGCGGGCCGGATACGCATCGTTCTTGACGACAGCAGCGATGAAAGCAACGGCTTCGCCACTTTTTTCCCATTCCACCTGATCGGCATCAATCTCCACGAACCAGCGCCCGATTCGACGCTGTCCTGCAGCCACGCTTGGCTGGAGTTGGTCCTGGCCCACGAATTGACCCATATTTTCACCCTGAACGCCGCGGCGGAGCCGTTTCGCATCCTGCGCCGGGTTTACGGCAGCCTGCCCCTGCTTTACCCCGCCATCCAGCTTTCTCCCTGGGTCATCGAGGGATTGGCTGTCTGGGGCGAATCCCAGCTTACCGGCGACGGCCGCTTGAATCACCCGCCATATCAGTTGATGCTGGCCGCGGCCCGTCAGGATGACCTTTTCCCGAACTGGAGCCCCATATGCGGCTTACCATCCGCCTGGCCGGGGCCAGCTGCCAAATACCTTTTTGGCGGCGGATTCATCGAGTTTTTGGCCGAGAAATACGGTCCGGAAAGCCTCAGGAAATATTTAAAGCAATCGACCGACCACCTGATCGTCTTCAGCAACAGTCGTGATTTCGAAAACACATTTGGAGAACCACTGGGGACATTATGGGACGAATACCGTCATAGTCTGTCCACCCCGAAGTATCCGCAAGCAGACAGCCCCCTTCACGAACCGCTGACACAAAAGGGATTTTTTAACCAATATCCATGCTGTTTGGATGAGAAAAGACTAGCCGTGTACCATCGCGACTATCGCGGCCGGGGAACGATTGATGTACTGGATATGAAAAGCGGCCGGATGGAGCCCTTGTTCAAAATGGATGGGGTGAACAGCCTCAGCTTCGCGCCTGAGGTAAACTCCATATTCCTTTCCGCCACGGAATATTTCCACAATTTCAACCAATATTCAGATTTGTACCAGTTCGACATGAAAAAAAGACACCCCAAAAGGCTGTCGCGCGGCCAACGCCTTTCACAGCCGGTTAAAAAAGTTGCTGCTGACGAAATATACTGCGTCCAAAGGCGCATGGGGCGTTTTTTTCTGGTCCTTTTCAATACACGTACGCGCAAAGTTAAAACGCTCTCCCGCGCCTTTTCCGGAATAGCCCAGTTATGCCTTTCCCCGGACCAAAGCCTCATCGCCGCGTCGGTTAAAAATGAGGACCAGCCCTGGGGAATCGGGATTTTTTCAACCTCGGGAGAACTGCATACCGTGCTCACTGCCGCCGGTGCCGACTGCCGGCAACCCGCCTGGAAAAGCAACCATCAGTTCTATTTTATCCGGGCCGATGAGCAGCATACCCAGCTGGCTTCCGCCTCCCTGCTTAAAAACCAAGGTCTAATCTGCAGCGCACCGCGCCTGACGGGATTGCAGCAATTTTCCCTGGACCCGAATTCTGAATATATTTATTTCACTTATTTCAGCGGCCGCGGCCTGCAAATCGCCCAAGTCGACCTGGCCGCGGTATCATTTTCCCCCATGGAGTTTATCAAAACCGTTGACTGGGCGGAAACGCCGGCCGCAGTTCCGAAGGTTGCGTCCCGGCCCTACCGCTTCTGGCGCGATGTGTTGCCGCGCTATTGGGCCACCAGCGCTCGGATGGGGGGCGATGAAATCCAGGCAGGCATCCTGACCGGCGGACAGGATGCGTTGGGCATCCACAGCTTCAGCCTGGAAAGTTATTACGGATTTTCAAGCCACCGGGCCAATGTACTGTGTCGTTATACCTATGACGGGCTCCTGCCGACCCTGACTTTTTCCTATCACGACTGCACCGATTTTTATCGCGATGGCGATAGCGGCAGCAGCCGGCGCAGCCAGGAACTGAAGCTGGAGTCGCACTGGCCGCTGCGTATCCGCAGACGCTCCCAGTGGGTCGCCTACGCGGACCTGCACAGGGAACGCCGTACCGTCATTCATGACTCGGGTCTCCACGAAGATCACGGCAGCGATACCGGTTTCCGTCTGGGGATCGCTTTCAATTCCAGTCGCGAATACTACGACTCGATTTCAGCGGCGGACGGGATACGTGGCAGCCTGCAATGCTCGCTGCAGCCGGCCGGGTGGGGCAATAAATACAACCGCCGCAGCCTCCAGGCCGACTGGCGGCAATACATTTCCGTCTTTCGGCCAGGCGTGCTGGCCTGGCGCCTGGCCATGGCCAGGAGTTGGAACGCGGGTGCGGATTTTTATTCGCTGGGAGGCCGCGAAGGTGAAGGCGTCAGCAGCCTGGGCCACGACCATCCCTTCGACCTGCTACGTGGATTGCCCGCTTACAGCCAGCAGGGCGACAGGGGCTTCCTGTTCAACCTGGAGTACCGGCTGCCCCTTTTCAAGATTGAAAAAGCCGTCTTGCCCGCCGTCAGCCTGGACCGGGTCTACCTCAACGTGTTTTTCGACATGGGCCGTCTGTGGCAAGGAACCCATCCATGGCCCAGCACCTACAGTATCGGTGGCGAGGCCATACTGCGTCTGGCCTTCGGCGGCGCCACAGCCTTCGACCTGGCGATGGGCGCTGCCTATGGCTTTAATCACGAACACGGTCCATACTTCTATACCCGCCTGGGCCGCAGTTTTTAGAGCGTGGCAGGAAACTTCGCAGCTGGGCTGGATTAAATTTTACTTGGGCCCTTGTATGGGCTTTTAATGAAATCATTGCAATGCAATATGATCAAGTTGCAATCTGAAAGGGCCCGGTTGCGGACCGGCAATAAAAGCAATGGCCGTGACCTGGGTGCTGTCTAGGTTCGGAAAGGAGCTGAAGGCAAAATTAAATTGTTGCCACTCGGCACTGCAGGTAAACGATTGCGAAAGCGGGATAAAACCTGTTTTCCGGGAATAGAAAAGAACCTGGTACGTCTGACCGTCGCCCCTGGCCCAGAAGGAAATGCTTTTTTTTCCGGACAGATCGGCGGCCGCAAACGGTTTTTCGGCTGGAAACAAGATGGTGCCACTCCAGGCAAAAGCAGCTCCGGCAAGCACTTCACCTGAAATGGTCAGGCAATACAGACTGTTTTCTGCTCCCGCGGAGGTTATTTTTATCTCAACCGTGGACTTTCCACCCATGATGGCATCGGTCGAGTCAAGCCAGCCCGAACCGAAGCGGCTGTTGCGGGAGCCGTCATCGAAATCACTGACCAAACCCGTTCCCAATCCGGCCGGAGGCATGGGGGTGGGCTGACCGGCAGCGGATTTTTTCTCCCGGGCAATCTTTTCACGGAAACCGGAACGATCCAGTTCGACGCCTTCCTTCCAGATGCCGGCAATGCGCCGCGTGTCGGTGATCGCTGCCAGGGGATTGCCTTCAACCAGCAGCAGGTCGGCGCGCAACCCCTGGGCAATGCGGCCGCGATCGCTGAGTGCAAAGACTTCGGCCGGCAGCGCCGTAGCTGCGTTCAAGGCCTCAGCCGGTGAAAAACCGCATTGCACCAGCATTTCCAATTCCTGGTGCAGGCTGGCACCATAGGCCGTGCCGGGATTGGGGGCATCGGTGCCAGCCAGGACCGGCAGATGGTTTTCTTTGAATAGTCGGGTGATCATTTGCGCCGTGGCAAAATTCTCCTGCGTAAAGGCCGAAATGGGGAATTCCCGCTGCAAACCCAGCAGAACATCCGAATCCATGAGCGGCTCGAGTTGCGGATCACGGAGCAGCGTTATTCCCGGCTTCAAACCGCAGATGCTGCTGATCACGGTCAGGGTAGGAATCAAAACCGTGCGTTTTTTTTGGACCAGCGTCAGGAGCTTGTCAGTCATTTCTCTGTCGATCCAGACATGGGCCAGGATATCGGCACCGCACTCAACGGCGTCAAAGGCATCCTGCAGCGTATCGATATGCACGGCGGTCAGTTTATTGCGCCGGTGAGCGGCTTGAACCAGGGCGGCCATGGTACGCTTATCCAATGACGGGAAATTCCAACCGTGACCATAAATGATCTTGATGAAATCGGAGCCTTCGCCAATGCGGGCGTCCACAAAGGCCAGCGCCTCTTCCGGTTTTGACAAGGTGGGTATGACCAAACCGTATTCAGTCCCATGACCGCCGGGAACCGTGGCCAGTGTGCCGCTGGAAATCAGATCGGCGCGACCGGGATTGGCGCCCGCCGCTTGCTGTTTTTTCATCGCTTGGACAAGATCGACCTGGGTAAACATATCAATGTCGGTGGTCACGCCAAACTGGACGGATTGCTGCAGCCCAGCAGCAAAGATATGGGTGTGGGAATCGATCAGGCCAGGCAACAGGGTTTTGCCTTGGCCCTCGATGATCCGGGCACTGTCGGGAATTCTCAGGGCCAGCGCAACCTTCTCGATTCTACCTTCGCGTACCAGCACGTTGGTTTTTTCAATCACATTGTTGCCGTCAAACACACGCACATCACGAATGACAAAACAGGCAGGTTTTCCCTTGTTGGGCTGCATTTCAACTGGGGATACCGCGCTGAAGCCTAAGGCCAAGCAAACCGGCAGCACACATTTCAGTAAATGAAACTTGCCTTGACGCATGCAAATTGACGCTTGCTTAATCATCATTCATCTCCTTGTATTTATTCAATAATTTTACTTTAAAATATCTGCCGCCCGAATCACTATTCCCAGCGAAAAGTTTTAACTGCAACCAAGGTGCAGGCAATGAGCAAAACCAGCAGAACGATTACTTCGGTTCCGTGCCGGCTCCAGGCATCGCCAATCCACAAGCCGCGCAGCAGGGTGACGACATGGGTTAGGGGCAGGAAGCGGGCAAAAGCACGGACACCGGACGGCAGCGACTCCAAGGGGATGGTTGACCCCGAGAGAAAGATCATCGGGTAAAAAAGCACCATGCCCACTACCTGGGCCGTACGCGCCGTTGGCAGCAGGCCGGCCAAGACAAAACCCAGGGCAAAAAAACTCAGACTGCTGAGTAGAAAAGCGGCGGCCACATTCAGAGCACTGCCATTAAAGCGCAGACCGTAGAATATTTTTCCGGCAACAATCAACAACGTCATGCCGGCAACCGTCATGGCGAAGATCACGGTCATCTGTGAGCTCAGGATGATCAACGGCCTCATGGGCGTGGCCCGCAGCCGGCGCAGAATGCCGTTTTCACGATTTCCGGCCATGCCGATACTCAGGGTCAACAGGCCACTGGTAGCAATGATCATGGCCGTGTACGCCGGCACGGAGACATCCACCGAACCGTAGCCGGCAAAAAACGGCAGGGGCTTGTTGCCGTAGATGGAACCGAATAAAAACAACATCATCAACGGGAAAGCCAGGGTGAAGAACACGCCGATCGGTTCACGCAGCAGAAGCTTGGCTTCGATCCAGGTCATTTTCAGAAAAGGGCGCATCATTGATTCTCCTTAAACTCGGATCTGCCGGCCGGTGAGGGCCAGGAAAACATCTTCCAGATTGGCTTGTTCGGTTCGCAGTTCACTGAACCGAACTCCATGTAGCGTGAGGAAATTGACGACTTCGCCGACGAGTGCAGCTTGATCCTGGTGGTCCGTGGCGCGACCATGAACGACGAAAATGTCGCCGTGCCTCTCCAGCCGGCCGGCATGGGGCAGCTTCGATAAAGATGAAACATCCAAGTCGACATCGACGCTGAATTGCACACGATTTTCACCTTTCAGGCTGCGGATCAGGTTCGCGGGTGTATCCAAGGCCACGATACGGCCCTGATCCATAATCGCCACCCGGTCGCACAGGCGTTCAGCCTCTTCCATGAAGTGCGTCGTCAGGAAAACGGTCTTGCCGCGATCACGGATGCTGCGCACCAAATCCCAGCTGGCATGACGGGCCTGCGGGTCCAGGCCGGTGGTCAGTTCGTCGAGAAAAACCACTTGCGGATCATTGAGCAATGCCAGGGCGATGAACAGCCGTTGTTTCTGTCCGCCCGAAAGCTTGCGAAACGCCGTGTTGCGCTTCTCAGCCAGGCCAAGTTGCTCGATCAGGTTGCGCCAGTCCAACGGACGGGAGTAAAATGAAGCATAGAGATCAAGCGCCTCCCAGACCTTGATGCGCTCAGGCAGATTGGCCTGCTGCAGTTGCACGCCAAGCTGCGGGCGCAACAGCCTTTCCTGGCTGACAGGATCCAACCCCAAGACATGGACCCGGCCCTGATCGGGGCGGCGCAAACCTTCCAGGCATTCAATGGTTGTGGTCTTGCCGGCTCCATTGGGGCCGACCATGCCAAATATCTCGCCGCTTTGAACGGCGAAAGACACATCGTCCACGGCGATCATGGCCCCATAAGCCTTCGTCAGTTTTTCAACTTGAATGATCGGATTCATTGCAATTTCCTCCTGCCGGCAGCGGTCACTTTGGCCTGCCCTGTTTCAGGATCGCCTTCAAGGCCTCGGTGTGGGCTTTAAAAACGTGACGGCCGGCAACCGTGGCGGCCACAAACGTACGCGGCTTGCGCTCGACAAAGGTCTTGCTCACGGCGATGTATCCTGCGTCTTCCAGTTTACGCAGGTGAGCGCCCAGGTTGCCATCGGTCACCTCCAGCAGTCCGCGCAGGTAGGCGAAATCGACCTCCTTGCCCGGGTCTAGCACCGTCAGCGCGGCCATGATGCGCAGTCGCACCGATTGATGAATGAGTTCGTTCAAGCCGCTCATGATGACGGCCACCTGAAACGGATGAAAAAGCCGCAACCGATCATGGTTCCGCTACCCAGTAGCGCCATCCACAGGAAAAAATAGCCTGGCAGCAAAAAGTATCCCGCCAAGGCTACCAGCGTAATCAGCAAGGCCAGCCGGACAATCGACAGCGACAGCAGGAAACCCATGGCGACCCAGCCGATCATGGCAAAAAGGACAATGTACATGGCCAGCTTTTTACTGTCCACGGGTCCGGCGATCCAAACGGTCAGCATGCAGTAGAGGAACAAGGTCAACCAAAACAAAGCGACCCGCCGGTTGGTGATTTTGTTACCGGCATGGCGCACGCGGCGACGCATCGCCTTGCCAATCAGCCACGAGCTGAAACCGCCAAGGATATCGAGTCCCATCCAGATATAACCAGCGATTTTCCCGCTGAAAAAATGAGAGCCCAGGAAACCGAAAAACCATATAACGCCCCAGAGGATCAAGAAATAGTGCGTCCCGCCCTCAGCAGCGCTGCGGCGCATCTTTTGCATCATGGCATCAATGGCAGCCAGGGACTCTTGTGCTTCATGGGTTGTAATGTGCATCGTTCGGCACTCCTTTCAACAAACTTTTCATCCAGAGAACTCTATTACGCAGAGTATTCTAATACCAAAATCTGCCAATGTCAAGTCTTTGGGCAAAAAAAATTATTGTGGGTTATTTATACTGAAAGTATTTCGCGGCCAACACGTTTTCAAAACAATCGTGCCGCTTGTCTTTCTCTGACAGTATGATCTGTGGCTTGGCAAGCAGCCAGTCGATTGCCAAAAACGGATCGTCATAGCGTATCCCGGCTTCGTGATCCGGGGAATAGTATTGGTCGCACTTGTAGGCAAAGATCGCTTCGGAACTCAAAACGACGTAGCCATGGGCAAAGCCCGAGGGAATCCACATTTGCCTTTTGTTTTCAGCATTCAACTTCCTGGCCACATGCATGCCGTAGCATGGAGACCCCCAGCGGATGTCCACGGCGACATCCAGCACTTCGCCGCTGAGCACCCTGACCAATTTCCCCTGGCTCATGGGCGGTTTTTGAAAATGAAGGCCCCTGAGAACTCCAAAGGTTGAAAACGACTCGTTTTCCTGCACAAAGTTCACCGGGCCGACCGCCTGCGTAAATTTGTCATGGCGAAAGGATTCGACAAAATGACCTCTCCTATCACCAATGATCCGCGGTTCAATCATCTTGACAGCAGGTATTTCACAGGCGGTTATTTTCATAATTTCACTTTATTTCCTGATCCCAAGCCGGCCCAGGTCGTATTTTTTTTCCTGGATAGCCCGCCACCAGGCCTCATGATCGATATACCAGGTGACGGTTTTTGCCAGACCCGATTGATAGCCATGCTGCGGCTTCCAGCCCAGCTCGTTTTTTATTTTTGAAAAATCGATGGCGTAACGGTAATCATGGCCCGGCCGATCACTGACAAACGTAATCAACTCTCGATAGGGTTTGCCGCCAGTTCGCGGTTTGAGATCATCCATGATCGCGCAGATATTTTTGACCACATCAATGTTTTTCAGTTCATTGCCGCCGCCGATATTGTACGACTCGCCGATTCGACCGGCATCCAGGACCTGCCACAGGGCCTGGCAGTGGTCGGCAACATAAAGCCAGTCGCGGATATTGGCTCCCCGGCCGTAAACGGGCAGCGGCTTTTCATGAAGGCAGTTGATGATCATCAGCGGGATCAGTTTTTCGGGAAACTGGTAGGGGCCATAGTTGTTCGAACAGTTGGTCAGCAGCACCGGCAGGCCGAATGTTATATGCCAGGCATGGAGCAAGTGGTCGGAAGCCGCCTTCGAAGCGGCGTAAGGCGAATTGGGACGGTAGGGAGTCGTTTCGCTGAACAATCCCGTTTCCGCCAATGTGCCGAAAACCTCATCCGTGGAGATATGCAAGAACCTGAATTTTTCCCTTTCCGCCGCCGTGGCGGATTGCCAATAGGCCAGGGCCTCTTCCAAAAGAGCCGCGGTCCCTTTAATGTTGGTATCGATGAAAACCAGCGGCGCGTCAATGGACCTGTCCACGTGGCTTTCGGCGGCAAAATTAACGATGGCGTGCGGCTTGAAGCGAGCCAAGGTATCATGCAGCAACCGCCGGTCGTTGACATCACCCTTAATAAAAAAGTATCTTTGCCCCTGCCATTTTTTCTGTATTTGCAGAAGATTGTCCTGGTTCCCGGCATAGGTTAAACTGTCGTAGTTAACAACCTTTCCTGAAAAACCTGGCTGATTAAATACATGGTGAATGAAATTGGACCCGATAAAACCGGCACCACCGGTAACGAGCAAGGTATTTTTTTTCATATTGCCTGACAGCAATATACCGCAGCCGCAAAGCAAAGTCAATTTGCCATTTCCGCTCCAAACGGCTACATCACTTGGATTTTCTTGACAGCCGCCGCCGTTTGCTTTAGATTAGCCCTGCACATGGGCATGACAGATAAAAAAAGGAGAAAAAAGCGTCTGTGGCTGCGCATCGCAGCCGTTATCCTGGCCCTGGCATTGCTGGGCATTATGCTCTTCTGGCTGACCCTGCCCGATGTCAGCTGGTTGAAAAAGGAGAATCCGCAGGAAACGGCGATGATGAGATTTCGCGCCGAGCAGGCCGCTCAAAAAGGGCGCAAGCCGCGCCGGCTCTGGAAGCGGGTGCCGTTGTCGCATATCTCCCCGTTCCTCATCCAGGCCGTATTGATCGCCGAGGACGATAAATTTTTTGAACACGAAGGTTTTGACTGGGCTTCCATGCGCCAGGCATTGGAAGCCAATATCGAAAAAAAACACGTCCGCCGCGGTGGTTCGACCATCACCCAGCAACTAGCCAAAAATCTTTTCTTGAATCCCGGGCAAAACGTCTGGCGCAAGTTGCGTGAAGCGGCCATCGCCGTGAAACTGGAAAAGGTACTGAGCAAGAAACGCATCCTCGAGCTTTACCTGAACCTGATCGAATGGGGCGATGATATATATGGCGCCGAAGCCGCCGCGAGAGTATATTTTCGCTGCCCGGCCGCGTCACTGTCACTGTCCCAGGCCGTCCGCCTGGCCTCGGTGCTGCCGAATCCGCACAGCTTTGCCGCCAAAGCCAGCAACAACCGGCGCATGAACCGCAAAAGGAAAATCATCGCCCTCCGCATGTTGCGACGGCGCTGGATCAATCAATCAGCCTTCGACCAGGCGCTGGCCGAGATGGAGATCTAATTCAGGCTATAGGAAAGAGGAATAAGAACCAAATTCCAAATTACAAACAAACCCCAAGTTCCAAATTCCAATGAACCAAACGAAAGCCTTTCATGCTCTTTTTTTTTGTTTTGGTAATTGGGTCATTGGTGCTTGGAGCTTATTTGGAATTTGATGCTTGGGATTTGGAATTTTATTCTTATCTAGTTACGCATTACGCGTCACGCATTTCGTTGAATTACTCTGGGTATAGCTCCTTCCACCATTCCCCCTGCCCTTTCAGCCAGCGATCGAACCAGGCCATGATGGTTTGCAGCCAGCGGACGCGCTGAGCCGGGGTGAGGATGAAGTGCTGCTGTCCGGGGAAGGTGACCAGGGCCACTTCCTTGCCCAGCAGTTTCAGGGCGGCGAACATCTGGTAGCTTTCGCCGGGAGGCACGTTATTATCATCTTCACCATGGAGGAGGAGCAGCGGATTTTTAATGCGTTCAGCCATGAACAGCGGGCTTTTACCAACATAGATATCCTTGCGGTTCCAGGGGAAACTGTTTGCCGAAGCCACGCCGCTATAGCTGTAGCCCCAATCGCCCGTCCCCCAATATGAAGAAAGGGAGCTGATGCCGGCATGGGAGACCAAGGCGGCGAACATTTCGCTCTTGCTGGCCAGGATCTGGGTCATGAAGCCGCCGTAGGAGGCGCCGATGGCGCCGACGCGGCGATTGTCGATATAGGGATGGGTCCGCAACAGTTCCTGCACGCCGCGGATGATTTCGGCCGAGGTAATTTCGCCCCAGTCGTTGACGTGAATGCTGGAAAACTCCTGCCCGTAACCGATGGCGCCGCTGGGCTGGAGGACGCAGACAATGTAGCCGTTGGCCGCATACCAGTCCTTGGGATAGCGCCCGCCAAAATTGCGTCCAATCGGCGAAGTCCCGCCATAATAATTGATAATGCAGGGATAGAGACGGGAGGGGTTGAAAGCCGGCGGAAAACAGATGTAGCCGCCGAGGGTCTTGCCTTCTTGGGTCTTGAAAGTCCAGTTTTCGGTCTGGCCGAAACGGACAGCGGCGAATTGGCTTGGGTTATAGTCCTTGAGCATCCGGGAATTCCCCGAATCCAGGTTCAGTAAAAATAGTTTTTGCGGCATGCCCAGACCGGACCCGGAATAGACTACTTTCTTGGCCATGGAGTAGCTGACGCTTTCCACCGCGTCAACCCCGGTCGCCAGGCGTTTGAATTTCTTTTCGGCCGGGGCGCAACGGTATAGACGCGCATGGTCATTGTCAGTCACTTTGAAGTAAATGCTGCCGCCCCGCTGCCAGAAGGCCGATCCGATGGCGGGGGCAAACCTGCGGCTCAGCGCTTCGGCCTTACGGGTTTTCAAGTCAAATGAATAGGCCTGACCATCAAAATCATTGGGCACCACACCGGCAGCCAAGGTACTGCCCAAACCGGCAAAAGCCGACGGTCCGCCCAGCAACAGCAGCTTTTTGCCGTCAGGAGACCAGAGGAAGTCCTCGATCCAGGGATCGGCGAGGATTTGTTCCCTCCGGCCGTCGGTTAATGAAAAGAGCACCAGGGTATATTTATGGTAGGGCCGAACCCGGACATCTTCACTGTATGCAGCCAGCAGCAGCCTGCGACCGTCAGGACTGATGCGAACCTGGCTGAAATTGTCGCTGGAGTTAGCCAGCGGCTGGCGAACACCCGATTCGGGAAAGAACAGGGTCAGCGCCTGACGTTGTTCAGGGAAGCGCGTCCGGTCGTCAAGCTTCTTGACATAATGGAACGCCTTGTCCTTTTCAGCTTCAACCGCGGTGGCATAGACCAGAAAAGAATTGTCCGAAGCCCACCAGCAGGACGAAAAGCTTTTAATGCCGGCCAGGATGGTCCGGCAGACACGGCGGTCCAGGTCGAATATGCACAGATCGGTCAGCTCTTTATTGCTGCGGCCGAAGGAAAAACTCCGGGAATCTTTCAACCACTGGAAATGGCTGATTGTTCCGAAGCCCTGTGATGTAAACACCCGGTTGCCCTTCTGCGTTTCCAGGATCTCCAGCCATTTGACGTTCTCAGTCCCGCCGGCTGGAAGCTGGCTCAGGGCCACCGCAACCAGGTTGCCGTCGGGAGACAGGTGGACCTCGGTGATGTTCACGGTGTTCAGCACGTCTTCCATGCCGCTGCGACGGTCTGGAGCCAGGGAAAGGGTGACCGGATCGGCATGGAACGCCGGCAGGTTGGCCAAGCCGGCCTGCAGCGAATGGGAAATGCCGGCCCCGGCCGGCAAGATTCCCTTGAGCAGCAGCAGGTGTTTGCCATTGGCCATGGTCAGCAGGTAATTGTTTTTCCCCGCATCCGTGCCGGTGGAGGCGGCTTGGGCCAGAACCGTTCCATCCAGATAAACCCGCAGCGGAAAATCGGCCTCCAAAGTCAGCTCGGCTTGCAGCCAGCGCCAGCTTTCCAGGTAAATGGCGATATAAACCGCCTGGATGCCGGCAGCGCCGCTGAAGCGCGCCGGCCCCGTTTGCCAGTAGAACTGCCGCCGTGTGCTCCATTGCACCGGCGATCCGGCCATGGGGCGAAGGCGAGCGGGCTCCAGGAAATCATAATCCAAAGCCGCGCTTTTGCCTGCAGGCAGGGCCGCACCGTCAGCCAGAATTTCTGCCGGTCCCAGGACCAGCCATTGGTCGACCTTCTGGACATGTGCTTGCGAAAATAAAGGCGGCGCTGCCAACAGCAGCGCCACGATGCATAAAAAAATTTGTGCTTTCATGGTTGCTCCTTAAAATTCATTCAATGAGGATAAACTTTTTCTCCGGCCGGAACGGCAATGTCGAGGAAATTTTCCAGCGGCGGCAGCGGGCAGTTGTAAGCTGGCGAATAATTGCACAGCGGGTTGTAGCAAAGGTTGAAATCGAGGATGAATTCATCCCCGTTTGGTTCCGGCACGTCGATGAAGCGGCCGACTTCGTAGGATTCCCGGCCGTTGGTCGCGTCTTTGAAGGGAATGAAAAGATATTTGGAGTCGGCGCCTTCCAGGCTTGATTTCAATGCGCTCAGGACCAGGTTTTTGCCCAGCAGCTGAAAATGGACCCGCGCGTAGCGGTAAAATGTTTTTTCCAGCTTGCGCGTGGTAATGATCCTGACCTCCCGTTTTTCGGGGAATCTTTCCAAACGTGCCCGGACCCGGTAGCGGGCGTCAGGCGGAAAATAGTGCAGATGCTCGAAGGCAACCTGTTGCGGCCGTTGCGAGTCAAAAATAATCAGGGCCAGGGCATCGGTTCCGGGATAGACGGCCAGGGTAAAACGACCGGCCCTGAAAAGGGCTCCCGGCGGCAGCACCTCATTGTTCTGGGCAATGGCACGGTCTCCCACAAGGCAGGTGATGCCCGGGAAGGCATCACGCCAGTACCACTTTCCCTGCCTGGAATACAGCGCGAAAATTGTTTCGGCTCCAGCCCGGGGCTGGGCCATGACGGTCCCGTCCTGGATGGTAATATAAGTTTTTTCCGCGGCGCTGACCGTCAAACGCGCTTTCCCGGCCATGGGCGATATGGCCGATATTTTGAATTCAATATCCTTTTGTTTCCTTTCCGTGATGAGTTCCTGCTCCCAGTCGCCGTCCACGCCCGTCACCGCCTGCGCCGGCAGATGCGGCACCGTCAGGGCAACCAGCAGAGCGAGGCCCGAAAACAGTAAAACCGGACTTTTTCCAATCCGCATTTTTATGTCCATTTTTTCTCCTTATCCTTGCGCCGCTGCGGTCAGCAGGTCGAACAGCACGCCGCTGGCCGTATCATAGAGCGTGGGCTTCTCCTGGTTGATCATGATCGGCCCCAGCATGTCGGTCTCGATGCGCAGGCAGGATCCCTTGCCGCCGACCGCTGCAAAAAACTCGCCCCAGGGCACTTCTTCCAGGCTGACGCCCGCCCGCACCTTTCCATTATCCAGCCAGCCGCGGCAAATCAGTTTGAGGCAGCGGCCCCGGTCACGGGCCCGGCCGGCCTCGGTCGCCGTCAGACCAACAATGCCCCGGCGTTCGACCTGCAAGGGAGTCATCCCGGCGTCCATGAACACGTTGGCCAGGATCGCCGTCTTGGCCGCCGCGTCCCAGCCTTCCAAATCCAGGCTGGGGTCGGCTTCGGCGAAACCGAGGCGCTGGGCCGTCTTGACGGCACTATCCATGCTTTCCCCCTGTTCCAGGCGGGAAATGACGAAATTAGTCGTGGTGTTGAGGATGCCGGAAAACCCGGCGACCCGGCATCCGGGCAGGATGCGCGGCAGGCCGAAAATCGGGGTTCCGTCCATGACCGCGCTCTCGAAAAGAAAATACACCTTGTTTTTTTCAGCCAGGTTCTTGAGCTCGCGATAGGCGAAAGCCGCCGGCCCCTTGTTGGCCGTGACGGCATGGCGGCCGCGCTCCAGGGCGGCGCGCACATGGGCAATGGCCGGTTCTCCGCGCCGGGCAATGTCCAGGGCCGACAATTCGACCAGCACGTCGTAGTCCAGCGTTTCCAGGGCCTGAAGAACAGTCATCGACGCTTTCGGGAACGCGCCGTTTTCTTCATATTGCGCCAATGCCTTCCCCAGATCGATCCCGGAAGGATCGACCAACGCTCCATGCTTCCCCGTGAAAATTGCCAGCGGCTCGAGCTCAAGGCCCGACAAGCCGGGAAATTTTTCACGTTCCGCGGTCAGCATGGAGGCCATTTTCCGGGCAACGTGACCGAAGCCGACGAACACGACGCGCAGGGGCTTTTTCTTCATGCTGTCATTGTAACGGTTTCCCTGGATGAAGTAAATCGTAACCACATTTCCCTTTTAATCCCCCCCATAGTTTGCTATAATCAAGGCGAAAATGGCTGAAAAGATAAAAATGGAATCTCACTCACAAAAACCATGATCTTCGCCAATCCCATCGCCCTTTTTCTCCTGCTGCTGCTCATCCCCTTCACCCTGCTGATCATCTGGAATTACCGAAAAAAACGGCAGCTGCTGCGCGAGTTCATTTCGGAAACGGCGGCGGCCCGGATCGTTGTGCGCGGCGGCCGCGAGATCGATTTTTTCAAATCGGCCCTGCTGCTGTTGACCCTGTGCTTTTTTATCCTGGCCCTAGCCCGGCCGCAATGGGGGGAACGCTTCGAAAGCCTGGATATTCGCGGCCTGGAAATCGTGTTCCTGCTGGACTCCTCCGCTTCCATGAACGCCGAGGACCTGCAGCCCAACCGCCTGGAGGTTGCCAAAAACCTGATCGCGACCATTGTCGACTCTCTGAAGACCGACCTGGTCAGCCTCGTGAATTTCGCCGCCGTGGCCTACGTGCAATGCCCGCTGACCATCGATTACGAGGCTTTCAAGCTCATGGCCTTGGCATCGCAAATCAGCCCGTCCGAGGAGCAGGGAACCGATTTTGCCAAGGGCTTTTCCCTGGCCTTGAGTTTGTTCAAAAAAAGCCGGGGCAGCCAGAAACTGCTGATTTTGATCACCGATGGCGAGGACCTGGAAAACAACTGGCCGGAAGCGCTCAAGGAACTGCAAAAGGAAAAAATCACTGTTTTCACCGTGGGCATCGGCATCCCCGCCGGCGCGCCGATCCCGATCCTGGATCAAAACGGCAAAACCAGCGGCTGGAAAAAGGACGCCCAGGGCAATATCGTCAAATCCCGGCTCGATGAAGGCACCCTGATTAAAATCGCCTCAAGCTGCCAGGGACAATATTACCGGTTGAGCGCCGTGGCCGGTATCGAACCGTTTATCGGCATGCTGAAGCATTACGAAAGAAAAATATTGGCCCAGAAAGTGAAGAGTAAAAAAATCGACCGTTTTCAATATCCCCTGCTGCTGGCCGTCATGCTGCTGCTTTTTGAAATGGCCCTCAGCGACAGGAAAATAACATGGCGAAAAAAACAATCCTGATTTTGTTGCTCCCCCTGTTGCTCGGCTGGCATTGGTTCGAACCCGCCGCCCGCAAAAATCAGAAGGGGATCCAGGCTTACCGGGAAGGCAAATTCGCGAAAGCGCTGCAGGATTTTCTTTCTGCCAAGGGCGTGAAACCCGACGCGCCCGAATTGAAAAACAATACCGCCGCGGCCTTGTATGAATTGAAAAAATACAAGGAAGCCGTGGAGGAATTTTCCCGGCTTGATCCCGGTCGCTTGCAGCTGGGCAAGGCCGATTTTTATTACAACCTGGGCAACAGCTATTTCCGCCTGGGCCAATTCCCCCAAGCTTTGGAAAACTTCAAAAAAAGCCTGCTGCTGAATCCGGATGACAGCGACGGCAAGAAAAATTTCGAACTGACGCTGAAAAAAATTCAGGAAAACAATCAAAAACCCGAGCAAAACCAGGATCAAAAACAGCAATCCCAGGATCAAAATGACCCTCAGAACGACCCGCAGCAGCAGAAGCAAAAATACAAAGCCATGATGCAGTTCCTCAACCAGAATGAAAAACAGCAGTTGGAAAAGAAAAAACGCAAAATAGCTGTCGTTAAAAATGAGAAAGACTGGTAAAACGATTGTCCATGCGGTCTGCATCCTGTTGTTGGCCGCTCCCCTGCTCATGCCCGCACTCGAGGCTGAAGTCAGGGCCACCATCAACGCCGAGAAGATTGGTCTCGATGACACGCTGATATACACCTTGACCTTTAAAAACATCACCAACCCCGTCCAGCCCGACCTGAGCCAATGGAAAGATTTCAAGACCCTGCAGACATCGCGCAGTACGGAGTTCCAGTTCATCAACGGCGCCAGCAGTACTTCCACCAGCTTCAGCTATTATCTGATGCCGGTGCGCACCGGCAAGCTGACGCTGCCATCCGTACACTACAGCCATGAAGGACGAGATTACCAGACCCAGCCATTGACGGTGGAAGTGCTCAAAGGCTCCCTCACACCCCGTCAGGCTCCCCAGACAAGCCAACCCTCAGCCAGCGTCGATGATTTCTTCGCTGCGCCTTTCCGGAACAGGCAGCCGCAAACGGTGGATGCCCGCCTGCAGGCGGTAATATCCAAGACCGACTGCTTCAAGGACGAGCAATTGCTTTTCCGTATCCTGCTCTATACCCGGAATCGCATTGAAGCGGTGAACATGGTTTCCAGCCCATCCTTCGCCGGTTTCTGGCAGGAATGGTATCCCGTTCCACAAACCATCAATGCCCGCAGCGAAAATGTCAACGGCGTCATCTACCAGGTCTACGAAATTCGCAAAGCGGCGCTGTTCCCGAGCGAATGCGGAACCCTGACCATTCCCGCCCTGCAGTTTGATCTGCAGTTGGCCGATCCGGCGTCGATGTTCTTTGGCAGCAAACCCGTGCGCCGGTCCACCCAGCCAATCAAGGTCCAGGCCAGCGAACTTCCGGATTCGGCTGCCGGACTGCCGGTTGGTCATTTCAGTTTTTCGGTAAGCTGCCCGCAGACCCGGGCCGACAGCAACGATATCGTCACCCTGCAAATCGAGATCAGCGGCAGCGGCAACAGCAAAACCATCATTCCACCTGCATTCCAGAATGACGATTATATCCATGTATACCCGGCCAAGATTTCCCATGAAAACACCTACAATTCCCTGGCTTTGAAAGGAACTGTACGCGTCGAGGTCCCGGTTGCCTTCAACAAGGCCGGTGACGTGACCTTTCCGTCCCTGGAATTCAAGTATTTCAACCCGGAAAGCCGCAGCCTGGTCAGTCTGCGCAGCCAGCCGCTGTTCATGCAAGTCAGCGGCAAAAAACTGAAACAGGACAGATCCATGACCCTGCCCCAGAGCGCCATTGTCCAAAAAGGCGAGGACATCGATTATATCAAAGGCGGCCCCATTCACGACCAATCCAGATATTTCTATCGCCAGCATTGGTATCGTTGGACGATCGCTTTATTTTTCGTCATCAACCTCCTCTTCCTGCTAAAAATCGGCCTTTGGCAACCCTACATCATCGGCAGCCCGATGCTGAAAAACCGGCAAATTCTCGTTTTGACCCTGCGCCGCCTGACGCGGATTCAGCGTTACGAAGAGATCGCCGCGATACTGGAGTACTACTGCAAGGAAAAAAGCGGCCTGGGTTTCGCTGAACTCAGCAACCGGAAAATAAGCGAATGGTTCAGTCAGCGCCGGATTCCAACTAACTACATTGAAAAATTCCTGTTTATCAAATCACAGGCCGAGCTGGACAAATTTTCCCCACTCAAAAAAACCCAGGTCGAATTGAAGCGCGACCTGCAGGCACTACAATCCTTGTTGAAGGAAATCGATAAAAAATTGAAATGAAACATAAAATAATTGTCCTGTTTTTAATTTTGCTGCTGGGACCGGCCGTCACCCAAAGCGCCGCCGGGGAAGATGATTTTTTAATCGCCAATCGCCACTATGAAGCCGGTCGCTACAGAGAGGCATTGAAAAGCTACGAGCAAATCAACCGGCAGCTGACCAATTGGAAAGTGCTCTATAATATTGGCAACTGCTATTTCAAACTGGAGCAGTTGTTGACCGCCAAAATTTACTATCTCCGCGCCCGCAAATACCAGCCCCTAGATCCATCCATTGCCAGGAACATAGCCATTGTCAACAAAAGTTTCAAGGACTCCATTGACGCAGAGACGCCCGACTTCATCTCCCGAACCATCCAGGTTCTGCAAGCCAAAATGAGTTTAAATATGCTGAGCCTACTCCTGCTGGCCGCCATTCTGCTGCTGAATATATTTCTGTTTCTGCTCCTGAAAAAAGGCAGGCATAAAAAACTCGTTTACGGCCTGGCATTTTCGCTGTTCCTGAGCCTGCTCTTTGGCGCTTATCACGCCAGCCGCGTTTCAAGTCTCGGGCAAACATCCATTGCCGTGGTCAGCGCTGCGTCAGTTTTACGCAGCGGTCCGGGAGATGGCAATACCGAACTGTTCACCGTCAATCCAGGACTGGAAGTGAAAATTCTAGATCGGAACCGGGACTGGGCACAGATCTCCGCATCACCGCAGGTCGCCGGTTGGATCGAGTTCAAAAGCCTGGCTCTGATTTGAAAAAAACAGGCCTGTATATCCATTTCCCCTTCTGCCGACGAACCTGCTTCTATTGCCATTTTTTCAAAAAAAAATATGCCCGGAATCTGGTGGATCTATATATCACATATCTGCTTAAAGAAATCAGGCTACGCAAAGACTTTGGCATCGTGCTAGATACAATATATCTTGGTGGCGGCTCGCCTTCACTGATGAATTCCCGTCAATTGCAGCTTGTTCTGGAAGGCGTGGCTCAAAACTTCACTCTGCCAGCCGGAATCGAGTTCACCCTTGAAGCCAACCCGGAAGATATCAGCAAACAACAATTAAAATCGCTCCAAGATCTTGGTGTAAACCGCCTGAGCATCGGCGTGCAGTCATTCCAGGAACGAGACTTGCGATTCCTGAAAAGGACACATAGCGCTTCCCAGGCGGTCCAGGCGATCACACTGGCCCGGGAGGCTGGCTTCACCAATATCAGCATCGATCTGATCATCGGCCTGGAGACACAAACAGCGAAAAGCATGGGATTGAATTTCCACACTATCGAAAAACTAAAACCAGCACATATTTCGGTCTATATCCTCGAAGGAGTGCATCGCCCTCAGAGCGATGACCGTGACGCCAAGTTCTACTTTCAAGCCAGGAAAAACCTTTTAACTATGGGGTATCAACACTACGAAGTCTCCAATTACTGCCTGCCCGGAAAAGCTTCACACCACAACCTGAAATACTGGCGCAATCAGCCATACATCGGTCTGGGTCCTTCCGCGGCCGGGTATCTGGACGGAAAAGAGTACCGCAATTTTCCCGATCTAAAAAAGTACGCCGCCGCCCTCGACGAAAATCAATTCCCCTTGGCAAGAACCAGGCAACTGGACCCGATCCAGCGGCGTATCATCACCGGATTGCGCCTGCTCGGCGGCATCACGGCTTCGGTTTTCAGATCATTTTCCGACCAAACTGATTTCTTACAGAGCGAAGGATTTCTCATTCTCAGGGGAAGAAATTTTGCCGTGCCGCCCGACAAGATCCTTTTGCTAAACTCGATCCTGGCTTATTTCCTATAATTGACGCGATAAAAAGTGAATGCTTATTTCAGCGTTGAATACTGCGGGCGGGGCTGGCTGCGATCGCTGCAATCGGCCACCAGGCGCAGATAGTCGGCCGATGGTTTATCAATAAAAATTCCGATTTCCTTGGGCTTGGCGGCCAAAGGTCCGGCATATTCGTGCGCCCAGCGTACCTCGCCGTCCAGAAATATCGATTCATTGCCGACCGCCAAGGCGATTCGAACCCTGCGGAAGAGAGATGGACGCTGAATGGTCTGGATGCCGATGCCGTGCTGGGAAACATCCTGGGTAAAAGCCGGATGCATTTCCTCGCCGCATTTACAGATAATCAACTTGCGAAAAGGAACGCGTTTTTCATCTCTTTTTTTAAGCATGAAATCCCACCTTTCTTCACCCCGCAGAGCCGTACAAGAACCTTAGATAACAAATTCAAAATTTGTTCTAAAAAACCAACAAATCTCAGAATTTGTTATAAGGCTCCACCCAATAATATATTTAAAAAACAGAAAAATTCAACTTTTCAAGTAGATTGGTCTATTTTCAAATCCCGGCCTTCGATAAAAGCCGGTCTGGCAATGCCGAAAGCGGCCAGTACCGTCGGCGAAATATCGATCAGTCCCGGGTCTTTTTCAGCAATCTTGTGGTTACAGAAGAACACGCCGGGAACTTGGTCGCGCGTAAACGCATGATCGCCGCTCCACATGCGCAGGTTATCGGAAAACAGTTCCGTACCGACATAATTCACCGCGGATTCCCAGGACACGCGATAACCAACGGCATAGCCCACGACAATGTCGGGAGCGTTGACCGTATAGGGACCGCGATAAATTTCTTCACGTATGAATGCCGCTTTGATAGCGTTTTTTTTCAATTTTTCATCAACCACTTTCAGCAGTTTTTGCTTGATTTCCTTTTTCAAGGCTTCGGCCTCGGCTCCAGGATTGACTATGCCGTTGATTTCGCGGCCTTTGAGGTTGAGAAAAATCCCGTTCAACCCCTGGCCGAATGCACGCGACTTGCTCCAGTCCACATCCGCATACCACTTGGCGCTGGTTTTTTTTCCAGCCTGGAGCACCAGATAACCTTCACGGTGCAGCCAGCTGTTCAGGTTAAAACCGCGGTTGAAGGCGTTGAAACCATGATCGGAAACAATCATCAGCAAGTCATTCTTGGTTATTTTTTTAAAAAGCCGCCCCAGGAAATCGTCCATGCGCCGGTAACTTTCCAAAATAGCCCCGCGCACATCCGGTTCTTGACTTGGCCGTGGGGCCGGTGAGCCGGAATCGGGCAAGTAACGCCAGAACATATGCTGGATGCGATCGGTTGTTTCAAAGACCTGAACCAGAAGGCCATCCCTGATTTTTCCCAAGGTGTTGAAAAAAATCTTTTCCCTCTCCTCCTGGGTTCGATAAACCTGGGCGATGAAGTTTCGCTCGGACAGAATGCGCTCATTCAGCGACCAGGTGTCCTCAGCCATTCCCAATGTAGCATAAGAACCCAGTAATTTGGCCAGGTAAACCGAAAAAATCTTGGGATGAGAAACAGGCATGGACGGTTTTTCGGGATCGATGTTGATCGGGGAAAGGTACAGCTTCAACGGCTGCACATCTTCTAGTACCCACTGGGCAATGCCGGCGACACGGATCATCCCGGCTCTGAATTCCAGTTTGATCCAGGGAGACAGTTGATTTTGTCGAAGGTTGATTTTTTCCCGGCCGACAGCAATTTCAACACTTTTGTCTTCCCTGTTCAAAACCAGGGTGAAAGAAATCTCCATGGGCGGGTTGCCCTTGAGAAAAGGATGGCCCGGGCCCTTGATCCGGCCGCTGAAGCGGTTTTCTTCCAGCCGTTGCAGGGTTTCATGGACGCCGTCGGAGATGTCGAAAGCCTCGCTTTGGCTTTCCGAAAAAAAGCTGAAACTGCCCTGGGTTCCGCGCAAGTCGGGTGTTCCCAAACCTGAAAGCATGGATCCGTAAAATTTCTCGGGAGGAAACGTGAAAGGCATGCGCAACACCGATGCGTAAATGCCCTTGCCACTGACAATCTTCCAGAAACTTTGACTTTTCCTTTTCAGTTCAATTTTTGGACTGGATAGTGGAATCTGCCAGCGGCCAATCTTTATGTTGCGGCGCGGGGGAATGATCTCAGAACCGGCCATTTTGGGCATATAGGTGTTGCGGTCGTTGGTTAGAAAATCAAAAATATTATGCTTGCCGGGATTGACACCGGTCGTGAACGTAGACCAGGCCACCGGCGAAATCGGTGGTTCGGTGCTCCACAACGGGGAAAAGGTCCCCTCGACGGCCAATTTTTCAAAATTGGGAAATTTCTGGCCCTGCTTCCTGAACTGGTTGAACAAGGTGAAATCCATGCCGTCAAAGCCAATGACCAGGACCCGCTTGAATTTGGCTTTTTTCAAATTTCTGGCTCGCTTGAGTAAACGCAGCAAGGCGCGCAGCGGGAATGTCAAGAAATTAAAGATGGCCAGGAAAAAAGCCGCAAAAATAAAAAAGAAAGAACCCACGAAAGCGAAACCGGCCCCAGGGCCAACGTAACAGAACAAAGGCAGGAACAAAAATATAATGAAAAAAAGGAAAATCCTGGTTTTTTTCATGAGTAATTTTAGCATAGTTTACATTCAGAAAAAAGCGGCACTGACTTTAAATAAAGTTAAAAATATAATTTTTAGTGTTGATTTTTGCCTGAAAAGCGTTATAATTAAAATTCAAATTCGGCGCCAAAAGAGGAAGCAATGAAAGTTCTGGTAATCAACAGCGGTAGTTCTTCAATCAAATTCCAATTAATCAGCATGGGCAAACAGCTGGTATTGGCCAAGGGCCTGTTGGAAAGGATAGCCATTCAGGGTTCGATCCTGAACTACTACCGTGGCGAACACAAAATGGTCATCACCCAAGATATTGCCAACCATGAAGAGGGCATCAACTTGATCGTCAAATGTCTTACCGATACGGATACCGGGGTGATCCGCGACAAAAAAGAAATATTCGCCGTCGGCCACCGGGTCGTCCATGCCGGGGAGAAATTCAACGGCACCGTACCGATCACCGCCGCCGTGCTGGACGCCTTGAAAGAATGCATTCCCTTGGCCCCTCTGCATAACCCGCCCAACATTACCGGCATAGAAGCTTGTCAGAAAATTCTGCCCGGTATTCCTATGGCCGGCACCTTCGATACGGCATTTCACCAAACCATGCCTGAAAAAGCCTATATTTATCCAATCCCCTATGCATGTTATCGCGATTCAAAAATCCGCCGTTACGGCTTTCATGGTACGTCGCACTACTATGTCGCCAAACAAGGCGCCAAGGCTTTGGGCAAGGACCTGCAAGACTTGAAAATCATCACCTGCCACCTTGGAAACGGTTCATCCATGGCAGCCATTCAAAACGGCATTTCCATTGACACGACCATGGGATTTACGCCATTGGAAGGATTGGTCATGGGCACGCGCTGCGGCGATATCGACCCGGCCATTCCCTTGTATCTGCAGCGCAGCGAAGGCATGACCTTCGAGCAGGTCGACGCCATGCTGAACCGAAAAAGCGGCATCCTAGGTATTTCCGAGGTTTCGTCCGACATGCGAGACATCAACCAAAAAGCTGCTGAAGGCCATCACCAATCCAAACTGGCCCTGGAGATTTTCGCCTACCGTATCAAAAAATATATCGGTGCGTACATCGCCGCCATGAACGGCGCAGACCTAGTAATATTTACTGCCGGCATCGGTGAGCGCGGCTGCCTGGAAAGACAAATGATCCTGGAAAACCTGGAATATCTGGGCATCATCCTTGACAGCCAGGCCAATGAGAAGGCTTTCGGTAAATTCGGAATTATCACGACCCCCCCATCAAGGATTTGCGTCATGGTCATCCCGACCAACGAAGAACTGGAAATCGCCGAACAAACCATGAAAGTCATCTCGGCAGACGTCTCATAAACAAAGCATCGCCCCGCGGTATTTTCCCGATTTACGCATCGTATTAATGATGCACCCGGTTTGCCACTGTCATGATATATTGATATAATCAATATAATGAAAAGGTTTTTGTGCATTGTTTTCCTGCTACTATTGCTGCGTTCTCCCCGGGCAGCCAACATCCCTGCCTACGGGAAAAATCCCAACCAGCAGGGATTTTCAGAAACAACAGCTCCCGAGAATTCGGATCGCTTCATGGACAGCGAAGATGATATTTTCTCCACCACCTATGAACGTGAGCTGCTTTCGCGACGAATCTTTAAAAAGTCCCTGCCACCGCTATCCCGCAAAGAAACCATCATCTGGTCTTTCAAGACATCTAAAAGCAATACTTTTTTATGATCAGAAAGTATCCTTGGCACTTCATCTTCGCCTTGTTCATCCTCATCAGTTTGACCAATATTTTTCAAAAATTGAAATGGAGCTCGGCTTCCGATGGAATTGTCTGGGAAAATTCGAACCAAGGAGTGATATGCATCTCATCCGTGCAAAATAGTCCGATCAAGCCAGGGGACATTCTCCTGGCGGTCAACAAATATACCATCAACAACAAAATCGATCTGTTGCGTTCCATAGAAGCAAGGAACTACTGCCGCTATGAAATCGAGAGTCAGGGCATCCTGAAAAATTTTGGCGTCGATATCCATCCGGTTTTCACTCCCTTTTCATATTATATCCTGGTTTTCGTCGGCATATTGGCCATATTGCTGACACTGGGTGTACTCAATGTCCATATCAAACAGGAAACTCTTTTCCCACCGCCGCAGATTTTTTTCATACTCAGCCTGACCCTGTCAGGTTTTTTGATTTTTTCGCCCAGCGGCGATTACGGACCCGGCGACTTTTTTTTTCTGACCCTCGATACGGTTTGCTATCTTATTTTCCCAGCCGTGCTGCTGCAATATTCGCTGCAATATCCGCTCCGGAACAAGTTTTTCAAAAAATTCAGCAGCCGCTTTCGCTACTTGATCATTTACCTCCCCCCCGTGAGCATCCTACTGCTCAATATCTACTATATCCTGGAAAATCTATTCGCCACCGACCCGGAAATTCTGACCACCGTCATCAACCATTTTCGCGCTATTTCCCAAAAATATTTCGCTTTGTATCTGTTTTTCTCCTGGGCAACCATCATGGCATCCTCACTGAACCTGATACTCAAAAAAAAGCAGAAACGCTACCTGTTTCCACTCATTGGCATATCCCTGAGTTACGTGGCACTGCTGCTGCTTACTTTTTCGCCGCAGGCGTCACAATTCCAAACCGCACCGGTTGCCTACCTGAGCATGTTCTTCCTGCCCTTTTTGCCTTTAAGTCTGGTCTATTTCCTGACCCAAAGAAGATTGACCGACATTGAAAACATCATCAAGAAAACCATTTCCATCTCTTCGCTGTTTGTTTTTATTTTCGGCATTTACCTTTTTTTGGGCTTGAATATCGAGCAAAACAAGTTGCTGGGAATTTTCTGGTCCATCGCCGCCATTTTAATGGCCGGCCTTTTATTTAAACCATTGGAAACCACCATCCAGAAAGTATTTGAAAAAGTATTCTACCGTGATACATTCAATTTCAAGCGCAAGTTGAAAGAGCTTGAGTCCTCGATCAGCACCCAGAGAGATTTGTATTCGCTGTCCGTCAATTTCCTGGAAATCATTACGCGCGGCTTTCAACTGCAAAACTGTGCTCTGCTGATACACAACAAGAACAACATGTTTTATTTACTGCCAGAACGGACGCGACTGTTTTTGTCCCGGCCGTTCCGTGATGCCGTGAGCAAGCAGGAAAACGTAATTTTTCTGTCCGAACAGGAATTTAAAACCAAATTTCCTCACGACCAGGCGACACTGCAGCAAAATAAATTCTTCCAGTTCCTGCCTTTGCACATCAGCAACCGAATGGTCGGCATCGTGGCCATGGGCAGAAAAACCGACGGCACTTACCTGACCATTGAAGACCTGGAACTGATGTCCAGTATTTCGGCCCCGCTGGCATTATCGGTGGAAAACGCTTTTTTATATTCGCGCTTGGAAACCCAGCTGACCGAATTGAACCTGTTGAAAGAGTTCAATGAAAACATCATTGAAAACATCAATCTCGGAATCATGGTCGTGTCGCGACTGAATCAGGTGCAGACCTGGAATTATTTTATGGAGGAGCGCTTGCAAATAAAGAGGCAAAAAGCACTTCATAAAAAAGCCGCCCAAGTTCTGGGAAGCGAGCTATGGGGCAAATTGCAGGCTGCTCCGTCCGGGACCCACACGTTACGCAACCTGAAGGTTTCCCATCAGGACCACGAACGTATATATGATGTGTATATTTCTCTTTTAAAAAATGAGAGCGGCAAAATCGCGGGACGGATATTCGTATTCGAGGACGTCACTGAAAAAATCAACATCCAGCATCAATTGATCACTTCTGAAAAAATGGCTTCCGTGGGCCTGCTGGCGGCAGGCATCGCTCATGAAATCAATACCCCATTGACCGGCATCTCTTCTTACTGCCAATTTTTACTGGACAACCCGGATGATGCCGATCATCGCGAACTGGTTTCGAAAATGCACGACCAGGTGCTGCGGGCAAATAAAATCATCCGTACCCTGCTTGATTTTTCGCGGCAAAAAGGTCAGCAGCCCCTCCCCGTCAGTTTGAACAAGGTAATCGAGGAAAGTTTAGCCCTGGTTGAACATAAATTAAAAAAGAAAAACATCCACTTGGCAAAGGAATACGATTTTAAAATGAATTTTTATGGATTTTCCACCCGTCTGCAGCAACTTTTCATCAATCTTTTCATCAATGCCATTGATGCCATTGACGATGTCACGGGTGAAGGGAAAATATCGATCCGGGGAGAAGAAACCAGCGAGCAAATTATCATCAGCTTTAACGACAACGGCCGCGGCATCGAGGAAAGCCTGCTGGAAAAAATATTCGACCCGTTTTTTACCACCAAGGAAATCGGCAAGGGCACCGGGTTGGGGCTTTCCATTGTTTACAGTATTGTCAAGGAACACTTCGGGAATATCGAGGCACGCAGCAAACTTGAGCAGGGAACTACATTTACCATCACTTTCCCCCTGCAGAGCCCCTTAAGGAGCATCAGCTTATGAAAAGAAAAATAGTCCATCTCGTGGATGATGAAAGCATTATTCACGATATATTCAAGAAAATATTTGTCGAATCTGAATACCAGTTACGCATTTCCGAAAACAAGTCCCAGGCTAAAAGCAACCACACGCCGGACGTGGACGTGGTGATTATGGACCAGATGATCCCCGGCAGTTCGGGAATGGAAATTTTCAAGGAGTTAAAAAAGGATGATCCTGAAATCAAGGCCATTTTCTTAACCGCTTTTGGAACCATCGAAGCGGCGATCGAAGCCATCAAGCAGGGTGCCCTGGATTATTTGCAAAAACCGTTCAATAACATCGAGCTCAAACACAAGGTGGACCGCGTCATCAAGGAGAAAAAGCTGAACCGCGAAAACACTCAGTTGAAAAAAACGCTCAATGACCGGTTTTCCTTCGACAACATCATCGGCCGTAGCCCACTTTTAAAAAAGATACTGAATATGGTCGAAAGCGTGGCCGATTCCAATTCGACCATTTTAATCACTGGAGAAAGCGGAACGGGCAAAGAGTTAATCGCCAAGGCCATCCACTCCAATTCCAACCGCAAAAATATGCCCTTTTCTCCTTTTAATTCAAGCAACATCCCGGCGACCTTGTTTGAAAGCCTGCTTTTCGGTTATAAAAAGGGCGCTTATACGGGCGCAGCCAGCGATAAAAAAGGAGTTTTCGAGGAGGCAGACGGCGGCACCATTTTTTTCGATGAAATCGCCAACCTGACCCCGGAAACCCAGGCCAAGATCCTGCGCGTCCTTCAGGAAAAGGAAATCCAGCCACTGGGCAGCAACCAGATCAAAAAAGTGGATGTGCGCATTTTGGCGGCTACCAACATCGACTTGATGAGCAAGGTTAAAAGCGGGGAATTTCGTGAAGACCTTTACTATCGACTGAATATCATCGGCATCCATCTGCCGCCTTTACGCGACCGCAAGGAAGACATCCCAATTTTAGCCGATACGTTCATGAAGAGGTACAGCCGCGAGAACAAAAAGCCCATCAAGGGCATGAGTCAGAAATTTTTAAGGCAACTGATGGAATACAATTGGCCCGGCAACATCCGTGAGCTGCAGAATGCCATGCTGCGGGCCGTGCTGCTCAACCAGGGAGATTTGCTCACTCCGGATGCGTTGCCTCAGGAAATATTAAGCAAAAAAAAACAGCAGCGTAAAGAAAAGGGCAGCTTCAACGATCAGGTCGACGCATTCAAACGTCAGGTCATTGTCGAAACCCTCGAAGAAAACAGTTGGATCCAGAAAAAAGCGGCCGAAGACCTTCAGCTCAAGCCGTCCACCCTTTATGAACTGATAAAAAGACTGGGGATTCAAAAATGAAAGAAATGAAATTACAAAAATTCCTGCAAGACTGCGGCTTGGCCAGTCGTCGCGATATCCGCCAATGGATCCATGAAGGCAAATTCAAGGTCAATCAACGGACCGTGACCGACCCAAATTTTCCCGTCAGAATCGACCGCGACCAGATCCATTTCAGAAAAAAGCTGCTGAAACTCCGACTGCAAAATAAAAGTTATTTCATCCTGAACAAGCCGGTGGGCATTGTGTCCACCCTGGACGATCCCCAGGGACGGCCAACCATCACAGCATTCATCAGCCGCATCAAAGAGAGGGTCTACCCGGTGGGCCGGCTGGATTACTTTTCCGACGGTTTGATGCTGCTGACTAATGACGGCGACCTGGCCAATTTCATTATTTCGGCCCGGAACCAGGTGCCCAAGACCTACCTGCTGAAAATCAAGGGCGAATTGAGCCTAACCACGCAAAAGAAACTGGAAAAGGGGGTGTTCTTGGAAGGGGAGCGCCTCAATCCCTTCGCGATCGAGCCCGTAAAATTAACCAGTTCCGGCAATTCCTGGCTAAAGGTGACCATCACGGAAGGCAAAAAGCATATCCTGCGCAAGGCTTTCAAATATTCCGGGCACCCGGTGGAAAAGCTGCGGCGCATCGCCATCGGCAATATCAATCTGAAAAAACTGCCGCTGGGCGAATGGCGAGAATTAAAGGATTATGAAATCGCCGCCTTCAAAAAGAAATACAACTTCCCGGAATAAGTGTTAGTGATAGTGTTAGCAGAAGCCATTCATTGTTATTGAAAATTTATTTGCAATCCTGCTTAACATTCCTGCAGTAATAACTTCTATTTCGCTCGTTTTCTTTCTAACACTCACACGCCTACTAACACTGGATTGCCAAGAACCTAAGCGGTGCATGGCAAACCAGTCAGATTATGGCGATCAGTTATTTCGCGATCTTGAACTTGTTTTCCATGCTCTCCATTTCCGCCTGTTGGTAGAACGAATACCCGGTGCCGGCCGGGATCAGGCGACCCATGGTCACGTTTTCCTTGATGCCCAGCAAGTGGTCTTCCTTGCCGGCGATGGAAGCATCGGTCAATATGCGGGTGGTTTCCTGGAAAGCCGCGGCGGAAATGAAACTGTCATTGGCCAGCGCCGCCCTTGAAATCGGCAGCAAGGCCGGTTTGGCTTTGGCCGTCTGGCCGCCCTCGGCCTGGACGCGGGCATTTTCCTCTTCAAATTTCCATTTTTCGATGATTTGATCGGGAATGAACATGGTATCGCCCACATCTTCAACGCGCCGCCACTTGATCATCTGCCGAATGATGATTTCAATATGCTTGTCATTGATTTCCACACCCTGCAAACGGTAGACATCCTGGATCTCCTTTAACAGGTACTCCGCCAACTTCTGCTCACCAAGGACCGAGAGAATATCGACCGGATTCAGCGGACCGTCCATTAACGGAGTGCCAGCCGTAATTTTCGCGCCGTCTTCAATGATGATATGGGCGCCGCGCGGGATGCTGTGCTCGTCGGGTTTGATATTTTTATCCAAAGAACGGATAATAATTTTGCGGGCTCCTTTTAACACCTTGCCATATTCAATGATGCCGTCGATTTGGGCCATTTTGGCAGGAAATTTTGGCTTGCGCGCTTCGAATAATTCGGTAACCCTGGGCAAACCTCCGGTGATGTCCTTGGTTTTAGCGAACTCCGAGGGTATTTTAAAAAGAACATCCCCGGCTTTTACTTCATCACCATCCTTGACCGAAATATGGGCATTAACCGGAAGGTAGTACTTCCTTTTCATTTTATTGGTCTCTTTATCGCGGATGGAAATGTTGGGCAGCAATTCATCGCGCAGTTTTTCATTCTTGATATCGATGACCAGTTGCGTGATCTTGCCGGTTTCTTCGTCACGGGCATTGACAAAGGACACGTTTTCTTCCAGGTCCTTCAGTTCAACGATACCCTCGTCGTTGGTAAGCAATGAGTTGGCGAAAGGATCCCATTCCAGCAGCAAATCGCCCTTTTTTACCGCCTGGTTTTCCTTGACCAGTATCTTGGAACCGTAGGCAACGGGATACATGGCCTTTTCCCTTTTTTTAGAATCCAGTATCTGTACGGAACCGATGCGGTTCATGGCAATGAAGTCACCGTTTTTATCCAGAGTGATTTCCAAATTATTGTACTTGATGATGCCTTCATAGCCGGCCTGCAAATGAGTCTGGCCTTCATGTCGACCGATTCCGCCGATGTGGAACGTGCGCATGGTCAGCTGTGTACCCGGTTCACCGATGGATTGAGCGGCAATGATTCCCACCGCTTCGCCCAATTCGATCTGTTTGCCGGTTGAAAGATTGCGGCCATAGCACTTGCAGCAAACCCCACTCCGGGTTTCGCAGGTCAGCGCGGAGCGGATCTTGGTTTTCATGATGCCAGAATCGACGATTTCCTTGCCCTTGTATTCATCGATTTCCTCGCCGCCCTTGACAATGGTCTTTTCCGGATTGTCCGGGGAATAAATATCCTCCAACGCGACGCGTCCGATCAAACGATCGATCAGGGGTTCGATTTCCTTGCCGTTTTCAATGATAGCCGACACTTCGATACCGTTCAAGGTATGGCAGTCTTCTTCCTTGACAATCACTTCGTTGGCAGCATCGACCAGCTTTCGGGTCAGATATCCGGCATCGGCGGTTTTCAAGGCCGTATCCGCCAAACCCTTGCGGGCGCCGTGTGTCGAAATGAAGTACTGCAGGACCGACAGGCCTTCCTTGAAGTTGGCAGTAATCGGGGTTTCCAGGATCTCGCCGGACGGCTTGGCCATCAGGCCGCGCATGCCGGCCAGCTGCTTCAACTGGTCCTTGCTGCCGCGGGCTCCGGAATCGGACATGACGAAAATGGGGTTCATGCCCTCGACCTCATAGCTCATGGTGCGCATCTGGGCAAACATTTTCTCACGGATATCATCGGTTGCCTTGCTCCAGATTTCGATGATCTTGTTGTGCCGTTCTCCGGCCGTTAAATGCCCGGCCTTGTAATTGCGTTCTATCTTTTCCAGCTCTTTTTCAGTCGAGGCAATAATGGATTGCTTTTCCGGTGGAACCAGCAGATCTGAAATACTGATGGTAAAACCGGCCCGGGTGGCATATTCGAAACCGGCTTCCTTCATCTTGTCCAGGGTTTCTACCGTGGGGCCGAAACCATGATTGAGGTATATAAAGTAAATGAGGTTCTGAACCCCTTTTTTCTTCATCAAGCCATTGATGAACGGAATACCCTGGGGCAAAAGCTGGTTGAAGATCACCCGACCGGGAGTGGTCACCAACAGGTGGTTGTCCTCTTTTTTTATTTCAGTGATCGGGCAATTGACAACATCCTGGGGATCAAAAGAATAGGTATCCAAATTCTTGATCGTGCCCACATATTTCACCCGGATGCGCGCATTTAAATCGACTTTGTTCTGTTCATAAGCCTGAAGCACATCCTTGAATGAAGGAAATATCATGTTCTCACCGAGCAAATTGTGCTTGGTAAAAGTCAAATAGTAAAAACCAAGGATCATGTCCTGCGTGGGAACAGCCAGGGGTTTGCCATTGGCGGGAGACAGAATATTGTTTGAGGAGAGCATCAGGATTTTGGCTTCAGCCTGTGCCTCCAGTGAAAGGGGAATATGTACGGCCATTTGATCACCGTCAAAATCGGCGTTGAATGCCGGGCAAACCAGAGGATGCAGGGTGATGGCATTGCCTTCGACCAGGTGAGGTTTGAAAGCCTGAATGCCCAAGCGGTGCAGCGTGGGAGCGCGATTCAGCAGGACGGTGTGTTCCCTGATCACTTCATCCAGGGCATCCCAAATTTCGTCGCGGTTTTCCTCGACCCAGGTGCGGGCCACTTTCAACGTAGTCACCATGCCCTTCTTTTCCAGTTTATTGTAGATGAAAGGTTTGAAAAGTTCCAAAGCCATTTTTTTGGGAATACCGCATTCGTCAAGTTTTAAGTGGGGATCGACCACGATCACCGAACGCCCGGAATAATCCACGCGTTTGCCCAGCAGGTTTTGACGGAACCTGCCCTGCTTGCCTTTCAAAGCGTCCGAGAGCGATTTCAAGGGTCGTTTCTGGGAGCTCATATAACTGCGACTGCGCTTCTGGTTGTCAAAAAGAGCATCAGCCGATTCCTGCAACATCCGTTTTTCATTTTTTATGATCAATTCCGGAGCCTTCAGATCGAGAAGCCTTTTCAGACGGTTATTGCGATTGATCACCCTGCGATAAAGATCGTTCAGGTCGGATGAGGCGAAACGACCGCCATCCAGGCGCACCAGGGGGCGAAGATCAGGCGGCATCACCGGCATGACTCCGAGAATCATCCATTCCGGGCGGTTGCCTGACTTCAAAAAATCTTCCATTAACTTCAGCCGCCGGGCCATGTTTTTCTTGCGTTGAAAAGATTTCTCCACCCGAATGCGTGATTTCAAACTGGCAACTTCTTCCTCAAGATTCAATGCCAGTAAGAGTTCATGCAGAGCTTCGGCACCCATTCCGGCCCGGAAAGCATCATCACCGTACCGGGTTACGTGATCTTGATACTCATCTTCAGAAAGCACTTGCTTATATTTCAAGGTCGGTACATTTTTTGGATCCAGAACGATATAACTTTCAAAATATACAATATGCTCCAATTCCTTGGAACTGATTTCCAGCAAAACACCGATGCGCGATGGAATACCCTTGAAAAACCAGATATGGGCCACCTTGGAATTAAGTTCAATATGGGCCATCCTTTCCCGGCGTACCGAAGCCAGGGTGACTTCAACTCCGCATTTTTCACAGACAATGCCTTTATATTTTAGACCCTTATATTTGCCGCACAGGCAGCGAAAATCCTGCGTGGGCCCGAAAATTTTCGCGCAGAAAAGCCCGTCACGTTCAGGCTTGAAAGTACGGTAATTTATGGTTTCAGGCTTGGTGACTTCCCCGTAGGACCAACTGCGAATTATTTCCGGAGAAGCAATGCTCACTTTTACGTGGCTGTAATCCATAATTTTTATTTCTTTACCGTCTTTTTTTAATTTGCGCATCCTTTCTCCTTAAGAAATATTGGCGATATTTTCCTGAACCTTGCTTTCATCGCTGACTTTATCCTTTTTGATCAATTCCATATTCAACACCAGGCTTTTCAGTTCCTTGACCAAAACATTGAACGATTCAGGTAATCCGGGATTAAAGTCCATGGTCCCCTTGACGATCGCCGAATATATTTCATTCCGGCCGCTGATGTTATCGGATTTTATGGTCAGCATTTCCTGCAAAATGTAAGCCGCCCCGTATGCTTCAAGGGCCCATACTTCCATTTCTCCGACCCGCTGGCCCCCGAATTGGGCCTTGCCGCCAAGTGGCTGCTGCGTAATCAGCGAATACGGTCCGGTCGAACGGGCATGAATCTTGTCGTCAACCATGTGTTCAAGTTTCATCATGTACATATAGCCGACCGTGACCTTATTTTTGAAAGTTTCACCCGATATGCCGTCGTAAAGGACAACTTTGCCGTCCTCAGGCAATCCGGCTTTTTTCATGTATGCCATAACATCATTTTCAGTGGCTCCGTCAAAAACAGGCGTCTCGAAATAACAGCCCAATTCTTTGCCTGCCCAGGCCAGAATCATTTCGTATACCTGGCCGACATTCATTCGCGAGGGAACGCCCAGAGGATTGAGTACGACGTCCACATGGCGGCCGTCTTCAAGAAAGGGCATGTCTTCAACCGGCAATATTTTGGCGACAACGCCTTTGTTGCCATGGCGGCCGGCCATCTTATCGCCGACGGAAATTTTGCGATTGACGGCGATCAGCACCTTGACAATCTTGATGATTCCCGGAGAAAACTCGTCGCCCCTGGCCATCTGGTCAATTTTTTCCTGTTTTTCGAGTTTCAGGGCGTCGATATGAAGCCGCACTTTTTTTTCAACCTCGTTGACCTGGTTCTTGGCTTCATCGGTTATGCATTTTTTGACTTCCTTGAGGAACGAAGAGTTCATTTTTTCAAGGTCCTTGACTGAAATGGCATGCCCTTTTTCGTATTTCTTTTTTTCAAAACTGAATTCTTTGACGAGTTTCTCTTTTTTCAGCAATTTGCTGATTTTCTGGAATTTCTCGGCGACCAGGATTTTTTCCTCGTCATTGAAATTCCGGTTCAGCTTGGCAGTTTCTATCTGATCGATCTCCGTTGCCCGCTGGTCCTTGTTCAAACCGCGGCGGGTGAACACCTTGACATTGATAACGGTCCCTTCGACTCCCGGCGGACAGTACAATGAGGAGTCCTTGATCTCGGAAGCCTGTTCGCCAAAAATGGCCCGCAGCAACTTTTCTTCGGGAGAGAGCTGGGTTTCCCCCTTCGGGGATACTTTGCCGACAAGGATCTCGCCAGGCTTGACCTTGGCGCCGATGCGCACGATACCGCTTTCATCAAGATTTTTCATGGCCGCTTCGGATACGCTCGGAATATCACGGGTGATTTCTTCGGGACCCAGTTTGGTTTCGCGAGCCTCGATCGTTTCTTCGACGATGTATATGGAATTGAAAGCTGAATTCTTGACCAGTCTTTCACTCAAGATGATGGCGTCCTCGTAATTATAGCCGCGCCAGGGAACAAAGGCGGCGAGAATGTTCCGGCCCATGGCCAATTCACCCTTGTTGGAAGCCGGGCCGTCACAAAGAATCTGACCTTTTTCCACCCGCTCGCCAACGCGGACCAGGGGGCGCTGGTTGATAATGGTATTTTGATTGGAGCGCCGGTACTTCTGCAATTCATACAGGTCGGCGCGGATTTCAGAAAAATCAAGATCAGAAGCGTCATCGGAATCAACGCGGACGATGATGCGCTCGGCATCGGCGTTCATCACCACGCCGGAACGCCGGCAAACAATCACCATGCCGGAATCCTTGATCAGCCGGTACTCCATCCCCGTGCCGACAATGCACGCCTCGGGATTGATCAAGGGAACAGCCTGACGCTGCATGTTGGAGCCCATCAAGGCGCGGTTGGCGTCATCGTTTTCCAAAAACGGGATCAACGCCGCCGAAATGGAAACAATCTGCTTGGGAGAAATATCCATGAAATTCACTTCCGCGGGGTCAACCAGGATGGTTTCTCCGGCTCTGCGCGCGTCAATTTTTTTGGCGAGCAAGCAGCTTTTTTCATCCAGTTCGGCATTGGCCTGGGCAATGGTATACTCTTCTTCTTCCCAGGCGCTCAAATAAAAAGGATGGTACTTGATCAGCGGCACTTTTTTGCCGGCTTTTTCAAGACGGGCTATTTCAGCGTTGACCTCGTCTTCACGGATGATGTCATGGAAGGCAAATTTAGAGTCACCGGCATATTCGATGCTGAAATAATTGACCACCTCACCATTTTCAACTTTGCGGTATGGGGTTTCAATAAACCCGTAGTCGTTTACCCGGGCATACGTGGTCAATGAAGAGATCAAGCCGATATTGGGCCCTTCCGGAGTTTCGATGGGGCAGATGCGGCCATAATGGGAGGAATGGACGTCGCGAACTTCAAACCCGGCCCGATCGCGGTTCAAACCTCCCGGGCCCAGCGCTGATATGCGTCGTTTATGGGTAGTTTCAGCCAGGGCGTTGGTTTGATCCATGAACTGGGACAGTTGCGACGTGCCGAAAAATTCCTTCAACGCGGCAAAAACCGGTTTCGTATTGAGCAATTCACGGGGAAGCATCACGGTAATATCCGGGGCATTGGTTATCCGCTCACGAATAATTTTTTCCAGGCGCATCAACCCGATTCTGAAACCATTTTCCACCAGTTCACCGACTGCACGAATACGGCGGTTGGCCAGATGGTCTATATCATCGACCCGCATGATGCCGGTCCGGTCATATTTCAATTTAAGAAAATAGCGGACGATTTGCACCATATCTTCCAGGGTCAGAGTAAATACCTCCTGGTTGAAATCCTTTTTAAAACCAAGCTTGATGTTCAATTTCATGCGACCGACAGAAGAGAGGTCATAACGCCTGGAATCAAAAATCATGTTTTCAAAAAATTTCCGGGAACCCTCCAGTGTGACCGGTTCCCCAGGGCGCAGTTTCTTGAACACTTCAATATAGGCATCCCCCTGGTTTTTGGAAACCTTGTCTTCCAACTCGCTTTCCGTCTTGATAGCCACCTTGTCGGACATGTCCACGTCTTTCTTTTTCTTGTCCCTGCGCAGCGTATAGGCCAGCATGGAACCGAATTCTTCTTCCTCGCTCTCCGGGAAAAAGACCGTAAATTCGCATTGCAGTTTGCGCAGTTTCTTGATTTGGGCGGTACCGAGTGATTCATTGAGTTTCAAAACATTTTCCAGATCCATGGCCGCATAAATATCTTCAAAAAGCTCAATATCCACCGGCACATATTCAATACCGAGCTTTTCAAAATCCTTGATATGCTTGATCATCAACTTGGTGCCTGTAGGCAGAATCTCATTGCCCTTGGCGTCACAAACCGGAGCGGTCAGCTTGTTGTCTTTTAAAAAACGGGAATTTTGGAAATAAAAAATTCCGTTTTGCACTTTGGCCGAAACAATCGTGTAGAACCGTTTCAGGATCTCCGCATCATCGGCCAGGCCCATGGCCTTCAAGAAAGTCGTGATATTGATGCGCTTGGTTTTTTTGTCCAAGCGCACCTGTAACAGGTTCAATTTCTCTTCCAACTCAATCCAGGCACCGCGAGCCGGGATAATCTTGGCCGTGTACTCGCCGCGTGATTTTCCCGGCATGAAGTACACTCCCGGAGAACGTTGTAATTGGGAAACCACGACTCTTTCGGTGCCATTGATAATGAATGTTCCCTTATCGGTCATAAATGGAATTTCACCGAAAAAGATTTCCTGCTCCTTGACGTCGCGGATGGCCTTCTCGCCTTTTTTATCTTCACCATAAAGGGCCAGACGGAGTTTTACCTTCAAAGGGATGGAATAATCAAATCCTTTGTCCAGACACTCTTCGGGGGTATAATTGATTTTCAGTCGTACGCGATCACCGCACAGTTCGCAGGTCTTGTAAATGACCGTCCCCTTCTCATGACATTCGCTGCAAACTGAATTTCTGCCGGTTTCATTGTCCGCAGACAAAATACCACCGCAATGAGTGCACACCGGCATGGAATTTTCAATCCCCTGGAGGGCGCCGCACTTGCATGTCCATTCTCCCAGCGAATAGGAAACGAAATCCAGAATCGCGGTTTCCTTGAAATCAGAAATGGGGAAGATGGATTTAAAAGCCGCCTGAATTCCGATGTTTTTCCGATTCTCAGGCAGCTGATCGATTTGCAAAAAAGTTTTATAGGACTTTTTTTGAATTTCCAGCAAGTCGGGGACTTCGATGGGACTGTAAATTTTCGAAAAACTTACCCTTTGAATATACTTATTAGTTGATTGCATACCAATCCTTTAATTTTTTTATTTTTCAAACGTCAATAAAAAAATCATTTACTTAACTTCGATCTCGGCTCCTACTTCAGCGAACTTCTTCTTGATGGTTTCAGCTTCTTCCTTGGAAACGCCTTTCTTGACGGAAGCGGGGGCTTTGTCAACGACATCCTTGGCTTCTTTCAAACCCAAGTCGGTGACTTCGCGGACCACTTTGATGACATTGATCTTTTTATCACCGACATTCTTCAGGATGACTTCAAAATCAACCTGCTCTTCTGCCTCGGCAGCTTCAGCAGCTGCGGCAGGCGCGGCTGCGCCGGCCGACATAGCCGCCATTTCCGCCTTGATACCATACCGACTTTCAAACTCTTTGATATAATCAGCAAGTTCCAGCACCGTCAGATTATCCAAATGCTTGAAAAATTCTTCCTTTTTGACTTCAGCCATTATATTTGTCCTCCTTTTTCTTTTTTTGCTTGCAAATTTTTAAACATAACCAGCATATGCGTAAGCGGCGAGGAAAGAGCCGAACCAAAACGCCGCAGAGGCAACCCGATGGAAAAAACCAGCTGCGCGAGCATCTGCTCCTTGCCCGGTAATTTGGCCGCTTCAAGTATCTGCAGTGAACTGACCAGTTTTTTTTCAATAAATCCGGACTTGATCTTTATTTTCTTGCTTTCTTTTTCAAAGTCGACCAAGACCTTGGCCGTTTCAATGAATTTTTCATTGCTGTAAGCCACGGCGATCGGGCCACTGAAAAGCTCGCGGCCGATACTTATTTTTTCTTTTTCAAAAAATTTGATGGCCAGGCGGTTTTTGACCACCTTGACATTAGCGCCCAGTTTCTTGATCTGGCCACGCAATTTTCCCATTTCGGAAACCTTGAGTCCGCGGTAATCGAAAAGGTATACGCCGCTGCAATTAAAAATATCAGCTAAACCATTGACGGTTTCTTTCTTTTTTTCAAGAATGTGTTCGCTTGCCATAACGTTCTCCTTAAGCTAACTTTCCAATTCCTGGATGTTGATCTTGATCGACGGGCTCATGGTGGAAGAAATAAAAACACTCTTGACGTATTTCCCCTTCAAGGTCGCCGGCCGTACTTTCAGTATCGCACTGATGAATGCCTTGGAATTCTCAACGATTTTCTCACTGTCGAAGGAAGTTTTGGCAACACTGGAATTGATGATACCGCTTTTATCAACGCGAAACTCTACCCGGCCTTTTTTGATTTCAGCCACGGTTTCCTTGACATTAAAGGTCACGGTTCCAGATTTTGGACTGGGCATCAATCCCTTGGTGCCAAGAGATTTACCAAGTTTTCCAACACTTTTCATCATGTCCGGAGTAGAAATGACCACGTCAAAGTCAAACCAATTTTCCTTCTGAATTTTTTCAACCATGTCGTCTCCGCCGACAAAATCGGCTCCCGCCTCGCTGGCTTCCTTTTGTTTTTCTCCGGTAGCGATCACCAGGACGCGCTTGACCTTGCCCGTGCCAAAAGGCAGGACAACGGTGCCGCGCACCATTTGATCCGGATATTTCGGATCAACCGACAGCCGCACCGAGACATCGACGGACTCGTCAAATTTGGAATTTTTTATTTCCTTCAGCAGGGCTACGGCGTCCTTCAGGACATATTCGCGTTCCTCTACTTTTTCCTTGGCTTTGAGGTAGGATTTCCCGTGCTTAGACATTTTTTACCTCCAGACCCAGGCTGCGTGCCGAGCCCTCAATGATCTTGACGGCCTGCTGCAGATCAGTGGTATTCAGGTCTTCCAACTTGGTTTTGGCGATTTCTTCCACTTGCTTCCGCGTCACCTTACCAACCTTGTTTTTATTGGGTTCCCCGGAACCCTTCATGATGCCAGCGGCTTTTTTTAGCAGATAGGATGCCGGCGGTGTTTTCATCTTCAGGCTAAATGTTTTGTCAGCATGTACCATGATATCTACGGGAATGATCATGTCATCTTCCAATTTGGCCGTCAGCTTGTTAAATTGATTAACAAACTCCATGATATTCAAACCGTGCTGGCTCAATGCCGGACCAACCGGAGGGGCGGGTGTGGCTTTCCCAGCCGGAAGCTGCAACCTGAATATCTTCACAACCGCTTTGATTTTTGGGCTTGCCATGGGTATTTCTCCTAAATTTTTTCAACCTGTAAATAATCCAAATCGACTGGGGTAGCCCGGCCAAAAATGGTGACAATTACTTTTAAAAGATTTTTCTCTTCGTTTACGGCGTCCACGATACCATTAAAATTGATAAACGGGCCATCAATGATTTTTACTGCTTCGCCGACTTCAAAATGATACCGGGGTTTGGGTGTTTCCTGCGTGGTCTCAATATGCTTCAAAATAGTGGCCACTTCTTTAGCCGACAGGGGTTTCGGTTTTTTACCTGCCCCCACAAAACCGGTCACTTTGGGAGTATTGCGCACAAAATACCAGTTTTTGTCATTCATTTCCATGTTCACCAGGATATAGCCGGGGAAGGAACGCTTTTCACTGACTACTTTCTTGCCACTTTTAATTTCAACAACATTTTCCTTGGGGATGACAATTTCGCCGATCTGGCTTTGCATGGAATACTTGTTGATTTTTTCATTCATGGCCTTGACCACGAATTCTTCAGCTCCAGAAAAAACGTGTATGATATACCAATCCATTGTTTTGCCGGATTCCTATTTGAAAAAATATGCGATCTTGCTGAAGATCTGCGCAAAAATGAAATCAACACCGAAAAGGTAAATTCCGAAAAATAAGGAAATAACCAGAACCGCAATCGTTGTTTTGATCAAATCATTTTTTGCGGGCCAAGTGACTTTTTTGAGTTCACCCCTGACATCTCTCAGGTAAGCCCGTAAGCGCTTAAATATATTTTTTTCTTTTTCCATGATTTCAATACAGGTCAGAAGGGACTCGAACCCCCAACCCCCGGTTTTGGAGACCGGTGCTCTACCATTGAGCTACTGACCTACTTGACCTCCTTATGCAGGGTATGCTTGCGGCAACGTGGACAATACTTGTTGAAATTCAGCTTGTCGGCCGTGTTCTGCTTATTTTTATAGGTGGAATAGTTCTTTTCGGAACAGTCGGAACACTTCATTCCGACTTTGACACGCTTGTCGCTCTTGGCCATGGCTTACTCGATAATATCGGTCACGCTGCCGGCGCCGACCGTCCTGCCGCCTTCACGAATGGCGAACTTCAGCCCTTTCTCCATGGCGAT
>JAFGSF010000052.1 GCA_016934745.1 Candidatus Aminicenantota bacterium | reverse complement strand
GGGACTTGAAGAAATGTCCGATGTAAGCCAGGATGGACCGATAACCGGCTTCGAACAGGGCCGGGTGCGCACCTTTTTCTATGGCTTGGAGAAAACTATAGTTCGATTTGGCTTCGGACACATAAAAGGAATTCGTATTGTAAAATAGGAGCAGCTTGAAGACCAGGTTGCCCGCCAGCAAGAGGAACAGGATCCACCTGTGCCGTTGTTCTTTAGTGAAACGCTGATCAATCGCCATTGGTAACTCCAGCAACTACCCGGCAGATGAGCTGGATCGCCTTCTCCGGCAGCTCGAAATAGAACGGCAAGCGCACCAGGCAGTCCGCATAGCGGTCGGATTCGGGAAGCTCCCGGCCGTCATGCCGGTTATGATAATAGGGGCTTTTGTGCAGGCTCAGGTAATGAAAGACGGCAAGGATATTTTTCCCCTTCAGTTCATTGATCAGCTTCGTGCGCTGCTCGAGGCTTTTGCAGACCAGGTAGAATAGATGGTAATTGTTGCTCGCGTAGGCCGGGACAAACGGCAATTGCACAGTGGCTTGCTCCGCCAAAGACATTAGTCTTTGCCTATAACTGTGCCAGATTTCCTTCCTTTTCGCCTGAATGGCGGAAAGGTTTTCCAACTGCGCCCACAAGAAAGCGGCGATGATCTCAGAGGGCAAAAATGACGATCCCACATCAACCCAACCATATTTATCCACTTCGCCGCGAAAGAACGCCGCCCGGTCGGTCCCCTTTTCCCAAATGATCTCCGCTCTTTTTAAAAAACGATCGTCGTTCACCACGAGCATTCCGCCTTCGCCGGAGATGACGTTCTTGGTTTCATGAAAGGAGAATGCGGCCAAATGGCCGATGCCGCCGAGCGGGCTGGCCAATCCATCCGTTCCAGTATAGAAACTGTCGATCGCCTGGGCAGCATCTTCAACCACGAACAAAGAATACCTGGCGGCGATATCCATGATCTTGTCCATATCGCAGGCCACTCCGGCGTAATGGACCGGAACGATCGCTTTGGTTTTTGGAGTGATCAATTCTTCAATTCTGTCTTCATCCATGCCCGGGTGATCGGTCCGGCTGTCGGCAAATACTATTTTTGCTCCGCGCAGGACAAAGGCGTTGGCCGTGGAAACAAAGGTATAGCTTGGAACGATCACTTCATCGCCAGGCTGGATGTCGAGCAGGATGGCGGCCATCTCAAGGGCAGCGGTGCCGGAATGGGTCAGCAAGCACTTTTTAAACCCGTATTTTCCTTCAAAGAATTCGTGGCATTTTTGGGTAAAAACGCCGTTGCCGGAGATCTTTCCGGAGCGCACGGCCTGTTCGATATACTCGGTCTCCCTGCCGGACAGATAAGGCTTATTAAAGGGAATTTTCATTTGTCATTTCACAAATGGAGCCGGAACCGTTTACCGACATGCCTGTCACTTGACCTTGAGAACCTTGGCGGGATTGCCGGCGACAACGGCGCGGTCAGCGACATGGTCCAGCACCACCGCGCCCATGCCCACGACGGCATATTGGCCGACGCGGACGTCTTCGCGGATGGCGGAATTGAGCCCGAGCTGGGCACCCTCGCCTATTCTTACCCGGGCCCCGACGATCGCATGAGCGGTCAGGGTGACGAAATCACCCACCAGCGCGTCGTGGGCGATATAACTGTGCGGATAGGCGTGGACGAAGTTTCCGATCTCAACTCCGACCGAAGTGGCCGCGAGCGCGGAGATCAGGACCCCGCAGCCCAGTCTGGTTGAAGGATCCAAGCACGCCTTGGGATGAATAGCCGAGGCCAGCGCTTCCAGGGGAATGCCGAGCCTATTGAATTTTTCGACCCGTTCGAACTTGTCCTTGCTGGTGCAGTGCAGCGTATAATGGATGAAGTATTCCTTGCCGACAAAATCCGCGATCTCATCCGTGCCACCCAAGATCTGGTGTTTACCGAGGGACTCGCCTTTTTTTCCTATGTCGTTAAGAAAGCCTGCGATCTCCCATTCGGCAGTAACTGAGTTCATTGCCTCGAAGACCGAAGCTGCCATCTCCCCGCTGCCCTTGCCGCCGACAATCACAACCCTCTTTTTGCTGTTCACGATGGTCTCCCTACCTTCACTTTCGAGACGACCATCCTCATCTTTCCGTGGGGATCAACCGGCAAATCTTCGAAATATTGAATGCGAAACCGAGCGGCATGCGAGAACTCGGCATCCAGAGCGGCCAAAAGACGCCGCTCGAGGGCCGGGCGGTCCGATCGCCCGTCGGTCACCAATTGCACGTCGATCTCGTCAGTGGCCTGCTGAACGAAGCGAAAACGGCGCACTCCACTTTCCCTCTCCATGATCTCATAGACCGCATGAAAGGGCTTTTTTTCACCGTTGGGCAGTACGAACCAATCGTCGCTGCGGCCAACGATTCTTTTGATCTTGGGAGTTCCTTCTCCCGCTTCCATTTCGATCCAGTCATCGAGCCGGTAGCGGATCAACGGGAAAGAGCGGATCCATAGATCGGTGATCAGGCAGTGGCCGGCCTTGCTGTTGATCCTTCCCGCTTCATCTTCCAGTTCGATGATGCTGGTGTCGTGGTTGAAGTGAAAGCCCTTCTGCCCAATGATCTGAAAAGCAAGGTTGTTGAATTCGACCGCGCCATACACCTCGAACAGCCGGCCTTCACCAAATACCTCCTCGATCAATTGCCTGGACGGAGCGTCCAGCATCTCGCTGCTGCTGCAGACCAGCCTGGGCTTTGCGATCTCGATCCCATTCTCCTTTATGTATCCAGCCATCATCTCTAGATGGGAACGGTTGGCGTAGAGAAGATCGACCGGCTGCTGCATGTAGCGTTCCACCATCCGCTCGACCGGGGCCGTGTACGGTACGCAAATGCGTTTCAGGAAGCCAAAACGCTGTAAAAAAGAGTCGTTTCCGTTCATGCGATGGGGAGACGGCAGACAAAAGGTCACGTCTCGATAACGATAGCCATTCAGAAATAAAGTTCTAAGGTACTTGGAGAGCATGTAGGCCCGTTCCCGATGATTGCGGTAGATCTTCAAGGGCATCCCGGTACTGCCGCTGGTTCCATCCTGAAACCAGTTCGCATAACGTCCTGGATCGGCATTGACCAGGGTGGAAGTAAAATCCCTGTATTCCTCCTTGGTCAAACAGGGCAAAGTCTGCATTTCCTCGATGGAATTCATATATTCAGGTTTGAATCCGGCACGATCGAAGCGTTGGCGGTAGAAATCGAAGGATTGATAACAGTGCTGCAGCATCAGCTTGACGCGTTCCAATTGGAATTTCCGGATATCGGGCCAGGAAAAGGGAAAGAATCGGAGTCGCTTTTTCAGTTCCCAGAAAATATTCAGATTCAGCTGGCTTTGCCCGATCACGCTCGCTTCACTCCGTTTGCAGATCTTGGACAGGCTTCATTTGAGGAATCCTCTGGCCTCGTTCAACAGAAGCCTGTAATTTGGGAAAATCGGGAAGTTTCCGATGTGACGCACCGTCGCGAACATGATCAGCGCCGCAAGCAGATTGGCTGCAAAAAAGGATACCGCGGCGCCGATGGCTCCGAAGCGCCTTATCAGATAATAATTCAGGCATACATTAACGATGGCACTTCCGGATGCGATCAGGGCGATCTGCTTTTGCCTGTTGAAATGAACCAGGAAAGGCGTCAATAGCGCCGTCATTACCCACAGGCAAAAACCGAAAGCCAGCCAGGGAATGAACCGTCCCGCCCTGGAAAATGCGGCCGTGGTCATCAATGCAAGAACCTGATCGGAAAAGAGAGAAAAAATAAGGCTCAGGAACAGGGTGGCGTAACTCAGCAAGAGTACCTTGTAATAAAGCGGTTTGAGGTCATTCACGCTGGAATGCCGTGACAATTTCTCATAAATATGGGGGGTCCAGACATTGATCAGCGGCACCGACAAAAACAGGATGACGGTGGCCAGATTCATGGCCACTCCATAGAGTCCGGCCTCGACTTTACCCAGGGAAGCATCAATAAATAGTACGCCGCTCCGGCGCATGACCATAACGCCCAGCCCCAGGGGGATGAAGGGCAGGGTGAGCTTGAGGATCTCCCTGATCATCGTCGTTTTGAAAGAGAATACGATCTTTTCCCTTAAAATGAGGAAGAGCAGTGCAATGAGGCCGAAAATGACCGTAGACAACATGATCCCCGCCACCCGGCCCTGCCAATGCCAGGAAAAACCTATAACCAGGACCAGGGATATGGAAATGTTCATCAAGACTTCGGAAAACGTGAGCATGGTAAAAGCCAAGGTTTTTTTGGCAGTCTTGAAGAAGTTTTTTAAAAATTCCATGCTCATAAAAAAAAATGAAATGATGGGGATCGCCAAGAAGTAGCGCTTGGGGATAAAGCGGATATCCAACAGGTTCACCAAAGCCAGGAAAAGCGCCATGATCAGGATCGTCCCCATACCGAGGACAAGATAGAGGTTACCGATCAGCTGGCGGTTGTAATCCGCGCTTTTCGAATAGAAGCTTTTATTGATCGTAACGCTGAGTCCGTTGAATACCGATGTGGCGATCACCAACAGGGAAGAGAAGGTGTTGATGAAGCCGAAATCTCCCGGAAGAAGATAGATCGTGATCACCGGCAGCAGCAGGAATGGCACGGCCTGGTTGATGGCCGTCGAGATGTAATATATCCCGACATCGACCAACGGCCTGTTCTTTGCCATCCAATGATTGATGATCAAGTGCATCGACTCTTACGCTTCTTGTATCAGGCCTAAACAATCCGCCACGGCAGCCTGCAGGGAATCAACACACTCCTGCTCACTGATATTCATTACTTTTTTCAGCCCGCGGCGGAAATAGGCGCATATGGACTGTTCTTCAATCGTCTTGAGGTAGCGATGCAAGGCCGGTTCGTCGTAGCGGTAGGACTCGATGAAGGCGGGAATGCGTTCCAGATCCGCTTCATCCTGGACTCGCAGGACCCCCGGGGCATAGTGCTCGTACCAGCTCGGTCCGAAACAGATCACGGGCTTGCCGCGCACCATGCCTTCCCAACCGATGGTTCCCGCTACGGAAAAAACAGCCAACGCCTTGTCCATCAAAGTAAACGGATCCATGGCCGTTGGCACGAAGGCGACCCGCGAGATCTTCAGTGCATCGCGATAGAATCGCAGGGGGCGCGATGTGTTCCCTTCGGAAATGGGATTGAATTGCAGCGGATTCTCCTTCACATAGATGGCCCAATTTTCCGGCAAGTGCCTGGATAATAACTCCAGCACATAAAGTTGATCCGTGAAAACCCCTGCCCGGGGGGCCGTTGTTGCCTCGGGCTGGTAATGCAGGGCCAGGACCACGTAGGGCCTTGATAGATCCGGATCGCTGACACTCTTGCCATGCTCCCTTTCAAGCCATTTTAAATAGCGAATGCGGCGATAGATCTTGGCGCTATAGGTTAGCAGTTTCTGCCTGGAAGAACTGAGTTCCACATCCTTTCCGTTGCTCTTGTGATAACTGGGGACACCCTTCAGCAGCCAGCCATCCTCTCCCATCCAGGGGCTCTTCTTTCCCAGGGCATCACTGAAAAATTTCCTGCCGGTCAACAGAAAGGATGGCTTTCCCCGATGATGGCGG
>JAFGSF010000002.1 GCA_016934745.1 Candidatus Aminicenantota bacterium | reverse complement strand
TTTTTCTCCTCAGTTTCCTGAATGCGACAGTCAGGACATTCGATTTTATCATATTTGCATTCAATTTGAAAACCTGAAAAAATCCAAAAAAAAGCTGCCGCTTCACGTCCTAATAAAAAGAAACAAAATGAAGGAAATAAGTGAAAACAGGATCAGCGGCGCAAAGGCGGAAAAAAGCGGAGTCAGCACCGCCATGGTTCCCATGGAACTGAAAATACCCAGGGTTCCCCAATAGATCATCGAAATACCCACCGCAATGCCAATGCCGAAGAGGGCCCCCCGATTGCCCATCAGAAATGAAAACGGGATCGCGATAAACACCATTACCAAGGAAGAAAAGGGAAATGCGTAATTGTAGTACAACTGGGCCTGGAAACGCTGGGGGTCGCTGCGGCTCTTTTTTAAGAACTCGATGTACTTTTTCAACTCCCGGCTGTTCATGGCGGTTGAGAATTTTTTGCGCTGGGTAAAGAATCCCCGGTTTTCCCTGACAAGCAGTTTTTTCTCGGCAAAGGGGGCATAATACTTGGGAAAATTTTCCAGGAATTCCCTTTCGAAACCGTTCACCAGCAATAGTTCGTTTTCACCCTGCCAGCTTGCCGACCGGGCGGAGACACGACGCCGCAGCGAAAAATCCCGGTTTAGATCCAGAACGTTGAAATTGGAAAAACGTTTTTTCGTTTTGTCGTAAAAATTAAAAAAGTAGACACGATGATCCTTGCCCAACAGCCAGTTCCTGGCAAACTCAAAGTCGGTAAATGACTTGCGCTTGTGAATCACATCCAGAACCTGACTGGATTTTTTATTGGCTTCAGGCAGGATGTTTTCCTGGATGACGTATGCGGCCAACGAAAAAAACAAACCGAGGAACACGGCCGGCAAAGCCAGTCGTAAAAGACTGATGCCGCTGACTTGGACGGCGATGACTTCGTTGTTTTTGCTCATCAGGGAAAAAGTTAGCAGGACCGCGGTTAATATTGAAATGGGCAGGATGATGGTGATGATTTCCGGAGTCACGTAAAGGTTGTATTTCAAGATGAATGAAAAAGGAACCTTGTTTTCAATAATGTTGTCGATCAGTTCCAAAACGTTGATAATATAAAAAACAAGCAGCAATGATGAAAAAGTCAGGGTGAAAATCGCAAGCATGCGCCGCAAGACATAACGATCCAAAATGCGCAGCGGCAACCGGTTGATGAAAGCCGCCAGTTTCAAATTGGCTTTTTTAAAATGCGACACGCCGCTCCGTCCCATGCGCAGGTTCCTGAAGGCGAATATTTTTTCCCAGTTGATTTCCTTTTCCCGCGCTGCGAAACGGTACAGTAAAACGCCGATCAATACCAGGAATATGGTCGGCGCCCAGGAACCCCAGAAGGGAGAAACGATTTTTTTCAAAATCATGTTGCGGCCGGCGGTCATCATCACATAGTAGATAAAAATGATTCCCAAAGAAATGACAAAACCGCTGGTTTTGCCGCCTTTCTTCGTGGAAATGCCCAGGGACAGGCCGAGGAAGCCCAGGGCCAGGCAGGCAAACGGCAGGGCAAATTTTTTGTGGAATTCCAGGTTCAGCAACACATCGCCGGGATTTTCCCTGAGCTTGCGCCACAGCTCTGAAAATACCAGCTGCGTACTACGCCGGGATTGCCGAATCGTAACCATGTTGTTTATTTTTTCGGTTTTCTGGGTGAAAAAAGTCAAGGCATACTTTCCCGGGTCCTGCTTTTTAAAGCTATGGACCACCCCGTCAAAAAGCACGATATAATTTTCCTTCTGGGATTGTTTTTTGATGAATTTGCCTCTCTTGGCAAAAATCAACGTGTCTTCCTCGGGATTTTTTTGCGAATACAGGAACACATCGCGCCATTCGCCGTGGCGATCCAGGTCACGGAAATATAGATTTAAAAATGGAATGTCCTGATAAATAATACCGGGTTTGATTCCCGAAATTGTCTGCGAAAGCACCACTTCGGTATACAGCTTGCTGAAACGGTAGTTGGTTTCGGGAGCTAGAAACATGAGCAGCCAGGAGGAAACCAGCCAGGTGCTCAGCGAAAACAGCATCACCGGCTTCAGTATCCGGCGGTTGTTGATACCCATGGTCCGAAAAGCCACAATTTCGGAATCAGAACTCAGACGGCTCATTCCCGCCAATACGCCCATCAACGTGGCCATGGGAATGGTAAAAGAAAGCATGTCGGGCAGCAGGTAGAACAGGATTTTGAAAACCGTGCCGGTGGTCACCCCCTTGGCGATCAATGTTTTGGAAAGAATCAGGACCTGGTTGGTCAGCAGCGTAAACGTGTAAACCAGCAAACCGATGGCAAACGGAGAGGCGATTTCCTTAAGGATATAGCGGTCAAAATCCTTGTTCATCAGGAAATCATAGCACAGGCGGAATCAATTTCAAAGCTCTTTTTCCCTTCACGGGGCCAGGGCCAGGGGCGCCGGAGTGAAGGAAATTATGAAAATAAACAGCGCCGCGGCGGCCAGAATTTTTCTTTTTAAATCCATTTGTTCATCGGCAAAAATCGGCGGATGGCGCAGGCCGATCAGGGTGACGATCAAGGCCCAGAAAAGCCAGCCCGGCCAGTACAGGACCCCCAGCAGCACGATGGCGATGATCGAAGCCACTCCGGCATAATAAGATTTTTTGCCCAGCAAGGCATAAAGGATATGACCGCCGTCAAGCTGGCCGATGGGAAACAGATTAAAGGCCGTGGCCAGAAGACCGAACCAGCCGGCAAAAGCCATGGGGTGAACCAGGATGTCGTACTGCCCCGCAGCCGGACCGAAAACCAGCCAGGAGGCAAATTTAAAAATCAGCGGCTCGCCCAGAGTCATGCCGGTTTGCAGCACATCTCTCTGGACAATGCGTGACTGGGCCATGCCGATAAAAACAATCGGTACGGCGACCAGAAAACCGGCCAGCGGGCCGGCCAGCCCGACGTCGAAAAGGGCCTTTTTGGAGGGAAATGGCGACTTGATCTTGATAAACGCGCCGAAAGTGCCGATCAGGGTCGGGGCCGGAATGAAGAAAGGCAGCGTGGCCTCGATGTGATGAAAGCGGCAGGCGAAAAAATGGCCCAGTTCATGGACCAACAGGATGGCCAGCAATGAAAAGGAATATGACAGGCCCCACAGCCAGGCGGCGGGATGGCGCCAAAGAAAGGCAAAAAAGACACTGTTCGCGGGCAGCGAAATGGCATGATAACTGATATGGTATTGAACACCGATGATCAAGGTGAAAAAAAGGGTTACTGAAAACAAAGCGACATGGATACCGTACTTCTTAAAAATATTTATTTTCAAACCGGTCAAAACGGTATGTTCTAATTATAAAAACATCCCTTCAAGCGGGAATAAATTGTAAAAATAATAAGAAGTTTACTTGACGCAGGAATCGGTAGGACAAACCGAGGCGCACTGCGGTTCGTCAAAATGGCCCTTGCATTCCACGCAAAGATTGGGGTCGATCACGTAATACTGATCACCCTGGGAAATAGCGTTGGTCGGGCAAACCGCTTCGCAAGCGCCGCAGCTGATACAGGTATCATCAATTTTTAATGCCATTTTTCCTCCTATGCAGATTCGAATTCTATTACTAAAATCACTTCTTGTCAACCTCTGCAACCGCAATCCATGCTGATGCAAGTGGATTCAAGCCATTTCTCCCTAGCGGCCGCCGATCAGTTTGCCCAGGGGTCCCAGCACCGATCCCTCGTCCTGCTGGCGGCCGCTGCCGATTTTGGAGGCGCTGATGATGCGGTCGGCCAGCCGCGAAAAGGGCAGCGTCTGGAGATACAGCTTGCCGATTCCTTTGACGGTGGCCAGGAACAGCCCCTCGCCGCCGAAAAACATCGACTTCAGGTTGCCGGCCATTTCGATGTCATAGTCCAGGGAGGACGAAAGGGCGACGATGCAGCCGGTGTCGACGCGGATGGTTTCACCCTGAAGTTCCTTCTCAATGACCGTGCCGCCGGCGTGGACGAAGGCCAGGCCGTCGCCCAGCAGGCGCTGCAGGATGAAGCCCTCGCCGCCGAACAGGCCGGCCCCGAAACGCTTGGTGAATGCGATACTGATGCCGGTGCCCAGGGCCGCGCACAGGAAGGCGTCCTTCTGGCACAGCAGCTCGCCGCCCAGGGCGGCCAGATCGACGGGAATAATCTTGCCCGGATAGGGGGCGGCAAAGGCCACACGTTTTTTGCCGCCGCCGCTGTTGGTGAAATAGGTCATGAAGACCGATTCGCCGCTGATGGTGCGCTGGGCGACCGACCAGAGCTTGTCCATGAAGCCCGCCTTGGGCCGGGAGCCGTCACCCAGCTTGGTTTCGAAGCTGATGCCGTCATCCATCCAGTTCATGACCCCGGCCTCGGCCACAACCGTCTCGCCGGGATCCAGCTCGATCTCCACCACCTGCATGTCGTCGCCGAAGATCTGATAGCCGACTTCATGAGACTTCATATTGCACCTCCCCATATGACCTCGGATCAGCTGTAAAAAGAAATTGCATAACGCTTTGGAGATCCGCAGCTGCCATTGCCTGAACCCGGTTGCATCGTATGTCCTTAACCGTCATCATACCATAAAAAATCAATCCAGCAGCTGGGACACAAAAACGATCTCGACCTTCTGCTGCTTCAGCCAGGGGATGGCGTTACGCAGGGCGGCCAGGGTAGACTCGAAGGGATGGCCGATGGCCAGGGCCTGCCCATTTTTCCTGGCTATTTCCAACAGACGTTTGATTTGGCTGCTACTGTAAACATAGTTTTGCTCATCGTCTAGAAAAACATCGCGGCCAATGGTTTGGATGTCCATTTTCCGGGCCAGGTCAAAAGCGATGGATTCGTAAGCGGTTTTGGAATCGACAAAAAACAAGCCCGCTTTCTTGACCAGTTCCAGAACCCGGCCCATGGCTGATCGATCGGAGGTGATAAGCGAACCCATGTGGTTGTTCAAGCCACGGGCATAGGGGATTGTTTCCCGGGCATTTTGCAGCAGGGCTTGAATTTCGGCCGGGCTCGAATCCAGCCGGACAAACTGGTCGCGAGGGCAGTGATTGGCCGGGTTTTTGGGCTGCATCGGCAGATGAATGATCACTTCCAAACCGAATTTGTGAATTTTTTCAGCTTCACTGCGAGCGAACGGAGCCGACGGAATGACCGCCGCCGTCAGCGGAATGCCCAGGTCATGCAATTGCTCGGCCATGAATTCCGCATAGCCGATGTCATCGATGATGAAAGCCAGCCGGGGGATTTTATATGCGCGAACTTTTTTTTGAACGGCAGCGGCCGTGTCCACCTTGGCAATATCAGCAACTTTCAATAATTTCCGGGTCAGCAAAATGATATGGGTAAGTTTTTTGTCGAAACGAACCTGGTAAAGAAAAACGGTCTGCCCCTTCATTCCCTGGACCTCGCTCAACTGCGTCAGGCCGCGGTACTTTTGCACCAGCTCATGCAACTCCTTGGCTAGGGGCAAATAATGACGCTCATCCACGGCGATCTTAAAATGAATAATCCCCTCCCGGTCCCGGAAAAAATCAAAAATCACTTTGCGCCGGGCCAAGGCTTCTGTCCACTCACGGTCAAATTTATCGCTGGCAGCCAACGCTCGCCGCAACGGAATAATTTTTGTAAAAATCAGAGAATAATTGCCGGCCCGGTAATCAAGGAATTCGAGCATGACTACCGTGCCCAGGGCAATGGTGATAAAAATGAAAAAAGACAGGGCAGCGATCCGGCGCTGGGAATGTTTCTTTTTGCCTTTATTTCTTTTCATCGTTTTTTTCAAAGATCGATTGTATCACTTTTTTTCCAGCCACAACAATGGGTCCTGGGGCTTTAAATTTTTCCTGATTTCGAAATAAAGACATTTTCCGTACAGGGAACCGGAATTACCCGCCCAAGCAACCACGTCGCCCGACGCGACGCGATCCCCGTTTTTTTTCAGGAATTTATCGCAATGCCCGTAAAGAGAATAGAAATTTCCCGGATGCTGGATGATCAGCAAATTACCGTAACCCTTAAAATAGTCGCAGAAAATGATTTCACCGTCATGAACCGCTTTTATTTCGTCGGATTGCAGTGGCTTAATTTCGATGCCGTTGTTGATGGTATAGGTGTCAAATCGGGAACTCTTTTTTTTCCCGAAACTGGAAATCACTGTCCCGCGAAGCGGCCAGGCTAACTTGCCCCGCAGTAAGGCGAAACTAACGGCATCGGCGGACGGCGCCCCGCTTTTCTGATTTAAAAAATCGGTCAGGTTGCGCTCTTCATTTTTAAGCTCTTCAAGCAAGCGGGCATTATAATCCCGCTGGCGATTGATTCTTGAAATGATATTCAACTTGCCTTGTTTCAATCCGCTCAGGCGGCTCAACTTGACCGCTTGTTCATTTTTCAAATGAAACAGCCGGTCCAATTCGGTTTTCAGCTCGGCCTTGATTTTTTGCAACCTGAGAATGCCATGGCGAATCGCTTTAATTTCAAGGACCCGGTCATCCATCAAGGCCACGATCAAACGGTAATTGCGGAAAAGCTGGTCCAGGTTGCCGATATTGATGAAAAGTTTCACATAACCCAACTCGCCCATTTTGTACAGGACCCGCAATATGCGCCTGACATTTTCCTGCGAATGGGCGATTTTTGCCTGCAAAACGGCTTCCTCTTTCTGTTTACGGTTGATCTTGCCCTGGGCTTCCGCCAGCAGCAGATTTACTTTTTTCAATTCGATGACCGCCACATCCATCTCCAGCTCCAGGGTATAAATGTCGTTCAGGATGGAGGCTTTTTCCTGCCTGATCGCCGTGAGCTGGGCCGATATTTTCTGAATTTCCTCGTTGATATCCTGCAGTTTTTCCTGCTGGCTGGAAAACACCAGCATGCCGGCCATGGCCATAACCATTATTTTTATTTTCATTTTTTGCGAAAAATGTAGATCACGCCACCGAGGATGCCCAGAGCCAGGTTAAAGGCCACATCCAGAAGGGAAAAGGCGATGGCAAAAGAAGCCGAGTAATGGTAATAAACGAAAAGCCTGACCAGGAAAAAATCACGGACGCCGACGCCGTTGATGGACACCGGAAAAGAAAGGATAAACAGCATGATCGGAATGGAAAAAAAGTAATCCAAAAAAGGGATGCGGTCCAAGTTGAGAGCCCGGCCGATAAAAAAATAGTGCAGCACCACGTTGAGCTGCAGCAGGACCGCCCAGAAAAAAACTTTTTTGCTCAGGCGCCGGTGTTCTAAAAAATCGAGAATGATGCCATGGAACATGTTTAATTTCAGCAAGATTTTTTGCAGCCAGGAACGTGGGCAGCGGATGGCGGCCAAAAAACCGCGCGGCATCTTTTTCCAGGCCAGCAGCAGCAATGAAATGCCTGCCAGGCTGACGATCAGGGAAACATAGAGCAACGGCAGTTCGCTGATAAAGCGGATGCGCAAAAGCGAAGAAATCATGGCCAGGATCAGCAGGGCCGCGATACCGCTCATGCGTTCATACACCACCACCGCCAGCGATGCCGTCATCCCCTGCTCGATATGGCGCGTATCCCTGATCCTGACCACGTCGCCGCCAAAGCGGGTCGGCAGAAAATGGTTGAAAAAAATCCCCACCAGCAGGGATTGGGTCAACTGCCATAGCGAAAAATCGGCCTTCCTGTCATCGAGGATCAGTTTCCAGCGCTTGGCCGAAAACAATAATCCAAAACTGTGCAAGGAAAAAGCCAACAGGACCATGGGCCAGGACACGCCTTTAAAGACCGCGATGATGCCCTGCGGGCGAGCGTTGAAAAACACCAGGTAGAACAGCAGGCCGAAACCGAAAACAAATTTCAGCAAAAAAAAGACAACTTTGCGCTTCATGAATTATCCCGCGGGTGAAATTGTTTATAGGTTTTAAGCAGATCGCCAAAATTCAATGTGGTGTATTTTTCGGTAGTCGCCAGATTGGCATGGCCCAGCAGTTCCTGGATGATGCGCAGATTCGCCCCCCGCTGCAACAGGTGCGTGGCAAACGAATGACGTAGAAGGTGGGGGTAGATATGGCGGTTGGAGCCGCTGAGTTGGCGGTAAACCTGGGGCAAAATTCGTTCCACCGAGCGCTGGCTGAGTGCACCGCCCCGGGCATTGACGAAAACCCGTTCCCCCTGATAATTGAGCCCGCGGCGTACATGCTGCAGGTAGCGCGACAAAATGGTGGCGGCCTGTGGATGAAACGGGACCAGCCTTTCTTTCTTTCCTTTGCCCATCACCCGGACCAGCCTTTCACCAAAATGAATATCGGAAATTTTCAGTTCGGTCAGCTCGGAAATGCGCAGTCCGGTGGCATACAAAAATTCAAAAAGGGCCTTGTTGCGCAATTGTAAAAAATTTTTATCAGGCAACGCGTTGAGAAATTCCAGCATCTCGTTCTCGGTCAAAATTTGCGGGATTTTTCTGTCCAGCTTGGGCGTACTCGTCCCTTCCAGAGGATTGTTTTTCAGCACGCCGATTTTTACCAGGTAGTCGTAAAAAGATTTAACGGCATAGATTTTTCGGGCCACCGTGGTCTTGGTTTTCTTTTGCGAAAAAGTGAATGCCAGGAAATCGCGGATACTGTGCTTGTTCACCTCCAGGCGGTTCTCCTTGAAATAAAGACAAAACTGGCGGATATCAATTTCATAAGCCCGAATGGTATGCGGGGAATACTTTCTGATTTCCTTCAGATATGCCAAATAATTCTCTAAATTGCCGCTTTCTTTATCCATACCTGCAATTCCTCGAGGGCCCTTTCGGCTTTCAGTTGCTTCTTTCGTTTTTTGTCATGCAAGTCCAATGCGCCATCATCAATTAAGCCGAAGGTAAACTTGCTGGGCCGGAAATCCTTCCAATTGGCGTTGGCGATATACGCCAGCAACGACCCGGTCGCCGTGGTTTCAGGCAGGGCGGATAATGGTCGTCCCAACAGTGCCCGTGCGGCAAAGAGACCGCACAACAATCCCGAACTGACCGATTCCACGTAACCTTCCACCCCGGAAAGCTGACCGGCAAAATAGATGTGACTGTTTTTTTTGTGCTGGGAAAAATTGTTGATGATCAAAGGAGCATTGATATAGGTGTTGCGGTGCATGCGCCCGAAACGTTCGAATTCGGCGTTTTCCAGACCGGGGAGCGTGCGGAAAATTCTTTTTTGATCGCCATACCTCAGGCGCGTCTGAAAACCAACCAGTTGGTAAAAATTCTTTTTCAAATCATCCTGGCGCAATTGCACGACCGCATGGGGCCGCCGCCCGCTGCGCGGATCAATCAGGCCGACGGGTTTTAAAGGTCCGAAAGCCAATGATTGCTTTCCGCGTCGGGCGATTTCTTCCAGCGGCAGGCAGGCGTCATAAAAATCATTTTTTTCAAAATCATGGGCGGCTACCACCTCGGCCTGAACCAGGTTTTGTACAAACGATTCGTACTGCTCATCATCCATAGGAATGTTTAAAAAATCGGCATCCCCCTTTTCATAGCGCGACGCCGCGAACAATTTCGACAAATCAATGCTCTCGGCGCGGATCAAGGGGCAGGTGGCATCAAAAAAGAAAAGGTTTTTGCGCATCGTCAACCGAGCAAGGGTCTGGGCAAAATCGGAACTGGTCAAGGGGCCCGTGGCGATAATCACGGGGGATTCGGCGGCTGGAATTTCTTTCACTTCCCGACGCTGGATCGTGATTCCGGGCCAGGCAGCGAGTTCAGTGGTGATATCGGCAGCCAGGCGCAAACGATCGACGGACAGGCTACGTCCGGCAGGGACCTTGAATTTTTCCGCGTGAAGCAAAAAAAAAGAATCAAGCATTTTCAATTCCCGCTTCAACAACCCAGACGCGGAGGTGAGTTCGCCGGACCCCAGGGAATTGCTGCATACCATTTCAGCTAAAAAATCGCTGCTGTGGGCCTCGGTCATCACCTGCGGCCGCATTTCATACAAATCCACAGCGATTCCCAGTTTGGCGACCTGGTAGGCAGCTTCGACTCCAGCCAGCCCGCCGCCAATAACGGTGATTTTACTTTTCACCTTTTTTGGATGAATGTGCATTCAGGATAACCGGTACAGCCGACAAAATAGCGCCTGGTTTTGCGCGAGAACCTTTTGGTCAAAGGTTTGCCACACTGGGGGCATGTACCCATTTCTTCCTGGCTTGTTTCAATATGCTTGCAATCCGGAAAACCCGAACACCCGATGAAATATTGCCCGGTTTTTCGGGAATACCTCTTGATTAAAGGCTTGGCGCATAATGGGCATTTTTTTTCCTGTATTTCATCGGGGCTGATTTTTTCATTGTTCAGGGTGACCCGCCCCGTGTATCGGCACTGTGGATATCTGGAACAACCGATGAACCAGCCCCGGGTTTTTAGGGAATATTTTTTAATCAGGTCGCCGCCGCACGTCGGGCATTTTTCCCCGGTCAGCAGTTCCACCTTTTTGCTATCCTTGACCTTCGCCAAATCCAGCGCCAATTTTTTGTAAAACTGATCAATGCCGCTCACCCAGTCGAGTTGGCCATCAGCCACCCGGTCGAGTTTTTTTTCCAGGTCGGCGGTGAAATTGTAGTTCATGATATCTTTAAAGTTTTCTTCCAGGTAATCGACCACACGAATTCCCAGATCGGTGGGCACGAATTTTTTTTCCTCGCTGAAAACATATTCCCGCTTGTTCAACGTTTCAATGATTTTCGCGTACGTGGATGGACGTCCAATGCCTTTTTCCTCCAACACTTTCACCAATGACGCTTCGTTGTAACGGGCCGGCGGCTTGGTGAAATTTTGTTTGCTGTCGATCGCCAGCAACTTCAGGATTTCTTTTTCCTGCAGCAATGGCAACAGGGTCTGCTCGCTATCCCCCTTGGTCATGGCCAGAAAACCCTTGAACTTGATTACTTCGCCCTTGGTCACAAACAGATAGGCTCCGTTTTTGACATCAAACTGGGTTTCCTCGATTTCGGCCGCAGCCATTTGTGAGGCAAAAAAACGCTCCCAGATCAATTGATAGATCTTCAACTGGCCCGGATTCAAATCGGCCTTGATTTCATCGGGAGCAAAAAAGGGTGCGGTGGGACGAATGCATTCGTGGGCATCCTGGATTTTGGATTTTTTCTTGAACACATTGGCCGTGGCCGGACAATATTTCTTCCCCAGCTTGGACACAATATATTCCCTGGCCTGGTCGCGTACCTGGTCGGAGATACGAAAAGAGTCCGTGCGCATGTAGGTAATCAAACCGGTTGTTTCTGCGCCGTGGATATTGACGCCTTCATACAGTTGTTGGGCCAACTGCATGGTTTTTTTCACCGGAAATTTGAACCGGCGAAAAGCTTCCTGCTGCAAGGTGGACGTGATCAGGGGTGGAAGCGGTTTACGCTTTTTCAGCTTTTTTTGTATGCGCTCAAGTATGTATGGATTTTCTGCAATTTCAGCCAGTATGGCATTACAGGCATCCTGGGCGGCGATTTTAACATTCTTGCCGTTGCATTTTTCCAATTTGCTGGAAAATGCCGGTTTTTTGCTGCCTTCCAATTCAACGGCAATGGTCCAATATTCTTCGGAAATAAAAGCCCGGATTTCCTTTTCCCTCTCCACGATTATTTTCAGCGCCACCGATTGCACGCGCCCAGCCGACAATGGACCGCCTATCTTTCTTTGCAGGACCGGGCTAATCTTGTAACCGGCCAAACGGTCCAGCAGGCGGCGCATCTGCTGGGAAGCGACTTTGTGGGCATCAATGGCCAAGGGGTTTTCAACCGCCGCCAAAATGGCCGAGCGCGTAATTTCATTGAAAAGCACCCGGAAAATTTCTCCATTGTCTGCTTTTAAAATTTCCTGTAAATGAAAAGCAATAGCTTCGCCCTCGCGGTCAGGGTCCGATGCCAGCAAGATTTTATCTGCTTTTTGCGCCTGTTGCCGCAATTCTTTGATGACCTGCGCTTTGCCGGGCAAATTGACATAGAAAGGCTTGTAATTATTTTTCAAATCAATGCCCAAAACCGCCACGGGCAGGTCACGGACGTGTCCCATCGATGAGCTGATTAAAAACCCGTCGCCCAGATACTTGGAGATCGTGCTTGACTTGGCTGGAGACTCGACAATAACCAATGTTTTTTTAGCCATAAGCAATCCTTCGGTAACCGTCCGGTTCTTCAACAAGCATATTTTTTAAAACCAGGCCCATCACTAGCGAAATAATTTCTGCTGTTGACCAATCGAGCGTTTCTACCAGAAAATCGATACCTTGTACCTCATTTTCACCGCACAAGTCAAGTATTTTTATTTCTTTGGACGAGAGCGACGCGTCTATTTTTTGCCGCGCCGGCACGTCGAGGCCGAATTCGAGCAGCAAATCGGATGCGCTGCCGATCAGCTTGGCTCCCTGCTGCAGCAGGTAATTTGTCCCCTGACTTAACAGGGAATCGATGTTGCCCGGGATGGCCATGACGTCGCGGTCCTGTTCAAGCGCAAGCCGGGCCGTAATCAGCGATCCGCTGCGCAACGCGGCCTCCACCACCAGAACCGCCCGGGCCAGGCCGGCGATAATGCGATTGCGGATGGGAAAAAGAAATGGCCGGGGAATCACATCCAGGGGGAATTCACTGACAATGCCCCCCCGGTCGATGATTTTTTTGATCAGGGTCATGTTGCCTGCTGGATATAAATGAAGCAATCCCCCGGCATTGACGCCGATGGTTCCGGCGTTCTCCCTGAGCGCCAGCTTGTGAGCCATGGAATCGATCCCATAAGCCATGCCGGAAACAACAACCAGGCCGGCCTGGCAGCATTCCGGTAAAATCCGGTTCAGGACACTTTGTCCGTAGGCGCTGCCGCGCCGTGAGCCGACAACGGCCAACATGGTTTTTGCCAGAATTTCACGGTTGCCGGTAAAATAAAGCAGATCGGGAGGATCATAAATCTGGCCCAGCAACGGCGGATAAGCATCATCTTCCCTGAAGATGATTTCCGCCCGGTTTTTTTTCAGCCGCTCCACTTCGGTTTCAGCGATGCGCCAGCCACGTTCACACACCGCCTGGGCTTCGGCCGGCAAAAGGCCGGCCGATTCCAGCTGGCGCCTTTCCAGGCAAAAAAAATCGCCGGCCGTAATTTTGTTCCGAAAAAAATGACTTCTGGCTCTGGGGTTTTTAAAAGTCAGCAGGTGAAAGGCGACTCTTTTTAACTGTCCCTCATCGAACTCAACCATTTCCTTCAAACTTTCTTTTCAAGTTTTCCGCCGGGATGAATTTGACTATTTTAGTAGGTGCAATCATCATGGGTTGACGGGTGATGGGATTGATGACCCTTTTTTTATTTTTCTTTTTGATGATCAAGGTTCCAAACTTGGAAAGAACCAGTTTACGGCCTTGACCAAGGTTTTCCAAGGCGACTTCGATGAAAAGATCGATAAAATTATAGGCCTCATATTTTTTTATGGAGATCCGTTTAGCTATTTCTTCGGCTAGGTATTTTTTGTTCATGTCAACCTCCTGCTGCGAGTGATTTAACATAGAGAAAATGAAAAGTCAAGCAATAATGAGCTTTTCCAGCAAAATTTATCAGCCCGGGCCAAGCCGGCAGCGAAATGGATTTTTTTGGCCGATGACCGGGCCGATTGACTTTTAACACCGAAATAGTTATATTTTGATTTTTCAGGGCCAACCAGCTGCCGCTAGCGGCAAATTCATCCCGGCCATCGGGCGGGGGGCAGGGACACAAATGAAAGAAAACGTTTTTTTTATTGCGGTCGCAGACAATGAACACGATGAAACGATCTGCCAAAAACTCGAAAAGGCCTTCCAGGCCAACGATTGGCTCGCCTTTGTCAAGGACCGGGACCTGGTGGCCATCAAGACCCACTTCGGTGAGGAAAATACTCAGGGCTATGTCCGGCCGCTGAATTTTACCATGCTGGCCCGACTGCTCAGAAATAAAAACGCCCAGCCGTTTCTGACCGACACATCGACCCTATACAGCGGTTTGCGCGCCAATGCCGTCGGGCATATCGAACTGGCTGAACGGCATGGTTTCGGTTTCGCCCACACGCAAACGCCGCTGATCATGGCCGACGGATTGACCGGTGACGAGGAAATGAACGTGGCCATTCCCGGCCGGCTTTACCAGAGTGTCAAAATCGCTTCGTTGATCGTCAAAAGCCAGTCCCTGGTCGTGGTCTCCCATTTCACCGGCCACATGGTTTCGGGTTTCGGCGCCGCCCTGAAAAACATGGGCATGGGCTGCTCAAGCCGCCGCGGCAAACTGGCCCAGCATTCGACCGCTACGCCCTCGATTAAAAAGAAGAAATGCACCGGCTGCGCCGCCTGCGTTGCCTGGTGCCCGGCCCAGGCCATCACCATGGTGGAACAGATCGCCCGCATCGATAAGAATAAATGCATCGGCTGCGCCGAATGCCTTACCGTCTGCCGTTTCGACGCCATCGGCTACAACTGGTCCGAAACCTACGAGCAGCTGCAGCGCAAAATCGTCGAGCACGCCTGGGGCGTGGCTGCGGTCAAGAAGGACAAGGTCATTTACATCAATTTCCTGAACCGCATCAGCAAGGACTGCGACTGCATGGGCGGCTATAAAAAAATCTCCCCGGACATCGGCGTCCTCATCGCCTTTGACCCGGTCGCCATCGACGCCGCCTCACTCGACCTGGTTGAGCAAAAGACCGGGCAGTCGCTGGCCCGGCTCTCCTATGACATACCCTACCACGTGCAGATCGACTATGCCCGCGAAATCGGCTTCGGCAATGCCGATTACCGGCTGGTTCAAATCTAGACCGGAACGATTGATAATCATTTGCCGCGTGATGCAAAATCGTCCTTTCAGATTATAATATGGCGCCGGTTTTTTTACTTTCTATCTCGTCAATCATCTCTCGGGTCAGGGTGCGAAAACTCAGCAAGTGCATGCTGACCCCCGCCGCAATTAATAAAAGAATGATTTTCAGCCACATGACCTTGACGATAAAAAAAACCGAATAGCCGATCGTCAACCATAACAGGGCTATCGAAAACAATTTCGATCTGAGTGTAATCGCTTTGTAAACCCGGTAGTACTTGATTCTTTTGCCAAGGAATTTATGGTTGAGCAACCAGGCATAAAGGTGGTCCGAGCTCCGGAAAAAACAGGCTGCGGCCATCAGGAAAAACGGCGTGGTCGGCAGCAACGGCAGAAATATCCCCACCACGCCCAGCAGCAGGCAAAGGATTCCTGCCGCGATCAGTAAATATTTTTTTATCACCACGTTCTATCCGTATCGCCGACAGGGTATGCAGATAAAAACCCAGGCACATCGGATTTCCGCTGAAACGGTCAATGCCCTTGGATTTAAACGGGGTCTGTTCACCGGAAAGTCCCAACCTGGTTGAACTTTCTGATTGTGATTTTTCCAATCAAATTCATGTTGCCTCCATGACAAATACCCGTCTCGCGAGCCAGCTATTTATCAGCGATCACCAGCATTTCAAAATCTTCCGTAGTTAACTTGTCATTTCTGCTGAATGCTCCTAATTTTGATGCAAATATATCAATGGTTCTGAAAGCGAGGGATTTTAGCAGCCAGGTTATTTCTGACGGCACATAGTATCTTTCGTTGCATTGGAGTTCTTTTTTGTTGCCTGCGTCATCTTCAACATAGGCGATGCTATGCTCCCGGAAAGTCATTAAATCAAACGAATTTTTGTCACTGGTCATATTGCCATCCAGCGCTTGCGAGGCCAGAAAATCTTTAACCGAGTGGAATAACGGGAACAGGCCGTTTAATGTTGTGAATATAAATTTGCCGTTCGCTTTCAATGCCCGGGCAGCGCTTTGGAGTATCTGGTAATTCATTTCATCGGTTTCCATTAATGGGAAGGCTCCCTCACAGAGCATGATCGCCAGATCGAATTCATCGGCAAAAGACAGTTTTCTGGCATCCTGTATTTGAAAATCAATATGCAGTTTTTGCGCCAAAGCCTTTGCCCTGGCCCTGTTCAACAAAGAATCCGACAAATCGATACCGGTCAGACGATAGCCGCGTTTGGCCAGTTCGAGGCTATGCCTGCCGGTGCCGCAGCCGATGTCCAGGATTTTCATTTTCTTGTTATAGTTGATTTCCTTTTCGATGAAGTCGCATTCTCCCAATGTGCCTCGGGTGAAAACTTCCTTGTCATATTTTTCCCCATAGTTTTCAAACAACGATTCATACCACTGTTTCATCAAACCTCATCTCCTTCCAGCCATTCAGTTTTCTTTGGGTTCTCATATTGACTCAAGGTTCAGGCGAATCGACGAAGTTTTCCGCCAGAACCCGGTCCAGGGAGGCCAATAAAAATTCCGCGTTTTCGCTGTTAAACGGCATGGGCGGTCTTATTTTCAAGACATTATGGAAAGGACCGTCGGTACCGATGAGAACGCCGAGTTCGCGCATGCGCTCGACAACAAATGTGGCTGCTTCGGCCGCCGGCTGCAGGCTCCGACGATCCTTGACCAGCTCAACACCCAAAAAAAGCCCGCTGCCTCGCACATCGCCCACCATGGCATAGCGCTCCAGCAATGGTTGAAGCCCCCCAAGCAAATGCTCGCCCACAGTTAAAGCATGCTCCATCAGGTGTTCATCCTGTACAATCTTCAGCACAGCTTCACCGACTGCGCAAGAAACCGGGTTGCCGCCGAAGGTGCTGAAAAACTCCATGCCGTTGTCGAAAGCGGCCGCGATTTCAGCAGTGGTAATCACGGCGCTAAGCGGATGGCCGTTGCCGATCGGCTTGCCGAGCACGACGATATCCGGCACCACGCCCTGTTTTTCAAAAGCATAAAAATGGCTGCCGATGCGGCCATAGGCTGTTTGCACGTCATCGGCGATGCACACCCCGCCGGCCTGGCGGATGTGGCAGTAAACGGCGGACAGATATCCCGGCGGAAAAAATATCTGCCCGCCCACGCTGGGACAACTCTCGGCAATGAAAGCGGCCGGGGCCCGGTCTTTCCGCTGCAAGGAATGGATGATATCCTCAACCCGGGCGGCATATTTGACGCCGGCATGAAAATCATCCGCCTTGTACTCGCCGCGATAGCCATCGGCCAGGGTGGCCACGTGAACCCAGTCCGGCGCACCCTGGCCGCCGGGGCCGGCATGCTTGTAAGGGCTGATATCGATCAGTGACGTCGTATGGCCGTGATAAGCCGCCGCCAGCACGACCATGTCCCGTCGTCCGGTGTAGGCCCGCGCCAGGCGCAGGGCCAGTTCATTGCCCTCGCTGGCCGAATTGACAAAAAAACACACACGCAATGGCTCGGGCAGCGTGGCGCATAAACTTTCGGCAAAACGGTTGATGGTATCGTGAAGGTAACGCGTATTGGTATTAAGAATACTCATTTGTTGCTGGGCTGCGGCGACGACAGCCGGATGACAATGGCCGACATGAGGCACATTATTGTAGGCGTCCAGGTAGCGACGCCCTGTTTCATCGAACAGGTATTGCATCCAGCCGCGGACGATCTTGACCGGCTCCCGGTAAGTCACTTTGACACTGGCTGCGATCCGCCGTTGGCGCACAGCCAGGGTTTCCATTTTTGTCGGTTCTGGAGCAGGAAAATATTTTTCCGGAACCGCCAAAATCAAATTGGGATCCGGGGAGAGCTGGCACCATAGTTCCCTTTCAGCGGGGCTGGCCACGCCGGGAAAATCACAACCCATTTCAAGCAAATCCAAAATAATCTGAAAATGCAGATGGGGCGGCCAGCCGCCGTTGACATCGGCGCTGCCGATGCGGGCGATGATTTGTCCTTTTTTTACTGCCTGTCCAACCTGAAGTCCGGACAACGAATCAAGGCTCAGGTGTCCATACAGGGTATAAAACGCATCACCGTGCTTTGTATGGTGCCGCAGGATGATGACCGGGCCGTAATCAAGCGCTGCTCGGTTTTGGGAAAATGCGAATATGTCTCCGTCCAGGGGCGCGTAAACCGGTGCTCCGGCGGCCATGAAAACATCCATGCCCAGGTGCACGGTGCGATTATTTTCGTCAAAAAGGTCCCCTTTGACAAACAAAGGCGAAGTATAAAGCAGCCGGGCTTCGTTGTAGCGGCCAATACCGATCTTTACGCCGGCCCGGTCCATGGCGGAAAAAAGGCGCCGGCCGAGCTCCGTTTCTGAAATTTGACCGGGATCGCCGGCCATCAAGGGACTGGCTATTCCCAGGTCAAAAACCAACAAAGGTTCGCTACGCAAGTCTCGGCCCATGACCGGGGCCATGTTCGGCTGGTTTTTCCGCAGCCAGTCATACAGCCCGGCTGCCCACTGCAAAGCGGCCTGGCCGCAAGCAACGCGAAACCTGGCTGTGGCGAAGCGCCGGTTGATCTGGAACAAACGCGGCAGGGTGCGGCGGATCGCATCCTGGCTGATGGATAAATACTCGTCCTCCGGCCGTTGCTGCTGCTGGTGAACAGCCAGGCAGACGCTCAAACTCAAGCGCAGGCGTACCAGATCGAATAGCACGGCAAGTTCTTTTTCTTCAACCGGGAAAACGGCATGGAAGCCCGAGACAACCTGCACGGCCACGCTGAGCGGGTCGGGTTTGTCAAGAACGGCATAGGCGATCGCCACGGCCAGATCGCCGACGGTGTAACTGTAAACCATGTCACCGAAATCGATGACGCCGGTCACGTGCGGATCCCTGCCTAAAAGGTCTTCCGCCCCTCCCACCAGGATATTGTGATCATTGGCGTCGTTGAAAATGACGCTGCAGCGCAAAGCGGGCAGCAATGGGCCCGCATGGCGAATGAAATCCACCAGTCCTTTTTCTAACAGATCATGGAGCGAAGGGTCTTTGACCAGCGGAAGATATTCTGTGATCAACTCAGAAGCCTGGGCAAGATTCCAATGAAAATCCCGGCGAAAACCGGGAATATCCATATCAGCCAAGGCCCGGCTGATTTCGCCCAGACGCCGGCCCAGATCGACCATCAGGCCGGCACGATGTTTTTTTACCGTCGCCAACGGCCGCCCCGGAAGATATGAAAGCAAACGGACAAAATGCCGATTCGAGTCCGCAGTGACCATTTCGGCGATGAACTTCCCATTTTGCGCCGCCACCACCCTGGGACAAAATGACAACCGCTTTTCCAGGTGGCGCAGGACCTGGTTCTGTGTTTCCAACATGCTCCATTCTTCACCGGCATGGGCGATTTTCAAGACAAAGCGCTCGCCGGCGGCGGTGGTTAGCAAGAAATTCTGGTCGCGCTCGCCGGGCAGGGTTCGAGCCTCGGCTTGGACGGCATACATGTTTTTGGCAATGGCGGCCGCGTCTGGTTCGCTGAACTTCGGCTTATAACGCAACATGGATTGTTGGTGACGGCTCATCGTTGTTATCATCTTCAGCCCTTCAGTATAACAGCAAATTCTGTGAATGCCAATCGGGCTCAGGCCACGGAATCATGGCGGCAAAATGAAATAAAAAAAGTGATTGAAAAAATATTTTTTATATGCTATATAATGCTTTTGAAGTTGGAAAAGGAGAAGAAAAATGAAGATTGAAAAAAGAAAAAACGGCAATGTCACCATCTTTGACTTGAAAGGGAAAATACTGAGCGGTGAAGGAATTGACGAACTCAGGCAAACAATTGACGCCACCATCAAGGAAAACGAAAAACAGTTGGTTTTGAATTTCGCCGAAGTTCCCTACCTCGACTCCACCGGCCTGGGAGAAGTCGTCCGTTCTTATACCACCCTGAAAAAAGCCGGTGGTACGATCAAGATCGTCAACTTGACCAACAAGGTCCAGGACCTGTTGAGCGTCACCAAGCTGATCACAGTTTTTGAAACTTTCCAGGATGAAAACGAGGCGGTAAAAAGTTTCAGCTAAGCGGCACGTTCTCCTGCTTTTGCCGGAACCGGAAAGGATTTTTCAAGCTTCCAGCAAAAGGTATAATTTAAAAAGTTTTTTTGTATTTATTTTCATCTGGCACCAGGCGATCCGGTGCCGATTTTTCCAATTTGAACAGAGGATGGGTTCATGTGCGGAATCTGCGGATTTTTTCAATTCGAAAAAGAAGCCGATGATCATACCCTGAAGCAAATGAACGACCAGATCGTTCATCGCGGCCCCGATGATGACGGTTTTTTTTATCGGCCGGGCGTCGGCTTGGCGACCCGGCGCTTAAGCATCATCGACCTGTCTACCGGACACCAACCCCTGTGCTCGCAGTCGGGTAACTCCTGGATCGCATACAATGGCGAAGTGTACAATTTCATCCAGCTGCGCCAGGAACTGGCCGATCGGGGCTACGTGTTTCGCAGCCAAAGCGATACCGAGGTGGTCGTCAACCTGTATGAAGAATTCGGACTGGAATTCGTAAAAAAATTACGCGGCATGTTTGCCTGCGCTATTTTTGATCAAAAAAACAACCGCCTGGTGCTGGCCCGCGACCATATCGGCAAAAAACCCCTGTATTATTCCCTGAAAAATAATCGCAACCTGGTTTTCGGATCTGAGATCAAGGCCATTCTGCAATACCCGGGAATCGATCGTGCCATCGATCCGGAAGCGCTTGATTTTTTCCTGACCCTGGAATACGTGCCGGCGCCTTATTCGATTTTGGCCAGCATAAAAAAACTGCCGGCCGGGCACATGCTGGTTTATGAAAACGGCAAGGCACGCGTGACGGAGTACTGGGATGTTCCGCTCCATGAAAGCAATCCCGATTTCAACCGGGCCCGCGAAGAATTCCTCGCCTTGCTCGAGGAATCGGTGCGCCTGCGCATGATCTCCGATGTGCCGCTGGGCGCTTTTTTATCGGGTGGCATCGACTCCAGCGCCATTGTGGCCATGATGGCTAAAATCTCGTCGGTTCCCATTAAGACATTTTCCATCGGTTTCGAAGAAAAATCTTACAGTGAGCTGCCGTATTCGCGCCGGGTGGCGAAAAAATTCAAAACCGACCATTGCGAGAAAACATTGAATGCCGACATCCAGGCCTTGGTCCTGCAACTGGCCTCCTGCCTCGATGAACCCTTGGGAGATTTTTCCAATTTCCCAACCTACCTGGTTGCCCGCAGCGCCAGGGAGAAAGTGACCGTCGCCCTCTCCGGTGACGGCGGCGATGAAATTTTTGGAGGCTATGAGCACTACCTGGCCCAAAAACTGGCCCGCTTCATTGACATGTCCCCGCTGCGCCCCCTGCGGGCTTTAATTGGTGAATCCATGCGCCGGGTACCGCCGTCCGAACTGAAAAAAGGACTGGTCAACCGCAGCAAGCGTTTTGCCGAAGGCTTGGGCAATGCCGCTGCCAACCGTCATTTTCGTTGGATGCTGTTCCTGACCGCCGCGCAAAAATCACGCCTTTACAGCCCGGCATTCCAAAAAAAATCTTTTTCTCTGGATCTGCCAGATCGTGAACCGTTCGCGACATTCTTCAAGCGCAGCCGGCGGTTTTCGGGAATCAACCAGGACCTTTACCTAGATTTAAAAACCTACCTGGTCGACGACATCATGGTCAAGGTCGACCGCATGACCATGGCGGCGTCGCTAGAAGCGCGCGCCCCATTACTCGATTACAAAATGGTAGAATACGCGTTTTCCCTGCCAGCAAGCTGGAAGGTCCGAAATGGCACCGGCAAGTGGTTTTTCAAGAAAGCCATGGAAGGAATCCTGGATCAAAAAATCCTCAATCGCCAAAAACAGGGATTTTCCATTCCCATCAAAAACTGGCTAAAAAACGAATTAAAGGAGTTGATGCTGGAAACCTTGTCGGAAAAGCAAATCAAGGCCATGGGCTTTTTTAACTATCCATACGTGCAGACCATGATCCGTGAACATCTGCAAAACCGCGAAAATCACTCCCACCGGATTTGGGCGTTGATGCAGTTTCATCTCTGGTACGACCATTTCGGCAGAGGGTAAGATCCCTGTTCAACCCAAGCCCAACCCAATGAATCCCTGATGCTGCACACCCTCTGGATCATTCTGCCGGTCGTTTTTCTGGCCGGCCTGGTCGATTCCATCGCCGGCGGCGGCGGCTTGCTGTCACTTCCCGCCTATATGGCAGCCGGGCTGCCACCGCACTATGTTTTAGGCAATAATAAATTTTCTTCCAGTTTCGGAACTTTTTTCGCCACTCTGCGCTACCATCAGCATGGATTGATCGATGCCCGCGTGGCGTTGCTCAGCGCTCTTTTCGCATTGTCAGGTTCTTTTTTGGGCGCTCGCATCGTGCTGTTGATCGATGCGAATTTTCTGCGCTATCTGTTGGTCATCCTGATCCCGATCATTGCAGCCTTCACCTTGCACAACCGCTCCATGGGCCAACGCGACCATTCAAAGCAACAGACGCAGCAACGAAAATATCTCCTGGCCGCCATAGCGGCAACGCTGATTGGATTTTATGACGGTTTTTTCGGACCGGGTACCGGTACATTTTTAATTCTGTTTTATACCCTGGCCCTGAAGTACGATTTTGTCACCGCCAACGCCAATACCAAAGTTGTGAACCTGGCTTCCAATATCGCGGCGTTAATAACCTTTATTATCAACGGCAAGATCATCTATGCCATCGGCATTCCAGCCGCGGCAGCCGGCATCGCCGGCAACCTACTCGGCGCCAAACTGGTCATCAAGCGGGGCAGCTCCATCATCCGCCCGATTTTAATTCTGGTCCTGGTTCTGCTTTTAATAAAAATTATTTATGACCTTCTGGTCAAGAGCTGAAGCCAACGGCAAGCTGAAGTTTTTTCTTCAATTGATTGATGGAATGCAAAAGATAAAGATTGGCGCAAAGGCGCCCGCAGACTGCAGCCAGTGCCGCGGCCAATACTCCGACCATATGGCCCAGGAATATGGCCAAAAAAAGCGTCCATGCAATCACCGTTACTTCAATCGCCGTAGCCATGGTTACCGGCCGTGTGTTTTTAGCCTTGATCAGCAAGGAACGCTGCAGGGCCAGCAGCACTGCCAGGGCCGGCAAGATACTCATAATGCGAATCGGTAAAATAGCCAAACGGGTCAATTCCAGTGTCAATCCTGAAATATGGTGAAACCACAAAATGGCAGCCGGCGTGAACGAAAGTAAACTCAGCAGGAATGAAGCCGCGCACCCCAACAGCAGGGCAAAAGAACGCAGCGCCCGGTAATGCTCGCCATTTTCTCCCAGCAAGCTGATGGCCGCCTCCTGGAAGGAAAGGCCGGCACTGCGGAAAACGAACGTCAGCGCGTTCAGCACCGGCAAGACGGCAAGAGATTCGATGGGTAACCGGCTTTGGCCCATGAAAAAAGTTATCAGCGGATAAATGGCCAGGGCCAGCACGGAGGTCATGGCCAGGGGAAAATAGAAACCGGCAATGGCCCGGTAACGGAGAGCGGGCTTCTCGGCGCCGCTCTCCACGACCTCGTCCAGCAATTTCGTTATCACTTTTCTGGCCATGAAGCGGCTAGCTGCAGCCTCCATAACGACGCCGGCGGACAGCGCGGCCGCCCCGACGCATGCCCCGGGTAGTTTTGCAAAAAAATACAGCAGCAAGGCTGTGGCCGTCATGGAGCTTAAGCGTACCAATGTACCGTAAGCGACCCGGTGCGGCAGGTTGTTGCCGATGAGTATGCCTTGATAAAAACGGCGGTAGCCGATGGCCGCCGGCCAAGGGAGAAGAAGGATTGTAGCAAGGTGGGTCAGCCTGGCCACATGCCAGGGCAAGCCGATCAAGCCACGGGTCAGCCAGTAAAATACCGGCGGGACAATTACCAGCAACAGGGCCACGGTAATCGCAATATTCAAAATATTATTGAAGCGGCGAAGCTTGAGAAAGCTTCGCCGATCCTTAACCAAAACATTCGCGGCGCTGAGCATCATGATAATCGGCGATTCAAAAATCATGCCCAGAGAAAACGCGACTCCGTACGCGGCCAGATTGAACTTGGCATCTGTCAGGCGGGCGATGATCGCCGCGATGAACGGCCCCTCCAGGCTCATCATCAGCCAGGTAGAATACAAGGGCAGCCAGAAAACAGCAATTTTTTTCCAGGTCAGTTCAGATTTATCAGGATTCATCGGCCTAAGGATAACATGACTTTTACTGACCGGCAAGATTGAAACCTCGCCTACTCCGGCAGCAAACAAACAACAATTGACTTCACGATATGCCTGGATTACAATTTTAATATCCATGAAAAAAGTACACGCTCTATTGTCCCGATTTCTTTTGGCCTGCATATCTTTGCCATTGCTCAGCCGCTTGTGGGGAAAACTGACGGGCCTGCGTCGCCCCCGTTTTCTGTCCAGGAGGATGATCAAAAGTTTTAAAAATCATTACCGGATCGATATGAGTGAATTTGCAGGATCAGCGCAGGACTATCCTTCACTGGCCGATTTTTTCGTTCGTCCTTTGGATCCGCTCAAGCGGCCTTTATCCCCAAGCACAGACTTCATCCTTTCTCCAGCCGATGGCAAATTAAGCGAATTGGAACGAGTCAATTGCAATTCAATCACCCAGGTCAAGGGCAAAACCTACCCGCTCAGCCGTTTTCTGGCCACGGATGTTGACTTTGCGCAGGGTTGGTACATCGCCACCATATACCTGTCGCCCTGCGACTACCACCGCTTCCATTTCCCGGTTTCGGGTCGCATCAGCGGTTGTTTTTATGGCGGCACCCGCTTGTTCCCGGTCAATCCTTTCTCATGCGCCCACGTTCGGAATCTCTACATCAAGAATGAACGTCTCATCACCCGAATGGAATTGAACGGGACGTCAATCTTTGTGGCAGCTGTTGGCGCCACCTTCGTGGGCAGCATCGCCATGACCTATCTGCCCGATGGCCTGCCGGCAAAAAACGAGTGGAACGAGCTCAGCATCCCCGCCACCCAGTTGGTCGAAATGGGACGCTTCAACATGGGTTCGACTATCGTCATGGTCTTGCCGGCCGCCCTAGTTGAGGCGGTCATTGCCGAAAAAGGCAAACCAATCCGCGTCGGCGACCCCCTATTAAAAATTGCAACCTGATTGAATCAGTAAGTTCTGGGTCCGCGCAGGATCCTGGCCGGCAGGGTGAGCACGGCATTCAGCAGCTCGAAAACCCCGTTGACGGCAATGCCCAGGATGCGGAAAGGCAGGGCCAGGAGCCAAATGAGCGGGTAGAGCAGCAGGGCCAGCAGGGCCAGCGGCCAGCAAATGACCAGCAAGATCAACCACAAAAAGAATTTGCCCATTCGTTTCTCCTTGGCGTCGGGTCGCAAAAAAAACAAAAACAACTCTCACCCTAAAACCGTGTAGAGATTTTTTTACCATACTGTGCTAGAATTTACAATCGCAAAATGAGCAAGCCATTTTCAATTCAGAACAGTCTGCCCGGAAAATTAAATCCCGGCGTCAATGTTTTTTTCGGCATCACGGAATGCCAGACAGAGCGACTTGAGGCTTTTATCGAGAGGCAGCTGGATATGCTAGGTAAAGCTCATGCGCGGTCCCTACCGCCCGGATTCGCCGCTTCCCGGCAACTTTTTAAATCCCTGGGCATTGATCCGACCCGCCATCGCCCATCGGCGGAGGCTTTGTGGCGCCGTTTGCGGGACAAAAACGAGTTTCCTCGTGTCAACCCGCTGGTTGACTTGACCAACCTCCTATCGCTGAAATATCAGATTTCTTTTGGTCTCTATGACCTGGATTGCATTCAGGGCCCCGTGCGTATCACCTTGGGCAATGAAAATGACCATTATCTGGGCATCGGCAAGGACAGGTTGAATTTTATCGGTAAAATCGTGTTGCGCGACTCCAGTGGAGCCTTCGGCAATCCATCGGCCGATTCCTTGCGAACCCGAGTGCATGAAAAAAGTACCCATATCATCCAGGTGCTTTTTTTTCATGCCCAGGACGGCTTGAAAGAGACCATTTTATCTGAATCATTGTCTTGCTTCGAGAGTTTTTTCATCCTGGGCAAGACCTTCTCGTTTCTGCTGGAAACCAATGAAGAACAAGGAATTTCCCTTGAAGGAGCAATATGCAAAACCAACGCATCAGCGACATTATGGCCGAGTCCGAACTAAAAAACATTTTAAGCGCCTCGACAGTGATTACCGGCGAAATCAAGGGCCAGGGCGATTTGAGCCTGGATGGCCAATTGACCGGCAATATAGACATTAACGGTTTGTTGTTTGTCGGGAAAAAGGGGAATTTCAACGGCGAAGCGGCAGCCGAGAATATGGTCATCGAAGGCCGGGTCGAAGGACAGATCAAAGCCAACATTAAAATCGAAATCAGGAGTAGCGGACATGTCCTGGGCAACGTTATTTGCCAGCAGATCGTCATAGCCGAAGGTGCTTTCCTGGACGGTAAAGTCAAAACAAAAAAAGGCAAGCCGCTAAACCCCGAGTATTTCGTTGAAAAAAGAAAGGAACTGCTGACCGAGCAGGATTAAACCAATCGGGAGTTTCATCCTTGCCAGTAAAGTCCGGAAATGAACCCGCCCCGGATCGGCTGGATGTACCACCCGACCGAACGCTGGTGCCGGCCGAACAACAGGCGGTTTATTTTTTTGAAGGGGTTCAAAAAATAAAGCACGTAATTCCCCCAACGCCGGTCGCCGGCAGCGATCCTTTTTTCGCCGCGGTCAGACAGCGGCGCCAGGACATAGATCGCAGCCAGCGAACCGCACAGGTCGGTGATCAGGTCCTTGCCTGACGGTTTCCACAAGCTGCCCTCAATCGCGTATTCCCAAACGATGTTCAGCATCTGGCTGAAAAGGAGGGCGCCGCCATTGCTATAGCCGCGCTCTTTCAAATACAGGCCGAGGCAGGCAAAACTGACCGGGTGCCCGACATAATTGATCCAAAAGCTGTTGTGATCCATTTTTCCGCCTTCAATGGCACTGTGGATCGGATCCTTGAAATTTTCCCATACTTTGCGGATCGATGCTTCACGGAAAATACGCTGGCGGGTATCATCCAGGACCAGAACATAGGCACAAGTAACGGCGGCGACGACAGCGACATCCTGCAGCAGATGAATTTTCTTTTTTTCAGCTTGGACAGGAGCCGTCAGCACCATTATCAGCAACAAAGCAAGCATGCGCTTGAACATGATGAGTATATTGTAGCACAGGTCGGCTCCATCATGCCGCTATTGACTTTTACATGGCAGCAGATTACACTGGGTAAAGAGACAAGTTGATCAGAAAAACTTTTTTTCCTCAAGGGTAAACATGACTGAGAAAAAAACCGAAAGCATCACATCTGAAAATAATGCCGAAGCCAGTTTTGCCGATATGCTCAATGCGTCTGTTCAAACCAGTGTCCGAATCAAGATCGGCGCAGTGGCCGAGGGTAAGGTCATATCCATCGGCAAAGACAACATTTTTATGGACCTGGGCACTCGCGCTGAAGGCATGATCGACAGGGAAGAATTCATCCACAAAGGGCATTTGACCATCCAGGAAGGCGAAACCGTGCAAGTCATGGTCCGAGGTTTCCGCGACGGTATTTTTCATTGCACCAGCCGCTTGCACGATGCTTGCCGCAGCGGTCCACGCCAATCCAAGGATTCACCTGCCCTGCAAACGTTGCGGGAAGCTTTCTCCAATCGCCTGCCGGTGGAGGGCAGGGTGAAGTCCTTGAACAAAGGGGGTTTTGAAGTTTACATTTTGGGCCAGAAAGCGTTCTGTCCAATTTCGCAAATTGAAAAAAATTATTGCCAGAATCCCGAAAGCCACCTAGATAAAATTTACCCGTTTCTGGTTAATCAGTATGAAGAAGACGGCCGCAATGTTGTGGTGGGGCGTAAAGAACTGCTGCTGGCAGAAGAAGAAGAAAAATCCAGGCAACTTTGGCAGGAAATTCATGTTGGCCAGGTTTGCGCAGGCACCGTCACTTCCGTGCATGACTATGGCGCATTTGTCGATATCGGTGGCATCGAGGGATTGCTGCACGTGTCGGAAATATCCTTCAAAAAAACGCTGAGTGTTCAGGAAACGCTGCGCCCCGGGCAAAAACTGAACGTAGCCATTATCAAGCTGGACCGGGAAGCAAACAAGGTTTCATTGAGCCTCAAAGCCCTGCAAATGGATCCCTGGGTCGAAGCAGTTGAAAAAATTCAGGTTGGCAAAGAATATGACGGCGTCGTGTTACGCTTAAAACCCTTTGGCGCCTTCATCGAATTGCTCCCCGGCCTGGTCGGTTTGCTGCATATTTCCCAATTGGGGGTCGAACGCCGGGTCAGCCATCCCAAGGAAATCCTGTCAGTCGGCCAGGAAGTCCATGTACGTATTCTTTCCCTCGATCTGGAAAAGAAAACAATTTCGCTGACCATGGAAGAAGCGGAAATAGATTACAGCGCCGAACTTTCGCGACTCAAGGAAAAACAGGAAAAGGAATTGAAAAACGGTGGCATGACCATGGCAGCACAACTGGATTCGGCCATAAAAAAAACTGAAAATTAACCCGGATTAAAAAATATTTCCTTTTTTCAAACCTGACTGCGCATAAACCAGGCGCATGACTTCCGTAGCGGTTTCTTCGATGGATTTGTAAGTCACGTCTAAAACCGGCCACTGGTGACTTTCAAAATGGCGCATGGCAAAAAGAACTTCCCGGCGAATATGTTCGATGTCGGTATAATTGGAATAATAGTCGGCTTTCATCTTCAGTTGTCTCTGGCAGCGAATCATTTCCAGACGCCTGGGATTGATGGTCAAGGCGACGATTTTTTTTCGATCTATTTCAAAAATTTCTTTGGGCAGTTCCTCATTAATAAGAATGGGAACATTCGCCACCTTCCAGCCTCGATACGACAGATAAATACTGACCGGCGTTTTCGATGTACGCGAAACCCCGAGCAGGACGATTTCTGCTGCGGCAATACTGGCCATCCTTAAACCGTCATCATGCTTGATGGTAAAATCAACCGCTTCGATGCGTTTAAAATAATCGCTGTCCAGCTGCCTGAAAAGCCCTGGCTTGGCCATGGGTGAAATTTCCAGCAGATCAGAAAGACGGGTCAGTACGGGCCCCAGAATGTCCACGGTGGGCACTCCGTTCAATCGGCCTAACTCGGTTATTTTCTGGCGCAGTTTGGCAGAAGCCATTGTATAAATAATTACGCCGTTGACCTTGGATGCCCGCTGCAAAATGTAATAAACTTTTTTCAAGGTGCGGACATTGGAAAATGTTTCCAGGATTATTTGAGTGGTAATGAATTGAGATAAAGCAGCCTGAACCACTGTTTCGCATGTTTTCCCGGTGGCATCAGAGACGGCAAAAACATAACGCTTGAACTCCTTGTCGTTTCCGCTCATGAAAAAACAGTACCGCCTCGACGCCAAAAAGTCAACCGCTCTGCTCCTCTGTTTCTATCAGGGGCCGATTTGAATAAAAATCGTTATATCTGCTATAATACGATGACCATGTTTAAATATATCATACGCAAAATATTCGGCACACAGACGGAACGCGATCTGAAACGACTCCAACCCAACGTGATCCGCATTAACGAGCTCGAAGCGGCCATGCGCCAATTGAGTGATGAGCAATTACGGGCTAAAACCGCCGAGTTCAAACAAAGAATAAATCATGGAGCTACTCTTGACGACCTCTTGGTAGAAACCTTTGCCGTGGTCCGTGAAGCGGCGAGACGTACACTGAACATGCGCCATTTTGACGTGCAGCTGCTGGGCGGCATGGTATTGCACCAGGGCAAAATTGCCGAAATGAAAACCGGTGAAGGAAAAACTCTGGCCGCCACCTTGCCTGCTTATCTGAACTCGCTGGATGGAAAAGGAGTGCATGTCGTAACGGTCAACGACTACCTGGCCAACCGCGACTCGAAGTGGATGGGCAAGGTATACCAATTTTTAGGTCTATCCGTTGGTGTCATCCAGCACGAAATGGATGACCAGCAGCGCCAGCAGGCATATGCCTGCGACATCACCTACGGAACCAATAATGAATTCGGCTTCGACTACCTACGTGATAACATGAAATTTGATGTGCAGAGCCTGAGCCAGCGGGATTTCAATTTCGCCATCGTTGACGAGGTTGACTCCATTCTGATCGATGAAGCCCGCACACCACTGATCATATCGGGCCCGACCGAAGCCTCAACATCATTCTATTACCGGGTCAATGAATTTGTAGCCAGAATTAAACGCAGCAAGGAATTGTTTGATTTGGACGAGAAGTCCAAAACCGTCATTTTAACCGAAAGCGGCATCAGCGAAGCCGAAAAATTTTTTCATATTGACAACCTCTATGATCTGCCGAATATGGACCTGCTGCACCAAATCTATCAATCGCTTAAAGCGCACCTGATATTTGCCCGCGATGTCGATTATCTGGTCAAAGATGACCAGGTGCTGATCGTCGATGAATTCACCGGCCGTATCATGCCGGGGCGCCGCTATTCGGATGGCCTACACCAAGCTTTGGAAGCCAAGGAAAATGTCAAGGTCGAGCAGGAATACCAGACCCTGGCCTCGATTACTTTTCAAAACTATTTCCGCATGTATAAAAAGCTCTCGGGAATGACCGGAACGGCCATCACCGAGGCAGCGGAGTTTGCCCATATTTATCATTTGGATGTCGTGGAAATCCCCACCAACATGCCATTGATTCGCACAGAATTCCGTGATGTGATTTACGGCAGCAAGGAAGAAAAATGGGACGCCGTGGTCAATGAAATCAAGTCTCTCAACGAAAAAGGCCAGCCGGTTTTGGTTGGCACAATTTCCATAGAAAATTCCGAATTGCTCAGCCGCCGACTGCAAAGAGAAAAAATTCGCCACGTCGTCCTGAACGCTAAGTACCATGGAATGGAAGCCGAGATCGTGGCCCAGGCCGGACGGCTCAATTCGGTCACCATCGCCACCAACATGGCCGGGCGCGGCACGGATATCCTGCTGGGTGGCAATATCGAGTCGCTGCTTCGTGAAGAATTGAAGAAAAAAGGATTCATCCTGGAAACGGCGCCCCCGGTGGTTGCTGAAAAAGCCGCCAAGGAAATAAGCGAACAGGTAAACCGCGAGCATGAAATGGTGATTGAACGCGGCGGCCTGCATATTTTGGGTACCGAACGCCATGAGGCGCGACGCATCGACAACCAGTTGCGCGGTCGTTCCGGCCGCCAGGGCGACCCCGGCTCTTCCCGTTTTTACATTTCCCTGGAAGACGATCTCATGAAAATACTGGGCTCTGACCGCATCCGCGGTATGCTGGTCAGGGCGGGAATGAGCAATGGCGTGCCTTTGGAAAACCGCTTGGTGTCTCGGGCAATTGAAAACGCCCAAAAACAGATCGAGGGCCAGAATTTTTCCATCCGCAAGCATTTGCTCGAATATGACGACGTGATGAACAAACAACGCCAGCATATATATGCCTTGCGCCGCGATATCCTGTTCGGCAAGGATTTTAAAGATTATATCCTGGAGCTGATCGAAGACCTCTACAACGAAATTTTCACCTTTTATATCAATGAAAATAAGGAATCCGAAGAATGGGATTTCGAATCTTTTCAAAAAGAAATTCAATTGCAATTCGGCATTGATGTCAAAAGGGCGCTTCAAGAAGACTACCATGACCTGCCCCCTTTGCTTTTGAAAGAAAACATCCTGGCGAGCATCAAAGCTTTTTATGCTGAAAAGGAAAACGTTATCGGCACGGCGCAGATGCGTGAACTGGAAAGGATGATCATGCTTCAGGTAACCGATTCCCAGTGGAAAGACCATTTGCTCAACATTGACCACCTGAAAGAAGGAATTGGCTTGCGCGGTTATGCCCAGAAAGACCCGCTCATCGAATATAAAAAAGAAAGCTACCAGATGTATGAATCGCTGCTGAACCGCATCGATGAGGAAATATTACGTTTCTTGTTCCTTTTCCGGCCGGTTAGCGATGATGAGATCGAGGATTGGCGAAAAAAAAAGAAGACAAAAGCAACCAGCCCGACATACAAAATGCCCGGCAAGAAACATAAAAAAAGAAGATGAATAGCAAAGAGAAAATAATCACGGCCAAAGGCTTGACCTTCGATGATGTACTTCTGGTTCCCGCCTATTCGGACGTCCTGCCAAACCAAGCTGATACCATCACTACGTTTTCCCGGCATATTCGTTTGCGTATTCCCCTGGTTTCTGCAGCGATGGATACGGTTTCTGAATCCAGAATGGCCATCGCCATGGCCCAACTGGGGGGCTTGGCTATCATTCATAAAAATCTGAGTATTGAAGAACAGGCCGGCGAAGTGCTTAAAGTCAAGCGTTCCGAATCAGGAATGATCGTCAATCCCATTACCTTGAGTCCGGACAACACCATTCATGAAGCCCTGCAACTGGTTAAGGAAAAGGGGATTTCCGGACTGCCCATCATCGATGAGCAGGGCAAGCTGGTGGGAATTTTGACCAACCGTGATTTGCGATTCGCCACCAATTTCAGCGATAAGATATCGACCATCATGAAAGCCAAGAACCTAATCACCGCCCCGGTGGACATTACCATGGACCAAGCCAAGCACCTGCTGCATATCAACCGCATTGAAAAGCTTCCGGTCGTCGACAATAAATATTTTCTGAAGGGCCTGATTACCTTCAAGGACATATTGAAGACAGAAAATTTTCCCACGGCATCCAAGGATAAAATGGGTCGCCTGATGGTGGGCGCCGCCGTCAGCACCGGACGTGACACCCTGGACCGGGTTCAAGCCCTGCTTGAGGCCAAAGTGGATGTGCTCGTCATGGACACCTCCCACGCCCATTCACACAAAGTATTGCAAACCATTGAAAAAATAAGAACCGTGGCCAAGGGTGTGGACCTGGTCGTCGGCAATATCGCCACGGCTGCGGCGGCTAGGGACCTGATCAAGCTCGGTGTGGATGGCATGAAGGTTGGAATCGGGCCCGGTTCGATCTGTACAACCCGGGTGGTCACGGGGGCCGGTATTCCGCAGATTTCGGCCATTATGGCGGTGGCCGCGGAAGTCGCTGGCCGCGTCCCGGTCATTGCTGACGGCGGCATTAAATTCTCCGGCGATATCGCCAAAGCCCTGGCAGCCGGAGCCGATGCAGTAATGATCGGGTCCATATTGGCCGGAACAGACGAAAGCCCGGGAGAAATGGTAATTTATCAAGGGCGTTCTTATAAAAAATACCGCGGGATGGGTTCTATCGCCGCCATGAAAGCGGGCAGCCGCGATCGTTATTTTCAGGAAGACGAGTTCTCCGAATCCAAGCTGATCCCCGAAGGTATCGAGGGACGCGTTCCTTACCGCGGCACGGTCATGAAGTTGATTCCGCTCTTGATGGGTGGCGTCAGGGCCGGCATGGGGCTGACCGGTTGTCGCACCATCCCGGAGTTGAAGAAAAAAGCACGCTTCATTCGTATCACCCATGCCAGCCTGAAGGAAAGCCATGTTCATGATGTGATGATCACCGAGGAATCACCTAATTACCGTTTGGATTAGAAAAAATGAGCCAAACTATCATCCCCGAAAAACTCACTTTTCGGCGCAAAGAAGTGATGCAGCTGGCGAAACTGGACGGACGAGTTTTGGATTATTGGGAAAAGGAGTTCAAAGCCTTCACTCCCATCACCAACCAGAGCGGTGAAATATTTTACAGCCGCCATGACGTCGAAATCATCCTGAAAATAAAAGAGTGGATTGGCCATGAGCAATATGATAAAAACAAAATCAAGGAAATGCTGTTGCAAGATTTTGGCCAAATAGATACTGGCCGCAAAGAATCGGAATCCGGGTCTGTCAGTCAGGAAAAGGTGAAGAGAATCCGCCGCGGCCTTGACGAAATATTGACTTTACTCGCCAAAGATGATAAAAGCTGAATGAGCCGGGGCGTAGCGCAGTCTGGTTAGCGTACACGCTTGGGGTGCGTGTGGTCGGTGGTTCGAATCCACTCGCCCCGACTTGATTTTCCACCATTTAAATGAAAACCATATTATTAACCAATGACGATGGCTTTTACTCGAAAGGAATTGTTTCTTTAAAGGATGCCCTTGAAAAAAAATATCAGGTTTGGATCGTGGCTCCGGATCGTGAAAAAAGCGCCATCAGCATGGCGCTGACTTTAAACCATCCCTTGCGTATCAACCAGATTGAAACGGATTCATATGCCGTCAACGGCACGACGGCCGATTGCGTCAATATCGCCCTGCAGAAAATTCTGCCCGCAAAACCGGATTTCATCGTTTCTGGAATGAACTTGGGTGAAAACCTTTCTGAAGATATATTTTTTTCCGGGACAGTGGGCGGAGCTTTTTGCGGGTATCTTTATGGCATCCCATCTCTGGCCGTTTCGTTGATCGCCGGGTTGGGCCAGCACCAGCAACAGCCATTTGAATTTAAAGCGGGAGCGGAAATCACGGCCAAAATTCTTGATAAATTGCTCGCATACAATCACGAAAATGTCGTGTATAACCTGAATATCCCTTTCCCGAACAATGGGCAAATTGCCGTAACCACCCTGGGCAGCAAACGCTATACTCCCGATATCATTGAAAGGCTTGACCCGCGCGGCCGCAAATACTATTGGACCGGAACCGGCACTCCAAATTATGACGGCTTGGAGGGCAGTGATATCTGGGCCGTGCAAAATAAAATGATCTCCTTGAGTATTATCAAATACGATTTGAATGCCAAAGCGGAATCGGCTAATCTGTCGTCTGCGTTCGAGCGCTTTAAATTGTAATTTTCCGGCTGGGCAATAATTATTCCGCCAAAATTTTTTTGGCTTCCTCCAAAAATGATTCCGGAACCATGATGCTCACTTTGCCCAGACCGTTCATGGTGATTCCGAAGATGTGGCCAGCCGACTCAAACCTCAACAACACAGGAATTTGAAAGCTTTCCAGCTTGGATTTGATGATTTCGGCTTCCATGCTGCCTTCAACCGCCGTGAGTTCCTTGAGATCGCTGTCCTTCATTTTTTGTGGCAATGCCTGAAATGCCCGGCAGCCTCAGTCAAGCTTTTCGCGAAAATAAACAAAAAAGATCTGCAAACCGAGTTCGCGGCTGTCATTGCTTCCGGGAAAAACCCTGGCCGGAATAAAAACCTTATCGGTTTCAATCTTCAGGAAAAATTCATCTCCGTTGCCCATCTGCTCCGGGCTGATACTATATTCCCGTGAAAACAAAGCGTCAGTGGGAACAAATTCTTCAAGTAAAGAATCATTGATTTTAAAAGTGACTTTCTGATCTGGAAAAACCGTTTTGCTCACGCCGCCTTTGATAATCAAGGTGCACTCTTTTTTTGGATTCTCGATGATGCAAACCGCTTTGGACATGGTCCAGCGCCAACTGCGGTGAAATGTATCACTGGCATTGACATCGATTTCAAGTCCGTTCCAGCCTTCATCATACACAATTTCCGGAGCATTGAATGAGGCCGGTTGAATGTTGATTTTTTTCTCAAACAAGATAATCGGTTTTTCCTTGCCGGCTGATTTCAGGTTGTACAAGCCGATGGACAGATTGACTTCTTCATACCCTTCAAAATCAACATCAAATTCATTTAAAAACTGAGGGATAAATAAAACCCGGGAATACTCTATTTGCTCGTTCTGGTCCCAGCTACTGGTTTGTTTTACAGGCACATGGTCGTCCTGGATCAGCATTTCCTTGCTGTTTACCCGCCAGAAATGGACAAATACATTGTAATCGGTGTTGAATTTTTTAAATTCCTTTTCAGTTTTAAATATATAATCCATTTTGAGGTACAGAGAATCGGTAACCGATGCAGGAGTCAGTTTGACTTGCAGGTCTACGCCTTGGTGATCGACTTTTTTACTGCAAAAAGCAAAAAACAGTGTTATCAGCAAAATTGCTGAAAAAAGTACTCTTTTCATGGAACCTCCTGAAGTGGTATATAAAATTTATCATATTCAGGCAAAAAAAGCAAAGGGCAGTACGGCCACTGCCCTTTTTTTGAGAAAATAAAATTTATTTTTTGTTTTTGCCGATATCTTCAAACTCGGCGTCAATGACTTCACCTTCATTGGCCGGTGAATCGCCTTCTTGGCCTTGGTCGGCATCGGGACCGGGTTGGGGTTCTTTTTGCGCTCCGGCGCTCTTGTACATTTCAGTGGATAACTTGCTGGTCACTTTGTTCATGCTTTCAATTTCATCCAGGATCTGCTGATTCTCTCCCTTTTCCACCACTTCCTTGGCATGCGTGACAGCCGCCTCCACTTCGCTGGCCATGGATTCGGGAATTTTATCCTTGTTTTCCTTGACCAGTTTTTCCAAAGAGTAACACAACTGGTCGAGCTTGTTGCGGTTTTCAATCGCATCTTTTTTCTGTTGATCCTCGGCACGGAATTTTTCAGCGTCTTTAACCATTTTGTCTATTTCTTTTTCATTCAGGCCGCTTGACGAGGTGATGGTAATGGCTTGCTGCTTGTTGGTAGCCAGGTCTTTGGCCGAAACGTTCAAGATGCCATTGGCATCGATGTCAAAGGTCACTTCCACTTGCGGGACGCCGCGTGGCGCCGGCGGCAACCCGGTTAGATGAAACTTGCCCAACGTGCGGTTGTCGCGGGCCATTTCCCTTTCACCCTGCAGCACGTGGATTTCAACGGTGGATTGATTGTCCTCAGCCGTCGTAAAAATATCGGTTTTCTTTGTCGGGATGGTGGTATTGCGTTCAATCAGTTTGTGCGAGATGCCGCCCAAGGTTTCGATGCCCAGGGACAACGGCGTTACGTCGAGCAGCAAAATATCCTTGGCTTCACCGCCCAGAACGCCTCCCTGCACTGCCGCACCCGCGGCGACGACTTCATCGGGATTGACGCTCTTGTTACCTTCGCGGCCAAAAAACTTCTTGACCAGTTCCTGGATATATGGCATGCGGGTCATGCCGCCGACCAGAATGACTTCCTTGATATCGGCCACGCTAATCCCGGCATCCTTGATAGCCAGCTTGCACGGGGCAATCGAACGCTCGATTATTTCACCTACCAGCTGTTCCAGTTTGGAGCGGCTTAACTTCAGTACCAGATGCTTGGGCCCCGAGGCATCGGCAGTCACGAACGGCAGATTGATCTCAGTTTCCTGGGTTGTCGAAAGCTCGATCTTTGCTTTCTCCGCAGCTTCCTTCAGGCGCTGTAGGGCCATCTTATCCTTGGCCAAGTCTATCCCCTGGTCTTTTTTGAATTCTTCGGCAATCCAGTCAATCAGTCTCTGATCGATGTTGTCGCCACCCAGATGGGTGTCGCCATTGGTGGATTTGACTTCCACGATATTTTCACCGATCTCCAGAATCGAGATGTCAAAAGTTCCGCCGCCGAAATCATAAACAGCGATCAGTTCGTCTTTCTTCTTGTCCATGCCGTAAGCCAGGGCCGCCGCCGTCGGTTCGTTGATAATGCGCTTGACCTCCAAACCGGCGATCTTGCCTGCATCCTTGGTAGCCTGGCGCTGGGCATCATTGAAATAAGCCGGGACCGTGATCACCGCTTCCGTGACTTTTTCACCCAGGTAATCTTCAGCGGCTTCTTTGAGCTTCCGCAGGATCAAGGCCGAAATTTCGGGCGGCGAATACTGCTTGCCCTCGATACTGACCCGGGCGTCGTCATTAGGACCACCGACCACTTTGTAAGGGACCATTTTAATCTCGTCCTTGACTTCGGAAATGCGTCGGCCCATGAATCTCTTGATGGAATAGACGGTATTTTCCGGATTGGTGATCGATTGTCTTTTGGCCACTTGGCCGACCAGGCGCCCGCCGTCCTTGGTAAAACCGACAACCGACGGGGTGGTCCGCCCTCCTTCTGAATTGGTAATGATCTTCACATCACCTTTTTCCATTATCGCCACGGCCGAATTGGTTGTACCCAAATCAATTCCTATTATTCTACCCATATGTCACTCCTTAAATTTGAATATTAATAATATAAATTAAAATAACATGTTTGTCAACAAATTAATAATAGAATTGTTACAATTAATTTAGTGCATTATTGTCAGATTTATTAGGTTAATTAATTATTCTTCAGTAATCTCCAAGGAATTGACATTAAAATTGGGAAAAATTCACTTGGCTTCTACGGCAAAAATAAAAGTGTTTTCGGCCACCTGCTTCAAGGGCTGCCCGGAGTTCCCCCGGGGCAGTAGCCAGCAAACCGCATACGTCCCCTTGAAATACTTCATGGTCTGGCGGATGGTTTTTTCCAGGGAAAACCTCTTTTTGGAAACGATATTGACCACAATCATAAGCCAATTGACCGAATAATGGCTGATATTCGATCCGCCTTCAAGCAGTTGCACCACCGAGGGACCGGCCGTCTTCTTTTTGGCATGACCGAAATCGGGGGCGTCAGCCTGCCCAACCGCTTTAAGGCCGGTGATTTTCGGAAAATCACTTCCCGCCCAGCGGGCCACGGCGGCCGAACTGGATATTTTGCTATAGTCGCAATTATAAAGGTCCAGGATCAGTTCAAATTGCTCAGGCCCCTTTTCCTTGAAAAAGCCAAAATCGCGGCTGAATGCCTCGGCGCTTTCGATTAACCGCGGCTGGAATACCCGGGAGATTCCGGCATGGGCCAAGTCGTATTCAAAAATCCGCGTGCCTTGCCTAATTTTTTTTATGTCGGCAAAGGACCCGCGCGGCAAGTGCCAGCATAATGCTTTTCCAGTCTTGAAGTATTCAAGCGAAAAACGGATGGCATCTTCCACAGGCAGGGCGGCGCAGGTGAAACAGTTGAGCACTCCGGCCCGCCCGTAGCGCCGGTAGCTGATGGCGCTGGTCTCGACATATTGCACCAGCGTTTCGCCATCGACCAGCTTGTCGCCAGCAAAGATCGGTTCGCCGAATGCCAACATATTGATGGCATCGCACGTCTGCAGGGCCCACTTGGACACCTGCCTGGCATTGGGCCGGCTGTTGGCCGGGAGCTCGATGTCCATGACGATCTCTTCGCCGTACTTGTCGGTCTCCAGCCGCTTCTGGAACTCGGGATAGGGAACGGCCGATATCTGCGGCGAGTACCAACTGGTCCTGATCCCCGCTTTCTTGAACGCTTTCTGGGCATTGCGCTCGGCTTTCTTGAAAACGCCCTTGCCCTTGGAGCCGGCCGTCAAACTGAAAGGGCCGCCCATATAACTGACGTTGGAAAACTGCACCACGCGCACGTCGTCAAAGGAACGCTCGATCTGGCGCCAGCTTCCCGGCGCTTCGAAAGGCTGCAGGATCAGTGCCCCGGTCTGGTGGATGGTGATGCCGCCTTCGACCAAGGCGTCATAGACGCTCTGGTAAAAATCGGTGTTGAACAAACTCTTGGCCGGACCGATCGGATCGGTGGAATCGATAACAATCACGTCGCACTTGCCCTTCATCTGGCGGATCACTTCGGCACCGTCGCCGATGATCAATTTAAACCGGGGGTCTTCGTAGACACCTTCGCACACGGCGGGCATATGCTCACGACACAGGTCGCAGACCATGCGGTCGATCTCGACCATGGTCACTTTTTCAACCGATTTGTGGCGCAGCACTTCCCGGGCCACGCCGCAGTCACCGCCGCCGATGATCAGCACGTGCCTAGCCGGCCGGTTCAGGGCAAAGATGGGCCAATGGGCGATCCATTCGTGATAGATGCCCTCGTCTTCTTCGGTCAACTGCACGATGCCGTCCAGCACCAGCACCCGACCGAAACGGTCGGTCTCCAGGATCATCAGCTTCTGGAAGCCGGTGTCGGTTTCGGGCACGATCACCTGCGACACTTGAAAACCATAGGTGGCATCAGTATAGAGATCTTCAAAGAACCAGAGATTCTTACCTTTTTTAACTAATCCCATGGGCATTTTCTCCTTGTTCCGGTCAGCTAGCAAGCTCAATTATACGGCAAAACCGCCCATGATTCAATCGTTTTTGTCAGGACTATTTTTCCTCAGGGAATTTCTTCTCGACCAAGTCGCTGACCAGCGTGTCGTCGGCCAGATGCGGCAGGGTGACATGGCCGCGGCCGTGGTGTTGCTCGTTCCAGGTAGCGGCTGTTTCCATGGCGTTCTCGTTGCGCGCCCAGGCGCGGCGGGCGATGCCGTTCATCACGTCCCACTCCATGGCTGAACGAATAATGCGATCCTTGGCCTCGCTGCCGTCCAGTACCAGCCCGAAACCGCCGTTGAACGACTTGCCGATGCCCACGCCGCCGCCATTGGACAGTACTACCATGGACATGCCGCGGGCGGCATCACCGGCAAAGTTGTGCACGGCCATATCGGCGGTGACATTGCTGCCATCAAGGATATTGGCCGTTTCCCGAAAGGGCGAATCGGTCCCGGAAACATCGTGATGGTCACGGCCGAGCATGACCGGACCGATCTCGCCGCGGCGCACCAATTCGTTGAATTTCAGGGCGATCGCCACCCGGCCCTCGGCATCGGCGTAGAGGATACGCGCCTGCGTTCCGACCACCAGCCTGTTTTTAGCGGCATTTTTGATCCATTCGTAGTTGTCACGGTCCATGGCCCGCCGTCCCGAATCAAGGCAGGACATGGCCGCATGGTCAGTCCTGGCAAGATCTTGCACCTGACCGCTCAGGCAAACCCAGCGAAACGGTCCGTAGCCAAAATCGAAGCCCAGGGGACCCATAATGTGTTCAACATAACTGGGAAAAACGAAACCACCGCTGGGATCGATGCCGTTGGCCGCGATATCGATAGCGCCGGCATCAAAAACTGCCTTTAAAAAAGAATTACCGTAATCCCAGAAATGGGTGCCTTGAGCCACCATTTTTTGGATCAGGCGGAATTGACAAACCAATGATTCGTCGACTTTTTTGCGAAAAAGCTCGGGATTTTCACGAAGCAGGCGCCGCCCTTCCGCGAATGAAATCCCGGCCGGTGTGTAGCCGCCGCCATAGGCGTCGTGGCAGGAGGTCTGGTCCGAAGCCAGCTCAATGGGGATGCCGTGATCCAGCATATATTGCCAGAGATCCACGACATTGCCGTGATAGGCTATGGATATGGGCTTTTTAGATTTACGGAATTCTGTGATCCAGCGGGCGATCTCATCGAGGTCGGCGGAGACCTTGCCGACCCAACCCTGCTTGTAGCGGGTCTGGATGCGCGATTCGTCGACCTCGGCCAGCACGCCGATGCCGCCGGCGATTTCCACAGCCTTGCCCTGGGCACCGCTCATGCCACCCAGCCCCGAACTCAGGTAGACCTTGCCGGCCAGGTTTTCCCGGGCGGGAATACCCAGGTACAGTCGCCCGGCATTGAGCAAGGTGAGGTAGGTACCGTGGACGATGCCCTGGGGACCGATGTACATCCAGCCGCCGGCCGTCATCTGGCCGTAGTTGGAAACCCCCATGGCCGCTGCCTGGCTAAAGCCGGCCAGGTTGTCGTACATGCCAACCAGCATGCCGTTGGTCGAGATGACCCTCGGCGCATCCGGGCGGGACTCGAACAACCCAAGCGGATGGCCCGAATAAACGACCAGGGTTTGGCGATCGGTCATTTCCTGCAGGTAGAGCTTGACCAACCGATACTGCATCCAGTTCTGGAAAACCTGTCCGCTCTCACCGTAGGTCACCAGTTCGTAGGGATACAGGGCCACATCGAAATCCAAGTTGTTGTCGATCATCACCTGGAAAGCCCTGGCCTCGACGATCCTGCCTGGATAGTCGTCGATGGCCTTGGCTTTCAGCGAGCCTTCGGGGCGGTAACGGTAGCCGTAGATGCGTCCGCGCGTCAGCAATTCATCGAGAAACTCGGGGGCGATCTCTTCATGCAAAGTCTCGGGAATGTAGCGCAGGGCGTTTTTCAGGGCTATCTGAGTCTGGGCAGGGGTCAGGGAAAAGCCCCGATCCGGGGCGCGGCGAATGCCGGCGATAAATTCTTTTTTACCAGGCAATTCGGCGGGCAGGGACAAATTCAAAGAACTTTTTATGGTCTTGGTCATGGACGATTTCCTCCCGCGGAAATATAAGCCATCAGTGCATTTATGTCAAATATGAGACACAACAGATATTGCGATTGTTTCTTGACAAACAGGCCTTAATAATATATTATCAGTACTTATTTATGAAAATATTAGTCGCCGAAGAGGCGGGATTTTGTTTTGGAGTAAAAAGAGCCTTGAAATTGATCAATGAGTATCTCAAAAACGGAAATACAATTCAAACTTTCGGCCCGCTGATCCACAATATCCCGGTTTTGAATAATTTGGCCGCCCAGGGTGTCCATTCGGTCGATTCGGTCAGGAATATCAAAAAAAACAAGACGCTCTGCATCAGGACCCACGGCATTCCACGCCACGTTGAAAAATACATTCAAAAAAAAGGCATCTCCACCCTGGACGCCACTTGCCCGCTGGTGAAGAAAGAGCAAAAAATTATCGAAAAACTCGATAAAAACAAGGGCCGGATCGTGATCGTCGGCGACAAGGACCACCCGGAGATCATCGCCGCCCGCAGCTACGCCAGAAAGGTGACGATCGTCAATTCCTTGGCCGAGGCCGAGGCCCTGCCGGCCTGCGCGCAGATGAGCGTCGTGGCCCAAACCACCCTGAACAGCGAATTTTTCAAGCAGGTGGTCGCCATCCTGCTGGACAAAGCGGAAAAGATCGAAATTTTCAACACCATCTGTCAGGCGACCCAGGACCGCCAGCAAGCCGTTAAAAAACTGGCCCCGCAAGTCGATGCCATCATTGTCATCGGCAGCAAAATATCTTCCAACACCAAAAAGCTTTTTCATATCGCCAAGGAAAAAAACAAGAATTCGCTGCACATTGAAACCTGCGCCGATTTGCAAAAACCGGCGATAATGGCCAAAATTGCAAAATATTCCTCCATCGGCGTCACCGCCGGAGCATCGACGGCCCCGGAAGAACTAGAACGCGTAAAAAATTTCTTGCAGAATCTATAAACGTTAAGGAGACATGACATGTCAGACACAAAAGATGCCAGCGCCAACAACCAGGACGATTTTTCCGAACTGGTCAAGGAATATGACCTGAAAAATCTCGCTTCCAATGCCCCGATCGAAGGTCGCATCGTGGATATCATCGAAAACCGTGTCGTTATCGATATCGGACAAAAAACCGAAGGAATTTTAGATCGCCAGGAACTATTGGATTGGAACGGCAACATGAAATATAAAATCGGCGATCCAATTTCTGTGCTTCCCAAAAATGTCAACTTCAAGGAAGGTTACATCACGGTTTCCAAAAAGCAACTGGATGAGCAACAGGGCTGGGAAAAGGTGTTTTACGCCTACAAAACCAATACGGCACTGGCGGGAACCATCACCAAAATGACTCCCGATGAAAAAGGCTTTATGGTCGACATGGGCGTAGAGATGTTCCTGCCCATGAGCCAGGTGGATATCCAGAAAGTCAAGTCCCCGAAAAAAGTGCTGGGCAAGGAATTCATGTTCAAGGTTGTCAAGCTGAACAAAAAAGACAAGAACGGCACCGTTTCCCGGCGCATTATTCTGGAAGAGGAAAAGCAGGAAAAACTGAAGCACCTGCTGGGATCGCTGGAAGTCGGCCAGATCGTCAAGGGCGTGGTGACCTCGATCATGGATTACGGTGCTTTCGTTGACCTGGGTGGCCTGGAGGGCCTGGTTCATAAAGACAATATTTCTTACGGCCGCGTCAACCACCCCAGGGAAAAACTGCGCAAGGGTGACGAAATCGAAGTGAAGGTTCTGGAAATAGACCGGGAAAAAGGAAAAATTTCCTTGGGCATCAAACAAAAATTTACCGATCCCTGGACCGACATGGAAACGAAATATCCCATTGGCAAAAGATTGATTGCCAAGGTGGTTAAGATTGTCAGTTTTGGAGCCTTCATCGAATTGGAAGAGGGCGTCGAGGGGCTGCTGCACATTTCCGATCTGACCTGGGAAGGGCGGCCGACCACCGTTGAGGAGTATGTCGCCGTGGGCGATAAACTGTGGGTACAGGTCATCGAGGTCAACAAGGAAGAACGTAAAATCAAGCTGGGTCTGAAGCAATTGGAAATACGCCCCGAAGAAAAATACCTGGAGAAGCACGCCCGCGGCGAAATCGTCAGGGCCAAAGTCAAGAAAATCCTCAAGTCACGGGTTTTTCTGGGTTTGGAAGCCGGAGTGGAAGGGGTAATCAAGATATCCGATATCAGCTTCCATCACATCGAATCTCCGGATGAATTTTTAACCGAAGGCGAAGAAATCGATGCCATGATCATCAGCAACGAACTGGACCGGAATTCGAAAGTTCAGCTGGGAATCAAACATTTATCGGAAAATGAATGGAGAACGTTTTTCGCGAAGAATAAACCCGGTAATGTCATCGAGGTCGGCGTCAAGAAAATCATCGAGGGCGGCATCATTGTTGAAATCAGCAAGAATATTGAAGGTTTCATCCGCAGCGGCGACATCGATGAGGAACAGGTCCCCATGGCCGACCTCGAGCAGAGGTTCAAGCCGGGTGACCGGATCCAAGCCATGATCGCCCGCATCGAGGCGGAACGAAAAAAAGTTTATCTCAGCCTGCGCGCCTTGAACAAGGTACGTGAAAGGGAAGAAATCAAGAAATTCATGAAAGCGGAAGACGACACGGTCACAACCATCGGCGACTTGCTGCAAAACGAGCTCGATAAAAAAAAATGACCGCCTGCCAGCCAAGGGAGCCTGAAAAATGAAATTCATTTTTGCTCCCTGGCGCTGGGATTTTATAAGCGGATCCAAAAAAGAAGATGGCTGCATTTTTTGCCGGGCGCAGCGACAAACAGATGAGCAAGCACTGATCTGCCGCCGCGGTGAAAAATTCTTCGTCATCATGAACAAATATCCCTATAGCAGCGGCCACTTGCTGATTGCCCCGTACGCTCACCTGTCGTCGCCGGAACACTTGGCAGCCAACGACTTGAAGGAAATGTGGGAATTAACCAACCGCAGCCTCTCCATCCTGAAAACAAACTTCCACCCCGAAGGTTTCAATATCGGCATGAACATCGGCCAGGCAGCCGGAGCCGGGATCACGGATCACTTTCATCAGCACATCGTTCCCCGCTGGCAGGGAGATGCCAATTTCATGGCCACAACCGGCCAAACTCGGGTCCTTTCTTTTGACCTCGATAAAATTTTCCAGGTCATCTATAACGCTTTTAAAAAGTGAGATATCAAGGCAACAAAAAAAATCATGAAAACTTCAACCCATCAAAAGCGGATACGAGCTATGGCCGGCAAATTTAAAATTTATTCTAAAAAGCCAAGAATTTTTCGAACTTGCCATGGGGCTTTAAAATCAACGGAGTACTTATGAACGAAATCAAAGCGCCGAAAGGCACCCGGGACATTTTTTCCCCAGAAATCCAAAAATGGCAGTTTCTTGAAAATTCCATCCATGCCTATTACCAGAAATTCCTGTACCGGGAAATCCGCACCCCGATTTTCGAACATAGCGAATTGTTCAGCCGCGGTATCGGCAGTGAGACCGATGTCGTGCAAAAGGAAATGTACACCTTCAGCGACAAGGCCGGCCGCAGCCTAACCTTGCGTCCGGAGAACACGGCATCCGTTGTGCGGGCGGTTATTGAAAACAATCTTTTTGAATCAGTGACTCCGCTGCGTTTTTATTATCTGGGACCCATGTTCCGCTATGACAAACCACAGAAAGGCCGCTACCGTCAATTTCAACAGTTCGGTATCGAAGTTTTTGCCGACGAATCGCCCCAGGTGGACGCCGAGGTCATTTTTTCTGCCGTGGATTTCCTGAAAAATCTAAAGATCGCCGATATCAAGCTGGAAATCAATTCCGTGGGCTGCCCGCAATGCCGTCCCGGATACCTGGAAATATTGCGAAAGGCTGCCAGGGCAGAGCAAAGCGGCCTTTGCGCCGACTGCCAGCGCAAAATTAGCGCCAACCCGTTGCGCATCTTCGACTGCAAGCTGCCCGAATGTGCTGAAACGGCCAAGCGTTTCCCCTTGCTCGGCAACCATTTGTGTTCGGAGTGTCGGGATCATTTCAAGATCGTGCGCGAAGCCCTGAGCTGGATGAATGTCCCTTTTCTGCTTAATCCGCGCCTGGTGCGTGGACTGGACTACTATACAAAGACCGCTTTCGAAGTGACATCGGGACAGCTCGGCGCCCAGAACGCACTGCTGGGCGGAGGCCGCTACAACAACCTGATCAAGGAACTGGGCGGACCCGACATGGCTGCTATCGGTTTTGCCGCCGGCATGGAGCGCATCATCCTGCACCTGCGACACCTGACCCTTCCCCGGCCCAAAATCATGTTCGTGGCTTACCAGGACCCGAAATGGCTGCCCAACGCCATCCAACTCGCTCAAGTGCTTCGTGCGCATGGCTGCCCGGTCTACCTTGATTATCAGGGCAAGAACCTGAAAAAACAGTTTAAAAAAGCCGACAAGGTTGCTGCTGCCTTCACCATGGTTCTGGCAGAAGACGAGATTAAAAGCGAAGCGGTCTCCATCAAGGACATGGCCAGCCAGGATCAAATTAAAATTTCGCTCAAGGACCTGAACTCATGGCTGAAAAAGAACTATTGAAACGCACCGTCTACTGCGGCTTGGTCGGAGAGGCACACAGCGGTCGAACCATTACCGTTTACGGTTGGGTGAACAACATGCGCGAGTTGGGCGGACTGAGCTTCATCGACCTGCGCGACCGCGAGGGACTGTTGCAGATCGTGGTCAACGAGACATTCCCTACGCCGGACATCCTCAAGGACATCGGCAAGGAGACGGTCCTGGCAATCAGCGGAATGGTGGTGAAGCGCAGCAAACCTAATCCCGACCTGCCCAGCGGCAAGTTCGAAGTCATTGCCTCCCGTATCACCATACTGGCCGCATCGGAAGTTCCGCCTTTTATCCCCGAAAACCGCTCCAGCGTTACGGAAGAATTGCGCTTCAAATACCGCTACATCGATCTGCGCAGCCAAGCCATGCAACAAAATTTCAAGCTGCGTGCCAAGGCCAACCTGCTGACCCGCAATTTCCTGGATAAGGAAGGTTTCCTGGATATCGAAACTCCCATGCTGACCAACGCCACTCCCGAAGGAGCCCGGGATTACCTGGTTCCTTCACGGATATACAAGGGCAAGATGTTCGCCCTGCCGCAGTCGCCCCAGCAGTTCAAACAATTGCTGATGGTGGCCGGCTTTGAACGCTATTTTCAGATCACGCGTTGTTTCCGTGATGAAGACCTGCGCGCCGACCGTCAGCCGGAATTCACGCAGATCGATATCGAAATGAGTTTCAGCGAACAGGGTGAATTGTTCTCCATTATTGAACGCCTGATGCGCGAAATCTTCGCGCTGCGTGGCCACGACGTTGCCTTGCCTTTCCGGCGTTTGTCCTACCAGGAAGCCATGGCCGCCTACGGCTCGGACAAACCCGACTTGCGCATTCCCTATACCATCCAGGATTTTACCGATCCGGCGAGCACCTGGAATAGCGACCTGCTCGCGGCCACCTTGGCCCAGGGTGCCAAGGTCAAAGGCCTGGTCATACCCGAAGCCGGGGCCTTTTCCCGCAAGCAACTTGATGAAATCAACGAAACTGGGAAAAAACTGGGCGGCAAAGGTGTCATCTGGATGAAAAAGGGGGATGACGGCTTCAAGGCCTCCCTGAAGATTGGCCCAGAACATATGGCTGCCTTTTTTCGGCAGCAAAAAATCGACGACCGGGCCTTGGTCCTGCTGGTTGCCGATGCGGAGTCCCAAGCCCTGTCCGTGGCCGGAAAACTGCGTGAACACCTGGGAAAAAATTTCCAGGACAAGGACAGGCTGGAATTTCTATGGGTAACCGATTTCCCGCTCTTTTTTTACAACGAGGAGGAGAAGCGCTTTGATTCCAATCACCACCCGTTCACCATGCCACGTCCAGAAGACATCCCCTTACTCGACAGCCAGCCGCTGGCAGTTCAAGCCATCGCCTACGACCTAGTGCTAAACGGCGTGGAAATTGGTGGCGGCAGCCAAAGGATCCACGACATCACCCTGCAGCACAAGATATTCCACATGCTCAACCTCGAAGAAAAAGAGATTGACGAAAAGTTCGGTTTCTTTCTCAACGCCCTTAAATTCGGGGCGCCGCCGCACCTGGGCATCGCACTGGGTTTCGACCGCCTGTTAATGCTCCTCAGCGGCGAAGACTCCATCCGCGAGATCATCGCTTTTCCCAAAACCACATCATCCCTCTGCTTGCTGACCGGCTCCCCTTCAGCCGTTTCCCAGCACCAGCTGGACGAGCTGGGCATCGCCATAAAAAATTAATCCGGAGGTCCTCATGAATTCGCCTACAAGCAAACCCACGCCCTTTCCCCCTACTTTTTGGACGGCCAATGTCATCGAATTGTTTGAAAGGGCGGCATACTACTCGATGGCCAGCTTTGTGGTCATCTACCTCGGCCAGCTCGGCCTCGGCGACTATTGGCCCAGTACACTCAACAGTGTTCTCTGGTTTCTGGTCTACTTCCTGCCGGTCCTGTCCGGCACCGTGGCTGACCAGATCGGTTTCCGCAAGGGTTTACTGCTGGCCACCACGTTCCTGGTCAGCGGCTATTTCCTGATGGGTTTCCCCGTCTGGTTCGGCAGCCAGACCTTGGCCCCCGAGGTGAGTTCCAAAGTCACCGCCGGCGCCGGGGTCCTGTTGCCGATCATGCTGGCTATCGTGCTGATCGGCATCGGCGGCTCATTTGTCAAGCCATGCATCGCCGGATCGGTCCAACGCTTCCACATGGGGCGCGCCACGCTGGCTTTCGCCATTTTTTATATGGTAATCAACATCGGCAGCATCCTGGGCCGTCTAACCGCCTTCTTTGTTCGCACCGAGCTGAAGAAACTGCAAGCGATCTTCGCCGTGGCCATGGGAGCGTCAATCATGGCCTTCCTGGTGGTTTTCTTTTTTTACCGCAATCCCAAACAGTCGGTCGAAACGGCCAAGCCCAAGCGCACCATCTCCGACATCCTGCTGGGCATGGTGCGCGTGTTGCGCTCGGGTCGCTTCGTCATCTTCCTACTGGTTTCCAGCGGTTTCTTTTTCATCTACAACCAGGTCTACAACGTCCTGCCTCTGTATGTAAAGAAGACGGTCGAGCTCACTCCGGCCATGGACATCTACACCATGGCCAACCCCATCGTCATCGTCTGTTGCCAGTTGCTTATCACCCGCCTGTTCGGCAAGCTGCCGCCGATCAAGTCGATCGTCATCGGCACCGTGATCATCGGCCTGTCGATGGTTATCAATATTTATCCACTCCTTGCCGATGGCGGTGTGACGGTGAAAGTATTTGACCTCCTTCCCCTGGGCAGCATGTTCATCGTGCTGACCGTAGCCATGATCGCCTTCGGCGAACTTTTCGCATCCAGCCGCCTGTACGAGTACATCGGCTCGCTGGCTCCAAAGGGACAGGAGGGGTTATTCCTCGGCTACGCCAACCTGCCGATGGCCATCGGCTCGCTGGTCGGCGGCCCGGTCGGAGCCTGGCTGTTCAACGAAATCATGTGCCGCGGCGCCGTGAAGGTCATGCTGCCGGAAGGGAAATGGCTACTGAAGCTTGACCCCAAGGCGGCGGCGACCGGGTGGGTCATCCTGACCGCCTTCGGCCTGCTGTCCGCGGCTTCAATGTTCGCCTACAATGCCTGGCTGAAGCGTCACCCGGCATAAGGATTGGAGTTTAATAAAATCACTTCCATATCCGCTGCATAATGGAAATCGCTCACAGCAACTTGAAAAGGCGCAATAATTCTGATAAAAGTATTGCTGGAGAGCTGAATGAACATGGACGAATTGGCGATCATCCGCACCAACCTGGCCAACGAACGAACCTTTCTGGCCTACATGCGCACCGCTCTCGCTTTTCTGGCCGCCGGGGCCGGGATGATCCATTTCTTTCAATCTCCCATTATTCATTCTGCTGGCTGGTTTCTTTTTGGCGCCGGAATCACTATTCTTGTTTTCGGTAATGTTCGCTTCATTATCATAAAGCGGCGTATTAGCCAAGCCTACGAATAAGGGGGTGCGGATGAAAGTCATCATGCACAGTTCCATCAGCCTGGACGGCTCGCTGCTTGGATTCGAGGTTGACATGGGCGCTCATTACCGCATCGCCGGAAGCTACAGGGCCGACATTCACCTGGTCGGTTCGGACACGGCGGCCGAAGGGCTGAAGATGTTCTACAAGAAGCTGCCGCGGGAAACGGAAAAAGACCTGGTCAAGCCCAAGACAAACATGAAACTCCCGTTGTGGGTCATTCCCGATTCGGGCGGCAAACTGAAAGGCAAACTTCACGTGTTGCGCCAATCAGGTCGTTGCCGTGACATCGTTATTCTGACGACCAACTCCACCCCGAAGGGCTATCTGCGCTACCTGACCGAGAGAAACTACGATTGGCACTACATGGGCAACCGGCCGCTCGACTATTCCCAGGCCCTCGCGCTTTTGGCGAAAGAGTACAAGGCGAAAATCGTCCTGAGCGACTGTGGAAAAACCCTGAACGGCATACTGCTCAACCACGGATTGGTAGATGAGATCAGTCTGCTCGTGCATCCACTCATCGTCGGCACCAAACGCTTTCCCCTCCTTGACGAGGTCAAGGAAGGGATCGAACTGAAACTGAAAAAATACAGATCCCTGGCCAAAGGAAAATTGTGGCTGGTTTTCGATATAAAAAATCCCTGAACCGAGCTTGACAAACAATAAAGAATATTTTATCATCATCAATGTCGGTGTCTGGGGAGATGAACCATGGGGGCTTTTAATTTTTTAAGTTTTATAGCCATCGCTTGCGTGATCTGGTCAATTGTAACCGCGATCCGCATCACCATGTTCCTAGACCGGCGCGGGCTCAAGACCCCGGGACCATTCTGGGGTTTCTATATTTTCAGGAATCTGGGAGATTACAGGAAAACTTCCATTCAGGAAGACGGCAAGATAGGACCTTTGTATTACCAGTATGTCATTCCGATTAATGTCGCTCTTTTTTGTGCTCTCGCCGCCCTGGGAATTCGTTCCCTGGCAAAATAATTAATTGTTTCCGCCTGCATTCCCGAAGACCCGGCCACAGGTAGCGGCAATGCTTGCCTGGCCGGCTACCTGGTGAAACACCGCTATTTCGGCAAGGAGCGCATCGCCATCCGCAGCGAGCAGGGATTCGAGATCGGTCGCCCCTCGCTGCTGCTGTTGAAAGCCGAACGGACAGAAATGCGCATCGACATCGCGGTCGGCGGCAAGGCTATCATTGTCGCCAAAGGAAAACTTCTCTAAAGAATACTCAAATAAAAGAAATGGTCTTCTAATTAGAATGAAAGGCTGAATATGGATTTTTTTAAATTTTTAAATTATAGTATAAATCGATATACCCGAGACGCAGGGGGTCACATTGAAAAACAAAGTCGATAAATCGAAAAAAGATCCCAAGGACAAAACCCAGCGCATGCCAGCGCTGTTCATCGGTCACGGCAGCCCGATGAACGCCGTCGAGGATAACGAGTTTTCGCGTCACTGGCAGAAATTGGTGAAGTCGCTGCCCAAACCCAAGGCCATTCTCTGCATTTCAGCTCACTGGCAAACCTGGGGCACATTGGTCACGGCCATGGAACAACCGCGCACCATCCACGATTTCGGCGGTTTTCCACCGGAACTCTACCGGGTGCAGTATCCAGCCGTTGGCAGCACCTGGCTGGCCGGGGAAATCCGTAAATCCATAACCGCCAGCGAAATCAGCTTTGACCTGGATTGGGGCCTCGATCACGGATGCTGGAGCGTGCTGCGAAGGATGTTTCCCGCAGCTGACCTGCCGGTGGTCCAGATCAGCCTGGATTACACCCGCGCGGCCAAAGAACACTTTGCTATCGGCCGCGATCTGGCTCACTTGCGGGACAAGGATATTCTTATTCTAGGTAGCGGCAACATGGTTCACAATATCGGCCTCGTTGAAGTCCAAGGCAACGGATTTCGAGATTATAACCAGCCGTTCGGCTTTCCCTGGGCAATTGAAGCCAGTAATTTGTTCAAGAAACTCATCGATGCAGAACAACATGAAAAACTGGTTGATTACCATTCCTTGGGCGATGCGGTGCGATTGGCCATACCCTCAGCAGAACATTTTTTACCGCTGTTGTATGTTCTTGCCGTCAGGGAGAAAGGTGAAAAAGTCACTTACTTCAACAACAAATTCCTGGCCGGTGCCATGACCATGACCTCTTTGCGCGTTGGCTGAACCGGGGAAACTGTGCCAATCTTTTCGCACTTGGATAAAAATGAAGATGGATAAAAAAATTTAAACCGGAGATAACCGCATGAATCCAGTATCTTTGCTAACCATGGTTTTTGCGCTGGCGTTTATAAACATGCTGATGGGGACCGTCAGTTTGAAAACATTCCTGTCCGGGACACATTCCATAAACAGCCCGATTGACCTGCAGAATTTCGCTGCCTTGGTCCGCCGGCACATGATTCAGGCATTGCTGCAATTGGTTTTTCTTTTAGCCGGAATGGTCTTGGGCATTTATATCCTGGCTAGTGGACAGGCGGGGCTGCTGCTGATTCTTGCCCTTAACGGCAGCATCCTGGTCGCTGCCAATCTGGGAAAGAAACTGGAAAAACAAGCGCGCCAGCTGCCGGTCAGCGACCCTCAATTGCAAGAAAGCTACCAGGCTATTTGCACCTCATGGATCAATAAACCTTTCCCGGATTTTTAAATATGACTGCCGCCGCAATAAAATTAATCAATCGGGTAGTGGAAGTCGAGTGATGAGTAAACACCTTGCTCCTTCGCCGCGGATGGCCTTGATCGTAGGCATTGCCGCGGTTTCGTCGGGCTCGATTTTTGCGCGTTTTGCCCAGGCCGATGCCCCGTCTATTGTCATTGCCGCCTTCCGTCTCTTCATCGCCACCATGCTGTTACTGCCGCTGGCCTGGCTGCGGTACCGCGCGGAGTTGCACCGGATAATAACAGGACCATGGCCCTGGTTCCTTGTCTCCGGCTTTTTTCTGGCCATCCATTTCGCCACCTGGATTTCCTCCTTGGAATACACGTCCGTAGCGAGCTCCGTGGTACTGGTTTCCACGTCGCCGCTTTGGGTCGCCCTGATTGCATGGATGTTCTGGCGCGAACCCCTGACCCCTTCCATTTTGATCGGCCTGGCGCTGGCAATGTGCGGCAGCATTGTTATTAGCCTGGCTGAATCCCAAGCTCCCATTTCTTCACACCCTTATCTGGGAAATGCCTTGGCCCTGGCCGGGGCTCTGGCCGTAAGCGGCTACTGGCTGGTCGGCCGTCGTCTCCGCCGCGACTTCTCTCTAATCCCTTACGTGACACTCGTATACGGATCGGCAGCTTTATTCCTGCTGGTCGCCGCAATTCTGTTCGGACAACCCTTGACCGGATTCAAGCCGGCTACCTATGGATGGTTTTTATTGCTGGCACTATTGCCTCAACTGTTGGGACATTCTTCTTTTAATTGGGCTTTGGGTCATTTGCCGGCCGCTTACGTAGCCATTGCGACTCTGGGCGAACCCATCGGTGCCGCCGTCCTGGCATTTGTTTTTTTGGGTGAAATGCCCTCTGGGATTAAAACATTTGCTGCGTTGCTGATTTTGGCCGGAATCGTATTGGCCTTGCGTCGCAAGCCTATTGCCATGGAAACAAACGAGCTGCGAATTTCATCCTGATGGTCTATAGGCGTGATTCTGCCTGTTCTGGACTTTATGCCTGGAATCCGCTACAATTCCCCCGGCAAGGAGGAAACATGAACATTCTGGTCACCTATTATTCCCAAACCGGCAACACCCGCAAAGTAGCCGAAGCGATATTTTCCGGCATCCATCATAACCAGAAAACACTGTTACCCATAGATGAAGTTGATAATCTGGGTAATTTCGACTTTATTTTCTGCGGCTTTCCGGTCCTGCACCATGGTGTTCCCCCGGCAATGAACCGTTTTATAAAAAGCATCCCGCTTGGAAAAATTATAGCCATATTTGCCACCCATGCTTCTCTGCGTGGCGGCGAAAAAGCAATTACCGCTTTTTTCGAAGCATTGAGTCTGGCCAAGGGACAAACTATTCTCGGGACATTCGGCTGCCGTGGCCAGGTGGAATTCCACTTGCTCGATGAATGGATGGAAAAACCGCAAGAGCGGACCTGGGCTATTGAAGCCCAAAGTGCGAGCGGTCATCCCGATACGGCCGACTTGGAAGATGCACAGATGTTTGCCGATCTGATGCTGCACTCGGCCGAACATTCCTATCCGCACGGGAAAACATCCTAGTCTCATGAAACTCCGCCCCGGAATTGACTTGAAGCGGAAAACTGATTATATCTTCACAATAGACTTAAAAGTTCGCGATTATGAATGCGATATGCAGGGTATTGTCAACAACGCGATCTATCAGAATTACCTAGAACACGGCCGCCACGAATTCCTGCTTTCCAGGGGCATCGATTTTAACAAGCTTACGCAGGAAAGGATTTTTTTGGTCGTAGTCCGGGCCGAACTGGATTACAAGACTTCATTGCGGAGCAGAGACGAATTTTGGATTGGGTTGAACCTGGAACGCATTTCTCCCATTCGTTTCGTTTTCTTGCAGGATATTTTCCGTTCCTCCGATCAGCGACTGGTTTTATCTGCCCGGACGACTGGCGCGGCATTAAATGAGAAGGGCCGCCCCTGCCTGCCGCCAGAATTGGCGATCCTTCTCCAGCCGACCTGCAAATAGAATCCAGAATTTCTTTGCTTGCCACACGTGGAAGCTACCGGATGTTTGGTGCCGGGGTCGTTCATGGCGGCCAGGTGGCGCCAGGTGGCGCCTCTTGACAAAAATTACAATTTCGATTATCCTTATGGCAAGAGCGGGAATAGCTCAATGGTAGAGCGCAACCTTGCCAAGGTTGATGTTGCGGGTTCAAATCCCGTTTCCCGCTCCATTGGCGGCGTAGCCAAGTGGTAAGGCAGCGCTCTGCAAAAGCGTTATTCATCGGTTCAAATCCGGTCGCCGCCTTGATTCAATCCATTCGTAATTCAACAACATCCGTTTTCAATATTTTCAAATTATTAATAATCAAATTGGCATTTCCGATCAGAACAATGATGCCCCTTTCACGGATACCTGTTTTGTGTTTATAACCCATCAGGGTATCCATCACCTGCACGACCCGTTCAAACGTCACTTCGCGCGCTGATTCTGAATTTCGTGCCGATGGAAGCGGGGAAGCCGGTGGGGTTTGGTAACGGTCAAGCATTTGCTGCATTCCATAAGCATAATTGCCTGTTTCCACTTGAGCCCGGCCGAGGTAATAATTCAAGGCATCCAGATACTCTTTTCTGACAATAGAGCGTACGGAAAACTTTTTTCTTTCTTGATCAACCAGTAACAGGAAGTTTTCCAAATCAGCATAGTTCAATCGCAAGTAGTTGCAGAAAACAGTGAAATTCTTTAATGAATAGATATCCGTACTGACTTTGTAGCCACCCAGTAAAACCTGACTCCTTTCGGACTGATAAATTCTCCCTCCGGGGAAACCGAACAATGCGAAATTGCCGATAAAAAATGGCAGGTAGTTGACATCAGTCAATGGTGGAGCCACATCAAACCAGTAAATCATCGGGTAATCGGAAACGTTATTGTTCAGCACAAATATCTTGCGGCCCGAGTGGATTTTGATAGCCTCTTTTTTGCTTTTTGCCGGCGTTCGGGCCAAAACGGGCAAATCCTTCTCAAGCAGACCCAAAACGATATAAGGATTTACATTACCCTTGATGATGAGTAGGGAGTTGTCAATTCTGAAAGTTTTCAGATGAAATGACCGCAATTGGGCCAAATTGATTCCATTGATGAATTCCTGGATTACCAAGCCCTGGCTGAAATAAAAATTGCCGACGATCTGCTGGTAAGCCAACAAAAAAGCAATGTCTTTTTTCCAATCCCTGTTTTTCACAAAAAATGACCAATATTTGGCCTTGCTTAGGTTGAATTTATTTAAATGAAAGGACTGGTAGGTGAAAATATCCCGAAGCACTTTGGTAAAACTGGCAAGCCGGTCGGGAAGAAAATTAATACTCAATTTTATATACTCAGGGGTTTGTTCAACCTGATAATCATTGCCCAGCCTTAAAAGCGAGTCCAGCAGGTTGGATGATGGCGAATTTAATTCCCGGGCAAACATATTCAATATGGTCAACTGAGAGATTATCAGGGAATTGTAATTTTGCGTACTGCTGTCCAGGAAAATAAATAGCTCAGCATGAACAAAATGCATCTCATTGTCCTGCAATACTCGAATGGGAAATCCCTTGGCCGTAGACAATGAAAACTGCCGCGTATCTGCACCCAGATGCGCAATACCATAGAAAATAAAGAGTCCTGCGATCAGCCACTGCGAGGATTTTCCGACAGACAAAAATTTATTCGCCATAGACATTTAAAATAACCTGATTTTCTTTTTTCAGATATTTTTTGGCGCTTTCCAAAATATCGTATAATGAAACCCTACGCAAACGTCTCAGATACGCATCAAAGAAATTAAGTTCACCAAACATGTGATAAAATTCGCCGATGCGCAGGCACCTGTCCTCCAATGAGTACGTGTTTTTGTTAAAGTCGATTTCCATCAAGGAACGGACCGCCCTAAAATCCGCATTATTAATCAATTTCGTGGTCAAGGCCATGAATTCTTGCTGAAGTATATATTTGGCCTTTTCAAGATTAATGCGTTCAGGGCAGGACATTTGGATGGTCAACACATTGGCCTCGAAATAATCGGTGTATGTCGCTTCTATTTCAACATTCAATTTATTCACCTTGTTAATCATATAATCCAGATGTGAAAGGCGCGGATCGGTCAAGTAATAGCGCAAAAAATCAAAATACAAAAAATCATAATTAATTTTCCCCGGAGACTTGATTGCAAAAAAAGAAAAATTATTTTTCAATCCTGGCAGGACCCAGTTCTTCACCGAGAAAGAGCTATGAGGCGTGGAAATATTCGCAATGACCTCCTGGGATTTCTTTCCGGGTGGAATGTTTTGAAAATATTTATTGATTCCGGCCTTTAATTCATTGATATCAAATTTCCCGGCTATAATCAGCAAAATATTGGACAAATTTTGAAATTTTTGATAGCTTTCCCTGATCTGGTCATTATTGAGATTCCGAATTTTATTCAAATCGCCATATAGGGGCTGGGCATAAGGCAAACCATCGAAAACCCTGGAATTGATCCAAGTTTGCGCTCTAAAATTGAGGCTTGCTTCCCCCAGTCTGTTGATGCGATTGAATATTTGGTTTTTTTGGTAATTGATACTTGCGTCGTCAAGGCGCAGGCTTTTTAAGCGCTCGCTTTCCAGCCATAGAGCCACGTTAATTTCTGACGCTGGTAATACATCACAGAAAACCGAATTGTCATGGCTTACCCGGCCGCTGACGATTCCGCCCATCTTGTTGATAAATAAAACATGGTCGTAGGATTCCAGGTTCTCGTTGCCATTAAACATTAAATATTGAAATAGATAAGATATGCCGCGATTGTCAGCCAAATCATGCCTGGCCCCATTCATGTTGTAAATACAGACCGCAGCCGCCTGCATGTCGTCGCTGGGGGACAGGATGACTTTCAAGCCATTGGGCAATTCGAAAGAAGTGATGTTGATTGTTTGACAAAAAACGGGGGTAAAGAGCGATATAAAAAGAAAACAATAAATACCTTTCTTGATCACCATGACATTTTACCGACTAACAAAAATTAAGTCAAATGCCACATCGGTGCTTTTTGATAAAATACTTGACATTGTCAGTGAAAATTATTTATAATTATTTCTCAATTCCAAATTAGAATGGAGGAATGCACCATGAAAAAAGTTGTGATTTTCACCCTATTAATCATAGTCAGCGGAGCGCTGTTATTACCTATCATGAGCAAGGCTCAAACCGATGCCTGGATTGCCATCCAGGATGAAAAAAACCTCCAAGCCAGATTGGAAAAACTTGAAGAATATTACAACACCTATGGCGATAAAGATGAAAGAAACGCCATATATATGTATTTAAGTCTGGCAGACACGGCCTATCAACTTCAACAATTCGAAAAAACTATCCAGTATGGAGAAAAAGCATTAATTTACAAGGATTTGGATTCCCAAAACAGATTGCGTTTGCTTCTGTATTTGGCCAATGCCTTTAATTTGACAAAAAAAGACGCTGCTAAAGCCTACAGTTATGCCGATGCGCTGATTGAACTAGGCAAATCAATACGCACTGAAAACCAGAGTTCCGCGGCTATCGACATCAACTATGTTGCCCCGGCCCTGCGGATTCAAGTGCAATTACTGGCTGCCAAGCCCGAAGATCCGCAAAACGCCGTAAACGCTTTAAACAAATCTATCGAAGCCTATCAATTGGACAAGTCCGACAAATCGGCCAATTTTGTCTTGGTCTTCAGCGAGCGCATGCTCAAGAGCCAAAGGGTGGAAGACGCCATTCGCGGTATCGAAGCCATTAACCAAAATAAACCCAATGCCGATTATTACAAAATGCTGGGAATGTGGTACGCACGACTCAAAAATCAGGAAAAGGCCATTGAGAACTTGAAGGCTTCCTACCAAATGAAAAACAACGCCAAGGTAGCTTACGACCTTGGAGTTTTACTCAACAAAATTGATATTGACAGTGCGATGAATTACCTGGCCGAAGCCAGCCTGCTTAATGATGAAAAGTATTCCCCTGATGCTTTGAAGTTACTTCAGCATCTTGTTTTGTTTGAGAAAACCAAGGGTCAGCCACAAGCCGAACAGGAAAAGGCGTTTAATGATATTCTAAACGCCGCAAAAATCCGCTTGGGAATAGAAACTTCCTGATCAAGCACCCAGTAATATTTTTCTTTTATTCCCGATTCGCTGAGTGATGTTTTGACTATCCAGATACTCAAATAAAATAATGATATACTTTCGTGAATAAGCAGTAATATTTCGCAAATCATCAATGGTAATGATATCCCCTTGATTCCTTACGAATTTTTTTAAACGATTGACTATTTTTGCATATTCTTCATTGAAAATAAAATATCTCTCATTTAATTGCATGAATTTCTCTTCGTGAACCATGTACCACAAGGCATCATTGATTTGCTTGGTTGAGAGCGATAGACTTTTCAGCACGTCTTCAATGGCAAATATCAACAATTTTTTCGATTTCAGAACTTTTTCGATTTCAGTCATGCGCTCTTTTTCGTCAGCAGCCAAGGGCAGCTGGGAAAAAATAAGGGCATTGGCAAGCAGTTTAAAAGGAAACATCTGGCTGCACTTGCGCAGCAAGTACCTAAAATAGAGTGTCGTGTGAGGTACTTTGATGATTTTTTCCAGTTGGCTGAATTTTAATGTCTTTTCCCGGTTTTCATAAGCCTGCCGCAAAGCATTTTCCAAGGCCGCCAGGTTTTGGGAATAGTGGCTCCAGGAAGTAACGAATAAGTCATTGAAACTGATGGTCTTCACCTGTGCGGCGAGCTCCAATTCGATAAGGACGGCAATGGCCACCCATCTTTCAACAATAAAAAAACCAAGCAAATTCCCAATTTCCAAAAATTTTTCTACGGTAAGTAAAGCCATAATGATCTGGCCGAAAGTCTGTTTGTCGATCGAGGCCAGTATCTCGGCAATCTTGTTTAATTTTCTTTGGTTGTACTGCGACAACACGGGCAATAGGACATTCATGGAGAGTTTGGAATTTTTAAAATTAATTTTTTGAAGAAAACTGAGTTCAATTTGATTTTTAAAATAAACCACAAACAAATCGCCGTCTATTTTTTTAAAATTTGCCTGGACATTATCTCCACCCACCTGAATATTGCCGGAAAAACTTTGTTGCGGGTGAAAAAATCTGGCAAAATAGGCATTGAATTTCATGGTTTTTTTAAAAAATGGGCGAAAATATTCCCGTCATCACAAGCGAGCTTCCCTTAATTGCTGCAATCAGTGGGCAACACTGACACTGGCCTTTTTAAGAACAAACCTGTTTTTGAAAATCGTTGCAAATGACAGGAATGAAATATACAAATATCCATACTGGAAGAGCATCAGGAAAGGCAAAGTCAGCCAGATGCCTTCACTGATGCAGATGATCACGGCAATGGTAAAATATAGACCCAGCACAAATTCCACCAGCGGAATCAAAAGCTTTTTGTTACCCTTGTATTTCTTGGTTCCCCAGCTGTCCTGTTTCTTTTCAATGCCAAACTTTGGCGTGCGCACGAATTCAGATTCCTTGTTGCGCAAGGCTTCTAGAACGGCAAATGAATTGTTTACCGAAAGCCCGATACCCAGCCCCATCAGTAATGGCAGATACTTGAAGGTCGCGGTCCAATCGGAATACAATTCTTTCTGGGAAACGATATAAAACGCCGATACCGACGCCGTGGCCATTAAAAACAATGGCACATCGTAGATTACCATCTGGTTCCAATTCAAATCCCTTCTAAAAATCACTACCGGCAAAATGGAGACCGACAGCGGCACCATCAACAGGTAGGCTATATTGGCCGCCAAATGGAAAAATGACTCCATTTTAACGGGCAAGGGCAATCGCGCCTTGAATATTTTGGGCAAAAGCTTCTTGGCTGTTTGGATAGACCCCTTGGCCCAACGATGCTGCTGGGCTTTGAAAGCCACGATATCCACCGGCAGTTCGGCGGGCACAGAATATTCAGGTAGGTAGATAAATTGCCATCCTTTCATCTGCGTCCGGTAACTCAGATCCAGATCCTCGGTCAACGTGTCATGTTCCCAGCCACCGCCGTCATGGATGGCGATTTTCCGCCATATTCCGGCAGTACCGTTGAAATTGAAAAAACGCCCGGATCGATTGCGGGCCGTATGCTCGATCACAAAATGGCCATCCAGAAAAATGGACTGCAGCTTGGTTATTAGAGAAAAATTGCGGTTTAAATGGCTCCAGCGCATTTGCACCATACCTATTTGCGGGTCGGTAAAAAAATGGATAGTATTGGTTAAAAAATGCTTGTGGGGGATAAAATCGGCATCGAAAACAGCAATGAACTCGCCTTTGGCAACCTTCATTCCTTGTTCCAATGCTCCAGCTTTGTAGCCTTCGCGATTTTCACGGTGAAGATAACTGATATCCAGACCCTGTTTTTGATAAAAACTGACGCGCCGCGAAGCAATCTTCACGGTTTCGTCGGTTGAATCATCCAAAACCTGTATTTCCAGCAATTCGCGGGGATATTCCATTTTTACCACGGCATCAATCAATCTCTCAGCCACATACATTTCATTGTACATGGGCAATTGGATGGTCACTTTCGGTAACTCGGCAAATCTGCCTTTTGGTTCCGGAACTGCTTTTTTATTTTTTAAAAACAAATAAACCAGATAATAGCGATGCATGCCAAAAATCGCCAGGATCGACAAAACCAAAAAATATAGCATTACTACAAAAGCGTTTAAATTTTCCATTTATTCCCCATAGTTCAAAATAAAAATCAATTATATATTAAAAATATCCTTAATTCAAGCAAAAAAAGCAGTGAAAGAAAATCGGGGTGAGAGGATTTGAACCTCCGGCCTTTCCGACCCGAACGGAACGCGCTAGCCAGTCTGCGCTACACCCCGCGGCAGTGAAGGAAGTATTTTACCATAAAAGAAACGATTTGTGAAACTTCTTTTACACATAACGTTCTGGGCCCACTGGAGTGGGAGAAAATAAATGGTCTTTGCGTTGAAACTCGCGACACGTTATAATAAGCTTCATGCGGAGGAATACCATGAAACGGGCATTAATCAGCGTTTATGAGAAGCAAGGAATCGAAACAATCACCATCGCGCTGCACCGGGCCGGCTGGGAAATCATTTCTACTGGCGGTACGGCTGCGTTTCTGAAGGGGAAAAATATTCCAGTCAGCGAAGTGTCGGCGCTAACCAAGTTTCCGGAAATTCTCAATGGCCGGGTAAAAACCCTTCACCCGCTGATTTTCGGACCGATCCTGGCCAAGAATAACGACGATCACATAAAGCAATTGCAGGAATTCGCGGTCGGCAAAATCGACCTGGTCATCGTCAATTTTTATCCCTTCGAGGCCGCTCTGGAAAAAAAAACCTCCGACCTGGATGCCATGCTCGAGAATATCGATATCGGCGGCCCGTCGCTGGTCCGGGCCGCGGCCAAAAATTTCAAGGATACCATTGTCCTGATTGACGAAAAGGATTTCGAGCCGGTCATTGACGCTATCGAACGCAACAACGACATTCCCATGGAATTGAGAAAACGCTTGGCCCAAAAAGCCTTTGCCTATACTTGCTTTTACGACTCATTGATCGCAGCCTTTCTCGCTGCCGCCCAGGAAACTCCTCCTGATTTCCTGACCATCGCCGGCCGCCGTGAGCAAACGCTTCGCTATGGCGAGAATCCCCATCAATCGGCATTTCTGGCTATCCGGGATCGTCGTTCTCCGTTCCATGCCATCGAACAGCTGCATGGCAAAGAGTTATCCTTCAATAATATCCTCGATGCCGCCATGGTTTATGAAACACTCAACGACTTTCAGGATAAAGAACATTTCACCGTCATCGTCAAGCACCAGAATCCCTGCGGCGCCGCTATGGCCGCTAGGCAGCCTCTGGCCTTTAAAAATGCCTTCAGCGGAGACCCGCGCTCAGCGTATGGCGGCATTGTCGGTTTCAACAGCCGGCTTGAAGCCAAAGCGGCGGCCATGGTCAGCGACATTTTTTTTGAAGTTATCGTGGCCCCAGATTTTTCTGATGCTGCGCTCGCGATCCTGCGCAAGAAAAAAAACCTGCGCCTGATCAAACTAGCTGCTGGCTACAGGGAAAAGGCCGACTTCAAGACCATTCCTGGCGGTTTCGTATATCAAAGTCGGGATGATCGTGCTTTTACCATCGGGGCTTTTGAACGCAAAGCCGGAAAATCTCTGGGCAAGAGGGAAAAAGCCGATGTGGAATTCGGCTGGAAACTTATCAAATACGTGAAGTCGAACGGCATCATCATCGTCAAGAACCTTCGGCTCATGGCGGTCGGTGCGGGCCAATCCAGCCGCATCGATGCCGTGGAGTTGGCCATTTGCAAAAGCCAAATGCCAGTCACTGGTGCTGTGCTCCTGTCCGACGCATTTTTCCCCTTCCCGGACTCGGTCAAGCTAGCAGCCAGGCACAAGATCTCCGTGGTGGTCGAAACGGGCGGCTCGGTCAGGGACTCCGAGGTGATTGCAGCCGCTGAAAAGTTCGGCATCAAGCTCCTTTTCACCGGCATCCGCCATTTTCGTCATTGACAAAGATACCGGGGTCCTGTATTTTCCAGCCATGGAAGCAGGCACTGATAAAATGAAAATTTCAGCAGTCATTATCACCCTTAACGAAGAAGAACGCCTGCCCGATGCATTGGCGAGTCTGCGGGGAATCGTCGATGAGATTGTCGTGGTTGATTCTTATTCGACCGACCGTACTCCTGAAATCTCCAGACAGGCCGGAGTTACATTCTATCAAAACCGCTTCGATGATTACGGCCAGCAAAAAAATTTCGCCATGCACAAAGCCGAACACGAATGGATACTTAATCTTGATGCCGATGAAAGAGTGTCCCCGGAATTGAAAAAAGCGATGATGGAATTGAAAGCACAAAAACCGCCCGAAAACATAGCTGCTTTTTCCATCACAAGAAAAGCCTTTTACCTGGGACGTTGGATTCGCCATTCAGGCTGGTATCCGGACAGAAAGATCAGGCTTTTCCGAAAAAGCAAATCGTCCTGGCAGGGTCGCATACACGAACGGCTTCATGTGACCGGCCTGGTTGCCCCCCTGCCCGGCGTCATTTTGCATTACACCTACCGTGACATCAATGATCATATTCGTCGCCTGAACCATTATTCCAATTTTCAAAGTGAAGAAATTATCCGCCAAAGAAAAAAATGTCTTTTCCTGCGCCTCTTGATCCTGCCGCCGGTAACTTTTCTCAGACATTACATCTGGCGGCTGGGATTTCTCGACGGTTTTGCCGGTCTGGTCATCGCCGTGGTTTCATCCTGGGGAACGGCCATGAAATACTTCAAAGCCATCGCAGGTAAACGAACTGCAGAACCCTGATTGGCGCTCGATTGAAAAGCAAGTCGTTTTACGCTATAATGCGGCAATGACCCAAGCCAATAAATGCAATACCAACAAGATGGCCAAGTGGATCCGCGTCGTTGTTTCACTGGGCATTATCGCCGCCGGCATCATTTATAAAAACTGGATCGGGCTGCTGGGTTTTGTCACCCTGTTTAGTGCCTTTACCGGCAGCTGTCCACTTTCGCTGCAATTTTCCAGCCTGCGTGACATTAAGATCACAAGCCATAATTCAGACTGACACATTTTTTGCTGCATGTCTGCATCTGTCGCATACAGGTTGGCCATACCCTTGACAAGATTGATTAAAAATGTTATCATAAATTTACTTAAATAGACGTTGAGGAAAAAATGATCTCTCCCCCAAAAAAACATGGAATTTTATTGTTTTTTATCGGTTTATCGGGAATTTTCCTGGTATGCGCCATAGTTTTGTCAGCCAAACAATCCGAAAACAAAAAAACCATCTTATCGTTGCAGAAAACCGTCGACTCGCTTGCCCATAAGCTTGGCAGTCATCGGAAAGCCATTGAGAAAACTGATTTTTATCGTTTCCAGGACAAAATTTACCGCCTGCAAATGCCGGAATTTGCAAAAATTACTAATTCGGTTTTCAGCCTGAGCAGAAAACATGGATTGAATCCTTATCTGACCATGGCGATTATTTACGTGGAAAGTCACTTTGACCGCCATGCCGTGTCCAAGGTCGGGGCCTGCGGTCTCATGCAAGTGAATTACCCGGTCTGGAAGGATGAACTGAACATTGACCGCCGCAAGCTGTTTCAAGTGGATTACAACATCGAGCTCGGCCTCACCATTTTAAAGGGATACTTGCGCGAAACCAGGGGCGATGTCATCAAGGCCCTGATCCTTTACAACAACGGCTACAAGTATACCAACACCAACTACCACGAAAAAGTCATCGCTACCAATTTTTACAAACAAGCGAACATCAGTTGAGCCCTTCCGTATCAACGCCGCCCGGGATTGTAAAATTGACTCTGTCCAGCATTATCAACACGTGGAAAGCGGCATAAAATTAATTTACTTTATCTGTTTGCAACAAAAAACCGCTAAACCGATCTAATATTTTAATGCATCGGGGCGGTTACAAAATATTTTATTGCGCTTGTGGCGTTGCCTTATCAGCGCCGCCGGCCGTAGCGATGGCACAATAGTCATGGCCAACGATTTGAAGCCCGGAACTGCTTAATGCTGTTGTTTGACCGTCATTGCTTTTGCCGGGATCAACGAGTTCAATTTATCGCAAATATCCCGGTCTGGTGTTTTGTCTTTTGTTTCGGCCAGCAGTGCGGCCCCGACTCCGGCCAGGGTAAAGGGAAGGATAAAGGCCTGGTGCAGAACCCAGGCGATGACGGCAGCCAGAACGATGCCGATCCAGACCGGGGCACCGGTGTTGCTGAAAAAAAACCAGGTGGGCATGCCCAGGAAAAGGACCAGGATCAGAAAACCAAACACCGACAATCCCAGCCAGCGCTTGGCCAGGCGCCGGCTCTCCATACCGAAGGCAAGATATAGAGCAGCCCCTTCGCAGGCGCATTGCCGAATATCGCTGCCCCTCCGTGAGAAAGCCAGGACCAGCACGGCCTGGCCCAGCACCCCCGAGTTCAATAATTTAGCCAATTTGCCACCTTTCCAAAAATGGGGCAAGGACGATATCTCCCGAGCTTGAGCGTTGAAACAAAACGGTGCCAACACAACCCGGCGCAGCCAATAATTTAAAGATTGCCATTGGGAGTGATTCTGGAAATAACGTCCGGCTTCGCGTATTGCCGCGGTCAGCGTGGGAGCCGGAACAACGCATCCGGAAAAAAGAAACAGCATGGCAGCCCGGATGCGAAAAAGGAAAAAGTGTCGTACCATCCGGCCACCGGTCGAGAGGCCCAAAACTACCAAAATGACAATGGTCGTGGCTACGCACCGGCTGACACCGCCGGCCGGGCGAAAAGCAAAAAGCAGTATGCCAAAAACAACGATCATTACGAAGCCGGCGCTGGCAATGATACCGGCGCGTAGAAGCACCAATGGTAATGCCCGGTTTAGCAGGGCCAGCGCTTCCTTGACATTGACCGCCATGGTTGTGCCTTTGATTTCCAATTGCTTTTCACATCTGGGCAGTGCGGATCAGGCGAATGGAAAATATCAGTTTTTCCCTTTGCTCTCAAGCAGTAGTTTACGCGTGAAGGGGATCAATCCACCGGCATCGATGATGACTTGCCGCGCTTTGGGCAGAGCCACAATCGGAAAGCTTTTTCCGGAGCTTTTATTAATGACCTGGTCGGCTGAAAATTCCAGCTCATCTCCCTCGTTGGCTTCAATCGTTGGACAAATTACCATCTTCAGTCCGAGATTAATCGCATTCTGCAGGAAAATACGCGAAAAGTTTGGCGCCACGACGACAAAATCCGGACCTTTCAGGCAGGAAGCGGCCTGTTCACGCGAAGAACCGCAGCCGAAATTTTTACCGGCCACGATAATGCTCTGGGGCGGGAATTCTTTTTTCTTTATTTTGGCGTTGAATTCGTGATAGTCCATAAAGGCATATTGCGGAGTTTCGGTCGGTAGGACCGTGGCCATGAATCTTCCCGGATAAATGATATCGGTGGAGACATCGTCTCCCACTTTAAAGACAACTTTTGCCATCTTATTCTCCTCCTTTGCTTGGATCGGTGATCACACCGGTTATGGCGCTGGCCGCGGCTACAGCGGGCGAACAAAGATAGACTTCGGCATTGGGATTGCCCATGCGGCCCTTGAAGTTGCGATTGGTAGTCGCTAGGGCCACGTCACCGTCGGCCAGTGCACCCTGGTGAATCCCCAAGCAGGGACCGCAACCCGAATTCATGACCACGGCCCCCGCTTCCATGAAATCGGCCACATAGCCTTTTTTTAGTGCCTGCAGATAAATTCGCGTTGATGCTGGAAAAATCAACATTCGCGTTTGCCGGGCCACTTTCTTGCCTTTAAGTATCCTGGCCGCAATGGCCAGGTCATCGAGACGGCCGTTGGTGCAGGAGCCGATGACGATTTGGTTGATTTTCGTGCCCAAAACTTCATGAATCGGCTTGACGTTGTCGACAGTATGCGGACAGGCGATTTGTGGTACCAGCTGGGAAACATCGATATGGATCATCTGGTCATAGACGGCATCCGAATCAGGACCGAAAATATCCGGTTTATCCTTGACTCCGGCCTCTTTCTGCAGATAGCGAATGGTTTCTCCGTCAGGCGGTACGATCCCGGCCGTGGCACCGGCCTCGACCGTCATGTTGCAGATTACTAGGCGGCCCGAAGTCGGCATCTGTTCGATAGCCGGACCATGAAATTCAATCACCTTGAAATTGGCGCCTTCGGCCGTCAATTTTCCGACCAGGTGCAATATCAAATCTTTGGGCGCGACATGGCTTTTGAATTTGCCGTCACAGACCACCCTGATCGTGCCGGGAACCTCAACGTTCAGCACCCGCCCCAGAGCCCAGACTGCAGCCATTTCTGTGGCCCCGATCCCAAATGAAAAAGCGCCCAGGGCACCATGACTGGTGGTATGACTGTCTGTTCCGACTACAACCTTCCCCGGCCGTACATACCCGAATTCGGGCAGGATCTGGTGGCAGATGCCGCCACTGTCGCCGCGAATATCGTGGAACTTGGTGATTCCCTGCTGGGCGACAAAATCCCTGATTTTCTTCTGGTTACCGGCTGTTTTCGAACTTTCAGCCGGCACACGGTGATCGAAAATAATGGCTATTTTGGCAGGATCCCAAACCTTGGCTTCCAAACCCGTGCCCTGGAAAATGTCCTTGAACTGATTGATGACCAGGGCTCCGTTCTCATGCGACATGGCCAGGTCCACGCGGGGTTCCAGCACATCTCCCGCCTTTACAGAAACCTGATTGGTGGCCTTGGCCAGTATCTTTTCAACCATTGTCATTCCCATTGTGATTCCTCCTTATATATTTAATCTTAAATCACGCCCTTTTCTTTAAAAGCTGCAATGTCTGCTTCATTATAATCCAGGTTTTTTAAAATTTCCGCAGTATGTGCCGACAATCTGGGGGGAGCAGTTGTTATTTTTGCCGGGGTTTTGGAAAACTTTGCGGTCAGATTGAAAATCTTGATGGCGCCAATGCCTTCTTCCTTGATTTCTTCGATTACGCCGCGATGATTAGCCTGGCCTGAGTTCAGGGCCGTCTCCAGGCTAACGATATCGCCGGAAGGTATGCCTTTGCCATTGAGCAGCTCGACCCAATAAATCGTGCTGTTTTCCTTCAGCTTGGCTTCCAGCAGCGGAGTTAGAAGTTTGCGATTCGCTTTGCGCGTATCACGTTCCTGAAAACGAGGATCGCTTTTCAGTTCAGGCAATCCAAGCGCATCCGTCAGGTCTTCCCACTGTTTCTGCTGGTTGGCGGCGATATTGATGTATCCATCCTGGGTCACAAATGTGCCAGAAGGGGCTGCAGTGAAATTATCGTTGCCAAGCAGCACGGGCTGTTGCTTGCCAATAAGCAGGTTGGCAGCCACCCAGCCCATCAAGGGCATGATCGAGTCGAGCATGGCGATGTCGATAAACTGTCCATCGCCGCTGTGTTCACGATAATAAAGGGCAGCCATGATGGCAAACGCCGCGTTCAGGCCGCCGACCGTGTCGCAGACCGGGAAGCCGGCGCGCAACGGGTTGAGCCGTTCATCACCGTTGACGGCCATGACGCCGGAAAGGCCCTGGATGATTTGGTCATAGGCCGGCTTGAAAGCATCCGGCCCGGTCTGGCCGAATCCGGAAATGGCGCAATAGATGATCTTGGCATTGATCTTGCAAATTTTTTCGTATGAAAAACCGAGCTTGTCCATGACTCCCGGGCGAAAATTTTCCACCACTACATCGGCCGTTTCAAGCAATTTGCGAAAGATGTCCTTGCCTTGCTCAAGCTTGAGATTAAGGGTCAAAGACTTCTTGTTGGCATTCTGGGCCAAAAAACTGGTTCCCATCAACTGCTTGTTGAGTGGATTGACGCTTCCCAACTTCCGGGCCAGGTCACCGCCATTCGGATTTTCGATCTTGATCACCTCGGCACCCAGAAGGGCGAGGTGCATCGTGGCAAAAGGACCGGAAAGGACATTGGTCAGGTCGAGCACCCTGACCTTCTCCAATAGTTTCATGGTCTCTCTCCTTTATTGCACTGGATTAAATTTGACGATGGAGCCCGCCTTGAGGATGAAACCAGGCAACTCACGGTTAAAGAAGCGGCTTAAATCACGGGAAATTTCAATGAGTTTTTCCAAATCGATCGCCATGGCCAGCCCCTGACGTTGAAAGGAATGGACAAGATCTTCGCTGCAAACATTTCCGGCCGCCACCTTGGTGAAGGGGCAGCCGCCCAGTCCCCCCAGGGCTGTTTCAAAATACAGGACACCCGATTTGAACGCCGCATAACAGTTGGCCAACCCCAGACCATAGGTGTTGTGGAAATGGCAGGCCAACTCAACCTTGCTGTCGCGTTTCAATATATTCGTATATAAAGATTCAACTTGGGGCGGGAAGGCATGACCCGCCGTGTCAGCCAGGCTGATGTTGCGGATGCCGGCTGACAGGTACTTGTCGACAATCGACATGACTCGTTCCTGGGGGATTGGCCCCTCGAAACCACAGCCGAATGCCGACTGGATGGATGCTTGTATGCGTTTACCTGCTTTAATAGCCGATTGGGCCATGGTAAGAATCCCACCCAAAGCTTCATCGGTGCCCTTGCCGGTGTTCTTGCGGCTGTGGGTGTCGCTGGCGGAAACTCCCATGCAGAACATGTCCACGCCGCAGGCCATGCCACGTTCCAGTCCTCTTTCATTCAATACGAGCCCCGACAGGATGGCAGCAGACTGTTTCTTGCCCGGCTGGCTGAAATGGTTGAACAGCGTGTCGGTATCAGCCATTTGCGGGACCTTTTCCGGGTTGACGAATGATCCCAGTTGGATCATCTCCATGCCCGAGACAAGAAGACTCTCTACCCAGGCGATTTTTTTCTCCAGCGGCACGGCCTGTTTCTCAATCTGCAAACCGTCGCGCAAACCCACTTCATGAATTTTTATATCGGTCATAACTTATTCTCCATGGTTTCAGTCACGCCGCCAGAGGCAACAATTTGCCTTACAACTTTTTCGCGATGGCCTCGGCCATTTCCAGAGTCTTGTTGCTTCCGCCCATGTCATAGGTGCGTACTTTGCCCTCGGCGATCACCTCGGCCACGGCCTTTTCGACCCGGGCGGCCATCTCTTTCTCGCCCAGCCAGTCCAGCATCATCTTGGCCGCCAGGATGGTGGCGATGGGGTTGGTCTTGTACTGCCCGGCGTACTTGGGCGCCGAGCCGTGGGTAGGCTCAAAAACAGCCAGCTTGTCGCCGATGTTTCCCGAGCAGCCGAAGCCCAGGCCGCCGACCATCTGGGCACAGAGGTCGGAAACGATATCGCCGAACATGTTGGTAGCCACCAGCACCGAGTAGTTCTTGGGATTCTTCAGCAGCCACATGCAGATGGCGTCGATGTTGGCATTGTCCATCAGAATATCCGGGTAGTCTTTGGCCACTTCCTTGCCGATCTCGAGAAAAAGCCCTTCGGTGGCGCGCACGACGTTGGCCTTGTGGATCACCGTAACCTTGGGGTAGCCGTGTTTCTTGGCGTATTCGAAAGCGGCGCGAATGATACGCTCCGAACCCTTGCGGGTGTTGATCTTGCAGGTGATGGCATATTGGTCCAGGGGCACGTCCTTAAAGGCGGCAAAGCCCTTGGCATTCTTCTGAAGCACGTCCTTGACCTCTTGGGGAACGGGGTTGAATTCCACGCCCGAATAGAGGTCTTCGGTGTTTTCGCGGAAGATGACCAGGTCGATTCCCTCCTTGTAATTGATGGGATTGCCCGGATACGCCTTGCAAGGACGCAGGCAGGTCCAGAGATCGAACTGTTGACGCATGCGCACGATCGGCGAACGGTAGACCAGGCCCTGACCCTTCAACTGGGGGACCAGCTCGGCCTCAGCCGCCTTAACCGGCTTGGAGGTGATAGCGCCGAACATGGCCGCATCGACATTCTTGAGCAGGTCGATGGTACGCAGCGGGAAGGACTCGCCCTCCCGGCACCAGAACTCCCAGCCGATATCACCGTGAATGTATTCGGCATTGAAATGAAGCTTGTCCAGGACGATCCGGGCCGCTTCCATCACTTCCCGGCCGATGCCGTCGCCCGGAAGCCAGGCGATTTTATACTTCTTGTTTTGTGATTTTTGTTCGGAAATACTCATATATTCCTCCTCTCTAAGAATTCACTTAAAAATTAATATCATAAAAATTTAACAAGGTCAATGAAAAAGCAGTAAAATTTAACAAATAAAAACCTGCTTTTTTTCAGGAAAGGTATTTTACAAATGTTCCAAGCGGCCGCTTTTTCGGACTGTTGCTGTCGCGCAACGGATAGCCAATCGGAACAACCGCCATGAATTCGCCTTGCGGCTCGCCGAGAAAATCCAATACCACATCTTTGATGAGAATCAGTATCCCAAGCCATACACTGCCGATACCCAGTGACGTGGCTGCCAGCAGCATGTTCTGCACAGCCGCCGCAGAACTCTGTATCTCCATGATGCGAAAAAAATCACGGACCTCGTCCTGATCGGCTGCGAACAATTTTGGTCCACGCCTGATCAGTTCACCGGTATTCACTACGGCAATGACCAGGGCTGCTTCTGTTATACTGCGGCAGGCCATGCGCAGCAATGTGCACGATGGTCGGGGGAAGTCAGCTGCCCGGCTGGAGACCAGGTGCGCCAGATCATTTTTCTTGGCGCCATGCAAAACAATGAATCGCCATGACTGCTGGTTGTGTGCCGAAGGCGCATGGTTCGCAGCCTTGAGGATGGCGTTAATATCACCATCAGCCACCTCTTTCTCTGAAAGGAAATTCCTGACACTGCGGCGGGCTTCGATGGTTGTCAAGGTTTCGTTTGAACCGTTAAAATTTCCAGTCACCGCCATGACCGCACCTCCTTGGGAAAAACAGCGCTCGTTCCCTTGAGAACCCGTTGAAAGCTCATTATAGCGCAAACCGTTACCCAAGGCCACCGTTTGCAGTAGATGCTTTATTCCGGCATCATGTCATGCCTAGGCAAGCGGCCGATGCCAGTTTGCTATTTGAACTCCGGCACAATTCCCATATTAAAAAACATGAATGCATACATGTCGCTATAACTGTTAATGCTTTTGGATGTTGTCGAACCGGTTCCATGCCCGACCTTGGTATCAACCTGCAGCAGAATTGGATTGTTGCCCTTGTACTTGTCCTGCAATTCGGCAATGTATTTGAACGAATGGGTTGGGAAAACCCGGTCGTCATGATCGGCGGTTTTGACAACCAGCTAGTTCAATAATAGAATGTCCGCGGATAACGAAAAATGAATATAGACCCGAAAATGATCATCGGCAACTGGGCGGACGGCTGGGCTTTGGACCAGCATACACTCCACAGCTCGACCGATGGCAGCGGTGGCGCGGTGCATCCCGAATTCAATACGGAGCGAACCGAACTGGGCGAGGCAGTGTTTAAATTGAAATACCGCAACGACCGCACGCAGGTCGAACCCATCGCCCATACGGTTGCTGAATTCATTCGCAGCAGGTCCGAACTCGCGGATATCAAGGCCGTTCTGGCCGTACCGCCGTCGGATACACGGCGCTCGTTCCAACCGCTTCAGGCGCTTGCTGACCGCATCGGCTCTCTGCTCGGACTGCCTGCTCCCGATGATTTCCTGTTCAAGGCCAAAGCGACCGTTCCGCTTAAAAGTATAGCCGGCAAGCGCTCTCGCCGCTTGGAACTTGAAGGAGTGTTTGATGTAATTGACCAGCGTTTCGAATCAATGCATGTCCTGCTTTTCGATGATCTGTTCCGTTCCGGTGAAACCCTGAAAGCGGCCACGGCCGCTCTGCTTTTTCAAGGCAATGCGGCGAAAGTTTCCGTGGTTGCGGCGACCAGCACCCGGTCACATCGATGAATACATTGGAAGGAAATGCCTGGCGCACCCTGGCCGGGTTCGAGGGAATCGGCTCCAGCGCTTTGTGGATGATCGCCGACTATCTAACGCAACAAAGAAAAACGGCATCCTGGTTGTTTGAAAATCCGGAAAAATTCAAAGAAATCTTTCATGCCGGTCCTTTCAGCCTGGCGGCTAGCCATGGTAATAAACTGAAAAACTTGGCCGCCGGGCCAACCGGAAAACAACCAATAACCGTCCTTCATCCTTTCCATCCCGACTTTCCTGAACGGATCAGGGGTTTAAAGAACAAGATGTCTGTGCCGGCGCTCTTGTATGTGCGTGGAAATATGGAAATTCTGAAAAAGCCCGCAATTGCCGTAGTCGGAAAAAGGAACACGGGCGCGATGGCGCTGGCAGTGACCAATACCTTGGCCGCCGAACTGGCTGCCAAGGAGATTAATCTTACCTCCGGTTACGCTTCCGGCATCGATACGGCGGCTCATTTGGCCGCCCTACGCGCCGGCGGTACGACCAGCATTATTCTGGCCGAAGGGATTCGACATTTTAAAGTAAAACCATCATTATCCGAGTTCCTGACGAAAAAAAACACCTTGGTGATATCGCAATTCGAACCCGATGCCAAATGGGCTCCTTACATGGCCATGACCCGCAACAGACTGGTCGGTGCCCTCTCGCAAGCGTTGATGGTAATCATCTCCGGACCCGAGCACAATGATAGCGGCAGACACAGCGGTACGTTCAACGCCGCCATTTCCGCACAAAAAATGGGAATTCCGGTTTTTGTCGCGGCCCCGTCTTTTTTCAACGATCCGCCTGCGGGCAACGAAGCGTTGATTGCCCGGGGGTGCCGGGCTTGGGATCCCGCTTCCGGTATTGAATCGATTCTGGCCGCCATCGATCGCAATATCAAAAAGAATTATCCCAAACAACTTACGCTATTCAAGCAGAATGGAGATTGACCCGCCCGGTTTTTCAAATTATATCCTGGATTATTATGGGTCGGAACTGGATGTTATTTTGAATTTGCTGCCCGGTCACAAAATATACAACGGCACGTGCCGGCCCGATGCCGGCTCGTGCCGCCGCAAAGAAAACAGCGCTTCATTTCTGGATTTCAAGATTGTTGGTAACGGAAAAAACCCCGCTGACCTTGCGGGCGGCCATGGCGGCGAATTGGCTGTCGCCCTCGTTGGACACGAGGCCATCCAGCATAACGCGTCCGTCCCTGACAATGATATGAATCGAGGGATTGGGACTGAATGCGTAACGGTAAAGATCGGCCGTGTTGAAAATGCGCCGGTAAACCTGCAAGCGCAGTGCGTCATCCCGACGTGATAAGGGCAGGACGCCGATGTCATCGATGACATTGCCGATGCCGCTTATCTGGGAAACGCGGCGGAAAATTTCCGCCTTGGTAATTGGCAGCAGCACCTGGCCCTGCAGGATCACGTTGTTGCCATCCAACCTGAAAGAAATACTGTCAAAAACTCCATATTGGGGGGTCTTGAGAACGGCATTGCGGACAGATGTTTCCAGGTCAACGGCCGTCTGGACATTTTGCGCCTGAAGCTGCGAAGAAGCCGTCATGAAGAAAACGCCGGAAACCAATAACAAAAACATGGGCAAAGTATTTTTTTTCATGGTTACCTCCTTGGGATCAATATGAGAACAAATTGGTTATATTAATCTTGCATACTGCCGCAGAAAATTTTTCGTGTATGGGCAACATGAACAGGCAACCCAGTCATGCCTCAAGCAAATTAAAAGGATTCAAGTCGACGAAACTTCTAAAATGATACAATTATGAGCAATTAGCCCATCTTACGTTTGCGGACAAACAAGATGAAAAGCCCCATGACAAAAATCAGTCCGGCCGTGAAATAAGCCCAGCTGTTTCCCGATCCGAGGTAGTTCAAAGTAAATGCTACCAAGGCAGCAAGTAAAAATACAATCCCCATGACGGTAAGGAGCAGGGGACGCAATTTCTTTTTTTTATCGGCATCAATGAAAAACCCGAAGGCACCCAAACCCAAATAGACGACACCGATGAAAAAAAGGAAATAAGGCATGCGAGAACTTTTTTTGAGCAGGGCAAAGCCGATCAGGATGAGTGCGATCCCCTCTGCCACATGGAAGAGGGCAGTGAAATTAGGTATTTTTTTTTCAAGATGGTGGTGGAAAGCGCCACCCAGGATTATGAATGCCCCGGCAACAAACAAAAAAACAACCGTGAGCGAGTGGTCATTAAAATGTTCGGCCTTATCAATCCCCTTTAAGACCAGGGTCAAACCAACCAGGGCATGGGAAATTTTTTCAAGCATGACATTCTTAACGGTTGATCCGAACACTCGCGACATGACTTCCTCCAGCACATTAGTGTATTATTGAATCAATTTTTATTCTAATACATCCTCGTCACTTAAGTCAAAAATTGCCAATCCCACCTCGGGAAAACAGGGGCGATAAAAAATTCTTTACATTTGCCGATGATTCCCACATAATAGACCACAAAGGAGTCCGCATGATCCAAAAACATAAGGCGCATCCTGACCAGGCAGGTTTTTTCAGGCGTTTCCTGGGCTTCCTAATCGATAATATAATCATTCTTTTCATTTCAATCATTGTTTTCTTGTCCTTTTCGGAGATTATGGCGACATGCCGAGGCGAAAAAGGAGAATTTTCCAAAGTTCTGGGTGCCTTGAAAAGCGGCCAAACAATCATAATAAGAATACCCAAAGCCCATTCAGCCGAAAATGAGGAAAATTCAGTCAAGCAGGACAAAAAAACATATTTTGTCGGCGGTAAAAGATTCAACCTTGTTTTCGAATTTTTTATCGGATACGTATATTACATTATATTTTTTCGCTTTAGCGGCCGAACTCCAGGCAAACGCCTACTGGGCCTGCGCGTAATCGATCTGAAAGGGCGGTCACGGCTTGGCTGGTACCAATCGCTGGAGCGTGCCCATGGCTATGCGGCCTCGACCCTGCTGGCTTTTATTGGATTTTTGCAGGTGTTGTGGGACCACGATGGCCTGGCCATGCACGACAAGCTAGCCGGAACCACTGTCATTAGGATAAAAAAGTGAATCCCAAAACAACAAATAAATTAGAATAATTTCCGGGAACTGCTTACGACATGGTTACCTGCCGGTACATAATAAATGAATTCCAGAAAAATTTAATTAATTCGAACATTTCGAAGTGTTCCATCGTATAATGATTACTTTGAATATTTCGAAGTGAAAAGAGGCACCATGAAAGAACTGACCAGAAAAGAAGAGCAGGTCCTGTTGGCCATCCATCACCTGCAGAATGAGGCTTATCTGATCACCATCCGCGAGCAGATATTCCGCTATACTGGAACCCATTACGCGGTGGGAACGATATACGCTCCCCTGAACCGCTTGGACATTAACGGCTATATTGAATCCTACTCTAATCGTAATCCGGATTTTGCAAGCAAGAAGCCGATCCGCTTCTACCGCCTTACCAAGAAGGGCCATGCCGCCCTGATGGAGCTGCAGCAAGCCTATACCCGCTTGTGGACCGATTTTGTCGCACCGCTGAAGGAGAAAACATGAAAAAAAAAGACAACGAAAAAAGGCCCCCTTTCAAATTTTTACGGAGTCTGTTGACCATCGATGAGATCGATGACGTGGACGGCTGCTTTGAGGAATTGTACGCCCGGACCGCGGACGAAAAAGGTGCCGGCTATGCCAAGCGCTGGATCCTGTGGCAGGCGCTGAAATCGCTGCCCGGTTTTCTCCGCCACCGGATCTATTGGAAACTGTTGATGTTGAAAAATGCCCTGACCGTCACCATGCGCAGCATGGTGAAAAACAAGTTTTATTTCCTGATCAAGGTCTTCGGACTGGCGGCGGGAGTCGCCAGCAGCATGGTGGTCATCCTCTACGTAACCAATGAACTAACCTATGATACCTATCATCCGGATTATGAGCGCATTTACCGCGTTGCCTACAGCCAAACTACTCCGATCGGCGAATCTACCGGGGTCTCGACGCCAGGCCCCCTGGCAATTGGCATCAGAGAGCAGCTCAGCCAGGCCGAGAGCGTGGCCCGGATGATTCCGCCCTTCGAAAACGCCAAACATGTCCTGGTGGCCCGCGGTGAGTCCCGTTTTTTCGAAAAGCGGGTCTGGTTCGCCGACCCCGAAATTTTCAGGATCCTGCGCATTCCTTTCCTCGAAGGGAGCGCCAGAACGGCCCTCTCGCAGCCGCGGACCGTCGTCATTTGTGAAAGCATGGCAAGGAAATATTTTGGCTCCCTGCCGCCGTTGGGCCGCAGTCTGAGCATCGAAATCGATTATGACATCGGCCCGGCCGTTGTCGAGGACTTCGAAGTCACCGGAATCATCCGAGACGCCCCGGCCAACACCCATCTCAAATATGATCTGCTGCTCTCCATGTCCACCCTGCTGGCCTATGTCCCTAACCTGAACCAAAATTGGGCCGAATTTCATTATAAATATACTTATGTAAAGCTTGGTCGCCATGTTGATCCCTTGGCTTTTAAGCGGCAATTGCAGACCTTTTCAGAGCAATTGTGCGCCGCCTTTGCCAAACGGGCGGGGTTCCCGATGAAACGGCACGAATTTTTTCTTCAACCACTGTCGACATTGCATATGGCATCTCATTATCCCGGCGAGATCGAGCCGCCCGGTAATATGTACTATATTTACATCTATTCTTTCGCGGCTTTGCTGATCCTATTTATCGGCTGCATTAACTTTATCAACCTGTCGGCGACCCTGTCCACAGCCCGCAGCCGCGAAGTGGGCATCCGCAAAACCCTTGGCGGCAGCCGCTCGGACCTGACATTTCAATACATCGGAGAATCTCTGGTTATTACCTTCTTCGCTTTCATTGCGGCATTCGCTTTTCTCTCCGCATTGCTGGGCTATTTCAATCGCATGGCCGGAACAGCCATCTCTTTCCAGGCCGTGGGGCAGCCCCTGGTCTTGGCTTCCCTGCTGGCATTGTTCCTGATCGTAAGCTTCAGCGCCGGCATTTATCCGGCTTTGATCCTTTCCCGTTTCAAGCCGGTTTCCATAATAAAAGATCAGATGATACCGGGCAAACAGGGCAATGGCCTGCAGTGCCTGCTGGTTGTGTGTCAATTTGTCATCTGCATATTCCTGGTGGTGTGCACACTGGTGGTATTCCGCCAGCTGACCTTCATGAAAGGCAAGGCGCTTGGTTTTTCCCGGCAGCAAAAACTGATCCTAGAGGTCAAAAGCAATCAGTCCTATTTCCGCCATAATTACGAAGCCATAAAGAATGATTTTCTAAAGGATCCGGGCATCAACGACGCCACCGTATCATCACTGGTTCCGGGCGAAGCCTCTTCCGGAGGCTATTACCTGCAAAAGGGAAACTCATTCAGCACCGGGAACGCGAAACGGCTGAAAGTACTGACCGTGGACCATGATTTCATCCGTGCCTATGGTATTGTCATGACAGCGGGGAGGCCTTTCCGGAAAGCGACGGGGAATGACGAAGCGGCCGCTTATATCGTCAACGAAGCCGGTGCCCGGGAACTGGGTTTTACGCCGCAGAGCGTCCTGGGCACGGTCTGGACGGCCCACTACCATCGCAAGACCAAGAGCGTGGTCGGCGTGACCGCGGATTTTCATTTCCTGGGCCTGAAGGACGGCGCCGAACCCATGATCCTGGATATTGAACATTCCCTGCTGCGCACCATCAGCCTGACACTGGACACGGAGCGCATCGCCCAGGCCCTTGCCGCCGCGGAAAAGACATGGCGCGCCCATTTTCCCGGTGTGCCTTTCGAATATGCGTTCCTGGATGAGATGTTCGGCAAGGTCTATCAATACGAAGAACAAATGGGAAAGTTGCTGGGGATGATTTCGGCCATGGGCATCGCCATCGCCTTTCTCGGGCTTTACGGCATGGTCGCGTTCTATGCCCGCCAGCGCCGAAAAGAGATCGCCATCCGCCGGGTTGTCGGCGCTTCAACTGCTTCCGTCGCCATGCTAATGACCCGACAATTTGTATCGCTGGTGTTAATTGCCGGCGTCGGCGCTGTGCCACTGGCCTGGTTGGCAAGCGAGAGATGGCTTCAGGATTTCGCCTACCGCATACGGCCCGGACTTCCCGTCTTTGCCTTCGCTTTCCTTTCAGCCTTCCTGATTGCTATGGGCGCAGTACTGCTGCAGAGCTTCCGTGCTGCCCGCGACAATCCGATCGATTCGCTGCGCAGCGAATAAAGCGAGCCAATCATTCAGTTGCACCCAGTAAGTCAGTATTAATTACAGACGCCTTCCAGAATGCAGACTACTTCTTTTTTTTTCGCACGATGGAATGCATCAGTTAAATCATTTTTTTGACAACCGAGATTAAAAACCCTATATTCTCATTATGAAAAATCCACCTTCCCCGATTCTGGCCATCTTGCTCCTGGCCCTGGCCATTCCTTTGCGGTCCCAAGTCCTGCCGTTTGAAATACTGGGTTTGAAGGAAGGTATCCCGCAGTCGCAGGTCACGGCTCTGGCGCAGGACACTGAGGGCTATCTGTGGGTTGGCACCTGGGGTGGACTGGCCCGCTTCAATGGCAGTCGCTTTAAGAGCTTTTTCATTGAAGACGGACTGCGCAGCGCTCGCATCAATGAATTGCTGGCATCCAGCGATGGCGCAGTATGGGTGGCAACCGCTGGCGGTCTTTCACGCTGGAATAATCATAGTCTGGAAATAGTGGATGATCCGATTCTCAGCACAATCCCATGCCTGGCTCTGGCTGAGGATGCCCGCAATCAGGTGTGGATCGGCAGCGAAAACGGCTTGGTCGTTTTCGCCGATGGAAAATTCTCGGTTTTTCATCCCGGCGGCAGCAGTAGCGGGCCCCGGGTTTACGACCTCCTGGCCGACCGTGAAGGCATCCTGGCGGCCGCCGACAACGGCATGTGGCGCTTCCCCTTGGATGGATCGCCGTCGGCCGTTCCAGGTCCGCCCGCTATCGCCACAGACAAATACCGGGCCCTAGCCTTGACCGCCGAAGGGTTGTGGCTGGGCACATACGGCCACGGCGTCTGGCGTCGCAACGACTCGGGCTGGGAAGCATTTCCAGGCGGAAGCGCAGCGGCCTGGACCGTTTACCAGATGTCGGTGCAGCCTTCCGGAACTCTGTACATTTCGACCAACGGCAACGGCTTAATTATTAAGCGGCCGGGCCAGTCTGCCCTGGAATACTGGGGGACGGACAACGGCCTGCCTTCTAATGTCATCAACACCGTGCTGGAAGATCGTGAGGGCAACCTGTGGGTCGCCACTTATATCGGCGGCTTGGCCCGTCTCGGCAGCATGGCCTGGATCAGTCACACCGAGAAGCAGGGACTACCCAGCGCCTGCGTCTTCGGCATCTCACCCGGCGCTACGGCCGATTCTCTCTGGCTGGGAACCCTGCATGGCGCCGTCCACTACCAGGTACGGCCTCTGCCCAAAGTTCTGGAAATCGTTCAGGCAAAAGACGGCCTCGGTAACGACTGGGTTTGGAAAGTGCAGCGCACCTCAGACGGGACCATCTGGTTCATGACCGATACAACTCTCCGTTATCGCTTGAAGGGAGAAAAAACTATCCGCGAACTTTCCCCAGATCTTCCCATTCCACGCACCGTGCCCTGGGACATGACGGTTGACAGCCAGGACAATTTCTGGGTTTGCGGGATCTGGAGCGGGGGCGGGTTGGCACGTCGCGACGCCAGCGGACGCTGGAACATATGGGGCATAACCCCGACCGGTGAATCCCTGACCGATGTTTCCCGCGTAATACGCCGCCACAGCGGTGGTGTCTGGGTCGCGGCAAAGAATTCTTCCAAGAGCGCCGCCAAAAGCAGCTTGTATGCCTGCGATGGCAAAACCCTGACTGCAGTGGTCTCGCCCTGTCCATTGTCCAATGCGATTTCCACAATTTGCGAAGACAGCAGCGGCCGCCTCTGGGCCGGCAGCGACGACGGCCTGGCGGTCCTTGAAACAGACGGGCGCTGGCGTCTGCTCAACGACCGCCCCGGTTTCAGCAACCACCATGTTTTTTTTATCGGCGAAGACTGGAAGGGAAATATCTGGGTCAATACGGCACGTGGCGTCTATCGCTTTCTCGTCGATTACGAGGTGGAAGGCTTCAGCCCCGATGACGGGCTGGCCGATTGGGAGACCAATGGGAACGGCTTCTACAACGATCCCAGGGGCGAGATCTGGATCGGCACGGTCAACGGCCTGTCGCAGTACAACCCGGCTAGTTCCAACCGCAACACAGAACCGCCCCGTTTGATGATTGAAAAAATCCGGCTGCCTTCCCGGTCAATTGAATTTCCCGGGCAGTTGGACCTGGCCTGGAATGAGCGGACGCTCATTTTCAACATCGCTGTCCTCTCCTATCGCAATCGCAATCGTACTGGCTACATCTACCGACTCGACGGCATGGAGAGCGAATGGAATTCCTTGAGCCGCCTTGAGGAGTTGCGTTATACCAATCTTCCGCCCGGAGATCTGCGACTACAGCTGAAGCCGGTAAACGAATCGGGCGTCTGGGGCGAGACGGTCACCCTGCCCATCCACGTCTCCCCCCCCTTCTGGATGACGCCCTGGTTCCGCCTGGGGGGGCTCCTTTTCCTCCTGGCCACCGCCGTCGGCATCTACCACTGGCGCACCCTACTGCTACGCCGGCGCAACCGCGAGCTGGAGAACGAAGTGGGCAAGCGCACCGCCGAGCTCGAATATCTGGCCACTTATGACCCGCTGACCGCTCTGTTCAACCGTCGGGCCATCCTCGCTTTCATGGAAAAGCAACTGAAGCCCGAACGCGGCTCCAACCGGCAGCTGGGTTGCATCATGATCGACCTGAACCGCTTCAAGGCGGTCAATGACACCCTAGGTCATGCCGCGGGCGACCAGGCACTCAAAGAGATGGCTGTCAAGATCCAGAGTTGCCTGCGCGAGGGCGACGCCCTCGGCCGCCTGGGTGGTGACGAATTCCTTGTAATTTTGCCCGGAGCCGATCTGGAGGCTCTGCGGGCGATATTTGGCCGCATTAGCGAAGTTTCCTGCGCGATGAAAGAGGGCGACACAATCGTGATCGTTACCGCTTCTTGTGGCGGCATAGCCGTACCGGCGCAAAGCAACGCCACCACCGCCGCCGTGCTGGCCCAATCCGACGACCTGCTATACCAGGTCAAGCGCGCCGGTCGCCAAATCGTTGCCATAAAAACTTTTGAAATCCACGGAAAGAGCCCTTCTTAAGGGGTAATTTATAAAAGATAATAAATTTAATAAAAAATAAAAAATAGTTGGATTACTGTGCATCGCACGTTATAATTATATCATGTTACCTACAAACATCAAACAGTATGTACGCAGCAAAACAAGGAGGCCCCATTATGGACAATGAACTCGGCAGCATCGAAACCGAGATGAAGCGGGGCTTTCTGCAGCTCCTGGTCCTAATCATCCTTGAAAAGGACGCCTACGGCTACGCCATGGTTCGCGCCTTCCGCGACCTGGGCTACGAAATCGAGGAGAACACTATCTATCCCCTTTTACGCCGCCTGGAAAGCAAAGGCCTGATCCAGGGCAAATGGAAGATCGGCGAGGAACGGCCGCGCAAATTTTATATAGTCACCGATTCTGGTCGAGAAATGCGTGACGGACTACTGACCATATGGAAGAAACAGGACGAGATCATAAAGCACCTTACAATGGAGAATAAAAATGTATAAAAACCTGGAAAATTATCTAGAAGAGATCAGTCATTACCTAGGGAGAACAAAGGAAGGAAAAGACATCCTGGCCGAGATCCGTAGCCATGTCCTGGAGAAGGCCCGGGGCGACGGCCTGCCCTTGAGTGAAGAATCGCTGGCAGAGGCTATCGCCGGATTCGGCCCCCCGCATGCCGTGGCAGAAAAATACCTCGAGGGGAGTCACATCATCATTCCTTCCTATCGCCGCTTTCTCTTTGCCTACACGTGGCTTCTGTTTTCCATTCATTATGGCTTGAAGATCATCTCGTTATTGCTGGGCACCTCATTCTCGCTCATGCCATTCGACCTGACCATTCGCATCACCCGTTTGAGTGAACTACTCAGGGAACTTCCCCTGACCTGGATTTTCGACTTTGGGCTTGTAGCCATTTTTCTCTATATCATCTCTCAAAATCCCCTGCAGCCACGACTCGCCTGGCCAGCATTCCTCAAACGCGGCCTCAAGCCCGTTACGGTCAGGAGTAGTGAAAAATGGAAATTCTGGTCCATGACCATCCTGCTGGCGCTTTTGCTGGCAACCTACAGCCATTGGGGAACGATTTTCTTCAGCCGCATCGACCTCAAGACCCAGCCGCGCCTGCTCTTGCAGCCTACATTTTCCCAATGGCTGTCGCTAGCCGTTCTGGCATTGCTGCTCATGGAAATCATCTCATTGCTGCTGCGGGCGCGCTTCCGCTCACTCTGGATCGATCTAGCGAGCGACATAGTATATATGGCCTGCTTCAGCCTGGCGTTGAACCTGCCTAAGGAGAAATTGTTCATCGAATCCGCTCATATGGTCGTCGCCGACCTGGCGGCCTGGGTGATTGTCATGCTCATGGTCTTCCTGGCCTTCGACATCCTGCGCAGGCTACGCACCATATTCATGGAAGGCCGAGACAAAGCCAAGCCGGAATATGCCGTTTCGCCTCGGAACGCAGCAGGGAATCGCAAATCGATTTTCGGAGGATAAAAGCATGCATAAGAACCTGGAGAACTATCTTGAAGAGATCAGCCATTATCTTTCAGGCAGGAGCGAACGGGAGGAAATACTCTCTGAAATCCGCAGTCACATCCTGGAAAAAGCTGAACAGGAAACGGGCCCTGTGACCGAAGCGTCCCTAGAAAAGGTCATCGCCGCTTTCGGCAAACCACGGTGGGTAGCCGAAAAATACCTTGATGGCATGCCGATCATCGCCCCGGCCTTTCGTCGTCACCTGTTTCGCTATACTTCCCTTTTATTCGTCATCCATCTGGCGGTCATCGCCTTGACCGTCGCACTGAAACGAAGCGTCTCCGTTTTCTTTCCATTCATCTTCGTGCCGCGAATGAACCTGGTCGAAGCAATCCTGTATCTGCCGATGGCTTTCCTGACCGACTTCGGCCTAGTGGCCCTGGTGCTGTTCATCATCACCCGCAGCGGCAGGGAGATCCGTCTCCCCTGGCCGAAATTCGCATTCAACCTCGACGAGGTGAAGGCGCCAGCCCTGAAGACGCTGGCCGCCAGGATCGGGATGGCGGCCTGGTCGGCGATCATGCTGGCCCTGACGGCCGGTGCCGTCCACCTTTTCCTCAAGTACCATACGCTGTTCCTCGCGAAGCGGAGCTCCGGCCCGCTCCAACCCTTCCTGCAGTCCGAGCCCGGGGTGCTGCTGACGCTGGCCGTCATTATTGGGCTCGCCGCCGGAACGTTTGTTTCGCTCATCAAGCTGTTCGCCCTGCCGCGCCGCTCCGCCTGGTGGGTCAACGCGTTTGCGGATGCGTCCGCCCTGGTGCTGATCGGCCTGGTACTGGAACGGCCGCACACCGATCTCTTCCTCCTGAACCTGCCGGAAAAACTGCAAGGATGGAGCACCCGCTCCCTGGTCGTCACACTGCTGGTGGTAGCTTTGGTGATCGGCTACGACCTGGTCGTCAACCTGGTGCGCCTGGGGCGCAGGCGCTTGGCCAAATAGTCACCTGTGGATGACAAATATCGTTTTTCTAGGGAACACGGCTTTTTTCTGCTATGATCAACGCATAGGAAAAACCCGACGATGAAGATGCTGGTTCTGGCAGATATGGACGATTTTGTCTGGCCGGGAGGCCAAGGCCGTGCCGATGTACTGCTTTCCCTGGGGGATATCGCCAATACGGTGATTTTGCAGGCCGCCGAATCCTGGCACTGCCCGTCCGTGCTGGCGGTCAAAGGCAACCATGACGAGGACGCTCCCTTCCCCAAACCCATTTTCGACCTGCATTTGCGCATTATGGAGATCGGATCTTTGCGTTTCGGCGGATTAAACGGCTGCTGGCAGTACAAGCCCCGGGGACCATTTCTTTACTATCAAGAGGAAATCGAAACATTCATGGCGGCTTTTCCGGCCGTGGACATCTTCATTTCCCATAACTCGCCACGGCGAATCCACGATCGCGAAGATGAGGTCCATACAGGCTTCAGCGCATTGAATGCTTACATTGAACGGTCAGCGCCGCGCCTGCTCCTGCACGGTCACCAGCACGAGGAAAGGGAAACGATTGTCGGCCAAACCCGTATAATCGGTTGCTACGGCTGGAAAATCATTGAAGTGTAAAGAAACCTGCCGCAAAAAACGGAGTCAGACTAGGGCATAGAACCCGGTTTGTTCACAGGGCAGCGGTCTGGTAAAATTACAATATGGAAGGTCCCCAAAAGCAATCCGGACTGCTGTCCAGAATACTTGCCAAACTGAAGCATGGCGTCCTGACTGCCCTTTTTATCTTGGTGCCCTTTGCCGGTGCCTTTCACCCAAAAAAGCACAATCGGAAAAATCCCGAGGGAAAAGAAATCGGTACCAAAAAATAAGCATTCCGTTTTTTTTCGCCCATTCAATTCACTCACAATGCTGTGATCAGAGAACTGCGGATCGAAGAGGGTCAAAGCTGTTTTTGTATTTCCCAAACCTCCGGGAAAAATGAACCGGGGCCGTTGTATTCCATGCGGACGGGTCTGATAAAAACCATGATATAGTCTGGATCGTCCGGCCCCGTGAAATAACGCCGCCATTCTTGCTGCCAGTATTTGTGCTTGGTCGCCGCATCGGCGCGTATTTCGGCGCGACCGGCAATCTGCAGGAAAACCGAGTCATCGGGAGGCTGCAAATTGCCACAGGTGAGGTGTACCAGCGGATTAGCGGCGATTTCGACGGCCTTGCGCGTGGAAAGGCCAGTGCAGAAATTCAGGGAAAGATCTTTTTCCGTCCTTACGGTCACATAGCGCACCCAGGGGGCGCCTGACACACTGATCGTAGCCAGGGCGGCGGTCTGTGCTTTGCCAAGAATTTTCCATATTTTTTCTTCCAATTCGTTCATGGAAATCCCTCCATAACTTATCATAGCTGATGCGCCTGCATATTTCCATCATCTTTGGAAATCTTTATTTTGGCTTGTACCGTCATCGTCACAATATCCGGATTTTTCGTTTTTTTATTCCCGAGCATCCGCTGTTTATTTTCACTACACTTGGCGTTACAATTCTCCTGGAGGCAGATATGATCAAAAACAAGCTTTGTTTAATTTTCACGATCTTGGCCATAGTCTTCCTGCTGTCGGAATCGCTCAATGGAAAAGTGGAAATACGCATAACCATTCTTTATGACAATTACGTGACACCAGTTACGGGGGTTCAGGCGGATTGGGGTTTTTCCTGCCTGGTGCAGGGAACTGAAAAAACCATCCTTTTTGATACCGGGACCCGTTCCGATATTCTGCAGAAGAACATCGAGAGCCTGAAGGTTGACCTGAGCCGCATCAACATGATCGTCATCTCGCACCTGCACGGCGACCACATCGGAGGACTTCAGTGGATCCTGTCCCAAAAACGGGATATCCCGGTCTATTTGCCGGCTATGGCCAAAGATGATTATTTGGCCAAGGTCCGTCAATGGGGCGGTCTGCCGCTGCGGATCAGTAAAGCACGGCAGGTCTGCCGCAACGTATTTTCCACAGGAGAGATGCCTGCCGATTTCGATCCTGCCTTCAGCGAACAATCGCTAGTAATAAAAACATCACATGGGCTACTGGTAATCACCGGTTGCGCACATCCCGGCATCTTGGAAATAGTGCGCCGCGCCCATCAGGTTGTTTCCGGTCAACCACGGGTCGTGCTAGGCGGTTTTCACCTAATGAGAAAAGATGACAGGGAAATCGCCGCCATCATCGACGCGATGAAAACAGCCGGAGTGGAGCGCTGCGGCGCTTCACACTGCACGGGTGACCGGGCCATTGAATTTTTCCGTAATGCGTTCACCGGGCGCTTCCTGCCTCTGGGAGTCGGCACAGTACTGACATTTCCCCGGTAAGCATGACAAGGGGGAAGCCTGGGAATGGATCCATTTGAGATCAGAGACCACTGTCGAAGAAACCTCAATCATTATATCCTGCGGGCGTTTTCACTCATCCGCGTTCCCGCAGATCCATGCATCCTGGATATCGGCTGCGGCAGCGGCGTGCCCACGCTGGCCCTGATGGAGGTCTGCCCGGGACGCTTTGTCGCCGTGGATCCCGATGCCCATTCCTTGGGCCGGTTACGGCGGAAGGTTGAGGCACTGGACCTCTCGGACAGGATCGAATTGATCCAGGCCTCCATTTTCGAATTGCCGCCGTTCCCGGAAAAATTCGACATCGTCGTGGCCGAGGGCTCTCTGCATATCGCCGGTTTCGAGGCCGGCATGGCTGTCGCGAACGCGCTGCTGAAGAGCAGGGGCCAGGCACTGATCCATGAGCCGCTGGCGGGGGACCGGAAAAGAAGGGCGTTTTTCAAAAAATCCAGTTTGTGGTTGATCGACTCATTCATTCTTGATAATAAGATCTGGTGGAACGAATATTTTGCCTGCCTCGAGCGTTCGATCCGGGAAAATGGCGGCGACTCTGTATTCGCGGAGGAGGCTCGCGAGATCGTCGAATTTAAAAGCCATCCCGAAAGGAATCGTTCAATATACTATATTTTGCAAAAAAGCGGATGAGCTAGGCAATAAAGGCGCAGGGATGACGTCATGGTGGTATGGAAATGGCAATAACCAAGCTTGAGATTGCGCAATTTATCACGACCGAGATCGGCCGATTGACCCGCTTCGTGCGGCGCCGCATGCAAGGTGTGGAGATGATCGAGCCCGAAGATGTGGTGCAGGACGTAGCCCTGCGACTGTTCGCACTTGCCGACATTTCCCGCCCGATGGAAAACCTGGCAGCATACGTGTTCAGTGCCCTGCAGAACCGCATCACCGATCTTTGGCGCTTGCGGGGAAGACGCCCCGAGACCGTTTCCGGCGCGGGTGAGCTTGACCAGCTGTTGATCGCTGCACAGGAAGGAAATCCGTCCAATGACCCTGCCACCCTGGCTGAGCGGAGCGAGCGGCTACAGCTGATCGCCATGGCCATGGAGTCCCTGGCCGCCGACGAGAGGGCGGTAGTCATTGCCAACGAGATCGAAGGCCGGTCATTCCGTGAGCTCGCCGATGAATGGGATACGCCCATCGGCACTCTGCTGGCCCGCAAGCACCGAGCCATGCAAAAGCTGCGCACCCTGCTTGAGGTGACGCAGAACAGAAAAGGAGGTACACCATGAATCATCACGAAAAAATGCAGCAGCATTTTCAGCGTTTCCACGACGGTGGGGTCCGGCGCATCGTCGGCTGGACCTTCATCGGCATCGTTGTAGCAATGTTCTTTGCCCTTGTTTTTGGACTGGTGGTCAAGGCGCTGTGGAACTGGATCATGCCGGCCATTTTCGGCCTTGCCGTGATCACCTATTGGCAGGCGTTCGGCATTATAATCCTGTCGAAGATCCTGTTCAGTGGCATCCATCCGTACCATGGCCATGATCCGCATAGGTCCCCTCTCATCCGCCATCACCGTTCCTATGACCGCTGGTGGCAAGAAGAGGGCAAGACGGTTTTCAATAGCTGGTTGAAAGCCCGGGCCGGGGCGAATTCGCCTGAGAGCGAAGTTGAAAAATAGTCAGTCGCAAAAAAGGGAGGCTGCTTTTGTCACTAACCACGGTGGCAGCCCTTCATTTCGGACTGCCCCTGGGGCGGATGATTCCCAGCCCCTGGAACCTGGCCGGCTTGCTGCCGCTTCTGAGTGGAGTGCTGCTCAATTTGAGCGCCGATCGAGGTTTCCAACGGGCAGCGATAACGGTCAAGCCATTCGAAAAATCAAAGGTCCTTTTGACCCAAGGGGTTTTTCGCATCAGCCGGAACCCCATGTACCTGGGCTTCATACTGGTTATGCTGGGGACGTTGTTGCTTTTGGGATCGACTTTTCCTTGGCTGGTGCTCCCTCCCTTCTTCATGATCCTGGCGGTAAGGTACGTGCGCCGCGAAGAAGAGATGCTTGCCGCGATCTTCGGTCCACAATGGCAAGCATACAAAAAGAGAACCCGGCGCTGGTTATGACAGGTTCAAGAACCTAGCGCTGGTGAGCCACGGACTTGAATTACCGATTTATTGTATTAAAATAAGATAAAAAACAGGAGAGAAAAAATGAAAAAAATCAATGCCGGGATGATGGTCTTTTTTATGCTGTTGGCGGTCAACGGCTGCGTGCGGCTTTGGGCTCATTGCCAGGTGCCCTGTGGAATTTATGATGACGAAACTCGTTTCAAATTACTGTCCGAGCATATCACGACCATGGAAAAGGCAATGAAAGAGATCACCGCGCTCTCCGGGCAGAATCCGGTTAACTACAATCAGGTGGTACGCTGGGTGACGAACAAGGAGAAGCATGCCGAAGAATTTAGCGAGATCCTGTCTTATTACTTCCTGGCCCAACGTCTGAAGCCCGTGGCCGCAAATGAAAAGGTGGCACGCACCGTCTACCTGGAACAATTGGAGCTTGCACACCGACTGATTATCCTGGCCATGAAGGCCAAGCAAACCGTCGACCTTGCTCATGTCGAAACGCTGAGAGATCTGCTTGGACAACTTCAAAAAATTTATTTTGCTAAAAATTGAAAAGCTCTGACAACAAGATTGTTTCCTTTCCCGGTGAGCGATAGCTACCCATCCTGTCCATGGCAATCGCCTTGGGTACTGAGTTTATTTCTGCTGCAGGACTTTTTCTATGGCGGCAATCACTTCCGGATCGTCGGGAACCTGTCGGGGAGCGAAGCGCCCCACGATACGGCCCTGACGGTCGACCAGGAATTTGGTGAAATTCCAACCGATTTTGCCGGCAAAAGCGGGATTGGTTTCCTTGTCAACGAGAAACTTGTACAGGGGATGGATGTTTTTCCCGCGAACCGAAATCTTGGAAAACATTGGAAAACTCACCCCGTAATTGATCTGGCAAAATTCGGCGATCTGTTTATCTGTCCCGGGCTCCTGCCTTAAAAAATTATTGGCCGGAAAGCCGAGAACAACCAGCCCTCGGTCCTTGTAGCGTTGATAGATCGCCTCTAATGCCTTGTACTGTGGAGTCAAACCACACTTGCTGGCCGTATTAACCAGCAACAGAACCTTGCCCTGAAACTGGCTCAAAGCCGTTTCCCGGCCAGAGATGCTTTTAAGGGAAAAAGCGTACACGCTGTCCGTGCGCTCGCCTTGAGCCGGAAGCCAAACGGCAGCAACCGCTATCAATGATAATACGATCAACATGTCATGGTTCATGCTTGCCTCCAATGGGCAAGATAGTATAATAAAAACACTGAAATAACCAGATGTGCGGGGGAAAAAACCAGACGCGGCTGGCAAAACACCGAGAGTTGATCCCGCAGAAATTTTTCGATTGCTGCCGTCTAATCCAAACACACGCCTGTGTTGCAGGAGGTAAAATGAACATGTCGGCAAGAATTTTCATGGTGGTCCTAATAACGATTGCGGGGTGTCATAACCATCTTCACTCCCAGGAAGCCCAGAAACAGGTTGAAATTAAGGGACAAGTCGAGATCATTTATCCGCACACCATGGAATGGCAGCCTGCCATTCAATCACCGGTAGTTGCCAACGACGGAAGTGAATTAATTTGCGCCCTCACCCAGGATCACCGCTTTGCCTTGGTCCCCGTAACAGTAAAGGACTGGAACTCAGAGGTCGTGAACTATTTTGGAGCCAATATCCTGGCGGTAGATCGCGAAGATTTTCCCTCACTGGCAAAAACCGGTCTTCACGCAGAAAACGACTTGTCCCGGGTCAAAACCATAAATGCCCGGACACTCGATGAAATCAACGAACAGGCGCGACCCGGCCGCCTGTCTTCATCAGGATTCATCGCTGAAGACGAGGATGTCATATCGGTGCTGCGCGGCGACGACCGCCTGGTCAGAAAACTCGGCTTAACCCATCCCCAATTGGCCAAACCCCTCTTGCATCTATGGAACCTGATTCTCCAGGAGCAGAAGCATGCCCAAGGCATTTGGAAGGGCCGGGCGCACGCTTGGGTCCATTTCGACCATTTTATTTACAACGGCAAAAAGCTCTTCTATGAGGTTCATTTCACTAAGGGGGGGCAGAAGTCTCCTTTCCAGGACGGGATCGAAGGCGCCGCCCACCTTTCTCTATGGCGGGAAATGTCAGCCAGTGAAACAGAATTTCTGGAAGACTGTTACCGAAGCTATTCCCAAGAAAAACTGATAGAACTGAAACATGCGCTTTCAAACTTGACCAGCGGTGAAATGGAGCCATTTTACATTGTTCGCTACGGATTTTATGAAGGACATACATCGTGGCGGACCAATCCGCTCACCATTGCCTTTATATTCGGCCTGCGTTCCATCAAGGAAATTGAGGCGGCTTTCCCGGGCAAACTTGATGATGCCATGAACGCCCATTTCACAAATGGGTCCGCGTTGGCCAAGGAAAGGAGCACCAGGTAATCAAATTTTGCGTTGGTTTGTTGGGGCATGGCAACCGGCGAATCGAAAATGGCGGCCGGCGCACAAGCTACTGGCAGGTGAAAAAAAAGAAGTTATATATTATACTTAAGGGGTTGATGATTCTCGTTATATAGGCCTTGCCAAATGAAAAGGGAAAATTATTCGCTTTCGAAGTGGACGATGCGGCGTATCAAGAACCGCATGCTGCAGGACATTTTTGAAGAAAATTTATTTCTAAAGGATCTAGGCAAAAAAAGACCGCAGCCCAAGGGCCGACGGGGGTTTTTTTTGAAAGCCGTTGTGTTATTTTTAGCTCTTATCAGTTTCTCGGTTTATAAAAATTCGGATTTAGGTGATTACCACACCCTGCCGGCGCTGCCGCTCAGTCATTATATAACCATTCTGCCAAGCAGCCAACCGGTTATTCCGAATATCCCGCTGGTAGCAGTCAGCGTGGAAGCAAACGCCAATTACAGCCAATACCAGCCATTTTTAAATCAAGGTGGTATTTCTTTGCGATCCGTTTTCGGGCTCAAAGTCAAAACTATTGTCATCGATCCCGGACATGGCGGGGAAGATCCCGGAACCTCCGGGCATTTCGGCACCAGAGAGAAGGACATCACCCTGGATATTGCCAAACGACTGCAACAACGGCTGACCCGTTATGAAGGCTATCACATTTTGTTAACGCGCAGTAAAGACGAAACCATTTCCCTGGAATCCAGGATCGAATTTGCCAACAGCCATCACGCCGATCTTTTTATTTCCATCCATGTCAACAATATTCCCAACAAACCTTACAGCATAATTGAAACCTACTATTTCGGGCCCAATGCCGATTACGGAGTCTTGTCCCTGGCCCAGAAAGAAAACAGTGGCACCCAATATACCATGAACAATTTTAAAACCATGATCCAAAAAATCAATAATACCCTTAAATACCAGGAAGCCAAAATCCTGGCCCGCTCCATACAAAGCAGCCTGTATGGCAATATCCGGCGCGACAATAATAATATCTTTAATTTCGGTGTCAAGACAGCCCCATTTGTCGTACTGCTGGGCGTGGACATGCCCAGCGTGCTGACCGAAGTGACCTGTCTTAGCAACCAGGAAGAAGAAAAGAAATTAAACAATGGAACCTACCGCGAAGATATCGCCCGCTTCATGGAAGAGGGGATCGTCCAGTACTTGCATGAAAAAAACAAATCAAGTAAAAGCGAGGTATAAGATGGAACAACAAGACGCCGCAACCAAAAAAAACAGTCTGTTCGTGGGCATTGATCTGGGCACGTCCAGCAGCGCCATTGTAGACAGCAATCGAAAAAAATTCTGGGTGGAAAGCTATGTGGGTTGGCCCAAGGATTTTATTGCCGCCAAGGTGTTGCGCAAACCGGTCCTGTTCGGTAGTGATGCCCTTAAGAACCGGCTCTCCCTGGATATCTTCCGGCCTCTGGAACACGGAGTAATGAAGGAGGGAAGCAGTAAAGAAGGCGAGTCGGTGAAGGAACTCATCCATCACCTGATTTCGCTCACCAAACCCGAAAAAGACGTGCCGATCTATGCCGTCGTCGGTGTTCCGGCCGAATCGTTCAAAGTGAACAAAAAAGCAATCATCAATGCCGTTTCGGAATATGTCACGTCCGTTATCGTCGTGTCCGAACCTTTTGCCGTGGCCTATGCGATGGATCTGCTCAATAATGCCATGATTGTCGATATCGGAGCCGGAACCGTCGATTTTTGCATTATGCACGGCACTCTGCCAAACGAAGATGACCAGAGAACCATTCTAAGTGCGGGTGACTATATTGACAACCAGCTATTCAAGCTGTTGAATGAAAAATTCCCCGAATCCAACTTCAACTTGAACATGGTGCGTTTATTCAAGGAGCAGAACAGTTTCGTCGGCATTGCAAAAGGACAGGTCAAAGTCGAGATTCCGATAGCCGGGAAGCTGGTTGAGCATGAAATCACCGATGAAGTCAGGCGCGCTTGCGAAAGTATTTTGCCGCCGATGGTCGAAACCATCAGCGAAATGATCGCCAAGTTTGACCCGGAATTTCAAAGCCTTATCCGCAGCAACATCGTTTTGGCCGGTGGAGGCAGCCAAATCCGCGGCCTTGGCGATGCGCTCAAGGCCGTAATGAAGGATTTTGGTTCCATCCAGATCAAAACCGTCGACGATCCGATGTTCGCCGGGGCAGCCGGTGCCATGAAACTGGCCCAGGAAATGCCCAAGCAATATTGGGAGAAGTTGAATATCTAAGGCTTGTTAATCGTTTTCACGATATTCCACTTGGTTTTTTTGAAAGCAAGAGCAGGCCCGCAAAACTCAGCAAGGCAATCAAGTACTCAAAAGCCGTGGTAATGCCATGAACACCGAAAGCTACCAGTGTGGACTGTTCCCGGGGGAAACCCAACATGACGAGCACACCGACCATTCCACCTTCCCAAACTCCGAATTGACCAATGGCCGGTATGGGGAGACTGGCTACCAATTCGGTGACCGAGATCCCGATGATCAAGTCCCAGGGATCCGGATGAGGTGCGGCATATCCAGTCGCGTTCAGTAAGCTTTCGGTCAATGCAAACAAGGAAGCGTACTTGGCGAGCCGAATTGCCAGTGAAATAAAAAGAAGACGAAGCAAAGTGCCACGCCGGCGGACATTCTCCATGGACGTTGCGATCCGATCCAGGAAGGCAGCAACTCGTGCCCAAAGGCCCACTTCCCGACCTTGGGCCATGGCGAGCGGCAACCGCATGAAAAGCCTGGTCAGGGGGCCGATCCACCAGGCCGCCGCTGCTGAGATCGCGAAAAAAACCAATGCAAAAATTGCCACCCACTCCAGAGACAGAAATTCTTTCCCCTCCGGCGCGGTTTTGCCGAAACGCACTGCGATCGCAATCAACAACAACGGTCCCAGGGTGACCAAGTCCAGAACAAACGAAACGATAAATGTCGCAGCGGCCGAATCAACAGCAACGGCCAATCTCCTTTTCATGATCCAGACATACGAACCAAGCGATGCCAGGCGGGCCGGAATCAGGTCTCCGAGAGCATTCTGAACAGCGGTCGTTAAAAAAACCGGACCGGAAGCCGGCCTCGGATCGGGCAGGAGGGCGCGAAAGCGAACAGCCCTGAACCAGAGTCCCCCGAGAGCAATCACCCCGTAAATGGCCAATCCTCCGGGAGACGCAGCGGTAATACGGTCGAGGATGCGCTGCCAGGAAAGACCGCGTAAAAGCAGCCATATCATGAACCCGGAAACAACGGCCGGAAATATGAAGGCAAAAAAAGTGCGGCGGCGTTTTTTTTCGTTTGCACTTTGCCGGGAACCAGAATTCACTGTGCTTTATGCTTGCGTGTAGCTGCAGATAAAACCAGTGGCGCCAGAATACGATGCCAGGCCGCGGCCAGTGCACGGTATCCTTTTTTGCTCGGGTGAATCTCCGGCAACAGGTCAGGCCGATTAACGAAAAGGGCATGGTTGTCGGCCAGGATGAGCCCGCGCCGACGGGCGATATCTCGAAGGGTCGGGTTGATCTCCGCCTCAACTCGGAGGCGCGAACTTGCATCGAAGTGCCAGCGAACCTCCAGCGGAATCGGCGGGATGGTGGCCAGGATGATTTGGGCTATTGAACCGTCCGGGAGACGGTGCCGTTCGATCCGGTCCAGGATTGATTCAATATTTTTTTTGAATTGCTCGGTAGTTGTCGCATGGCTGTCGATGCGCAGGTCGTTCGTGCCCAGCTGGAGCAGGACCCAGCTAGGATTGATGCGTTCCACGATTCGCGATTTTTCAAGGAAGCGGATATACTCGGCGGTACTGTCCCCCTTGCGGCCAGCATTGATCACCTGGACAAGCAAACCGTTTTTGTCCATGAGCTCCTGGAGGTACCCAGGGTAGTCTGCTGCAGTGATGCTGTCCCCGGCGCAGAGAATCACCGGATATCCGGTCTGGATGGGAATAATCGGGTCCCTGCGACAGCAGGCTGCAAGACAGTGCAGAATCAACAACAGCAAGGGTCGAAGTATTGGCTTCATCAACTGTCTTTTCCGGGGGCCCAATCGGGGAAGCGGTCATCGGCACCGACCGGGGTCAGGATAACCGGCGTACCCCCACTTACCGGAATGATCGCCAAAGACCAAGGACCTTTTTTCGAACCCGTGGCCGTTTCGTACACGATCCAGCGTCCGTCAGGCGACCAGGCCGGATTATAATCGTAACTGTCATCACCGGGAGTGACACGCACTTTATTTTCGCCGTTTGCGTCCATAATCCAGACATCCCCTTTACCGTCGGCCACATCCGAAACATAAGCGATCCGTTTGCCGTCGGGTGACCAGTCAGGACGGCAATTGCCCCCTTTGCCGGTGAGGGCCATGACCCTGGATCCATCGATATTCATGCGGTAGATATCCCAACCTAGCTTGTTCCGGGCAAAAACAATGAACAAGCCATCGGATGAAACGCTGGGAAGAATGCTACGCCAGAAGCTATCGGTAAGCTGCCGTTCCCGGCGCGTGGCCAACTCAAGAGCAAAGATATTCTCCTCCCCGGAGCGGTTGGAGCCATATATGATGAAAGCTCCGCCCTTACCCCAACACGGATCGAAACAATCGATCCCTGCATCCGTAAGCCGCTCGGCCCCCGTGCCGTCTGCACGCATCCGCCAGATGGCAGCAAATCCGGACCGTGTTGATTGGAAAGCGATCCATGACCCATCCGGGGAAACGCTGGGCGTGATGTCGTCGGCCAACGATTGGCTCAAGCGGGTTCGTATGTCAGAAGCGAGGTCGAGGGAAAAAATCTGCCAGAGACCGTCATCAACGCGCGACTGGAAAAGAATAATCCCTTTTTGCGGTCTCGTGGTGGTAGCCATTGGGCCTTGCTGGAGAGGATCATCGGTCGAGCTGCTTCCCCGGCACATCCGGCCCGTTGCGACAAGGGCGCCCAAGGCGATTAGTACCAAAACAACCCCAACCAACGCCATCTTCGATTTGAATATCATAGCAAAGTTGCTTTTCCTCATAATATTTCAATTTTATTCGATTCATTTCTAAATTGCAACCAGGCACGGATTTTGCTACAATGGCCTTGCTTCCAAAAAGCCATCGGCATGAAAAAAATGAAGAAAACTAAAAATATCAGCGTATCCTTTATCAGCCTGGGATGTTTCAAGAACACCGTAGACAGCGAAGTGCTGGCCGGGATGCTAAAAAAACACGGCATGGAAATTGTTCTCGAATACGAAGATCCTGATTGGCTGATCATTAATACCTGTGGTTTTATCCGCGATGCCAAAGAAGAAAGCATTGACGAAATTCTAAACGCTCTGGGGAAAAAAGAAAAAGGCGAAATAAGAAAGCTGGCTGTTTTCGGTTGTCTGATCCAACGTTACCGGAATGAACTCAAAGAAACCTTCAAGCATGTTGACATCCTTTGGGGTGTCAACGATATGGAAGAGCTGGCCGAGGCCATAGCCAATGATTTGCCTGGTGAATATACAAATAAAAAACTATTCCTGTATGGCGACCGTCACCAACGACTTCATTTCACTCCTCCAGGTTCTACTTTCATTAAAATTTCCGAAGGCTGCAATATGACTTGCAGTTTTTGCTCCATACCCATGATTCGCGGGCCGTACCGTTCGCGACCGATTCTATCGATTTTAAAGGAAGCAGAAGATTTAAAAAAACAGGGATTCGAAGAACTGAACTTGATCTCGCAAAACTCGACTTATTTCGGCAAGGATCGCAGCAAGCATTCACAATTGCCGGTCCTGTTGAAAAAGATATCCGGCCTCGGTTTTCGCTGGCTGCGCATCCTTTACCTGATGCCCGAAGAGACAACCGCCGAAATCATTGCCGCTTTCGCCGCGCCCAACATCCTGCCGTACTTTGACTTGCCCTTCCAGCATGCATCGGCCCGGATACTGAAACGGATGCACCGCGGCGGAAATGTTAAAAAAAACCTCCGCTTGGTTCAGCAAATCAGAAAATCTTTTCCCGATGCCGTTCTACGCAGCACATTCATCGTTGGCTTCCCGGGAGAAGATGAAGGCGATTTCACCGAATTGCTGGAGTTTGCCAGGGAAACGGCAATTGAAAGAATAGGTGTATTCGGCTTTTCTTTGGAAGAAAATACGGCCAGTTACAAATTGCCGCAGCGGAAGAAGCCGCAGACCATTGAAACCCGGAAAAATCGCTTGCTGGACATATCTGATAGCAACCTGAAAAAATACAACCAAAAGCTGATCGGCCGAACCATGGATTTTTTGCCGCTGGCGCCCTGGCCCAATGGCTGCACCATAGGCCGCATCAGCTCCCAGGCCCCTGAAGTGGACGGACATTGCACGGTAGAATTGAAATTCGATGAGTCAATGAAGCTCTTCCCAATTAAAATTTCCCGATTTCAAAATGAAATGCTTTTTGGAGAAAGAAAATGAAACAATTGGCTATTTTGATCGCCACGTTTTTTGGTGTCGGCCGGATCCGTATCGCCCCCGGAACCTGGACTTCATTAATCGTCACCTTGATTGTCTATTTCATTTTTCCGGCATTGCCGCCTTTCTCGCTTTTGGCCATGGTTACGGTTTTTGTTTTCGTCATCGGCATCCCGGCCGCAGCCGCTTGTGAAAAGCATTTTCAAAAAAAGGATCCGCGCCAATGCGTAATCGACGAAGTGGCCGGCCAATTGGTCTGTTTCTGGTTTTTGCCCCACACCATTGCATATTATGCCGCCGCTTTCTTGCTGTTCAGGTTTTTCGATATCCTTAAACCTTTTCCCATTAAGACCAGTGAACAGATTCCCCATGGCATTGGCATCATGCTGGATGACGTGTTGGCCGGTTTTTATGCGCTGGGAATTTTACAGGGAGTTCGTTTCTTGCTCTTCAGATAGTTTGGCTTTGAAGATTTGGACATTAAAAAGTGAACGAAATTTATATGGCCCGCAATAATTGCTTTTGGTGGCAAAAAAGTGTAAAATAGGCTCTAATCCGGCAAATGCTGGACAAGAGCTATTCGAAATAAATGGGCTGCGCTCATTTATTTCAAGGTTCTAATTTGAAAAGGAGGACTGTAAAATGGCAAAAGTGTGTGATATATGCGGTAAGAAGCCCGTCTACGGCCATAATGTCAGCCATTCCCATAAAATGACCAACCGCCGTTGGGAACCCAACTTGCAGAAAGTCAAGGTAGTGGTCGATGGGAAAAACAAATCATTGCGGGTTTGTACGGCCTGCATCCGCTCGGGGAAAGTACAAAAAGCCGTATAATATTTTCAGCCGATTTGAAATACAAATCGGAGGCGATTTTTCGAGTAAAAAGACAAAAGGATTTTAAACATCGGTTCGGTAATGATCACAAACTTCGCTATTATTGCGGCACGCGCTTTCATCCTTTCCTGCGGACCCATACGGAAATATTTTCAAAATCCATCATAACCGATCCAGGCAAAATAAATGGTCAACAATTATAGAGTGCTTGTTCATTTTGATGGAACGGAGTATCACGGTTGGCAGTTTCAAACACCAGAATACCGAACCATCCAAGCCGAGTTGATCAGGGCCCTGAAGATAATCGCCAAGAAGCAAATGATCGTTACTGGAAGTTCCCGGACCGATGCCGGCGTTCATTCCCTTGGCTTAACAGCCAATTTCCACCTGCCGGTTGCCATCGAACCCGACTCCCTGCAAAAAGCCTTGAATTCTCTGCTGCCCAGGGATATCCGCATCATGGAGTGCGCACTCATGGACAAGTCTTTCAATGCCCGTTTTGGCGCTTCCAGCAAAACCTATGTCTATCGCATTTTTACCGGCCAGGTACAATCCCCGTTCAGCCAGCGCTTCGCCTTTCATATCCCTTGTCCGTTGGACACCAAAGCCATGCGTCGCGCTGCCAGGCATTTTATCGGAGCCAAGGATTTCACTTCTTTTACTTCAGACGAACCCGAAAAAAAGAAACTGCGTGAAGTAACCGAGTTCAAAATGCAGGTAAAAAAAGATGAAATCATTTTCACGGTTCGCGGCCGGAGTTTCTTGCGCTACATGGTACGCAACATGGTCGGAACCATCATCGATGTCGGCAGGGGAAAAATCAGACCTGATGACATTCCTGAAATTTTTGCGGCCAAGGATCGGCGCCGGGCCGGACAAACGGCCCCGGCCAAGGGCTTGACCCTGGTTCAAGTAGAATACGAGCCGCTGCCAAAAAAATAACCAGAAATTATTGCCAGATTTGCTCGAAAAAACTTTTATCCTTTTCATTTATATCTTCCGCGACTTTCATGGATTTCGGTTTTAAAAATCCGGAAAATTTTAGGAAATTAGTAAACACCAACCAATACAGTTTTTTTTCAGGCCTAGAAATTTATTTTGCTATTCCAGGACAATGGTTTTGAATCCTTCTGGTTGCCTGGAATGGAGTTCAAAAATGCCAGAAGTTTCTCCCGCTGACACCTCGGTTTTCTGCGTATATTGCAGCAGAGGCACGGAATAACCGATGGCCTGCATAGAAATATCCAATGTCATGGGGATTTCCCCTTTTTTTACGTAATGAACAATTTTTATCGTGTTCTTTCCTTGTTTGAGGCAAAAATTGTCTTTGAAATCTTCAGGGGCTTCCTTCAGAAGGGGATGTTTTTCGTGGTACAATTGAATTGCCTGGGCAAGACCACCGGCAACCTTCCTTATTTCAATTCCATTCAATGAAACAGCAACCGACCGTCCATACGCATTGACATTCAGCGTTACTCTTAATTTGGTGTCTTCTGCCGCAGCCTGGAGCTGAAACCCCGCCAAAAATAAAGCTAATATAATCTGAACCAATGATTTTTTCATTTCAGGCCTTCCATATCCTAATTAACCCGACAGGAAAATCGTTTATCACCCCATAAATAAGCATAGCTTTCTGCTTTACCGACCCTGATATTTGAGAATAAGCAGTGTCCGGTCATCATCCGGGTGGATCTCGGCGCTGAAATTTTTTACCGCGGCCAATATTCTCGCTCCCATGTCTGCAGTCAGAACGCGGCCCATATCCGCCACGAGCCTGAACAACCGGTCATTGCCAAAACATTCCCCCTGCTCGTTGCGGCTTTCATTGATACCGTCCGAATAGACCAGTAAAACATCGCCTGCTTGCAGGACGTCTTCGATCACATCATAACCGGTATTCGCCATAAGACCCAGAGCCGGATTACCTTTGGCGGTTGCCTGCGGCCGCCCATCACGGATCAAAACCGGAGGAGTGTGGCCGGCATTCAACAAGCGGATTTTCCCGGATTCTCCTGGGATTTCCACAACCACCAGGGTGGCGAAACTGCTGCTGATGCCATCGCGATGGAAAATCCGGTTGATCTGGGAGCCAAGATCGGCAAGCCGGATCGTTTCCGTAAACAAGGCACGAATGGTCGCCTGCAGCTTGACCATGAGCAAAGCCGCCGGCAACCCCTTTCCGGAAACATCGCCCAGGACAAGAACATGATGATTTTCAGCGAAACGAATGCAGTCGATCAGGTCGCCGCCCACATCGTTAGCCGGCTGTGAATAGAGCCATGCGTCCCAGCCCGGTATCTTGGGACTGGGATCGGGAAGCAAGCGAGTCTGGATCGCCCTCCCTTCTGCCAACTCATCGCGGGCCAGCAGCTTGTCTTTCATTTCAAGCATCAGGATGAAGATCATCATGACAGCGCCCAATTTCACAAAATTAAAAGAGAGGCGGATCGATCCCAGCTGGAAATTTGAGTTTTGAAGCAATATGAAAATCACGGCAATAGAGAACAGCAAGCGACGGATTGGCGTCAGTTTGAAAAACAGGCTTTTCAGCAGCCAGCCCGAAAGGTAAAACCAACGTACAAATGGCCGCAATCTTTCCAAGCGGGCTTTTTGCTCTTCTTCAAGATAAAATTCCTTGATCGCACTAAAATCACGCACCACAGTACGCCTGAATTCATGCGGAGGTATTTTAAAAAAGAAATTTTTATCATCTCGGTCCGAAGATCCAATTTCTTTCTTTCCTTTCATATTGACCTTCGTTTAAAGCACCTTTTTATCCTGCAAGTGAAGATGCATGGACTCGGCCGCCTTTTTCCCATCGCCCATGGCCAGGATAACGGTTGCCCCACCGCGGACGATGTCCCCACCGGCAAAAATTTCAGGAATTGAGGTTTGCATCGTGTTTTCGTCGACAATAATCGTGCCCCACTTGGACACATCAAGCCCTTGAATGGAACGCGGAATCAGCGGATTGGGGTCCGTACCGACCCCCACTACGACCGTATCCACTTCAATTACATATTCCGAATTGGGGATTACCACCGGTCGTTTTCGCCCCGATTCGTCTGCGGCTCCCAATGCCATTTTTTGCACCCGCATACCCTTGACCCGGCCATCCGCATCGGCAAAGTATTCAATGGGATTGGTCAATGTTAAAAACTCAACGCCCTCTTCCTTGGCATGATGGATTTCTTCAATTCGGGCCGGCATTTCCAGTTCGGAGCGCCGATAGACGATCATCGCCTTTTCCGCCCCCAGGCGAATGGCCGTGCGTACGGAATCCATGGCCGTGTTGCCGCCGCCGATAACCGCCACTTTTTTGCCAAGAACAATCGGCGTGTCGTATTCAGGAAACTTGTAGGCCTTCATGAGATTGACCCGGGTTAAATATTCGTTGGATGAATAAATGCCTATAGAGTTTTCGCCGGGAATATGCATGAATTTCGGCAGACCGGCTCCGCTGCCGATGAAAAATCCTTGCACCCCCATTTTTCTCATTTCTTCCAAGGAAAGAGTTTTGCCGACAATAACATTTTTTTCAAAAACTACCCCCAATTTTTCCAAATAAGCAATTTCAGATTTCACAATGGCTTTGGGCAAGCGAAATTCAGGAATTCCATAGCTAAGCACTCCGGCTAACTCATGAAGGGCTTCATACACGGTTACTTGGTAACCCAGTTTGGCCATTTCCCCGGCAAAGGTCAGTCCGGCCGGACCGGAACCGATGGCCGCCACCCGGATATGATTTTGTTGCCGCATGATGGGGAGTGATACTTTTCCGGCCAGCCGCTCATAGTCTGAAGCAAACCTTTCCAAATAGCCAATGGCTACGGGAGGTTTCTTCATTTTCTGATAAATACAACAGGATTCGCATTGAATTTCCTGTGGGCACACCCGGCCGCAAACCGCCGGCAAGGCATTGGTCTCTTTAAGTTTCCCGGCCGCCGCCAGGAATTCTTTCTTTTCAATCAGCTTGATAAAACCCGGAATATCAATATTAACCGGGCAACCTGAAATGCAGGATGGGGTGACACAATCCAAACATCTTTTGGCTTCTTGAACCGCCAATTCTTCGTCCAGGCCCCGGTTCACCTCGGCAAAGCCCAAAATCCTCTCGTCCGGATCCATTTCGACCATTTTCACCCTGGGCAAGTTGCTCCTTTCCTTGGCATTCAAGCTGTTTCTCAGCTCAGTTCTCCAATCCTGGTTCCTTTCTTTGCTCAATTCCTGAAAATTGACCGGCATCG
>JAFGSF010000011.1 GCA_016934745.1 Candidatus Aminicenantota bacterium | reverse complement strand
TTAAGCCAATGTCTTTAAATAGCTTTCATAAGATGACTGTTCTTCTTTTTTGTAAGTATTCAAGCGTTTCATCATTTCATCATAGTCGATTTCGTGGGCATCAAATTCGGGTCCATCGACACAAACAAATTTTGTTTTTCCTGCTACTGAAACTCGGCAGGCTCCGCACATCCCGGTTCCATCGACCATGATCGTATTCAAACTAGCAACGGTAGGAATCTGATATTTCTTGGTCAACAAGGCCACAAACTTCATCATCACCGCCGGACCGATGGTCACGACCAAATTTACCGTTTCTCTCTTCAGCACCGCCTCAATGCCCACCGTGATCACTCCCTTTTTCCCATAGGATCCGTCATCGGTCATCACGATCTGTTCGTCAGCACAGTCTGCCATCTCCTCTTCTAGAATCAGCAAGTCCTTGCTCCGGGCGCCCAGGACATTGATCAATCTATTGCCGGCATTTTTGAACGCCCGGGCAATGGGATAGAGTGGCGCAATTCCAACTCCACCTCCGGAAGCAAGGACCGTGCCCACTTTCTCAATGTGGGTCGGCCTGCCCAGGGGGCCAGAAACATCAAGCAAAATATCACCGGGATTGAGGTTGATAATCTTGTGTGAAGAAGTTCCCACTTTTTGAATGATCAAGGTAATGGTTCCCCCTTTCTTGTCTGCATCGGCGATGGTCAGGGGAATTCGTTCGCCCTTGTCATCAATGCGGACAATGACAAACTGACCGGGGTGCTGTTTTTGAGCAATTTGCGGGGCTTCGATTACCAGTTTTGCCACGTTCTCCGAGAGCATTCGCTTTTCAACAATTTTGTTCATGGTTCGCTCCTCAATTCTTACGCCAACTACATTAGCAAAATGAAATTAAAAATGCAATTTCCATTTCTACAGTGGCAAATATCCTTTTCAATGGCAAAATCCAGTACCGCAAATGATTATTAAAATATTATATAGCAAATAAATTGACAGTGCAAAACATAGAACCCACAAGGACGAGCCTTATTTTTGTAAAGTGTATTAATATTTATCATTTTGGCAAAAGCAATATCGGTAAAGGGTTTCGGGCCTTAAATATCGCAAACAAAGAAAATCAACAAAGACTCTAAAAAGCCTTGGAAGCCAGAGATCCTTTGCCTTCAATGCTTTCCGATTTGGCATCATTATTGCTCATAAATTTCCGGAAAATAAATTTGGGCTTTCCCAATAAAAAAGGAGAACAAAATGAATGAAAAAAAAGTGTTGTTGATCGATGATGAGGCTTCTTTGAGAAGGAGCCTGAGTTTGGGTTTAATGCAAAAGGGATATGAAACCGAGCTTTGCGAAAATGGAATGAATGGGCTGAAAGCGCTGGAAGCGTTTAAAAAAAATCAAACCCCCTTGCATTATGCGGTGATTGATGTACGCCTGCCTGATATCGACGGCATCAAGCTATTAAAAGTAATCAAGTTCAATTATCCCGAGTTGCCGGTAATTGTGATCACTGGATACGGCAATGAATCTATCGCAACCGATGCTAAAACCGAAAAGGCAGACGCCTATCTGGAAAAACCATTTACCGTTGAAGAATTAGCAAACATACTGGCTGAAATTCCGCAAAAAGAACGGGCTGCAGCTGTGTCTCCGCTTGAAAGTGAACCCGCGGGGGGTGAAAAGTCGGTGAGCGCTTATGCCTTGCTGAATTTCGACAACACGGCCAACCTGACCGACTTATATCAGGAAATGTACTTCATGGATCATGTGTTATATTGTGATGCCATCAAGGGCGATTTTGACATGGTCTTGTTGCTGCAGGCGGCAAATATTTCCGAATTGCACGAACTGGTCGACAATAAAATAAAAAAACTGGAAGGAATCAAAGATATCTGTTTTATGCCTGTAGAAGCGCCTATCTTATCTGAAAGTGTGAGCAATATCATCGGCACCGTAGATAAAGCTCTGGGCCGCGATAAAAACGACACAGAATCAGCGAACAATCCCAATTTCTGGAAAAGTGCTTCCTCTTATGTTTTTCTTGAAATCGAAAAAGAGAAGATAGAAAATATATACCCCACTCTTTATATGAATAACCAGGTCGTTTCCTGCGATTGCGCCAAAGGTAAGTACGATATTGTTTTGCTGATGCAGGGAACAAGTTTTTCTGAAATAGACCGCAACATTCAAAATAAGATCAAGCCCTTGGATGGCGTGTTGCGTATCAAGGAATCTCCGATCATCAAACTGTTCGAGATGTAAGTCCAGTCACCGCCAAACTCGCAAGGGGGAAGAGATGGATTCCATTCCTTCCCCCTTTTTATCATTATTGCGGCAGAGCCAGGGGTTCCCAGAGCATGATTTTGTTCCATCGACAGGATTTGCCTTTTACGTATTAATTTAACGAAGATTCCATTCCAATCGGAATTCTTCGCTATTTTTCCTATTGAAATCTTGGCTGAAATGTAAGATAATAAAGACATGAATGCCAATGACAAACTTAAATCTACTCAGATCAAGAATGGACTGGCCGGTTTTAAAGTCGACTTATGGAATTATGAAGGGGAACGGGGTGCCCTGATTCCCCTTTTGCAAGCGGCCCAGGACACTTACGGCTATATCCCAGAATCAGCCATCGATCAAATCAGCGAAATTGTCGGCATCCCGGCTGCTGAAATCTATGGCGTAATCACTTTTTACTCCCAGTTCCGCCTAAAGCCCCTGGGAAAATATCTGATAAAAATTTGTGATGGTACCGCTTGTCATGTTAACGGCTCCGAACGAATCGCCGGCGTCATTGAGGATGAGCTGCAGATCACCGGAAACGATACGACCGAGGACGGTTTGTTCTCCCTGCAAAAAGTTGCCTGCCTGGGCTGCTGTTCTCTCTCTCCGGTCATCATGATCAATGACGAGACATACGGACGACTGACCTCCAAAAAAGTCCAACAGCTGCTGAGAGAATACAAAACAGAAGCCCAGAATACCCAGAGCTCCTGAAAAGGAGAGGAGAAACAACATGAAGACCATAAAAGTCGGTCTAGGCACATGCGGAGTTTCGGCTGGCGGGGAAAAGGTTTATGCCGCCCTCAAGGAAGAGATTGCCAGGGGAAAAATCCAGGTCAACCTGATGGAAACAGGCTGCAAGGGAAATTGCTACCAGGAGGTACTCGTCGAAGTCATCGATGAAAAGGGCCATAATTACATGTATGGCAACGTAACTCCCGACAAGGTCAAGCGCATCCTTGACGAACAAGTGCAGCAGGACAAACCCATTGAAGATTGGATTGTCCGCGGCAGCGATAAAAATAAAGAAGACACATTTTTCACAAAGCAGGAACGGATTGTTCTGCGCAACTGCGGCATAATAAATCCCGATTCGATCGACGAGTATATTGCCCGCAACGGTTATCAGGCCATTCAAAAAGTATTGCGGGAGTGCACGCCAGAACAAGTCATCGAAATCGTCCTGAAATCCGGATTGCGGGGCCGTGGCGGCGCCGGCTTCCTAACCGGCATGAAATGGCGCTTCTGCCGCCAGGCGAGCGGTGATAAAAAATACATTATCTGCAACGCCGATGAGGGCGATCCGGGTGCCTTCATGGACCGCAGCACCTTGGAAGGCGACCCTCATTCCATTTTGGAAGGCATGATGATCTGTGCCTATGCCATCGGTGCAGATGAAGGTTATATCTATGTCCGCGCCGAATACCCCATGGCAGTCAAGCGCTTGCAGCATTCGATTCAAATAGCCATGGAAAGAGGTTTTCTGGGCAAGCAGATCTTCGGTTCGGCGATGAACTTGAAAATCAAAATCAAGGAAGGGGCGGGTGCATTTGTTTGCGGCGAGGAAACAGCCCTGATTGCCTCGATCGAGGGCAAACGTGGAATGCCGCGCTTCCGACCGCCTTTTCCGGCCCAGAAAGGCCTCTGGAACAAACCGACCAACATCAATAATGTGGAAACTTATGCCAATGTCCCTTGGATCATCAGTCATGGAGCTGCTGCTTTTTCCGCCTTGGGGACCGAGAACAGCAAGGGAACGAAGGTTTTTGCCCTGGCCGGAAAAATCGCCCGCGGCGGACTGGTGGAAGTACCCATGGGCATGACCATCAATGAAATCGTTTATGATATCGGCGGTGGCATCCGCGATGACAAAAAATTCAAAGCCGTGCAAATGGGCGGACCTTCGGGCGGCTGTATTCCCGCCTCCATGGGTGATTTGCAGATCGATTATCAGCAGATCAATCAAACCGGCGCCATCATGGGGTCCGGCGGCATGGTGGTTCTGGATGAAACCACTTGCATGGTCGAAATGGCCAAATTTTTCCTGCGCTTTACTCAAGATGAAAGTTGCGGCAAATGTACATTCTGCCGCATCGGCACCAAGCGCATGCTGGAAATACTTGAACGCATCACGGACGGCCGCGGCCAAGCCGGTGATATTGAATTGCTCGAAGACCTGGCCGCAAAAATCAAGGACAACACCATTTGCGGACTTGGACAAACGGCGCCCAACCCGGTTTTGACCACGCTGAAGTATTTTCGGGAAGAATATGAAAGCCATATCCGCGATAAAAAGTGTCCGGCCCACAGTTGTTCACCGTTGTTGACTTTCACCATTCTGGAAGACAAATGCACGGGTTGTACGCTGTGCGCCAGGGTGTGCCCATCCAATGCCATCAGCGGCGAAAAAAAGCAAGTCCATAAAATCGATCAGGCAGCCTGTATCAAGTGCGGAAAGTGTTTTGAAACCTGCAACTTTAAAGCGATTATAAAGGATTGAAGGGGAAAGCAGCCATGGAAAAAATTAAACTTACGATTGATGGAAAAGAGATCACGGCCACTCCCGACCAGACCATCCTGGAAGTGATCCGGGCAAATCAGTTGGCCGACATCCCCACCCTGTGTCATGATCCCAAGCTTCCGCCCTATGGCTCCTGCTACCTTTGCGTAGTCGAAGTGGAGGGAATCAATAAAATGATCCCATCTTGTTCCAGCCCGATAGCCGCAAATATGGTCATTCATACCGATAGCGAACGCATCCGTTCTGCCAGAAAAACTGCCCTGGAACTCCTCTTGTCCAATCACTATGCCGATTGCCTGGCTCCTTGCCAACAGACCTGCCCGGCCGGAGTCGACGTCCAGGGATACATCGCGCTCATCGCCATGGGCAAAGCGCAGGAGGCCGTCCGCTTGATCAAGGAAACCAATCCATTGCCATTGGTTTGCGGCCGAGTCTGCGTGCGCGAATGCGAGGTAGCCTGCCGCCGCAACCGTGTTGACGACCGAGTCGGCATCGATTACCTGAAACGTTATGCAACCGATATAGACATTGATAACCCCTGGACACCTGCCGTTCCTCCGAGCAACGGGAAAAAAGTGGCCGTGGTGGGCGGTGGACCGGCCGGTTTGACCTGTGCCTATTATTTGATTTTAAAGGGATACGCCGTGACACTGTTTGAAAAAGCTTCGCACTTGGGCGGCATGTTGCGCTACGGCATACCCGAGTACCGGCTGCCGAAAGCATTGCTGGATAAGGAAATAAAATGGATTACCGACCTCGGCGTTGTCGTTGAAACCAACTCCATGCTGGGAAGGGATTTCGAGATTTCGGATCTAAAAAAACATGGTTTTGATGCTATTTACTTGGCTTTTGGCGCTCAAAAGGCAAAGGCCATGCGCCTGCCTGATGAGGACCGGATTCCCGGCGTGATTAGCGGCATTGATTTTCTCCGGCAGCTTCAAAGCGAAAAAAAACCTGCAATTTACGGCAATGTTGTCGTTGTCGGCGGCGGCAATACCGCCATTGATGCTGCCCGCAGCGCCAGGAGACTGGGTGCTAAAAAAGTGACCTTACTATACCGCCGTACGCGCAACGAGATGCCGGCTCATCATATGGAAATCGACGCAGCCATCGCGGAAGGGGTGGAATTGATCCTTCTGTCAGCTCCGACCGAATTAGTCCAGGAAAACGGGCGCCTGAAAGCTTTAACCTGCATTCGCATGGAACTGGGTGCGGCCGATGCCAGCGGCCGCCGCAGCCCGGTTCCCATAGCTGATTCCGAGTATCAACTTTCCTGCGACTTTGCCATATCGGCGATTGGTCAGGACGTGGATCTTTGTGGTCTGCAAAAAGACGCGCGATTGCAATCAACGCGATACAACACCTTGATCTTTGATGAAGGAACCTTTGCAACCACGCTGCCCGGTGTTTTTACCGGGGGGGACATGGCCACTGGACCCAGTGTGGCTATCGCGGCCATAGCCCATGGGAAAATTGCGGCCAATGCCATTGACCAGTATGTTCAAGCTGGGAGTGCTGCCGCTCAAAGCAAAGGCTTCATCAGCCGCAAAGAAATTTTTGGAGACATCCCGGATGTTGAATTCGCGAATTTTGCCAAAGTTGAAAAAGAAAAAATGCCCGAATTGAATGCTCGGGAGAGGATAAAAACATTTTCCGAAGTCGAGCTGGGATTCAGCGAAGCCCAAGCAAAAAACGAGGCTCAACGTTGCTTGGAATGCGGTTGTTCGGCTTATTTTGAATGCGATCTGCGCAAGCATGCCGACAATTTCGGCATCGACCTAAAAAAATTTATCGGTGAAGTACGCAAATATCCAGTAGACAGGGCCCATCCATTTATTACCCTTGATCCCAACAAATGCATTGCCTGTGGCCGTTGCGTGAGAACCTGTTCTGAAATTTTGCAAGTATCGGCCCTGGGCTTTGTTTACCGGGGATTTAAATCGGTGGTCCGACCCGCCATGGAAAAAAAGCTGCTACAAACCAATTGCGTTTCCTGCGGGAATTGCATCGCCGCCTGTCCCACAGGCGCCATTGCTGAAAATAAGCCCTTTGCCAAGCCTGGTCCCTGGCCAGGGAAAAAGTATTTGTCAGTCTGTCATTTTTGTTCCGTTGGTTGCGTGTTGCAATATCACGTATTCAACCGGGACGCCTTTGTCGTCGCCGGTTACAATGGGGATTCCCATAATAACGGCTACCTTTGTCACAAAGGCCGTTTCGGCTACCGCTATATGCTGGATGAACAGCGTCTGCTCAAGCCCATGGTCAAGAAAAAGGGCGCTTTGCATGAAACGTCTTGGGAGGAAGCGTTGGATTTCGCCGCAAAAAAAATCAAGGCTGTCATGAAAAAACATGGCCCTCAAGCTGTGGCTGTTTTTGGATCGCCCAGACTTGCCAACGAAGAGCTTTATTTGCTACAAAAGTGGGTGCGCTGCGGTTTTAAAACCAATCAAATCGGCAGTTTCAACAATATGTTCAATGGCGCTGATCAGTATGCACTGGATGCTGCATTCGGTTTTACCGCTTCGACGGCCACCATGGATGATTTGACAAATGCGGATGTGATCATGGTGGTCAACTCTGAATTGGCCGAAAACAATCTGGTCGCCGAACTTAAAATAAAGGCAGCCATGAAAAAAGGCGCTAAACTGATCTCCATCGCTTCATCGGAAAATACAATGAGCAAAATCTCCGATCTTTGGCTTGACCCAAAAAGAGGTACGAATACAGCCTTAATCGCCGGCTTGTCCAACGAATTAATTAAAAAAAATCTTTTTAATCAGGACTTTCTCAACCGTCGATGCGAAAACTTCAGCAACTACCGAGATTCCATTGCCAGCCTGACCCTGGGAAAGACCGCGGAAATTACCGGGGTGCACATGGTGAAATTAAAAAATGCCTTGGCTATGCTCGGCCCCGACAGCAACCTGGTCATCCTGTATGGTTTTGATCAATATCTGGACAAATCCCGGGACGACCTGAAAGCACTGGCCAATCTCACGCTGCAACACGGCAAAACCGGGCTGCCCGGAAACGGCCTTATCTTGATCCGTGATTACGCGAACGCACAAGGACTGCTGGACATGGGGGTTGATTCCACTTACCTGCCCGGATATGTTACTGCAGAAAAAAATGGAATTGATCGATTCGGCAAATTATGGAACGTCAACCTGAATGATATTTTTAAACCTGTGGACATAAAAAAACGGCTGCATGACAAGAAGATAAAAGCCCTGCTTGTATTTGGAGAAAATCCACTGGCTGCCCGCTCAGCACAGAAAATTCTTAACGGGGTGGAATTCGTTCTGCAACTTGATTTTTTCAAGACCGCTACTGCGATAGAAGCCGACGTCGTTCTTCCCGCATCGACACCGCTGGAGAGCACGGGAACCTATACCGCCTGTGACCGCCGCGTGCAAAAAACTGAAATGATTTTTTCTCCCAAAAGCGGACTTAACAATCTGGAAATCATCTCCGCCTTGGCTGGGAAATTGGCCATGCCGCTACAGCCCGCGACAGCGGAAGAGATCTTTGCCGAGATTCAGCAGGCCAATCCATTCTACCAGAATGTTGCCCGTGAAATATTTTGGGGTAAAAAGCTATTCGGGGAAATTTTTCATACAGACAATGGCAAGGGAAAATTCATGCCCCTCAAAATTGATCTTTCCACTTGCCACGATGAAAAACAGATCGTGCTGGCCAGCGAGAGCTATCTTCAATTACATATAAAAAACAAATTGATGCTATAATACATTCACTACGTTTTAAGGGTACTAAGTTGAAACACATAATTCAACGTAAAGAATGTATTGAATGCGCCAAAAAGCTTGAATATGATTTAAAAGAAAGAATTAAGGAACTTGAATGCCTATACAATATCAGTTCGCAAATCGAATCCGGAAAGAGTTTGACCCAGATCCTGGAAAATTCAACGGCATATCTGGTCAAGGGTTTTCAATATCCGGAAAAAGCCTGTTCGGTGATCATTCTCGAAAAAGAGCAATTTTCAAATAAAAAATACCCCTGCGAAAAAGTAAAAGCATCTTTACAGGCCGATATTGTAGTCAACGGAAAACCCCGCGGACTTGTAAAAATCGGCTATTTGCATAAAGCCGAATTCCTTGAAGAAGAAAAAAAACTGATCAAGGAAATAAGCCGCATGATTTCCAAGGCCATTGAAAAGCATGAACTTCAAGCGGAATTGAAGAAATATGTCGGCAACTTGAAAGAATTGGTGAAAGCCAAAACCAAGGAATTAGAAAAATCAAAACAACGCTTTGAAGATCTTTTTGAAAATGCTCCGGACGGGATCGTCATCTCAAAATTGAATGGCGACATCATCAAGGCCAACCGGGCTTTTTATCGCATTCTCCATTACCCGGAAGATGGTTCGGTAAAATTAAATTTCGTCAAAAATAAATTGTATGCCAATATTTCCAGTATTCGCCCCTATATCTTCAAAAATTTAAAGGAAAAAGGGCATATGGAAGGCGTCGAAATGACCCTGCTGGATGCCGATGGCTGTGAATGTTCGGTTATCGGTTCGTTCATTTATGTGGAGGTGGATGGCAAACGCTGTATCGAAGCGGTATACAAAGATATTCGCTTGCGCAAGGAACTCGAGCAAAAATTGATAGAACAGAATGAAAATCTTGAAAAAATTGTTAAAAAAAGAACCGCGGACCTGGAAAACCAGAAAGACCTTCTAGTCGACAAAAATAAAGAACTTTTATCCTTAACTGAAAAAATAAAAGAAAGTAAAAACAAGCTGCAAACACTTTTTGATGCCATTACCGATCAAGTCATCATGATTGACAGCGATTTTAACATCAAGATGGCCAATCGCAAGGAAGGCGCGCACCGCGGCAAGTGCTTCAACAAGATTTTTAATTTGAAGCAGGCCTGCCCAGAATGCCCTGGGGCGATGGTATTTCAGCAAAAAAAAGCAATCACCCTCGAGCAGAAATACGGCGATGATTATTATTTGCTTCAAGCCTATCCGATCTTCAATGAACAAGCCGAAGTGGAGGGCGTGCTGGAATTCTCACGGCTGATTACCAAACAAAAAAACATGGAAATGCAGTTGTTGCAGACCGACAAATTGGCTTCTTTGGGTCAACTGGTTTCAGGTGTCGCTCATGAAATCAATAACCCCAACACGTTCATACGGGGCAATGTTTCGATCATCCAGGAAGCCATGGAAGATATATTGCCGATACTTGACCAATATCACCAGAAGGAAAAAAATTTACAAATCGCCCGCCTCAATTATGATGTGTTTAAAAGCAACATTCTGATTTTGTTGGAAGATATGGCCCAAGGAACCAACCGGATCAAGACCATCGTCGATGGTCTGCGTAAATTTGCCAAAAGGGACGATGGCGTATTAGTCGATGACGTCGACCTGAACGAGATTATTCAAAGCTGCCTGCGACTCGTCTCCAATCAAATCGGCAGAAAAGCAAAGGTCAAGCTCAGTTTGGATGAACGTTTGCCCAAAATCAAGGGTAATGCCCAACGACTTGAACAGGTCGTGGTCAATATTTTGATCAATGCTTCCCAGGCCATTGTGAAAAAAATGGGCAACCTGCTAATCGCAACGTCCTTTCTGGAGAAGGAAAGAGAAATTCTGTTGAAAATTGCCGATGATGGCAAAGGAATTGATGAAAAAACAATGAAACAGATTTTTGACCCATTTTTTACTACCAAAAGACATCAGGGGGGCACTGGACTCGGCCTTTCCATTGCGTATGGAATCATCAAAGAACATCGGGGCCGAATTGAAGTACATAGCAAATTGGGATCCGGTACAACCTTTTCAATCTTCATCCCGGTAAAAAGCAAGGAAGGCAAATGAAAAAAATTTTGGCCATTGATGATGATCAGGCCGTTTTGAATTACCTGAACATCATGCTGTTGCAAACCGGTATCTACCAGGTAACCACCCTGGTAAACAGCTCCAAAGCTTTTCAGGAATTAAAAAACAATAATTACGATCTCCTGCTGCTAGATATGGATATGCCTGACGTCAGCGGTCTGGAAATTTTAAAGCACATCAGGGAAAAGAACATTGACATTGAAACCATCGTGCTGACCGGTGTGGAAGATGTCGAGCTTGCAGTTTCGGCAATGAAACTGGGTGCTTTTGATTATTTGACCAAACCGGTCGATAACAAGCAATTGCTTACAATCATTTCTACAATTTTAGAAAACCGGAAAACCAGAAGAGATGTGACGGCGGAAACATCCGTCTCCATTGAAAATTTAAAATTCAAGGAAGCTTTCGCCGATATCATTACCCAAAATGAAGACATGATAAAAATGTTTCACATGGTGGAAAAAATTGCCCAGTCCGACAACAGCATCCTGATTTGGGGTGAAAGCGGCAGCGGCAAGGAACTCATCGCCAAAGCCATCCATCGCATCAGCAAGCGCCGTAATGAAAGTTTTGTTGCCGTGAATGCGGGAACTTTTGCCAATGAACTTTTCTCTTCTGAATTTTTCGGTCACAATAAAGGCGCTTTCACCGGGGCCACCGACGCCAAAAAAGGGTTTCTAGAGGAAGCAGACCACGGAACTCTTTTTCTGGATGAAATCGGCGAACTGGCCCTTCCCATTCAAGTAAAATTACTGCGTGTCCTTCAGGAAGGGGAGTTTTTCAGGTTGGGTTCAACCAAACACCAGAAAGTCGATGTGCGTATTATTGCTGCCACCAATAAGGATTTACTGGTGGAAATGAAAAAAGGAAACTTTCGCAAAGATCTATTTTACCGATTGAACATGAGTTCTGTTTATCTTTTTCCCCTGAGAGAAAGAAAAGGGGATATTCCGCTTTTATGCCAGCATTTTTTAACAAAATTCAACGAACAAAATCAAAAAAACATCCAAAAAATATCGGACCCGGCCATGCGCATGCTGAACCAATATGATTATCCGGGAAATATCCGTGAATTGATGAATGTCATCAACAGCGCCGTGATCATTGAAACCGCTTCCGAACTGAATAAAAAGTCCTTGCCTCATTATTTTCTGGAAAATTCCTCCTTAAAAGAAGAGTTGGATTCGGATGTCAAATTAAAAACTTTAAGCGAAATGGAAAAAGAACAAATCAGAAAGGTCTTCCTGTACACCAAGGGGAATAAAAGCAAGGCCGCAAAAATATTGGGTATATCCAGGGTAAATCTGATTGCTAAAATAAAAAAGTATCAATTGGAATAAATGGTTTCTCTTTCAGTCTTTCTCCGGCCTGGAATCCAAGTCGGCAATAATCTTTAAATATTTTTCATCTATTTTACTCCAGGCATAATGATCGTAAAAATATTTTCTGCCGTTTTGTCCCAGTTGCGCTCGCAACACGGCATCCTCCTGCATGAGCAGAAAAGCCTCCCTGAATTCATCGTAGTTGCGATACCACAACCCTCCATTGCTGCGTTGACATTGTCCGCGTAGCACTTCGGTCCGGCCATTGACCAGGACCGGCTTGCCTACCGCCCAGGCTTCCAGTGTGACCATGGAAAGCGATTCATACTGCGAAGGCATGATCAGGAATTTCGCCCCCTGCAGGAGGTCGAATTTTTCCTTGTTCCCCTGAAAGCCGACATGGATGATGGCAGGATGTTCCGGGATAGGCACATACGCTTTGCCGACTAGCAGCAGCTTCAAATCAATATTCTCTTCCACCAGCAGTCTTTGAAAAAATCTGAATAGTGCCGGGATTCCTTTGTTTTCATCCAGGCGTCCGATATATAGGCAATAATTGCCATGGATCCCCAACTTTACCAAGGTTTCGCCCGGGCAGAATTGATCGGGTATCTCGGAACCAATGCCGACGATATCTCCACTCACGGCCGTGTGGCCGGAAATCCGGTTGATCAGCTCCTTTTCTTCAAGAGAATTGTAGATAATCGTCGCCGGCCTGCTAAAAAAATCCTTGAACAAATTCAGATAAATCACCTGGTCGTGCTCGGCAGTCGGCACCAGTATGGTTTTATGGGCGAACCGTTTTATCCCCCAATAAGAATGGTAATAGCGGTAGGAAAAAAAAATGAAATAGGCAAAATCTTGCTCACGCTTTTCCAAAGCATAAATTAATTCGGGCACCACGGGCCCTTCTTCTTCCAGCCATCGTAATTCATCGGCCAAAGAATGCTCTTCATGAAAAACAGTGTTTTGAATCTGTCCGAAAATTTGCGGATCCCTGGGCTTAGTGACCTGAAAACGGTTTACCAGCACGCCGTTCAATGTTTCCTGCTGTTTTTCATAATAATGGTCCCAGGTGACATAATCATAAGCCGTGGTGGTAAAAACTTCGATGGCGAAAAATTGGCTCAGTCTTTCGGCAATCAGGCGTGCATGGTATTCGGCGCCGCCATTGATCTCCAGACCGTAGCGCTGGACCACAATGGCGATTTTTCTGGGCATGCAAGCATTATATTATATTGAGCCGGATCTGCAAATTGAAATCCGCGAGGCAATCTGTTACTTTGGCATTATGCTAAAAATCGATATATTGGAGCCATCACTGAAAATCGCTTTGCAGGCGGTCCAAGAGGCCGGAGATATGATCGGCAGCAATTTTCAGAACCTTCAGGATTCCGACATTCAGGCCAAGGGGAAAAATGATTTTGTAACCCGTGTCGATCGAGAAGCAGAAGCCATAATAAAAAGAATTATTTTAAACGAATTCCCCCATCATCAAGTGCTTGGCGAAGAAGGCGGCTATACGCAGCGAAAAAGTAAAACCCTCTGGGTGATCGACCCTCTGGACGGAACAACCAATTTCATTCAAGGCATCCCCCACTTCGCCATATCCATGGCCCTCATGATCAATGGCAAGGTTGTACTCGGATTGATATACGATCCCTTATCCGAAGAACGCTTTCACGCCATTAAGGGGCAGGGGGCATTTTTAAATAATCGCCGCATTGCAGTCAGCAGAAAAAAAACACTGCGCTCAGCCCTTGGGGCGACCGGTTTCCCCTTCAAGGCACCCCAATTTTCAGAAGCATATGCAAGCACCTTTCGTAACCTGCTTTTACGCTGCCAGGATATGCGTCGCTGCGGTTCGGCCGCGCTCGACTTGGCCTATACGGCCTGCGGCCGCTACGATTTTTTCTGGGAAGCCCACTTACTGCCTTGGGACTTCATGGCCGGCAAACTGATCATCGATGAAGCCGGCGGCAGGAGCAGCGATTTTCAAGGCAAGGAATTGAAAGTACAAACCAGTTCGGTCCTAGTGGCCAATCAATCTCTCTATTCGAAAATATTGAAAATACTCGCTTCCCATTTTAAGCAAGTTAGCTGAAAATGAAATTTTAAACAGAGAAATCTGGATCAGCCATCCCGGTGAACCGTCGCCGGGGAGAAGGCCGGCAGGCAAACCGCCACATATTCAGCCCCTTCCGGACCCGGAGTACTGTATTGCACCCATTCATGGCGGGCGACTGAAATCGCTTCTCCGGACTTGACAATAAATTCCGCGCTCTGCGTTTTCACGTGCAGCGTGCCTTTTAAAACAACCGTGTATTCATCAAAATCAGGTTTCTGTCCCGGCTCGATCCAGCCCGAAGGGCTGCGCATAATGGCCATGCTGATATTCGCTGTCCGGGAGTTCACCAATCCGAAATATTCTTCGATGATTTTTTCCTTGTTGCCGGCAGCCTTGACTAGAGTTGGTTTACTTATTTTCAGTGCCACGTGACCTCCCTGTCTGTTGATTGTCTATTTTTCGTTCATTATTATCATGGAGAATGCAAATAAGCAAATGGAATATTGCCTGGGATGCTGCAATTGTTTTCAAGGCCGGAATATGATAATTTAAAAACATGAAGAAGAACCATTTTGCCTTGATCATGGCTGGTGGCCAGGGAACCCGCTTCTGGCCCTGGAGCACGGCCGCCATGCCCAAGCAGTTCCTATCGGTAGTCGGCAAGCAGCCACTAATCACCCAGACTTACCGTCGCTTGCACAAGTTCATCGCGGCGGAAAACATATATGTGATTGCGGATAAGAAATACTTTCCGGCGGTCCGCGCCTGCCTGCCTAAATTCGCCCACCGCAATTTCATAGCCGAGCCAGCGGCACGCAACACGGCACCCGCCTTGATCCAGGCCAACATTTTTCTCTCACGCATCAATCCCCAGGCCAATTTGTTGGTTGTACCGGCCGATCACCATATCGCCGACGAAAAGGTTTTTGCCAGGCAGTTGAAATCCGCCCTGCAGTACGCGGACAACCGTTGCGTAGTCACGGCCGGCATCAAACCCAGCGAGCCGCACACGGGGTACGGTTATATCCATTTCGCAAAAGCTGGGAGCATTTCCGAATTTAAACAGCAATTTTTTCAGATCAGGCAATTCAAAGAAAAACCAGACAGGAAAACTGCGATAAAATACCTGAAAAACGGGAGTTTTTACTGGAATTCAGGAATGTTTGTGTATAAATTATCATTTTTTAAGGAATTTCTCGCGCAGTATGCCCCATATTATGGCAACCAATACAAAAAACTCGACAAATCATATAAAAATCCAGAATTATTCGCCAAGATTTACAGGAAAATCAAGCCCGAATCAATCGATTACGCCCTGATGGAAAAACTTCGGGAAACGGTCATGTTCAAGTCGGAGTTTTCATGGAACGATGTCGGATCATGGTCATCGGTTTACGAAATGAACGAAAAAGACAATCGGGGCAATGTATGCCGCGGCACGGCCCTGGCTGTCGATGCCCGGAATTCGCTGATCTTTTCATGCGAAAAAAAGCCCGTAGCCGTAATCGGTCTGGAAAATGTTGCCGTGATCGATACTGAAAATGGAATTTTGGTCGCTCCCTTCAACAAGCTGCAGCAGGTCAAGCAGGTCACGGATTTCCTGAGAGCGAAAAATAAATAGTTCTGTGCAGCCGGCCGCCTAAAAAAAGAGAAAAAACGGCAGCAAGATAAAAAAGCAAACAATCCACTTGCTGTTGGACGGCATGTCCCGCTCCTTCCAGCGCCAAAGACCGAAAACAGAAGCAGCCAGAAAAAGCAACGCTACGGTCACGGCAAGCACATTTACCCAGAGATCGGGGAGGTCGATGCCCAGGGCGTTGAACAGCCAGGCCAGGGGAACCGTAACAAATAATTTTTGAAAATCGAACAAAAAGAACATCACGGCATAATAGAAAAAAGCCGCCGCCATCGCCGCCCCGGAAATGATGATCATAACAATGATTACCGCCAGCGGAATATAAAAATAAGCAAGGTAGGGAATTCTGATTGAAAGCGATCCATGCGCCGGTTTTTCGATGAAAGACCCGGACAGCCGCCCGCCACCTTTTTTCAGGGCGACATTTTTTGCATTTAAAAATCGGGCCCAGCCGCTGCCGAGTATCGAACCACCAAAGTTCCTGGCTACCATTTCTTTTTCATGGCGCATCAGGAAAACAGAGCCCGGGGAAAAAGTAACGCGGCTGGCGCCCGTGGGGAATGCGGCCAGCACGGGCCCCAGGTCGAAAAAATCTCCGTCACTGCCATTATTCCATACCATGAAGACCGCGGGATGAATCAGGTCAAAATAGGAAAAAATCCTGCCTGCCGGAGCAGCGTTTGGCAAGCGGCGGGCCGCTTCGATCTCCCGCCTGTGGAACGGAGCAAAATCGAGGAATGTGTACTCAGGAGACTGGAATACAGGTTTTTGGGCCAAATCACGGCGAATGAGCGCCCATTGGAAGTACAGGTTCAACAAGTGACTGGCACACAGACCGGCCATCACCAGTAATAGAGGAATAAGTTTCTTTGAGCTAAAGAAAGAATATTTTTTATCGCCCGAATATAGTGAACGCTTTTCCTGAATCTCGACCTTCACGATAATGATCCGCTGGCGCCCGCTTTACAGTCCCAGCAATCCGTTTTTAAAACTTTCTCCGGGGCCCGGCTTTTTGCCGATCCAGCAGGCAAAAAGGGCATCTGCGAAAGCCTTGTCGCCTAGGGTCTGCTTGATGACTCCCTTGACCTTCACTTCGGTTCCCTTGCCCGGGCGATAGGTAAAAACCAGCTTGTCACCTTCCTTTACATCTTCCATCAGGGTCGCCAGAACATCGAATTGATTTTTTAATTCAGGAGAATATTTGGGAGTATTGGCCTGCAAACCTTCAAACCAGGCTTCGGAAATTTTTCCGGCATCCACGCTGCGTACAAAATGCATGACCGTACAGCGGGTTTTGTCTGCCGCCAGGATGGTTTCACTGTTTTTTTCCTTGGCCGGCAGATAAAGTCCGGCCACATACACTTTAAAAATGACTTTTTTTCGCAGAGCCATGCCGTTAAGCACCAAGGTTTGGTCATCAATTTTCAGATTGTCCGGGAGTATGATTCCCGCCAGAGTGCCTGCCAAAATCGATGTTACGAATAATAGAAACAATGTCAAACCCATCGCACCTTTTCGTTTCATATGTCCTCCTGTTTTGTAAATACAGTCCATGGTATTACGCCGCGATGTTTTTGTCAAAAAAATCATCCGCCAATACCCCGTTTTTCAAACAAAAAAAGTGTATTATAATAAAGGCCGCAGGGAGGAAACCATGAACAACGAGCAGTTCACTTTAAAGGCCAATCAAGCCATTCAGGACAGCGTGCAATTGGCCATGAGCCTGGGCAATCAGGACATCACACCGGCACATCTGGCTCATAGTATCATTGCAAACCCGGAAAGCATCGTCAGCGAAACCATAAAAAAAATCGGCGCCGATATTCCGCCCTTGATTGTGGCATTGAAAGAAGAGTTGAATTCCTTGCCCAAAGTACACGGTGCTGAACCCTATTTAAACAAAAGTTTAAAAAAAATCATTTCACAGGCATCCGTTATCGCCGGTCAGTTCCACGACGAATATGTCTCCAGCGAGCATTTGTTCCTGGCCATTATTGACATTAATGAAACAACCGCAAAGATCTTTAGCCGCTTCGGAGTCAACAAAGATGTTTTTTTGAAAGCCTTGATGGAAATACGCGGCAACCAGACCATTACCGATCCCAATCCAGAAGAAAAATTTCAAGCGTTGAAGCGCTATGGCCGTGACCTGGTGCAACTAGCTCATGATGGAAAACTGGATCCAGTCATCGGCCGCGACGATGAAATCCGCCGCGTCATGCAAGTGCTGGTACGCCGCACCAAAAACAACCCTCTGCTGCTCGGTGAAGCCGGAGTCGGCAAAACCGCCATCGCCGAGGGGATGGCCCTACGCATTGTTCAGGGAGACGTCCCGGAAATGCTCAAGGATAAAAAAATAATCACCCTGGACATCGGCTCGCTCCTGGCCGGGGCCAAGTATCGCGGCGAATTCGAGGACCGCCTGAAAGCCGTAATCAAGGAAGTAACCGAAGCTGACGGCAAATTCATCCTGTTTGTCGACGAGCTTCACACCATTGTCGGCGCCGGCGCAGCCGAGGGATCGGTGGATGCCTCCAATATGCTCAAGCCGGCCCTGGCACGGGGAGAACTTAGGGCCATTGGCGCCACCACCCTGAACGAATATAAAAAGTATATCGAAAAGGATCCGGCCTTGGAAAGGAGATTTCAACCCGTTCTAGTAAAAGAACCGACCGTGGAAGAGACTATTTCCATCCTCAGGGGGCTGAAAGAAAAATACGAGATTCACCACGGAGTAAAAATCACCGATGCCGCCTTGATTGCCGCGGCGACCCTGTCCAACCGTTATATCAGCGACCGGTTTCTGCCCGATAAAGCCATCGACCTGATCGACGAAGCCTCATCCAAGCTGCGCATTGAGATGGATTCCCAGCCCGAGGAACTGGATGAACTCGAAAGAAAAATCATGCAATTGGAAATCGAGCGCCAGGCTTTGAAAAAAGAGGGCAGCACCGATGCCAGGGCCAAGCTGAAAATCCTGCTGGCCGACCTGGAGGGAATGAAAATCCAGCGCGACCAGATCAAGTCTCATTGGCAGAAGGAAAAAGATTTAATTCACAGACTGCGCGACCTGAAAGAAGAAACTGACAAACTGCGCCTGCAGCAGCAGGACGCCGAAAGACGCAACGACTATGAACTGGCTTCGCAGATCCAGTACGGCAAACTGCCGGAAATCAAAAAAGAAAGCGAAAACGTGCAGGCAAAACTCGTCGACCTGCAGAAAGAAAAAAAAATATTAACCGAAGAAATCAGCGAGGAGGATATCGCCGAAGTCGTTTCCAAATGGACCGGCATCCCAGTCAGTAAATTGCTCGGCGGTGAAAGAGAAAAACTGGTTCATATGGAAGAAATCCTTAAACAACGTGTGGTCGGGCAGGACGAGGCGTTGAACGCTGTTTCGCGTATTTTGCGCCGCGCCAAGGCCGGACTGCAGGATCCGCATCGCCCAATCGGTTCCTTCATCTTTTTAGGACCGACCGGTGTAGGCAAAACCGAACTGGCCAAAGCCTTGAGCGAATTCATTTTTAACAGTGAAAAAGCCATGGTGCGCATCGATATGTCCGAATACATGGAAAAACATTCGGTGGCCAAGCTGATCGGCGCCCCACCAGGCTATATCGGCTATGATGAGGGCGGCCAATTGACCGAAGCCATAAAAAGAAAACCCTATGCACTGATTTTGCTCGATGAAATTGAAAAAGCCCATACCGATGTCTTTAACCTGTTGCTGCAGATCCTGGAGGACGGCCGGTTAACCGATGCCAAGGGCAAAACCATCAATTTCAACAATACCATTATCATCATGACGTCGAACCTGGGTTCGGAAATCATTCAGGAACAGAACGATTACCAGGAGATCAAAAGCAAGGTGCACGAATTGCTTTACAAATATTTCAAGCCAGAATTTTTGAACCGCATCGATGAAATTATCACCTTCAAGCCACTGACCTCCGAAGACATAATCAAAATCGCCGCCTTGCAAATCGAGCAGCTGCGCAAACTGCTCGGCGGTCAAAAAATTGCCATGACCATTTCCGACCCTGCCCTGGCCAAACTGGCCGAGACCGGCTTCCATCCATCGCTGGGCGCCCGACCGCTACGCCGCGTTATTCAGCACGAGATCCAGGACAAACTGGCCATGATGATTCTCGACGGCAGCCTGCCGTCCAATTCAAAAGTGAACGTCGATATCAAAAAGGGCAATTTCACATTTGATATTGGAAATAAAAATTAATTTTATTTGAATTGTTACAAGTTAAACTATTTACAATAACAAACCAATCGTGGTAAAATACGGCTTAGCCAAAGTCAATATCAACAAGGAGGTAATGCTATGGCTGATAAATCATTCAACGCCTTTAAAATGGCTCAGCAACAATTCGATAACGTTGCCGAGAAATTGGATCTGGACCAGGCAACCAGAGATTTACTGAGGAACCCTTTAAGAGAATATCATTTCGCCATCCCGGTCAAAATGGATGACGGAACCGTAAAGGTCTTTCAAGGCTTTCGCGTCCAGCACAACGATTCCCGCGGCCCCTGCAAGGGCGGCATCCGTTTCCACCCCCAAGAAACCATCGACACGGTAAAAGCCTTGGCCACTTGGATGACCTGGAAATGCGCGGTCGTTGACATCCCCTTGGGCGGCGGCAAGGGTGGCGTTATTTGCGATCCGCACAACCTGTCCATGAAAGAGCAGGAGCAGATCTGCCGCGGTTGGGTCAGGCAGGTCGTCAGAAACGTCGGCCCCCTGCAGGATGTGCCCGCTCCCGACGTCATGACCAACGCCCAGCACATGATCTGGATGATGGATGAGTATGAAAAAATATCCGGAGGCAAATATCCCGGATTCATTACCGGCAAGCCGGTCGGCATGGGCGGCTCCCTCGGCCGCACCGAAGCTACAGGGTTCGGGGCCATTTACACCCTCCGGGAAGCCCTGAACGAAATGGATATCGACATCAAGAAAACCAGCGCCGCATTCCAGGGATTCGGAAATGTGTCGCAATATGCCGTAAAATTGTACCAGGAATACGGCGGCAAAGCCGTGTGCGTTTCCTACTGGGATCAGAAGGAAAACAAATCGTATACCGTCATCAAGAAAAGTGGCATCAACCTGGATGAATTACTCGGCATCACCGACAAATTCGGTGGCATCGATAAGGTCAAAGCGAAAAGCTTGGACTATGAAATCGCCGACGCCGAAGCCTGGATCCGGCAGGAAGTCGATATTCTGGTTCCGGCCGCTTTGGAAAATCAGATCAACGCCACTACCGTGGAAAAAATATCCCCGCAAGTTAAAATAATTGTCGAAGGCGCCAATGGTCCGACGACCCCCGAGGCCGACCAGGTACTGATCAAGAAAAACATTTTCATGATTCCCGATTTCCTGGCCAATGCCGGCGGCGTCACCTGCAGCTATTTTGAACAGGTTCAATGCAACATGAACTACTTCTGGACCAAGGAAGAAGTATTAAGCAAACTGGACAACATCATGACCTCGGCCTTCCACGCAGTCAATGCCTTGGCAAAACAAAAAAAAATCTACATGCGCGACGCCGCTTACATGATTGCGGTTTCACGCGTGGCCGAAGCCTGCAAATGGCGCGGCTGGGTATAAGCAGCAAAAAACTCAACGGGGGATGTTTCGGCATCCCCCGTTTTCATGGTGCCTTATAGCAAATTCTAAAATTTGATGATTTTATAGGGCAAATTTTGATTTTGCGGTTAAGGCTCTTATCCAGCGTTGCTGGGTTAGGGGTGAAAATGGAAAAAAGTAAAACAAGCCCCCCGCAAAGTGCCATTGACAAATTATTGCATGACATGCGGGAAAGGGCTAAGGAATTGAACTGTCTCTACCAAATAGAAGAAATTCTCAGTAAAGCCTCACAGGCAACCCTGGCAGAAACGTTTAAGCACATCATTCAATCCATTCCCGCAGGATATCAATTTCCGGAATTATGCCAAACCCAGATCATTTATGATAAATTGACCTATCGAAGCCCCGACTTCATTCCTTCGCCACGCGTTCAGACCGCCATCATCAAAGTCGATGACAAGATTGTCGGCACCATCGAAGTATCTTATTCCAAGGATGTACCCAAAGCGGATAACAGCTATTTTTTAAAGGATGAACAGAAATTACTTGACACCATTGCCGAACGCATCGGCCGGACTATTTTGCATTTGAAATTGGAACAAGTTTCCCAAGAATGGAAAACGGCACAGAAGGATCTGAAGGAAAAAAATAAAAAAGAGTGGATGGTTGTCATTGATCTCTTGCGGCAAACCGATGTGAATCTTTACGTCCACCTGGGCCGAAAAATGATCTATTTCCTGTTCTGGAACGGAGTCAGGGAAGCCAAGGAACTTCTCAATACCCTGAGCAAAGATCAGGATACCCGTTTTGCCGAAATAGCCGATGAGATCAATCGCCCCAGTCAGAAGAAATCTCACCTGGAAACGCTGGCCCTGGGAGACCAGACTTTTAAAATTGCCGCCCAATACCTTACCGATCAAGAAATACTGGCCCGACTGCAAAAATGGATCCAGGAGGAAAAGGCCAGTTTTTTGATTCGCACCATCAACAACATCGATATGCCCCTTTCCGAGATCATCAATGTCATTACCCAGTTTCACTACATTACCGGCGGAAATTACGATTTGTCACCGCCCACGGAAAAAGGGCTTTGCGTATCTTTGATCCGCCGTTTTTTTTCGGACCAATTGGAGTTTATCAATGTCGCCAAAAATCATATTGAAGTCAGCCATTTTTATGACTTGATTCAGAAAATCATCTATCCACTCAACGGCTATGGACGTTTAGGCGGTAAAAGCGCCGGCTTATTCCTGGCCCAGCAAATATTAAACAAACCGGGTGAACATTCCGACCTTTTGGCCGACTTGAAGTTCCCAAAAACCTGGTATATTTCCTCTGATACCACGCAACACTTTCTCGATTACAATAATCTGGAAGAAGTAGTAGAACAAAAATACAAAGAAATAGATCAAATCCGTCTTGAGTACCAGAATGTAGTCCAACTTTTAAAGAACTCCCATTTCCCGCCGGAGATTATCAAGGGGCTATCGGTCGCCCTCGATGACCTGGGTGACAAGCCGCTGATCGTGCGCAGTTCAAGTCTCCTTGAAGACCGAATGGGAACGGCTTTTTCCGGAAAATACAAAAGCCTTTTCCTGGCCAATCAGGGCAGCAAGAGCGAAAAACTGGAAGCCTTGACCGATGCCATTGCCGAAGTCTACGCGTCGATCTTCGGCCCCGATCCGATCGAATATCGCGTGGAAAGGGGGCTCTTGGATTTCCATGAAGAAATGGGCATCATGATCCAAGAGGTGGTCGGACAGAAAGTCGGCCGTTATTTCTTCCCGGCCTTCGCCGGCGTTGCCTTTAGCAACAATGAATTTCGCTGGTCATCGCGAATCAAAAGGGAAGACGGTTTGGCACGCATTGTTCCCGGATTGGGAACGCGGGCAGTCGACCGGGTGAGCAATGACTATCCGATATTGATTTCTCCCGGCATCCCGAATTTGCGGGTGAACGTTACCGCAGAAGAGACGCTGCGCTATTCGCCGCAAAAAATCGATGTGATCAATTTGCAAACCTGCACATTCGAAACCGTCGAAATCCAGGCATTGTTGAAAGAATTCGGCAGTGAATACCCCAATATTAAACAGATTGTGTCGGTATATGAAGATGGCCATATTCATCCTCCCAGCACTATAAACATGGATTTTGAGAAAGGGAATCTCTTGGTTTCTTTTGAAGGCCTGCTCTCACGCACCAATTTTTCAAAACAACTGCAAACCATTTTGAAGATCCTCCAGGAGAAAATGGGTACACCCGTGGATATCGAATTCGCTTCCGATGGAAAGAACTTCTACCTTTTGCAATGCCGGCCGCAGAGTTCTACCGAGGGAAACTTTGCTAGTCAAATCCCCCAGGATATTCCCAAGGAACGAATTGTTTTTTCAGCCAATCGCTACATTTCCAATGGCAAGATTCCCGATATCACCCATATTGTTTATGTCGATCCCGATTACTACAGCCAGTTGGAAAAAATTGAAGACATCATGGACGTTGGCCGCGTAGTTGGCCGATTGAACAGCTTGTTGCCCAAGCGCCAATTTGTCTTGATGGGGCCAGGCCGCTGGGGAAGCCGCGGTGATATTAAACTGGGCGTACCGGTCACATATTCGGATTTCAATAACACGGCTGCCTTGATTGAAATCGCCCGTAAAAAGGGCAACTATATCCCAGAACTGTCTTTCGGAACACATTTTTTTCAAGATCTGGTCGAATCTTCCATTCGATACCTGCCATTGTATCCTGATGATGAAGGAATAATTTTAAATGAATCGTTCTTGCTCACATCTGCCAATCATCTTGCCGCCATGTTGCCTGAATTCGCCCATTTGGCCAACGCCGTTCACGTTATTGACGTGCCCAAAACAACATCCGGGAAAATACTGCGCATCCTGATGAATGCCGATGTCAACGAGGCAGTTGGCTTTTTGGCCTTGCCGGCTAATGCTGCCGACCAGATCAAAGAAAGAAAGGAACCTGCCGAAGTTGTTGTTGAGGATCATTGGCATTGGCGTTTGCACATGGCCGAAAAAATAGCCAGCCTCGTCGACGGCAATCGTTTCGGGGTGAAAGCCATGTATTTATTCGGCAGTACAAAAAACGCCACGGCCGGGCCGGGAAGCGACATTGATTTGTTGATCCATTTTCGTGGGTCGGATGAACAATTGCAGGAATTCAGACTCTGGCTTGAGGGATGGAGTTTATGCCTGGCCGAAATCAATTACTCCCGAACCGGCCATCAGTCTGATGGACTGATCGATTACCATATTTTAACCGACGACGACATCGCCAAGAAATCAAGCTACGCGGTCAAGATCGGGGCGGTTACCGATGCCGCAAGGCTGTTGACCCTTAAAAATCCCATGCGGGGGTGAATTTCTAGAGCAATCGGCGAACGGCATTTTCTGGATCAGCCGGATCGAAGCAGACAATCGCCAATTCGGGTCCATCATGTGCCGCTGAAAAGTAAAATGTTCGGCCGATTTTTTTCCTTCCAAGATCCGGTCAAGCGGGCTGATTCATGGACATGGTCAAGAAGGGTTATCAGGGGCTGCCCATAGACCGGGGACACACCCCGGCCGCGGTTCAAACGGCGGAGGGAAGAAGCCGTTCATTCTGGTGGATGCAGCGGGCCGTCAGAGTCGCCGCAGAGCCAGCACGGTCATGTCGTCGGCCGCCGGAGTTCCCCTACCGTAAAGGTCGACCGCTCGGAACACCGCGGTGACGATTTCATGGGCCTCGCCAGCCCGGTGCTCCATCAGGACGGCTTCCAATCGCTCGTTCCCGAACATCTCGCCCTCATCGTTCTCACGCTCGGTCACCCCGTCCGTATATAGAAGCAGAAGATCGCCGGGTAAAAGATTTATGCTTGCGCTCTGGTAGCGGGCAGCCGGCAACAAACCGAGCACCATGCCCCGTTTCGACAGCGTGAGAAAGGAGCTGTCCCGAAGCAGCAGAGGCAAGTTGTGGCCCGCATTGCAGTAGCTGAACTTGCCGTCAACAGCCAGTTCCCCGTAAAAAAGTGAAATGAACTTGGTGGCAAGGGCGGCCCGGTGGATCACCCTGTTCAAGCGCTCGATCAGTGCCGCCAGCGGCAGCAGAGTGTCCGCGCCCATGCGCAGCCCCGTGACCACATCCCGCGCCAGCAGCGCGGAAGGCAGGCCGTGGCCGGAAGAATCCGCGATCGCGATTCCCATGACCCGGTCCGAGACGGGCAAGTAATCGAAAATATCCCCGTT
>JAFGSF010000010.1 GCA_016934745.1 Candidatus Aminicenantota bacterium | reverse complement strand
TAGCGGCTTACCGAAATAGCCAAAAACATAGTGTTGGTATCTCAAATCATCCCGAACCGTCCGGTGAGGGATAGATTTGTCTGTCCCGACGGGGGGTATCCTCATTCTCCCACGAGATAGTCTCACTAGATGATTTCATCAGTTTACATGACTTGATGAAATCATAGTGAGACAATCCCCGAAGGGCAACTGCAAAACTTATCCGATGAACCTCTGAAGATTTTTCAACTCACCCCAACCCCTCTCTTCCAAAGAGAGGCGCAAGCAATCAATCCGTTTTTGTTTAAAAGAAAAAAACGGGAGGGTCTAAGACCCTCCCCTACATAAGAATCATCTACTTGTTGCCAGTCTTAATCTTGGCAAAATAGGTATAAAGGATGGGAATGAAGAACAGGGTCATGAAGGTCGATGCCAGCAGGCCGCCGATAATGGCTATGGCCATGGGCGAATTCATTTCGCCGCCCTCCTTGTGGGTCAGGGCCATCGGCACCATGCCGCCCATGGTTGTCAGCGAAGTGATCAGGATCGGACGCAGGCGGGTGGCCGCCCCTTTGATTACGGCCGCCAATTTTTCCATGCCGCTGTCGATGAGCTTGTTGATGTAATCGACCATGACAATGCCGTTGTTGACGGCGATGCCGGCCAGGATGATGAAGCCCATAATCGAGCCCATGTTGATGGTCTTGCCGGTGACGGCCAGCATCAGTACCACGCCGATGAATGCCAGCGGCAGGGCAAACATGTTAATAAATGGGAATTTCAGGTTTTCGTACAAAGAGGCCATGACGGCAAAGACCAGCACCAAAGCGATCAGCAGGGCGAATGTCAGGGTGGTGAAGGTCTCGGTCATGTTTTCGTACTGGCCGCCGATCTCGACGAAATAGCCCTCGGGCAGACGGCTGGTGATATTGCGGATTTTTTTCTTGATCTGAGCAACGATGGCGCCCAGGTTACTGCCGACGAAGTTGGCCCCGATCGTGACCTTGCGCACCATGTTTTCGCGGTCGATGCGCACCGGTCCGAACAGGTCCTTGAACTCGGCCACCTCGGAGAGGTAGACCTTGGCTCCCGTAGGAGTTTTGATGGGAAGTTTTTTCAGGTCCTCCAGGGAGGCGCGGTCACTTTCGTTCAACTGCACGCGGATATCGCGGTCCTCGCCCTCGACGAACATGCGCGAAACCACTGTGCCGATGGTATAGGTCTGGACTTGGCTGGAAATGGCGTAGGGGGTCAGTCCCAGCTTGGAAGCTTCCTCCTTCTTGATGTGCAGCTGCAGTTCGGGTTTGCTCTTCTCGAGAGTGATCTTCACGTCGCGGATGCCTTCGATGTCGTTGATGCTCGCCCGGATATTCTCGGCGATCCCCTCCAGCCGGCCCATATCGCGGCCGAAGCAGGCCACCTCGATGGGGCTGCTCGAGGAGCCAAACATGGACGCACCGAGGTCGATGGACGTGATCTGGCTGTTTTCCAAGGTCGGGAAGGACTTACGCCAGCGTTCCAGTATCTGCTTGTCGGTTTCCGAACGCTGGCTGCTGGGCTTGAGATAGGCATAGATGATCGCCTCGTAGGAACCGGCGGCGCCCGTGCCCTGGGCCGTGTCGCTGGCGCTCATCTCGCTGGTCCCGACCTGGACGAAGGTGGTGATGACATTGGGGTCCTTCAGCGATTGGTTTTCCAGGTATTTCACAATGCGGTCGGTCTGCTCGATGTTGGTGCCGACCGGCATGGATAGCTTCAGGTAGAGCATAGAGTTGTCGGTGGCGGGCATGAACTCCTTGCCCAAAAAGGCGGCGCCGACTAGTGACAGGACAAAGAGGGCAATGATCCCGATGAGAACTTTTTTCCTATTAGCCAGGGCCTTGCGCAGGATGCCTTCGTAGCGGTCGCGCAGCGGAGTGAAGTTGTCTTCTCCCAGCGCGACGATATCGCTGTTGCTTGTGACGGCTTTCTTCACGCGTACGCGGAACATCCAGGCTGCCAGCATGGGCACGATGGTCAGGGCCACGAAGAGCGAGGCCAGCAGGGCGATGATCACCGAAACGGCCAGGCTCTGCGCCATACGGCCGGCGATGCCGGTGGCGAACATCATCGGGAAAAAGACCGAAATCGTGGTCAGGGTCGAGGCAGCGATGGCCATGCCCACTTCACTCGTGCCCTTACGCGCCGCCTCGGTGGGACTCATCCCCTCCTGCAAGTGACGGTATATGTTCTCGATGACCACCACGGCATTATCGACAAGCATGCCCACCCCCAAGGCAAGTCCCCCCAGGGTGATCAAGTTCAGTGTGTAGCCCATCATGTAGAATGCGATGAAGGCCACCACGATCGACAACGGGATGGTGATGCCGATGGCCACGGTGGGCTTGATGTTACGCAGGAACAGGAAAATGATCAGCATGGCCAGGATGCCGCCCAACATGATGTTCTTCGTGGCCTTGCTCGACATCATTTCAATGATGCGCGACATGTCGAGCCACATATGGAACTTGACGCCGCCCTTGAGGGTCGGCTCAACTTCGGCCAGGATCTTTTTTACCTGGCGGGCCACCAGCACCGAATTGGCGCCGGAGCTCTTGGTGACCATCATCATGATGCCCTGCTCGCCGTTCATGCGCAGCTTGAGTCGGGTTTCCTTGGGGGATTCCTTGACCGAACCGACATCCTTGAGGAAGATCGGAGCCCCGCTGCGGCTCATACCGACCAGGATGTGGTCGATCTCGGCCAGGGACTTGAACTCACCCATGGTGCGCAGCAGGAATTCGCGGTGGTTTTCGGTCATGTAGCCGGCGGGCAGGTTGATGTTGGAAGTTTGGATGGCCATCTCCACCTGGCCGATGTTCAGTCCTCGCGACTCGAGTTTGCCTTTGTCGATGCTGACCAGTACCTCATTGACCTCGGGCGAAAAGACAGCGGCTGATGCCACACCCTCGATACGTTCCAGCCGCGTGGCCACCTCGTTGTCGATATAATCGCGCAGCTTGCTCAGGTTCATGTCGCCGCCGGTCATGCCGTAGGCCAGGATCGGCATCTGTGAAAAGTTGAACTTCATGACGAATGGCTTATTCGCCCCCTTCGGCAGAAACTGGTCATACAGGCCGATGGTATCGCGCACGTCCTGGGCCGCGAAATCGAGATTGGTCCCCCACTCGAATTCGACCATGACCACCGACTGGCCCTCGAGGGAGATGGAATTCAGTTTCTTGATGCCCGAGACCGTGGATATCCACTGCTCAACCGGCCGGGTGATGTTCTGCTCGATGTCCTCCGAGGAAACTCCGCCGTAGGTGGTGATAACGGTGATGACCGGGTAATCCAGGTCGGGCAACATGTCCAGCCCCAGCTTGGTGAAAGAGATCATGCCCAGGATGACAATGACCAGGACCACCATGGACATGGTCACCCTTTTTTTTAGTGAAAAATCAACGATCTTCATTTTTTGTCTCCAGCCATGATGATGGTAGTGCCGTCTTTCAGGTCATAGTTGCCTTCGGTCAATACCAGCTCTTCGGGGCGCACGCCGGCGATCATTTCAAAGCGGCTGCTGTTTTTCAGGCCCACGGTGACGGCACGCTTGCGCGCCACACCGTTTTCATTGACCATCACTTCCCGGTCGCCGGCCAGCAGGGCGGTCAGGGGCAGCATGAATACGTTTTCCTTGCGCACGTACTCGATGGAAATATCGGCATAAACCCCGGCCTTGATTTTCATCTCCGGGTTCTCCATTTTTATTTCCACTTTGAAGGTCTTGGAAAGCGGATCGGCGGCCAGGTTCTTGGAATAGACCTCGCCGCTGAAAGATTCGCCGGGGCGCGAGGAAATCTCGACCAGGCATTTCTGACCGATCTGGATCTTTTCGATCTCCTCGGCCGGAACGTCCACGGCGATTTTGACCCTGGACAGGTCCATCAGCGTCAGCAGGCTCTGGCCCATGCCCATCATCGGATTGATCATGTCGCCTTCTTCCATATTCTTGGCGGCGATAATGCCGCTGAAAGGCGCTTTCATGTAAGCATTATTCACCGTGTAGTCCACCAGGTCGAGGGTCGCCCGGGCGCTCTTCAGCTGCGTGTCCGCGGCATCGAGGGCCAGCTTGGTATTTTCATACTGCATCGACGATATGGCCTTGTTCTCCAGCATCTTTTTCATGCGCTCGGCGTTCAGTTTGGCGTTCTGATAAGCGGTTTGGGCCACGGCCACGGCGGCGCGGGCCTGTTTCCGCTGTAATTCCAGGGCAGTCATGTCCAGTACGGCCAGCAGTTCACCCTGGCTGACGCGGTCGCCCTGTTTTTTCAGAATACGCCCGACGCGGCCGGAGACATCGGGGGCGATGTTGGCCGTTTTCCAGGCACTGACCGTCCCTTTGTAATTCAAATACATGGCCAAGGTTCCTTTTTGCGGCAGTTCAGCTTTGACCAGCAGCGGTTGCTGCTGCAGTTCGCTTTCTTCATTTTTTTTCGAACAAAAGGATAGCGTAACCACCATAACCAATAATGCGAATAAGACTTTTTTCATTCAAGACCTCCGTTAAGATTGACTCCCGTGAGTTTTTCAATTTCGGCGATAGCGATATTATAGTTATATAGGGCCTGCAAATAATTGACTTTGGCCCGGGTCAACTCATTATAGGATGAGTTCAGCTCCAGGATGGTGATCATGCCTTCATGATAATTTAGTTCCGCGATGCGCACTCCTTCCTTGGCGCTTTCCATGTTTTTCAATCCCAGCTGGATATTTTCATATTCCTGATTGATACTCCGGTATTTACTTTCAACTTCCAATTGGGTGGCATCGTTCAACTGCCTGATATTCAGGTCCATGATCTTTTTCAATACATTCATTTCGCCTATCTGGGCACTCCGTTTCAAGCCGGTAAAAATGGGAAAACTGACTCCCAGGGAAATATTGAAATAGTCATCCCAATTGCCGGAATTGAATTTGAAAAAATCGGACTGGTAGCTGTAGCTGGCCACAATGGAAAAATTCGGAATGTACTGGGCCCAGGTGATTTTCAACAGGTTGGCAATTTTTTTCTTTTGCATCTGCAATTGCAGCAGTTCCGAACGGTTTCGGCGTGAATCTTGCAGCAATTTTACCAATTCCAGCTGCAGCGGGCGATAGCCCAGTTCCCCCTGCAGACGGACTTCCTGGGCGGATGGCACTCCCAACATCAATTTCAGGCCCAAAACCGATGTTTCCAACAGGTTTTCCACACGCAGGACATCGGGCTTGGTGGCGCTGAAAGCCAATTCCGCCCGCAGCAAATCGTATTGCGATACCATGCCCAGGTCAAAACTTTTTCTGACGTTGCCATAGTTGCTTTCAGCCAGTGAAAAAGCTTCCTGGTGGGCTTTCAGCAGCTCTTGCAGTATCTGAATATTGTAGAACATTTTTCGAACGTTCAGAACTGTCTCCGCCCGGGAATTTTTTTCTTTTTCCTTGGCAATCTTAAGGTCCAGAGCGGCGTTCTGGTAATTGAACATCAATTTTCCACCCGTGAATACGGGCTGAACAATCTGAAAACTGAAGGCATAATTTTTCTGGAAGCGCAGCGTAGCTTCGGTTGGTTCGGCACCCGGATAAAATGGCGGTATCTCGATGGTCATCAATTTTTCATCGAGTATCTTGCTGCCTTGCAGTGTAGCTTCAGGTAAAAAGTTGAAATTTTGCCGCAAGCGATAGCGGTATTGCTTGACCTCCAGTGCGCTGATCCGTTGGGCCGGATTGTTGGCCAAGGCCAGTTTGATCGCCTGGTCGACGGTCAGATCCAAGGGAGCGGGTTGACTGAATCCGCTCACGGCCAACAGCAATAATAATAAAAACATTTTTTTCATTGGCGCCTCCTATGCCAGAATGCCGTTTTTTAACAGCTTGATAATCATTTTTTTTCGTTTCTCATGGCTGATGAGATCACTGATGATCGAATCCCAGAATGCCCCTTCCAGCAGGTTGCTCAGGGTGGTCCCTACCAGGACGATCCCGAACTCCTGGAGCACTTCGGGTCGCACGATTTCTTTCATAAATTCCCCCAGCCTACGGGAAACTTCCTCTCTTCTACGCAATTCGAATTGGATATGTTCTTCGATGTTATCACATTCCTGGATAGCCACATGGTGTTCACGGACCATCATTCTCAAAAAATTTCGCTTTTCTTCAATCAGGGAAAGAGACAAATCGATGATCTCCTCGATAATCTGGTACTTATTTTTATCCTGATTCATTAATTCCATGCTTTTTTTTGAGATTTCGTTTTGAAACCTTCCATATAGGCCCATAAAAAGGGAGTTTTTACTTGCGAAGTAGTTGTAAAGGGTCGGTTTCGAAATTTCACATTTTTCAGCGATCATATCCATGGAGGTATTTTTATAGCCATGCATGGTGAATAGTGATTCGCTGCAGTTTAAAATGAAATCACGCATGGCCGCTTCTTTATTTCTAATCAATTTAACCTCCAGTAAATTAATTTAACTCGCGAGTATTTATTTTACTCATAGTTAGCTATTTTAACTCAGAGTTTATTTAAAATCAATAGCTGAATTTGATTTTATTAATTTTTTCTGCCAACTCGCCATGCACAATTATTTATTGACAAATCTAAATGCCTGGTATAAATTAAAAAAATGCCGTGGCCAATGAAAGAATTGGATGATGTCAAGTCGATTTTAAGAAACAAAAAGCTTCATATTCCGCAGGAAGAAATATTCGCCGACCTGGCCCGCATCGAACTTTCCCAAAAGATTTTTCCGCAAATCCAGCAAAAAGCCCTGCTGGTGCAATTGTTGCATGCATATGAAAATTCAAAAAAAAAAGTAGTCATTCAATTAGAAGAACTTGGCGTTAAAAAATTCCCCTTGCCCGTGATCATGGGCGTTTTGGCCGAGGATTGGAGCGGCATGGCCAACTCCATCCTGGGCATCATTCACCAGAAGCACGGCAATGTTTTTTTTGTCAAGGGTTTTTCCGTTGATCATGAAATCCATAAGCTGGGCATTGTCATCCTTTCATTCATCATCCAAAACGCCAAGGATTACAAGCGTTTTTTAGCTGAAAAAAACAATTTGCAGAATATTATCAAGGATGCCTCTCAAGGCAGCCTTTCAAAAACCCTGCTCCTGGAAGATGAAACCATCCGTTTTGACATTTACAGCAAGACAGTCAAAGCCATAAAAAAAATGTACCGCGATGCGGACATTGAAAATCTTATCGGCGAAAACGGCGAAGCATTGAAATTCATTTCCTCCCGTTCACGAGAATACTTGCAGGAAAGGAAACTGACTGACCTGGCTGCGCTGATTATCGATAATTACAAATTTCAAAAAATGGTTCGGGAAGGCAAAGCCGACAAGAAGATCAAAGTAAAAAATTTCGTAACATTGGATGAGAAATTGACTGGTATCACCTTCGTTTGCTGGGAAGAGAATTTCTCGGTTGAAAACTTCTTGAAAACCCTTGACTTTATCGTCCCCGGCCATATCATCAAGCACCACAAGAGTTTCGTTTCCAAGGAAAAGCTCCTGGTCTACCGAATTGAAATCGTGGATAGCCACCTCCAGCCTCTAAATCCGGTCGCCATCAAATCCATCGAAGTTTCACTGTCCAAATTAATCAGCACGTCCGTTAACGAGGTTTTTTCGCAGATCAAATCCGTCGGCGGCTATGAGCATTACGCCCGTGCCATTATCCCCTTCCTGATGCAGGAATTAAAAACAACTGAAATCAGCCAGGTTTTCATGAGCGTAGAGAAGAAAACCGAATTCATGATGCAATTGAAATTGATCATCGTTTCCTGGCCCAGCAAAAAAGCCAACCTGAACAAATTGATCGGCCTTCTGGAAAGCCATCGGGGCATTGAAATTCTTTCGGTCATTCCTCCCCGTCTCTACCAGAAAAAAATTGAAGTCAACATCATGAATTTGAAGATCACGCTGGCCGAATTCATTTCAATCAACGCCATATTCTCAACCATAAAAAACATATTGAAAAGCCTCTACAGCCAGGTCCGGGATTTTGATGAGGGACTGCGCGACCGTGACATGAGTTCTCTGGCTGAGCTAACGGCCAAACTGAAAAAGGTCAACCCCTTGATTATCAAAGAAATTTATTTTAATTTTGATGAAATTTACCGCATGGAAACCCCTTCTGAAGTCATGGCTGAAATCATTAAACTGGTTTGCAACACCATGCAAGCGGCCGAGAAACTGAACTTGGCCCAAGTTGTCGTCAACTACAAAAACATAAAAAATCCGCGCCGGGACGAGCTGCTCAAGACAATTTTCATTATTGCCTACAACCGGGATAAAAAAATCCTCAGTAAATTCATCAACAGTATGCGGCAAATCGAAGTTTATTTCACCCGCATCGAATGGGAACAGCGATTTTACCTGATCCTGATATTCAAGAAAAACAACCGCGCCTTGCTGCCGGCCGATATTGATAGAATCAAGATCAATGTGTTGAATAAATACCTGAAAAATGCGCTGGTTATTGACGGCGACCACCCGATTGCTACTGAGCCCGGCTGAGCGGACACTCCATGTTCAACCTGGTTTCGCCCTACCGTATCACCGCCGCCCAGAAGGCTGCGGTGGACGAGATTGTCAGCAAATTCAAGGAGGGCTGCCCCAAGCAGGTCCTGCTCGGCGTAACCGGTTCCGGAAAAACATTTGCCATGGCCCATATCATCCGGGCATTGGATGTCCCTACCCTGGTCCTTTCTCCCAATAAAACGCTGGCTGCCCAATTATTCCAGGAATTCAAGGGATTTTTCCCCTCGGACCGGGTCGGCTATTTCATCAGTTACTATGATTATTACCAGCCCGAAGCATTTGTTCCCCAGCGCAACCTGTACATCGCCAAAGAGGTCTCGATCAATCCCGAATTGGAACGGCTGCGCTTGGACGCCACCCGCAACCTGCTCGAGTCGCGGCAGACCGTCCTGGTAGCATCGGTTTCCTCGATCTACAGCATCGGCTCACCGGCCGATTTCAGCGAACAGAAAATAACGCTGGCCCAGGGGGATTCCCTGAGCCGTGACGATTTATTGAACCAGTTCGTCACCCTGGGCTACAACCGGACCCATGACCTCTTGGAAAGCGGGAAATTTCGCGTGCGCGGCCAGATGGTCGAGCTTTTCCCCACCAGCGAGGAAAATCCGCTGCGATTTGTTTTTTCGGGTTCCATCTTGAAGCAAATCGGTTTTTTTGATCCACTGACCGCAGAGTGTTTGGAAGACCGAAAACAGGTCAATGTGTTTCCCATCAATTATTTCTTTTACCGCCAGTCGCGGATCGACGAAGCCCTGGTCAAAATCAGGACCGAGTTGGAAGAGCGGCTGCTTTTTTTTCAAAGCCAGGCCAAGCCCGACCTGGCGGAGCGTTTGCGCCAACGGACACTTTTTGACATCGAAATGCTCGAACAATTCGGCCATTGCCCGGGCATCGAGAATTATTCCCGGCACTTGACTGACCGTCAACAAGGCGAAGCGCCGTACACGCTGCTGAGTTTTTTCCCGAGTGGATACTTAACGATCATCGATGAATCGCATGTCACGGTTCCCCAATTGAACGGCATGTACGCCGGCGACCGTTCACGAAAAAACAAGCTGGTCGAATATGGTTTCCGCCTGCCGTCGGCACTGGATAACCGCCCCTTGAATTTCGCCGAAATCCAGGAAAGGCTGCAGAAAGTCCTATACGTGTCGGCCACACCGTCGGAATTCGAGGTCGCCGATGCCCGAGGGCAGGTGACTTCCCTGCTGGTTCGTCCTACCGGGCTGATCGACCCGCAGGTGATTGTCAAGAAGGCGGACGACCCGGTGCAGGACATGCTGGGCGAAATCGAGCCGGTCATTAAAGGCAAGAACCGGGTGCTGATCACCACCTTGACCAAGAAAATGTCTGAAAAACTGGCCGACTTTCTGATCCTGAAAGGCATTCGCTGCGCCTACCTGCACTCGGAGATCAAGGCCCTGGACCGCGTCAAAATAATCAGGAAACTGCGCCAGGGCGAATTCGACGTCCTGATCGGCATCAACCTGCTGCGCGAAGGGCTCGACCTGCCCGAAGTGGCCCTGGTTGTCATCCTCGATGCCGACAAGGAGGGTTTCCTGCGTTCCGCGACAGCGTTGATCCAGACCTTCGGCCGCGCCGCCCGCAACATCGACGGCAAAGTCATCCTCTACGCCGATTCCATGGTCAAGTCCGTGCAGAAAGCCATCGCCGAAGCCGAACGCCGGCGCAATTATCAGATCGAGTACAACCGGAATCATTCCATCTCTCCGGTGTCGGTGCGCAGCCCGATCAAGGACTTTCATGACGACGACTATTGGCTGAAAAAGAGCGAAGAACCCCTGCCGGCCAACTTCAAAAACCGGGAAACCTTGGAAAAAGAAATAGAAAAACTGACCGCCACCATGAAAAAGAAAGCCGCCGGCCTCGATTTCAAGAGCGCCGCCCAGCTTCGCGACCGCATCAAGCTTTTAAAGAATATGCTGATCGAGATGTTTTAGGCAATTCCCGGCAGGCCGCACTCGTGCGCTATTTCTTCTTGACGACCATGCGGACACGCAGGCAGGGATTGCCGGCTTCGCTGAACCAGGTCTTGCCTTCCTGGACAAAGTCGATGGCCAGGATATACCGGCCCGGTTTTTCGGGGGCCAGTATATTCATTTCGGTCTTGCCCTTGGTATCGGGAAGGATGTTTTTTGGCAGAGGCGTTCTCAGCCCGTCGCCGGGTACCATCATGCCCCGGTGATCGAGCCAGTGATAGCTCAGGTAGTCGGGATTTTCCCCGGCGAGACTGGAAAGGGGCCGATAGCTGTGATTGTGGAATTGAATTTGGACTCTGAATTGGGCAGCGCTTTGGGTCGTACAGGGTCCGTCATAATTTTCAAATTCAACGTCATACGGACCCTGGAGCGACTCTGTTTTATCGTCGCTGGACGGCGGATGCGGAATCCTGATGTCATTGCTTTTCAAGTCTTTGCTGGCAAAGATCACCCAGTGCTTGGCCAGGATATCCTGGCCGTTCTTCTCGAGCATTTCATCCAGCTCGGCAAATATTTCATAGGCTTTTTTCCCGAAAAGTTCCCGGCTCGGGCTGCTCAGGAAGGGATCGGGCGGATACGCCTCCAGGCCGGAAATGGTGCCACGGATCCTCAAACCGAAGCCCTGGAAATATTTTTTAAATTTTTCCAGGTTGTAGCGGTTTTCCAAGGCCGCCGCATCAAGCTTTTTTTCGCCGCGGCCGGCCATGACGGCCATCGCGGCCGGCTCCCCTATCTTCATGGCCAGGTGCCGGCGGATTTTTTCCATATCGGAGACGATCCAGTCGAAATCGAGATCCCGGACATGGCGGCCTCGCCAATCACCCCGGGGCTCGATCAGCAGGAACTGCGATATGGAGCGTCCCATGCGTTCAATCAGGCGGCGCGGGTCGGCAAGGTGGTGAAAGGAATCGAACATCAAGACCAGATCGACAGTTTGATTCGGGGTGAAGTCCTCGATGGCCGCGGCCTGGAACTTGATGTTTCTCAGCTCCAGGACCCGGGCATTGTCTTCGGCCCTGGCTATGGCATTGGCGCTGTGATCGACCCCCAGGAAGAATATGTGTGGGAATCGTCTCGCCAGTTCGCAGGTGATCTCGGCCGGACCGCAGCCCAGGTCCAGCACGAAAGTTGCTTTTTCCACATGGGCCGCGGCCAGGTCGGCAAAGCGCATGATGGTGATACAGCCGAAATAGGAAAACGTGAATGGCTGGGGCGGTGCTACGGCAAAAAGTTGATCGTGGAAATCTTTGTCTTTTTGCGTGCTCCAGCTCCTTTTCATTTTACGCACGGCATTGAATAGACCGTTCAGGCTGGCCATTAGCGCTTGTCCGTATGCTCCGTTAGTCTGGTCCGGGCGCTTCCAGCCGCCCGTGGGCTGCATTGCGCTGTCCTTGATGTGCCCGGTTTAAGTAGCACTCGAAGGCAGTTCAAGGCCATACCCTTTGCGCCGATCCTCCCGCTTCAACAGGTAAGCAAAGACCAGGCCGAGGAAACCGAAACCCATAAATGTCAGCATCGGGATCGTGTAATTGTAGGCGACCATAACCGTGCCGTCGGCTGCCACGGAACGTGACACAATGCAAAAGCGGTCCAGTATCCAGCCGATCAACAGCGGCACCCCCATCAAACCCCAGTTCTGTATGTAAAAGATCAGCGCATAGGCAGAGCCAAGCTGCTTCTCGGGGATCAATTTGGGCACAGACGGCCACATGGCGGAGGGCACCAGGGAAAAAGCAACTCCCAGGACAACCATTAGCACCAGGGCGACAAGCCAATGGCTGAGCAAAGGAATGGCGAACAGGAAGTGGACGACGATCAGCATGGCGGAGCCTAAAAACATGATGGAGGCCGCCTTGCCTTTGCGGTCGACCATGCGTCCGAAGATGGGAGTCATGAAAATATTGCCGAAAGGCAGCAATCCCGGGATGATACCGGCCAGGGCCAGTGCCACATGGTATTTCTGGACCATCAGGTCGGTGGCGTATTTGAGGAAGGGAAAAACCGCTGAATAAAATAGCAGGCACAGCATCGAGATATACCAGAATCCCTTGTTTTTTAATATCAATTTGATGTCGGAGAGTCGGAATGGTTCCTCACTGTCGGCTTCGGACCTGGCTTCGGACGCATCGAGTTTGCGGTCCATGATGCCGTAGACCAGGTAGCTGATGAAGCCGATAGTGAGCAGGACCACGGCCAGCAGCACCGGTGCCCCGACCGATTTGAAATGGGCGGCAACGGGAGCGCTGATCATCAGGGCCAGGGCCGTGCCCATGCGCGCCATAGCCAGTTGCAGGCCCATGGCCAGTGCCATTTCCTTGCCCTTGAACCACTTGACAATGAGCTTGGTGGTGGTGATTCCCGCCACCTCGACACCGACGCCGAAAATGGCGTAACCGATCCCGGCCAGATACACCTGCAGCGGCATGCCGCCGATCAGCGGCACGTTCTGCAACAGCGGCGTGGGATCGAACCTGTGGGTGATGGCGAAATATTTCAGTAAGGCGCCGCCGACCATCAGGGCCGTGGACATCGCTCCAGTGAAGCGCACGCCCATCTTGTCCAGGATGATGCCGCCAATGAGCAGCATGAATAGAAACACGTTGAACCAGCCATAGGCGCTGGTGAAAAAACCGTACTGGGTGCTGGTCCAATGCAAATGCTGTTCCAGCATGGGTTTCAGGGGGGCCATGACATCGGCCATAAAATAGCCGCACAGCATGGCCAGTCCGGCCAAAGACATGGCCAGCCAGCGGGCTTTGGGAGATTCGCGCAATGAAGTTCTCAGGGCTTGAGTCATCGTTTCCTCGCTTCAATTGGATTAGTGAAAATAAATCTACAATTTACTCTAAAAATATCAAAGCGTTATTATATTATTAATAAACTGAAAATACAATGATAGACAACACAAACGTAGGGGCGGGATTTTCCCGCCCCTTTCAAATCTGGGCGCGATGACCCTAAAGGACATACTTTCACTATGATTTCAATCAGTTCAGTAAGACATTGAAATCATCTAGTGAAAGTATACCATCCCTTGATGTTTTCAGCGGCTGCCCGCGTTGGCTGAAAACATAGTGATGGTAGACCAATCAGATCCGTTAAAGTCGACGGATGATTGGTGCTGCCCCACCCCTATTTCACATCCAGAACCAGGCTCTCGGAATGGGCGTTGAAATAGGGCGCGTACATGCACTGGATCTCGGCCACGCCGGTCTGGTAACGTCCTTTGAGCTGCACCCGCAACTGGTATTCGAAGACATAGGTGCCCTTGGGCAGGTAGTCGATGAAAAAGTGGCTGGCCGTGTCCTTGGTTGACTGGTAGTAGGCCAGGCCGTCCTGGTAGCGGTAACCCGAAAGGACATCGACCGGCTCCAGACCGCTGCCGCGCAGATCCTTCAGGTGCACGTATTCCATATCGCGGTCGACACGCAGGACTATGCGGTTGACCAGCAGGTCGCCGGGCTGCAAGGGTCCTTGGACCGGTTCAATGACTGGCCCGCCCTTGCTGTCGCGTTTGACAAATAGCTTCTTCTCAAGCTTCAGGTTGGTCTGGTGTGAAGAAACCTTGCTCATATCCTCGAAGTACTGAAAATGGACACCGCCCCAGGCTATGCCCGGCTCATCTTTTTTAACCGTTACAGCGGCCATGGCCGAAGCTATCTTGTCCGGACTGTACACTTTTTCATAATAGCCCGTGCCGGCCTCGACTTGTTCCGGCTTGACTTCCAGATCACCCAGCCAGACCTGCACGATTTTGCTGGCCGACAGCCAGTTGCCGCCGCGCAGGATCAGGGCATAGATAGCATCGGCGGTGGCCTTGGTACTGCGCCAGTGCTGGGTTTCCTTCTGCTTGAGCAGCCAGACGCGGCAGTCTTCGACCGCCTTTTCATCCTTGCTGATTTCGGCAAAGGCCTCAACTATCATGGCCTGACTCTCGATCGGCGCCCGGTACCAGAAATAAGAAAGCTCATCCTCGCGCCAGAAGCGCCCCATTTCTTCATTGACCACGCTGCGCTCCTTGATCGACGCCACGATCTTGCGGGCTGTTTCAATATGGCCGAAGCGCTGCAAGGCCAAAGCCAGTTGAGCTTGTGAAAGGCGTGAATTGAGAGTCAGCCAAAAGGTTCTGCCTTGTTCCAGGAAATAGTTGACTGCGATCTTACTGGAACCAGGAATAGGCTTTTTTTCCAAAAAGAAACTGCGGCCATAGAGGTAAAAAACCACGGTACTACTTAGATGATTGAGTTGTTTATCCTTGATCTGCTCATATACATGGCGAATCCAACCGTCGAGATAATCAAGCGTGGAGCTGCCCAGCTGTTGGTCACAATTGACGCCCAGGTGCTGCAGGCGGCCGCAACCGGTCATGATATACAAGGTAATGAAAGTATCGGGACGGCCGCCCGGGAACCAGGGAAAAGCGCCGTTGGACAGTTGCTGGTTCTTCAATTTTCTCAGGGCCGAAGCGATATTGCTCTGCAAAGTATTAGTCTCAAAAAGCAAGCCAACATTCTGTTTGGCCTGGCTTTCTGTTTTGGCCTGCAGCACCCAGGGCGTCTCCTGTAACAAGGCCGATTTTAAATCCTGGTTTTTTTCCAGGTTCGATTTTAAAGCCGCGGTGCCGCGCCATTGGTTAAATATCTGCCTGATCTTGGGATCGGAATTGGCGATAAAAGCGGCCAGCAGGTTGCCGTAGTAGCGATTAAATGCCTGCTCGGAACATTCATAGGAATATTCGATCAGGTATGGCAGGGCCTGGATGGCATACCAGGCCGGGTTGGAGCTCATCTGCACCGTCATTTTCAGCGCTTCCAGCGTATCAGACTTGCCCAGCTCCTGCAGACGTTTGAAAATGAATTTTTTCTGTTGCGGCCCACGCACATTCAGGGGCAAAGACTCGGTGAGCATGATGCGCGAAGTAAGCACCGGCAAAGCCCCGGCTTCGCCGTCCGCATAGGCAGCACTTTTAGCGGTAACGGTGTAACTGAGCGGACCCATGTTCTTTGGCACGCGCAATTCCCAACTAAAACCCTGTGACGATTTGGGGGCCAATTTGAAGTTTTGTTTATTATTCTGTAATTGCAAGGCCTGGTTTTGGCTTTTATCGCTGAGCAGATCGGCAAAATTGAGTTCCACTACCCCTGTTTGTTCCCTAACGGATAAGTTAATGACTTTGGCCGTAAATTGCAGCACATCGCCTTCACGCAGGAAGCGGGGCGGGTTGGGTGTGACCATCAGATCCTTCTGGGTCACGGTATAGTTGGTGCATACACCGCTTTGCAGATCCTGACTGTGCGCAAAGCCCAGGAACTTCCACTTGGTCAGGCTTTCGGGCATGGTGAAAGAAATGGTTACCGTGCCGTCCTGGGCCATTTGCAGATGGGGATAAAAGAAAGCGGTTTCCTGCAGATTGCGGCGCACCTGGACCCCCTGGGCTGCCGGATCCCCGGCTTTTTCGACGGCGCTCTTTGGTTTTTCTGACAAAGCATCGATATCCAGTCTGGATTCTTTGTCTTCAACCATCGCGTCTAAGCTTTTTTCAGCTACTTGTTTACTTGTTCCCCCGGCGACAGCTCCTGAAATTACAACTGCTTCAGGTGCCATGGCCAGAGATTCATCTTTTTTCAATCTGTAATTTCCCTTGGTTTCCCGGCCCCCGAATTGATAATAAAACAAATTGCGGATAATGGTTTCCGGGAAATGGCTGTGGGTCAATTGCGGAAATGCCTCATGTTTATTCCAATATTCACGCCAATTGTTGAAATGAATAATGTTATTGCTTCCCCAGCACTGGCGTTGACTTTGTTCATATCTGAAAAAATTAAACGGGTTCCAGCCATGGGGGTAAAACTGATCCAGGGAAAAATCGTACATGGCCGCGGCCAGTTCGGCCATTTTCAAGTCGCCTTTTCTGGCCTTGACGCGGATTTTAACAGTCTCCTTTTCTCCGGGCTGCAGCTTGGAACGGAAAATTTCTGTTGCGACCAGCAATTCCTTATTGTCCCAGGGCACGGCAATGGCAATTCGCTGCAAATAGGCACGATTGTGGCTCACCTGGGAGCAGTGAATGGTCAAACCGCCGCGGAACGATTCCTTGATGGGCAGTTTGAAAATTTGCTGGGTTGTCCCCGCTTTACTCCAGAACGAGGTGATGATACGATGGTGACACTCCACTTCGAAAAAGCAGCGGCCTTGGGCAAAGCCCGTGCCCCAGAACAATTCTAAAGTCTTGCCGACTTCGACTGTTTCATTTTTGACTTCAATCAAGTTCGCCAGTTTGAGCGGAAAATGTTTGAGATTGCGTTTGGGCAAAACCTGCAGCGGCAGCAAAGCCATGACCTCGCGGCCGAAGGCATCTTTGGCCCGGGCTTCTACCCGGTAAAAGCCGGCTGCCAATTTCAAAGGCAATTTCTGCGGATCCTTTCCAGAGGCATTGAATTTGCCCTGCCATTGCCGTTCGGCCAACGGCCATTGGCGCCAGTCGGAGCCAAACACCGAACGTTGCTCATTCTTCCAGAAACTTGCGCTGACCGGTTGATCAGGTTGAGCTAAACGAAAAATTCGCACCGTCCCCTGAGCCGCCTGCGGCAGGTCGTCCAGGGTAAAACCCCGCACGTCCAAGTAAAATTCCTGCTGCTGCTCGATCATGGGCGGTGCATCGAGGCGCAGAGCCAGGGCGCTGTAGCCGACCGTAATGGCGGTACCGGCCGTGCGTGTCTCGCCGGCCGAGTCCAACACGTCGGCATGGACACTGAAAACGAATTTTGGATCATCCTTTTCGTCTATGGTTTTATCGGGCCGAGCCAGAAAAACAATGGCGAAACTGCCATCTCCTCCCGTAGTCAATGTGCCGTGGGCAATTTCCTGATTCGCACTGCCGGTATGGGCGTGAAACCAGTAATACCAATATGGAAAGTGAGCTTGTCGTGTGACACGATAGCGCACACGGGCATTGTCCACGGCCGCGCCGTTG
>JAFGSF010000051.1 GCA_016934745.1 Candidatus Aminicenantota bacterium | reverse complement strand
TTGCCGTGATCCACGTGCCCGATCGTGCCAATATTCAAATGCTCCTTCGTACGATCAAATTTCTCTTTTGCCATGCTTGCCTCCTAAAAAAATAATATTTCTTCATAAATTGCCACCAAATCCAAAGCCCTCGATCAGGGTCGAACTGATGACCTCATCCTTACCAAGGATGCGCTCTGCCAGCTGAGCTACGAGGGCGGCCCACAGCGGGAGACGGGATTCGAACCCGCGGCCTATAGCTTGGAAGGCTATAGCTCTAGCCACTGAGCTACTCCCGCATCCCAATTGGGCAGGGAAGGATTTGAACCTCCGAAGACTTGCGCCAACGGGTTTACAGCCCGTCCCATTTGACCACTCTGGAACCTGCCCGCATGTACCATCTTCAATTTATCGCAAGCTGGCGAAGGGATTTGAACCCCCGACCGGCTGATTACAAATCAGCTGCTCTACCAGCTGAGCTACGCCAGCATTAAAAAAAAATGAGTATAGCACAGCTATACCTGTTCTGTCAATCATTTTTGATCCGCTATCCTTCGCAGGGAACCAGATTATAGCTCTTTTTCAACTCGAATGCAAGATATTTGCCAAATTATTTTAAATTTCATTGGGCTGGGATATAATGGCTTCAATGGAGCGGATGATCCTTTTTTTTATTGACGGCTGCGGCATGGGACGTCCGGATCCCGGCAATCCCTTTTACATGGCCCAAAGCCCCTATCTGCCCTTGTGGCAGAGTGCCGCGATTTTGCCCGACAACACACCACTGACATCGATTGACGCTACCTTGGGCATCCCCGGCTTACCGCAGAGCGCCAGTGGCCAGACGGCTTTGTTTTGCGGAGTTGGAGCCAGTGAGATCGCCAACCGTCACCATAATGGTTATCCCGACGCGCTGCTGCGCAGGATCATCATGAAAAAAAACCTGCTGCTCAGTCTGAAAAAAAAAGGGGTGAACGCCCGTTTCCTCAATGCTTACCCGGTCTTCCACGAATTCTTCAGCGCCGAGCACGTCCGGATCAAGGCCGATGGCCATTTCTGGTTTTCCGAGACTTTCCCGGCCCGATTTAAAAGGATGATCTCGGTGACCTCCTGCATGCTGTTGGCCAGCGGCCAGCATCCCTTTTCCGAAGCCGATATCCGCAGCGGGCGCTCATTGTACCAGGATTATTCCAATCGCCAACTGATTGACCGAGGGCTGCCGCTGCCCGAATACTCACCTGTCCAGGCCGCTGAAATTATCGCCACTGCGGCCAAGGACTGCGAGTTCATGCTTTATGAATACTTTCAAACCGATATTTACGCCCACCGCCGTTCTTTCAATGAATGCCTGGAGCTGATCCGGGGCCTGGACATGCTACTCGGCTCCCTGATTTCACGGCTCAACCGCAAGTTGGACACTCTGATTTTAACCAGTGACCACGGCAATCTGGAAGATTATGAACATCGCGGTCACAGCCGCAACCCAGTACCGCTCATTGCCTGGGGCAGGCACGGCGAGTTCCTGCGCGCCCGGATCGGCGACCTCAGTGAGGTCGCCCCGGCCATCCTCGAAGTATTCCAACGCTGACCGGACCGAGATTGGCAAAAGACATTTTTTTAAATAAAATGGTCACATGAAAACCAGTGAACCCGCTTTCCAACCGTCATCCACCACCATACGGGCCGTGACCGCCGTCGACAGGGAACGGATCAAGCGCCTCATCGAGGCGCGCTGGGGAGCTCCGCAGGTAGTCGTACACGATACCATATACCATCCATCGGAACTTCAGGGATTCCTGGCTGCGGACGGCGAAAACATCTGCGGCCTCGTCACCTTCCACATCGAAGCGGAGGCCTGCGAGATCGTCAGCCTTGACGCCTTGTTGCCGCGGGCAGGTATTGGGACGGCCCTGGTAGAAGCAGTTAGCGAAGTCGCCTATGCTGCGAAATGCCGGCGCCTCTGGCTCGTGACCACCAACGACAACCTCGATGCCCTGCGCTTTTACCTGCGTCGCGGCTTCCGCTTGGTCGCCGTCCACTCCGGCGCCGTGGACCGTGCCCGCCTCCTCAAGCCATCCATTCCGGAAGTGGGCGCCAGCGGCATTCCCATGCATGACGAACTCGAACTCGAACGAAAGCTGGCATATTGAAAGAATTCCAGGAAACTCCGGATACTCAAAGCCATTGAATTCTTGATGGGCCTGCGCTATAAAACAGTCAGGATATCCATGCATGCCTCAATGAACTGCCGGAAGATCTGGTCAGGATGCCCTACGAAGAATTTTATCACGTGTTGAAATAGGCAAAAACCATCCCAGGCCAATGCCGATCAAGGCCGGGATCGAATACGGCCACGACCGCCGAACAGGTTCAATAAGGAAGTATTTCCCCCGGGTTCAGCGGCGAAATCTTTTTCTTGCGGCCATAGAAAAAATCATCCATCAACAGCGCCAGGCGCTGGTTCAGCGGATTGCGCGACACGTAGAAGCGCACCAGGCGATGGAGCAGGGTATCGGGCTTGGTGTAGGGGCAGGAACGAATGCAGACGGCGCAATCGGTGCCGATCTGTTTCCAGAAGGCATAACAATTCTCCTGGATTACGGACCAGTGCCTGAAGTTGCGTGAGGCAGGTTCTTCGTCGGTCGTGATGGCCTTGGTCGGACAGTTATCCGCGCACTTTTTGCATATACGGCAAAAGGTGCCGATATGCAGGGAGCGCTTGGGCGTGGCTGGAAGCTCGAGTTCGGTGGTGATCACGGCCAGGCGGACACAAGGACCGTAAACCGGATGGATCAGCAGTCCCAGCCGCCCCAGTTCGCCCAGTCCGGCCTCAACGGCCAGCGGCACGCACAGAACTTGGTAATTGCCGTCGGTATGGGCCCGGGCCCGGTAGCCCAAGTTACGGATAAAGGCGGCAACGAGTGAGGCGATCTTGGCCGTTTCCACGTACTGCCGGGCCGATTCCATCACCACCGGCAAAGTCGGTGCCTGGTTGATCAGGCGCCATTCCATGGCCGCGACCACAACGATGGCCGAACCGCTGACCGCTTCGACCGCATCGCCCCAATGCAACTGCGAACGTCCGGCATGACTGTAAAAATGATGGGGCTGCAGCAGCGTGATGCCCACATCAACGGCCCCGTAATACCGGGCCATGGTGGCGATGACTGAAGCCAGCCGGTTGGCATCGAACACGGCTTTATTTTCATTCACGTTCCCGATCGTGGCTCCCTTCACCTGGTCCAGATAGTTGAACGCGGCGCCGAAGGCCGGGGAGTAAAGGGGATCGTCATACACGTGGCCAGGCTGGCCCAGTTCCGGGCGCGAATGTATTTTCTCATCCCCTGCCCTGAATTGAGGATTTTGCTTATAATAGCCAGTGGCCAGGTCCGGATGGAACTTGAGTTCGTTGCGTGAGAACATGTGGTCGCGCTCATCAAATCGTTCGGCCCGGCTTAAATCAGGCGCCGCCTCATCGGGCGGGAAATACTTGATCAGGGACAGCAGGGCAAACAAGGCCAACAGCCCCAGGATAACCACGTTGGCCGCTTTCAGGGATGCATGCTGACGCAGGACAAGCAGCAAGGTCCAAAACATGACATTGGCGGGCAGCAGCAGCATCGCAATCCATAGAGCCCTTTTCTCTCCTTCGCGCCAGGAAGTGACGGCGAAAAAAAGCAGGGCTCCGGTGCCGGCGAGCAGGCAGAAACAATTAATCCAGAAGATGATCATGAGAACCTAATTCGGTTTTTGAGCACCGGATTGCCGGGCAGCACCGAAAAGGCTCAAGGCATCCGGGAGCGGATAGCGGTTGGCGAACATCGAGACCCGGGTGTTGAGCTTGCCATGCTTGGGCAGGCCCAGGACTTCGCGCAGTACATTGGCGGGAGAATTCGGATCGAAATCGGCTGCCTCGCTGTAGCGGGCATTGAGGAAACTTTGCAGGTAAACCTTGTGCAAAGGCAATTTTACATTCATTTTATCGGAATTGCTCCGGCAGCTAGCCAGGCCCAGATCGGCATTCATGTCTCCGATCTTTACCCGCTCCATCATTCCGGCCGCGGAGGTGCCTGGTTCAACGTAAAGCAACGGAGCTTGCTTGTTTAAAAAGATAATATTATTGTCTATTTTCACCCACTGGTTAGGATTGTTGCGGCTGTGATCAATCCCGGTCAGTACATTGCAGCCGATCAGGTTGTCGTGAATGTCATAACCGACCATGGTCATGATGCGGATCCCGTAGCCCATGTCGGCGAAATCTTTCAGCCGACTCCAAGTAAAGAGGATCGTATTGTTGGCAATCTCGACCTGGCCGCTTTTTTCAATAGGTCCCTTGGGGCCTTTCTTGCCGCCAGTACCGAACACTTCAATGGCCGCCATGGTATTGGCCGCAAAAATATTATTAAGGATTTTCACACTGCCTTTTTTAAAGCCACCCTGAATAGCGAAATGACCATTTAAAAAAACGCAATTGCGGATGGTAATATCGCCTTCAACGCGGGCATTGACCTTACTGGTGAAGCAAAGCAAGGGCTCCTCCACCGTACTGGCACCGTCAGCCGGTTTTTCCGTAGCCCGCAGCAGCCTCCCCCCCAAGCCGGCAATCACTCCCTCTTTTGGAGAATAGGCATTCTGTGCCCCGCGATCCAGGACAAAACCGTCCAGAACAAAGGTGGTTCCTGAGGAAACATTGATAATGTTCAACAGCGGTTTTCTGCCGCTGGCAGCAGAATGACGGTCTGGAATGATGGTGGTGGGAAATTTTTGCACATCGCGAATTGAAAAATCATCCGCATAGCCACCGACGAGTTCGATCGCCAGCGGAACTTCCAGGTAACCCTTGTCGCGCAAGCCAACATAGTTGCCCTGGGCCACGCATATCCGGTCGCCGGCTTTGGCCATTTTCAGCGCCGCTTCGATATTTTTAAAAGGGGCTTCCCGGGTCCCGGGATTCTGGTTGTCGCCCCGGCCCTTGGCGACAAAAAATTCGGCCCCGTATACTGCCTGTCCAAAGCCGATTGAAATTAAGATGAAGGCAATGACGATGATGCACAAGAATTTATTCATAACAACCTCCTTGTCGTATTTGCTGCATTTTGAAGATTATTGTCCCGAATGTCAATAGACTGAAGTTGGTACCCTTGACAGAAATCAGAATTGGGGATATAATGACAGCAATTGTGCCCGTGGCCCCTCAGGGGGTTCTACAGGGAAAAAATGAAATGATGTAAAAGGCTCTGATGCAGTCAATCTGGGTTAGGGTCGCATCCCGCCTCCGAGTCCGCTACTCGATTTGGATGACATTCCTTCATGATTCGCGACAAGGCGGGCCCAAAATCAAACTTAGGAATTGTAATGAATATCCATGAAAAAAATGCGCCCACCCGGCCAATGAAGCGGCTGTTGAAAAAAAACTATTTGCTCCCCAGCGCTCCTCGACCCTCCCAGACCATAAGCACCAGCGTGTTTTCAACATTGCTGCCGGAACTGAAACGAGCTGTGGCCGAAGAAGGATACACCACGCCAACGCCGATCCAGACCCAATCCATTCCCCACTTGCTCAACAACCGTGATCTGATCGGCTGCGCCCAGACTGGCACGGGCAAGACGGCGGCCTTCATCCTGCCCATCCTGCAATACCTGACTTTAAACAAACGACAGGCAGGACGCGGCCGTGCCCGCGTCCTCATCCTGGCCCCGACCCGCGAGCTGGCAGCTCAGATCGGCGCCAGCGCGTCCACCTACGGCCGGCACCTGCGCCGCAGCCATGCCGTCATTTTTGGCGGCGTCAGCCAGCTTGCCCAGGTCAAGGCCCTGAACCGCGGCCTCGATATCCTGGTCGCCACGCCCGGGCGGCTGCTCGACCTCATGCAGCAGGGCCATGTTCAATTGGACAGCATCGAAATTTTCGTCCTCGACGAAGCCGACCGCATGCTGGACATGGGGTTTTTCCCGGATATCAAGAAAGTCATCGCCAAGCTGCCGCTCCAGCGCCAATCGTTGTTTTTTTCAGCCACCATGGAACCCCCGGTGGTGGCCCTGGCCCGCTCCCTGGTCCATGATGCCGTGCACGTGACCATCGCCCATGAGGCGCCGGCCGTCGAGCGCATCGTGCAGCGGGTGCTGTTCGTGGACAAGAACGACAAGGACGCCCTGCTGACCTCTCTGCTGGCCGACTCGCGCTGGGAGCGCGTCATCGTCTTCACCCAGATGAAGCACATGGCCAACAAGGTGGTCCGGAAACTGTCCGGCGCCGGCATCACGGCTGCCGCCATCCACGGCAACAAGAGCCAGGGGGCGCGCACCGAAGCCCTGGCCAGCTTCAAGGACGGCCGCGTCCGCGTGCTGGTCGCCACCGACATCGCCGCCCGCGGCCTGGACGTGGACGGCATCTCCCATGTTATCAACTACGACTTGCCCGTGGAGCCCGAAGTCTACATCCACCGCATCGGCCGCACCGCCCGGGCCGGGGCCGGCGGCGACGCCGTGTCGTTCTGTTCGTCCAGTGAACGTGATTTTCTGTGCAGCATCGAGAAGCTGATCCGAGCGGAGGTTCCGGTCGACCGCACTCACAAATTTCATTCCGAGACAGCCCGCCGGGCCACGGGTGCCGATGCCCGTCCGGCTTCCAAAGCGGCCCGCAACCGGAATAACGGCCATGGCAGCCATGGCCGGCACCAGGGCCCGCGCCAGAATGCTGAAGCGGGGCACCAGTCCTATTTCAAGTCAAGGCGGGGGCTGTACCGCTGAGTTCTCTCCATCAGGAAGAATTTGAAGAAAGTTTCTGTACCCCTTGCATTTTACTGGCAAATTTCATATCCTTTTCTTCTGAACGCCGATCAGGGATTTTCGGATCCGACCGAGGCGCTTTTGAGACTTATGGCAAATTCTAATATTTGTTAGCTTTTAAAACAAATCTTGAATTTGGTATCGAAGACTTTTGTCCAGCGCTGCTGGATTTAAAACAGAACAGGAGGAACCTGAACACCATGAAGACAATCACTTGGATCATCGTCATCGGAATGCTTCTGGCTTTTGCGCCCGGCGGCCACGCCTGCACCAACTACCTGGTCAGCAAGGGAGCTTCAACGGATGGCTCCACCATGATCACCTATTCGGCCGACTCGCACTACCTCTACGGCGAACTGAACTTCATCCCGGCCGGCGAGCATATTGAGGGAACCTGGATCGACGTTTTCGACGGCGATTCGAATAAATACCTGGGCAAGATCCGCCAGGTACGCCGCACTTACTCGGTGGTCGGTTACATGAACGAGTTCCAGGTCGCCCTGGGCGAGACCACCTACGGCGGCCGTGAAGAGCTCATGGATCCCAAGGGCGTGGTGGACTATGGCAACCTGATGAACCTGGCCTTGCAACGAAGCCGCAACGCCCGCGAGGCCCTGCAGGTCATGACCTCGCTGGTGGAGGAATACGGCTACGCCTCGAGCGGCGAATCTTTCTCCATCTCCGATCCCAACGAAGTCTGGATCCTGGAAATGATCTCCAAGGGGCCGGAGCAAAAGGGTGCCGTCTGGGTGGCACGCATGGTCCCCGACGGCTATGTCTGCGGCCACGCCAACCAGGCCCGCATCCACCAGTTCCCGCTGCAAAAAAGGAACAACTTTTTCGACAAAAAGCAGACAACCTTCCACTCCGCCGACGTCATTGCCTTCGCCCGCGAGAAAGGCTACTTCAAGGGCAACGACAGCGACTTCAGTTTCGCCGCAGCCTACTGTCCCCCCGATTTCGGCGGCCGCCGCTTTTGCGACGCCCGCGTCTGGCAGTTTTTCAACCGCATCACCCCTGACAGCAAGCAGATGGACGACTACCTGGAATGGGCCCTGGGCATGAAACCGGCCAAACCCATGCCTTTGTTCATCAAGCCCGACAAGAAACTGTCACTGCGTGACATCATGGAGTTGATGCGTGATCACTACGAGGGTAGCGCCATGGACATGACCCTGGATATCGGCGCCGGTCCCTTTGTCCTGCCCTATCGTTGGCGGCCCATGACCTGGAAAATTGAAAAAGAGGCCAAGGAAAGTTACTTTTTCGAGCGCGCCGTCTCCACCCAGCAGACCGCGTATTCGTTTGTCACCCAATCACGCTCCTGGCTGCCCAACCCCATCGGCGGCATCTACTGGGTCGGCATGGATGACACTTTCAGCACCGTGTACACCCCGATGTACTGCGGCATCCGCAACGTGCCGGTCAGCTTCGCCAAGGGGACCGGGACCTTCAACCGCTTCAGCTGGGACTCGGCCTTCTGGGTTTTCAACTTCGTGGCCAACTACGCCTATTCGCGCTACTCAGACATGATCTGGGACATCCAGACCGTGCAGCGCGAGCTGGAAGGAAAATTCCTGGCCGTGCAGCCCGAGCTGGAAGCCGCCGCCGTGGAGCTGTTCCGCCGCTCCCCCGAGCTGGCCCGCGACCGCCTGACCGCCTATTGCAGCGAGGAAGGCGACGCCGTGGTCAAACGCTGGAAAAAACTGGGCGAATTCTTGATCTGGAAATACCTGGACGGCAACGTGCGCGACAGCCAGGGCAAGGTCACACACCCGCCTTATCCCAAGGAATGGTACGAACGCATCATCAAGGAAACGGGAGACCGCTTCCGCGTGCCCCAGGAAGAGAAAAAGGAATAGATCGCTGCCTTGCAGGGGCAGGGCGGCGAACGCTTCAGCCGCTGCCCTGCCTTTTTTTCAACAGGATTCCGGGAGTTTTTTTACAGATCCTGACAACCAGGCCGGAAATGAAAAAAAGCAATTGGGATTTGCCGAGAAAAAAGCCGATCACTTTTTTCGCCCCGGACTTCAGGCGGACGGATCTGTTGGAGAAATGCCTGATCAGACGGGATTTTTGGACCAAGGTCACCCGATAGTGCAATAAAGTCCGCTCGATTTTTCCCGCGTCGTTCACATTCAGGTCAGTCAACAATTGCGGATACTTCTTTAAAATCGCCTTTCTTTGCAAAAAGCGAATGAGACCCAGCGGAATGGCCGGATTGCCCAGGCAGGAGATCAGGAACAGCCAATATGATTTCTCGATGCTCTTTTGCTGCGGAATGCCACGACTCCATTGAAATTTCCGGGACGCCTCGTATGGCCGTTCGACGATATTGCCGATAACATCACCTTTCTTGATTTTTCCCTCTTGCATGGCCTTTTTTGCCAGTTCAGTATTCGGCAACAGGATCAGGCTATGCATGTTGACCTCATAAGGCCTTTTCAAACTGCACAGCAAATTAAAAGTATCTCCCAGCTCATTCCGGGTTTCCCAAGGATGATCCACGATAAAATCATAGTGTTTTTCTATTTTATGTTTCGTAAGGATACGATCGGCCGCCAAGATGTCTTCACGGCTTTCGGGGCGGCAAAAAACTTCCTTGCGGACCGTCGCCGAGGCGCTCTCGATCCCGACCATGGCCATTTTCAATCCCGCTGTCCTCAATGCAGCCACATTGGTTTCACACACCATCTTGGGATGCAGCCAAATAAAAAAAGGGACACCGACCTGCTCACGGTACTGCCGCGAAAAACTCTCCACCCATGAACGGTCGAACGGGAATGAATCATCGGAAAACCAGATCCGCGAGCAGCTCGGGTTCAATGCGAGGTATTGTTTGATTTCGGCGATGACGTTTTCCACCGAGCGCATGCGATTGTATTTGCGCGCATCATACAGTCTGCGCAGGGAGGCGTTGCAGCAATAACTGCAGCTGAAATGGCAGCCGCGCGAGCAGCGGGTGACGAAACGCTCGCGGACCATGGGCTCTCCTTCCACCACGATTCCGTCCGGCAGGATGCTGAACTTGTTTTCAGGGGAAAAATCCTGGAAGGGCAATTCGTCCAGATGTTCGGGAGGGTTTCTACGCACATATTTCAAGGTTTGCTTCGGCATGATCCCGGGCACCGATGCGGCATCACCTCCCGACGCCAGCCGGCCGCACAGCTCCAGCATCGCCTCCTCGCCTTCACCAACGCAGACGTAATCAATGTTGGCATTTTGCAAACAGAATTCAGGCATCAGCGAAGGGTGCACGCCGCCCCAGACAATGGGAACATCCCATGTTTTTTTCAACCGTTCGCTCAAGGCGGAGGCCAGCGCATGGCCGAATGAACTGGTGATGCTGATGCCAATCAGCTCGGGCCGGAATCCAACGGCCACACGCTCCAGGGCCGCCATCTTGACTTCCGGCACGTCCGCCGTGTCCTGGATGAACTCGGTGCAGAAAAAAACCAGTGCCGTCCGATATCCTTCCCGTTTCAGGCAGGATGAAATACTGCGCAATCCGAAAGTACCGGCGCGATCATTAATGTCGATCAACAGGATGTTCGTCATGATGCATGCGATGGGGCCGGCCCAAATTATCCACACAAACGGTTTTCATGACGGAAGTCCGCTTTACGAAAACCGGTTCAATCATTCTGTTTTTCGCCGCAGAGGGCGTGACCGCCAAAGACCATGCCGGCCAGGGCCGAGTATGTGTATAAAAAAGCGGTCATGTTCAAGCCATTGCTGAACAGGTAAATGAAAATATAGCCCGTAGCCAAGGCGGCGGCAAGGAAGAACCCCCTCGTAGCGATGTCCGGGGCCGCTCGGCCAGCAATGATAAAAACAAGCGCCAGGACGACAAGCAGAAGAACAAAGATCGATGTCCCGACCACGCCCAATTCTGCCAGAAGCTGCGGCCAGAATTGGTCCAAACTGCCGAATTTTTTCAGGGAATCGTATTGCCACTGGATGACTTTGTATTTTTTGAAGAGCTCGGGCCGGTATTTGAAAGAAACGATGCCCCCAAATGTTCCAGGGCCCGAACCGGCAACCGGGTGGTCGTTGAACACGGCCAACGCCTTTTCCCTCAATTGCGAACGAATGGAACTCATTTGCGGTGTATAATGGGTCTGGACTCCGAAATAGGTCGCCATTCTGGGATTTTTTGACTTTATTACGTTGGAATCGAAGTATGATCCCATCAGGAAAAGAAAAATGGCCAGTGGAATGGTAGGAAATACCATCCATTTCCTGCCCCTGAGGAATTGGATCCCGGCCAGGACGATGAACGACAATCCGACGATCCTTGACAGACAGAAAAAAATGCCGCCATACAAGGCCAGAAAAACAAGCGGATTGACCTTCCTTTTCGTGAACAAGTAGTAGGTCAGGACCAACAGCGTGAAAAGTCCGAACAGATTGGGATGGATGGTCAGGGACGGCGTCCGCAGCAACCCGATGCGCAGATAATCACCGAAAATGCGGGGAAGCATGGCCAGTTCGATCCCGGTACCGGCGCTGGCCGGAAAAAATAAGGAAAACACGAGATTGATCGATTCCTGATAAACCGCAAATACCCCCAGAACCACGGCCGTGATCACAAGAAACCGCAGTGCCTTCTGCCAGTCGCTTGCCATGGGAAAAAACGCCGCATAGATGAACAAGGGCAGGAAGTTTTTGACATAGTCGAAGGAGCCCATGGCAGTGATCATCAATGGCAGATGATTGATCCATCCCGAGATCAGTCCGAAAAGGCCCAGCACCGCCAGCGGCCAGAAAATATACTGCAAGTAATGAAGCTTGTTTCTTTCCCTGAAAAATATCCACAGCGCCGGCGGGAAAAGGACCAATACTGTGAGTTCATCCAGGTACTTGAGGGACCTCAGAAAAGGGACAACGAATCCCAGTTCATCCGCAAGTCGCAACTGGAAAGGCAGAAATACCAGCATCGCCAACAACCAGAACCGCACCGCCGGCGCGATACGTTTTTCCATCACGCTCAGGATTTTCACTTTCTTCTCCTTACAACGACCCAACAATCTGTCGGTTTTATTTGCCCCATACTGAAAAAAGCTTTTCTGTTTATGATTATATCAAAAAAAAAGCCACCCGTATACAACCAGCCCTTGTTGGGGATTTCAATCGGCCGCAAACTGGTGTATACTTCCATTTCGCCCCCACCCATGAGACATGCTGTCCGGGCAATACCATGAGAGTCCTGCCGTCGCCAGTCATGAAGGACTCCGGGAGATAAAATGGAAGCGGCCGTCATTGTGACCTATCGCTGCAATTGCCGATGCCACATGTGCAACACCTGGAAATTCCCAACCGAGCAGAAGCAGGAATTCCAGCCCGGCCTGCTCGAAAAACTGCCGCGTCTCTCCTTCTGTAACATCACGGGCGGAGAACCTTTTTTACGCGAGGATATCGAAGACATCATCGCCATGGTCAGTAAAAAGGCCAAGCGCGTGGTGATCTCGACCAACGGTTATTTCACCGAAAAAATAGTAGCGCTGGCCGTGCACCATCCCCGGATCGGTTTCCGGATCAGCATCGAGGGGCTTCCGGCAGTTAATGATGAATTGCGCGGAATGACGGACGGCTTTGATCACGGGCTAAGGACGATCCTGGGCCTGCTGCGCCTGGGCCGGCGCGACGTGGGATTCGGAATCACCGTTTCCGACAGGAACTTCAGGGACATGCTCGAGCTTTACCACCTGGCCAAGTTCATGAACGTGGAATTCGCGACGGCGCTGGTTCATAATTCCTTTTATTTTCACAAGTATGACAACATCATTGCCGACCCGGAGGCAATCGCGGCCCATTTCCATGAACTGATCGGCGAACAATTGCGCTCGCGGCGGATCAAGGACTGGTACCGCGCCTACTTCAATCATGGGCTGGTCAACCTGTTGCACGGCCGACCCCGGCTGCTGCCCTGTCGGGCCGGTAGTGACGGCTTCTTCCTGGACCCCGCCGGCGAGATCTGGCCTTGCAACGGCATGGAAGAAAAATTCTGGCTGCAAAGCATGGGCAACCTGCAGGAGAAAACCTTTGCCGAGATATGGATGTCCGAGCAGGCGAAGTCCGTCAGGGACAAAGTGGCGCACTGCCAGAAAAACTGCTGGATGATCGGCACCGCCAGCCCTGCCATCAAAAGAAATCCGGGCCGGCCCACCGCCTGGGTCATCAAGAATAAATTTCTGAGGAGCCTGGCGAAGAAATGATCACGGTTTCGTTCATTGGCCAGAAGGGGATTCCCGTCAGTTTTGGCGGCGTCGAGTACCACGTGGACCGCTTGGCCAGCGAACTGGCCAAGCGCGACGCAACAGTTTTCGCCTATGTCCGTTCTTGGTACACGGACAAAAAGAAAAGAGAACACAACGGCGTCAGACTCATCCATACGCCGACGCTTAAAACCAAGCATCTGGATGCGTCGCTGCACTCCCTGCTCAGTTCCATCCATTCAATTTTTACCGCGACGGACATCGTCCACTACCATGGGATCGGGCCGGCATTCTTCTCTTTCATCCCCAAATTGTTCGGCAAGAAAGTGGTTTGCACCATTCACCGTTTGGACTGGGCCACGGAGAAATGGACGGCGGGGGCAAGGCTTTTTCTCAAGGCGGGAGAATTCATAGCCACGAGAATTCCAGACCGGACCATTGTCGTCTCCGCTGAACTCCTGGCCTACGTCAGAAAGAAGCACCACGCCACAGCCGTCCACATTTCTCATGGCAGTGAATCTCCGCAGCCAGCCCCCCCCGGACTGATCACCGAAAAGCACGGCCTGCACGGAGCGGATTACATCCTTTTTTTAGGAAGGCTCTCTCCAGAAAAAAGGGTGGCCTGGATCATCAAGGCTTTCCAGGAAGCTAAACGCTCCGGTGCCGCGGCCGGGGTGAGACTGGTCATTGCCGGTGGCTCGAGCTCGACGGACCGCCATGTTGCCGAGCTGACGGAACTGAGCGGCCGCGACGGGGACATCATCTTCACCGGCTATGTGACCGGCCGGGAAAAGGCGGAATTGCTGAGCAACGCCCTGATCTTCACCATGCCTTCGTACCTTGAAGGCTACCCCATTGCGCTGATGGAAGCGAAAGGTTACGGCCGCTGCTGCCTGGTCAGCGACATCCCGCCCCATTGCGAGGCTGTGGAAGACGGCCTGGACGGATTCCTCTTTCGTACCGACGATTTCGATGCGTACCGGATGAAATTAACCGACCTGCTGGAAAATCCGGCGCGGGCAAAAATCGCCGGGACCGCGGCAAGGGAAAAAATGAAAGCCCTGCCGGGCTGGGACGCCATCGCCGAAAAAACCATCGCCGTCTACATGGAGCTGGCAAAAAAATAAAGCGCCCTTCTTCTGACAGCCCGGCCTAAATGCTTTTAATCCAGAGTACATCTCGGGGGTAATCGGCGGCACGCTTCAGTTTGCGGAACAGGGCCGGGAAGAAGTTGGCGACAACGATGGTTTTATCCAAGGTGACCGCCACCGCTTCGGGCACGCTCTTTTTTTTCACGGCCATCCACAGAACATAAGCCGGCAGCAGCAGCGCCCCGCCAAGGACAAACCCATGTTTGCGCCAAAGCAAGCCCCCGGCCACCATGGCTAATCCCAGGCCCAGCATGGCCGCGAAAAGAAAATATATCCTGCAGCGGCCCCAGACAAGTGAAAAATTGCCGCCACGGAGTCCCAGGGACACCAAGTCGGCAATGCCGGCGTGAAGCCGCGCCCGGGTGCGCCGGCGGGTTTCCTTGAGAGAATTTCTCTTCTGCGTGTAGTGATGAACCGCCGGGAAGGGCAAATAGTATAGCTCATGACCGTTCAATCGCAACCGGTGGGAAATTTCGGCCTCCTCCTCGGCGCGCAGAAAAGGCTGGAAGTTCCCCGCCTCCTGCAGGCTTTGCCTGCGAAACAGCGAAGACTCGAATACGTAATCGACCTGGCAGGCAACCTCACCGGAAACCAGGGAATTGCGGCCCAGGCGCGGCGGCGCGAACACCCCGGAGCCTTTATCATAGACATCGTAATTCTTGCCGACCACCGCCGCCACATTGGGGTGGTTTTCCATGAACCCCAGGGCCCTATCGAGCCACCCCGGCAGCAATTCCATGTCGCCGTCAATTATCAAAACGTACTTTCCAGCCGTATTGTTCACTCCGGCAAAACGCCCGGCAGCAGGGGAATGGGGCCATTCTTTCTGCAATTGAATGATGCCGATCGGATACCGGCATGCCATAGCCACCGTCCCGTCGGTTGAGAACGAGTCCACCAGCAGCACCTCCGTGGCCGGGAGATTTACGGTGCCAGCCAGTACGGATGTAATGCAACGGACGATGTTTTTTTCCTCGTTTTTGGCGACAATCACGACGCTAAGGAATATGGCTTTCATTACCTGGCTCTGGGCGTCGACTCGGTTTCTGGGTCAATTTTTTCTCCGCTTCTTGGCATCCTGTTCGATTCCCGGCCTGAATAGGGCAATGGGCAAGGATCCAGGAGGAATTCCATTTTATCATCTGGCCGTTCGCAAAACAACCGTCGGGTTCCAAACAAGCCGCACCCGGAGCGGATGATGCGCCATCATTGACAAGGCGGCGCGCTTTATGTTAACGTATTCATCCATTATGAACCGATCCATCAGACGCGAATATTTTTTTTCGGCGCAAAGAGAGCAGACAAGGCGAGCGCGCCTTCACCGGGCCGTCACCAAGAAGGCGATGGATATCGTTCTATGCCTGGTACTGGTCGCACCTTTTTCTTTTCTCATCCTCTTCTTTTCAATCTTGATCATTTTGGAAGATTTCCATCTCCCTTTCTATGTGGATCACAGGATGGGCCAAAGGGGGAAAAAAATAAAAATCCTGAAATTGCGCACCATGTCGTGCGATGCCGATGCCATCTTCAATAAATTCCTCAGGGAAAACCCCGACAAGAAACGTGAATGGGAGCAATTCAGGAAGATCAAGGGCAAGGACCCGCGCCTCACCCGGATCGGTGAATTTCTCAGGAAATACTCCCTGGATGAACTGCCGCAGATATTCAATGTCATCGCCGGCAAAATCAGCTTTATCGGACCCCGACCCTATCAGCCCGAGGAAAAAGCAGCCATGGGAAGCTCCTGCAACCTGATCCTGTCATTTCAGCCGGGGCTGACCGGCTTCTGGCAAACCGCTGGCCGCAATGACCTGACGTTTTCACAACGCCTGGAAATGGACCTGGAATACATTCACCAATGGTCGCTGCGCGTGGACCTGAAAATCCTCCTGAAGACCATCAAGGTCGTTCTCCAGGGCAAAGGGGCATACTAGCCAAGGCAGCCGCGCCATTGAATCTTAGCTGCCGCTGGTGTAAGATATGGCGGGGCAAATAAGAATCTGATGCATTTTCCAGCCAAAACATGCCGGCCGTAATCGCGCAAATTGTTGCGGCCGTTTCTTGCCCGGATTAATGAAACTGCAATTAGAAAAAAAATTGAGCGCCAGTTTTTTGATTCTTCTGGCATCCACCATGGCAGGTTTTGCAACCAATGTCTGGTTGGGACGCGTCCTGCCAGAAGCAGTGTTCGGCAAGTTCAAATTCATCCAAACCATCGTGGTCACATTGTCTTCCCTGCTGCTCTTGGGGCAAAATGTCACCATTATCCGCCTGCTGGCGAAAAAAACCTTTGCCCGTTTTGACTGGAAGAGATTTTTGTTCCGCTGCCTGCTGCTGTCCGCCCTGGTTGGTTTCCTTCTCGCCTATGCCATCAGCGGCTATTATCGACTCGGCAGCGAGTTGCCGCTCATTTACCTAGCATTGGTTTCAAGCATCGGCGTCGAGTATTTCCATTCGGTGCCGCGGGCGCGCGGGAAATACTCGTATGCCATGTTCATCTCGGGAAGCTTTCCGATTTTTTTCCTGCTTTGCATCGCCGTCGCCTACTTTCTTTTCAAGGGCATCCTTGCGGATTTCCTGCTGTACGGCTTCGCCCTGTCATGGCTCAGTTCGTTCCTGCTGGCGGTTTTTTCCCTGGACAAGGAGGCCAACGGCCGCGAAAAGGTTCCCACATATGTCATCTGGGAAGGTCTGTTGATTTTTCTCATCACCATATCGCATATCCTGATGGAACACCTCAATCAGTTCTTTATTGTCAAGCTGCTGAGTTATCCAGAGCTGGCCAACTGGGCCATCGTCATGGTCGTGGCCAAAGGCTATGACCTGGTGGCCACGACATTGATGTTTGTTTTCTTGCCCATGTATTCCGAAAAATTTAAGCGCCCGTTGAAAAATGACATCATCCGGACACTGATTGTCGCCACGGCTGTATTTTTATGCTACGCATTTTTGGGGGTGGAGCTGCTGCATGCCTTTTTCAAGGGCCGCTATGATCACTACGCGTACCTGCTGATCTATTTTAATATCATCGGCTTCTGCAAGATCCTGTATGCAGTCCCGGGCGCGGTCATTGGCAGCCAGAGTGCCAGCAAGTATTTGAAATTGTTCTTGATTGCCTGCACCGCCATCATCCTGTTCAACATCGGCGGCAATTATTTTCTGATCCCGGTCATGGGGCTGCGCGGCGCCGCCATGATTGCCGTGTTCTCATGGATCAGCAGGCTCGCCGTCTCCTATGCCATCGTGTATCGGGAGAGGAAAGAAAAAAAATTAACGACGGGACTCAACCATGGGTAAAACGATCGTTATCTCCGGAATCACCGATACGCGAAACAATGGCTGCTGGTCGATGGCCACGGCCTTGATCAACGGCATGCGCCGGGAGACCCCCGGCGTCCAGTTTGTATTTTTAACCCATGCCCGTTCCCGCGACGCCGAGAGACTGGCCGCCGCCGACATCCGCTTCCTCGAGACTCCGTGGAGCCGCGCCCGGATCCCGAAAATCCGCGTCCTTCAGTCCCTGGCGTGCACTTTCCTCCTCAGAGCCAACGCGCGGCTGCTGGCGCGATGGGGCGTGAACCTGTTCTACCCCAGGTTCTCGCGCAGTTTGGCCAGCGCCGACCTGCTGGTCGACCTCGGCGGGGACAGCATCAGCAGCGACTACAACGATTACAGCGTTTTCTTCCAGGTCCTGCCGGCAGCACTCGCGCACCGCCTGGGCATTCCCTACTTCTTTCTGGCCCAAAGCATCGGCCCCTTCAAGGACGGCTGGCTGTACCGCTGGGTCAAATGCGTGCTAAGCGCCGCTGCAGCCATCTCCGTCCGAGAGAAGATCAGCCTGAATCTGCTGCTTCAAGCCGGCATTGACCGGAACACCATTCCGGTCAGCGACCTGGCGTTTTTGCTCTCCCCGCTCGGCGGCCAAGGCAAATCCGTTTTGCTTGATGAGGTCGGAATCTGCCCCGGCACTTCCTATGTGGCAATCTCCACCAGCAGCCTGATCGGCCATTATTTGGGGAAAAGACCGAACGCCCTCGAGCACTTGGTCGATTCGATGGCCGCGCTCTGTGACCACCTTGTCGAGTCGTACCGCATCAGGATCGTCTTCATCAGCCATGTCATGTTCGCCGGCAATGATGACCGCGAGATGTCAAGAAAAGTGAAGGCCCGGATGAAGTTCTCGGACAATGCCCTTCTGGCCGAACGGGTTTTCAACGGGGCCGAGCTCAAAGCAATTATCGGCGAATGCCAGGCCATGATCGCGATGCGCATGCACGCCGCCATCGCAGCCGTCTCACAATACGTACCAGTCCTGGTCCTGGCCTACAATCACAAGGTGCATGGAATTTTCACGGAAAAACTGGGATGGGGCGACCTGGTGCTGGACGTGCGACAACAGACAGAGGAAAGTTTAACGAAGGAGTTGTTTGCCAAGGCGGACCGACTACTTCGAACCCGCTCATTCCTGCGCCGGCGGCTCCGGGAAAGCATCCCCCGGGAAATTGTCAAAGCGCAAAAAAACATTCGGCTCGTAGCCGAACGACTCAGGTGAGAGAGCAGCAAAACGTTTCCGGTCTGCTTTGCACGGGATGCGGAGTCTGTGCGGGCCTATGCCCCGAACGGGCAATCACCATCGTCGCCAATCCGCAGGGGAGATTCATGGCACATGTGAATGCGGACCGCTGCCGCCGCTGTGCGCAATGCCTTCACGTTTGCTCCGGCTACCAGGGAGATTGGGACAGGCTGAATCTTGCCCTGTTCGGTAAAATACCGGAGGACCAATACCTGGGCCATTACCGCGGTTGTTACAAGGGCTATGCCCTGGACCCGCAATTGCGTTTCCAAGCTTCCTCGGGTGGGGCTGTGACCGCCCTGGCCGGCGGACTCCTGGAAAGCGGCTATATCCAGGGGGCACTGGTAACTCGTGTGACTCCAGGCGGCACAAATCTGGTGGAAAGTATTCTAGCCGAATCGGTCCAGGAAATTCAACAGGCCAAAACCTCAAAATACCAAATGGCTCCTATGGATTCCGTTTTGCGCCGCCTGCGCACGTTTCCGGGGCGAGTCGCCGTCGTCGGCCTTCCATGCCAGATTACCGCTTTGCGCAAAGCGACAATGATCGACGGGTTTTACGAAGAAAAAATTGCCGTCCTGTTTTCGCTTTTTTGCGGCCGCTGTCCGAACCGGCTGGCCAGCGGTTACTTTTTCAAAGAGGCGCACATCAACATGGCCCGGCTGGCATCATTCACTTACCGGGGCGAAGGCTGGCCGGGAAAAACAATCGCCAGCACCATCGATGGTGAAACAAGATCATTCCCGCATCTGCAGACCTGGGAAAACATTTTCGGGCTCGACCTCTTCACCCCCCCCGCCTGCTTGTGTTGCTTCGAATTCTCAGGGGAATTTTCCGACATTTCATTTGGCAGTGACTGGCTGTCCAATCCCGAACCGGGCCAACAAGGAAAATCGCTGTTGCTCACCCGCAGCGAGCGTGGGGCCGATATCCTCAGACACGCCGTCAGCGCACGGTGGTTGGTTGTTGAAAAAATCTCCGCCGACCAGTTGAAGGACAAATACATGGCCACCTTGATCCAACACAAGCACCATTTTTACCTGTACTGCCGATGGTTGGCAAAATGCCCACCCAACGGCCGATCCCAGGGGTCCCCCCGCTTATCGCCCTGGGACTACCTGGTTGGAGCTGGACGTCTCGTTATTGTGCAGCTGGGGAAAATCGGGCTCACACGTGCCATTTCCCTCGCCATCCATTCAAGCTGGATCGGAAGGATCATCCGCAAAGTGAAGCGGTTTCTGGTTGGCGCCATGGTGCGTTGGGTCAAACGCCACTAGGACCTGCCGCCAGATTCAAGTCCGTTAGGCTGCTCATTCATCCACTGCCACAAAGCGCGGATACCCTCGGGCAAAGATATGGCGGCTTTCCAACCAAATGCGGCCCGTACGCGCGTCACGTCGAGGATATTGCGAGAGACATCGAGCGGCCGTCCCGGAGCAAAATGGATGTCCGGTACGGTTCCCACCACCTCGCGGATTATGTCCAATACGCGGCAGACCGAGTGCCCCTGTCCGCTCCCGACATTGAAGGGCCCACATTGGTCGGATTCACCAGCCAATAGGCACAAATCCACCAGATCACAAACATGGATATAATCGCGGACGGCGGATCCGTCGCCCCAGATTGTCACCGCGGTTCCATCCTTTATCTTGCGCAACACGGTGGAAATCAACCCCTGCACTCCGATATGGCTCTGATTGGGACCATAGGCATTGGCCGGCCTCAAAATCGTTGGCGACAGCCCATGCAGCCTGCGATACAACCGCAGGTAATGCTCGATCGCAACTTTGACAACGCCATAGGAGCACAACGGCAGCAAGGGATGGTCCTCCAAAATCGGCACATGCTCAGGTTCACCGTAAACGGTCCCACCCGATGAAATGAAAACGATGCGCTTGGTTGGCATCTCTTTCATCAGTTCCAGCAAATGGACCGTGCCTATCAGGTTCGCTTCGATATCGGCGGTCGGATCGAGAGACGTGCCGGGCATGGTGGAACTGACCAGGTGATACACGACATCCACGCCAGCCAGCGCCCGGCGCATGGGAGACACGGCGCCGAAGGCCTCCGTGATCTGCTCGACGGCACCCGCCGCAGTACTTTTGCGACAGACCTGGTCATATACGCGCACGACATGTCCCGCGCCCGCCAGCCTTTCCACCAAGTGGGAGCCGATAAAACCATTGCCACCAAATACCAGCGCCTTCATGGTAGGACCTCCGCGTACACTTTCATCAATCCATCATAAAACACGTCCGGATTAAATTCGCGTACCACGAACTGCCTTGCCCTTGCGCCCATCTCCAAAGTTCGGGCCGGGTTGTCCCACAATTCCTGGATCCCGGCGGCCAAGGCCTCGGCATCTTCCGCCCGATAGATAAGTCCATGCTCGCCATGGTGCACAAGCTCAGGGATACCGCCCCGATCGCTGCCGATCACCGGTTTGCCCGCGGCGAACGCCTGCAGAACTACATAGGGCAGATTTTCATGCCAGATGGACGGAACCGCTATAAACCTGGCCCGGCTGAGGAACTCCACGAGCTCATGGCCCCATTTGGAGCCGATAAAATGCACCTGATCGAGCTGGTAATTCTTTTTGAGAGTTTCCAGTTCCTTTCGTTGCGGGCCTTCGCCGATAACGATCAATTTTTTTTCTGGCAGCAAACGCATCGCCTCTAAAAGAATTTTCACACCCTTTTCTTCAATCAGCCTCCCCAGGAAAAGGAAATAATCGTCGGACTCCAGGCTCACCGATGCCCGTTCGCTGTTGAAAGGATTCCTCAGCAGACGCCAGCGGAATGTGTCTGCGCCCCAAAATTGCTGGGTCTTTTGGGCCATGAATTCACTGGCAAACAAGAAAGTTCGAATATTTTTCCGATAACTGTCCCAGAAACGGTGGGCATAAGCTTCCAGGCAACTGGCCAGGCTATAGGCGATTGAATCCTGGCAACAACGATTGAAAACCGCATGGTAAAACTTTTTTCCCTGGCAGTCCTCGCAGAGGGAGCCTTTGAAGAAGAGCTTGTAGTTCGGGCAGATGTGTTTGTAATCATTGCAGGACATCACCACCGGAATGCCGCTTTCGCGACAGGCATCCAATATGGACGGGGAAAGGTGGACATAGATATGGAACATATGGACAATATCGGGCTTGAAAAAATCCAGCAACTCCTTGAACTTGCGCTTGGCCTCGCGAGAGTAGACGACCCGAATCAAGCTTGCCGCGCGGCGTACGAAGTTTCCCCGCTCATACTGAGGAGGTGAAACGAAAAAACGAGCATAGGGGCTTTCCCTGTTCCGCTCATCGCGAGTTGAGAAATACGCCACATCGTGACCGTGAGCCTCCAGGACTTTGCCGGTCTCGAAAAAGAACACCTCGGCGCCGCCTTGCTGAAAAAAGAACTTGTGGGCCAGAAGAATCTTCATTTCGACACACGGGAACGAAAAAAATCCCGCCAGGCATCATTCAAGGCTCGTTTGTCAAGAAAATGGCCAGTGGGAGGGGGGAATTGAACGACTTTTTTGCGGTGCATGGTTATTTGGGATAATAACACATTCATAGCTATCGAACAACGTGAAACCCACCGCAGAAAAAGGAATCAACTCTTCCTCATTGAAATTGAGGAAAAAAGAAAGGGGTAGCATCGGGGCTACCCCTACCAAATCAATAAATATTTTGTCTATAAAAGCCCGCGTTTTTTCAACAGCGGTTCGACCTTGGGCTCGCGGCCGCGGAAACGCTTGTAGAGCGTCATGGCGTCCTCGGTGCCCAGCTTGGCCAGAACGTTCTGGCGGAATGAGGCGGCGGTTTTCTTGTCAAACAGCGACGTTTCCTTGAAAGCCTCGAAGGCATCGGCATCCAAAACTCCCGACCAGATATAGCTGTAATAGCCCGCCTCATAACCCCCGTGGATATGGGCAAAATACGTAGAGCGGTAGCGGGGAAGAATCTCGGGGATCAGACCGATGGAAGCCATGATCTTGTCCTCGAAACGGGTCACATTCACGTTGGCGGCATTTTCCAGCGAATGCCAGGCCATGTCCAGGAAACAGGCGGCCAGGTATTCGACCGTTTCAAAGCCCTGGTTAAAGAGGCTGCTTTTTTTGAGCTTATCGACCAGGACGGCGGGAATGACCTCGCCGGTCTGGTAGTGATTGGCATAGAGCTTCAGCATGTCGGGTTCCAGTACCCAATGCTCCATGATCTGTGAAGGCAGCTCCACCGAATCCTGGGGAGCGAAGTTGGAACGGTAGGGGCTATCGGTAAACAGGGTGTCCAGGGAATGGCCGAATTCATGGAACAACGTGGAAACTTCGTCGATGCTGAGCAGCGACGGCATGCCGGGCGTGGGCTTGGTGAAGTTGCATACCAGTGTCGAAAACGGGATGACCCGCGTGCCGTTCTGGTAGAAGGAGGTGCGGAAGGCGCCCGACCAGGCGCCGCCTTGCTTGGAGTCACGGGGAAAGAAATCCATGTAAAGAATACCCAGCAAAGGACCAGATCCTTCGTGGACCTCGAACACCTTCACTTCGGGATGATAAATGGGAATATCATTGCGCTCAACGAATTTCAGGCCGTATAGTTTTTCGGCCAGGATAAAGACGCCTTGCTGGACATTTTCCAGCTTGAAATAGGGGCGCAGCTCAGAATCGTCCAGATCATACTTGGCCTTGCGCAGTTTCTCGGCATAGTACCACCAATCCTCCGGCGCCAGCCTGAAACCGCCCTGCTCGGCATCGATGATCTTCTGCATCTCGGCCAGTTCAGCCTTGGCCCGTTCCAGGGCCGGACTCCACAAGCGCATCAGGAAATCGTGAACAGCTTCGGGGCTCTTGGCCATGCGCGGTTCCAGGTAAAATTGGGCCGGAGTCTTATAACCCAGCATGCGGTAACGCTCCTCGCGGTAGGTCAAAATCTTCTGCAAGACGCCCTTGTTGTCCCTGCCATTGTCACGGTCGCCGCGCATCCAATAGGCCCGATATAAGGCTTCACGCAGGGACCTATTTTCGGCGTATTGCAGGAAAGGCGTCCAACTGGGCCGTTGCGTAGTGAAGACCCATTTTCCGGCCATGTTCATGGCCTTGGCCGTTACCTCGCCCATGGCCACAACGCTTTCCGGCAATCCGGCGAGGGCGGCCTGGTTGTCAATCACGATATACGAGCTATTGGTTTCTGACAGCAGGTTGTCGTCAAACTTCAGCGTCAGCAGGGAGTGCTCACGGTTGATTTCCCGCAGGCGCTCCTTCTGCGTATTATCGAGCAGTGCGCCGCTGCGCAGGAAGCCGCGGTACGTATTTTCCAGCAAATAAAGCTGCACGCCGGAAAATTTCAACCGAGCCCGTTTATCGTAGACGGCCTTCACCCGGGCAAAGAGTTTCCCATTAAGCGCGATGTTGTCATTGTGGGCGGATAGCAGCGGTGAAAGTTCGTTGGCCAGGTCCTGCATTGCTGGGCTGGTGACGGCTCCCAACAGCGAATAAAAAACCGCGGTCACATCACCCAGGAGCTGTCCCGACATGTCCAGGGCCACAATGGTATTTTTAAAAGTAGCGGCCTTGGGATTAGCGACGATGGCGTCGATTTCCGCCTGCTGGCGCTTGATCCCTTCCTGCACCGCCGGCAGATAATGGCCGATCTGGATGCGATCGAAGGGCGGGGCGCCAAACGGCGTTTGGTTTGGAGTCAAAAACGGATTGTCCTGGGCCGCCAGGGACAGGCATAGGGCCATCAGCAACAAGACCGGCATGAAAATGACGAAAATGTTTTTTTTAGGCAAGGTGGTATCCTCCTTTATTGGCTGGTTTCAGTAATTATACGCACAAATTGAGCATTTAGCTTAAAAATCAGTATTTTTGAACTTGAAAAAAAAAACCAAAGAGAGAATAATGCGGAATGCAATCATCGAGGTAATGAACCATGAAGGCAGTATTTTTAAAGGGATCGCCGGCAGCAGGGCAGGACCCGCTTAGCAACCGGGCCGCCGCCGCGGTTATGGCGGCACTGAAAGCCAGAAACTGGCAGGCCAAGGCCTTCGCACTGGCTGGAATGGACATCAAGCCTTGCCTAGGGTGCTTCTCATGCTGGATCAAGACTCCGGGGATGTGCAGGATCCGGAATGACAGCCAGGAGCAGATCCTGCGCGCCTGGTCTGAATCCAGCCTGATTTCCTTGCTGACGCCCATCACTTTCGGCGGCTACGCGCCCGAGTTAAAAAAAACCCTTGATCGCATCCTCCCCATATTGCTGCCCTTCTTCATAAAGGTCCGCGGCGAAACACACCACCCGCAGCGTTATCCACGTTCCCGCCGGCTACTGGCCGTCGGTACGCAAAGACATGAAGACGCAGACAGCGAAAACAATTTTCGCCTCCTGGTCCAGCGCAACGCCTTGAACATGGGCGCTATTGAAGCCACGACTCTGGTGTTCAGCGGCGACATATCCCTGGCGGACATCGAAAAAAAACTGAGCACCGAGCCCCTGTTTGCGGAGGCAATGCCATGAACGAAAAAAAAGTGCTGCTCCTGGTCGGCAGCCCGCGCGGCACGGCCAGCGTATCCGACGCCCTGGGCAGCCATCTGTTGTCCCTGCTCGAGAAGCACCGCATGGCGACAAAAAAACTGCTGCTCTACCCGGCCCTGGCCAACGAGAAAAAAATGACCGCACTGCTGGTCGCCGTCGGGGCGTGTTCCCTGCTGGTCTTGTCTTTTCCCCTGTACGTCGACCAACTCCCCGCCCCGCTCATCGACCTGTTGAGGCGGATCGCCGAACGCCGCCAGGGGCGCCACACCACACCCGACCAGTCTCTCACCGCCATCGTCAACTGCGGGTTCCCGGAAACCGTTCACTGCAACCCGGCCAGGGACATCACTCGTATTTTTGCCGAGCAGGCCGGCTTTCATTTCCTGGGCTGCCTGGCCATGGGCATGGGGGGCGCTATCGGCAAACGCAAACTGGATCAGGGCGGCGGGTTGGTCCGCCACCAGGTCAAGGCCATGGCCCAAGCCGCCGCTTATCTGGCTGCCGGTGAAGAAATTCCGGCTGCGGTCATCCAACTCATGGGCAAAGCCATGATGCCCTACTGGTTTTACAAACTGGCCGGCAATTGGGGTTGGACGTGGGGGGCAAGAAAAAACCGGACCTCGCGCCGACTCAACGACCAGCCTTATGGCGACGGCTGAATCGCCCTTACAGGAAAATATTTTTAAAAATCATTTCACCTGCAGGTTCTTGAACATGGTCAGCAGCTGGGCGCGGTTCTTGACGCCGAGTTTTTGGTAAATGCTGTAGATATGGTTCTTCACCGTGCCCATGGCGATGAACAGGGCATCCTCGATCTCTTTATTGCTCTTGCCTTTCAGTAGCAGCAAAACGATCTCCTTCTCGCGTTGGGAAATGTCGTATTTGTTTAAATACTGTTCCATGGACGCTTCGGTGCGGATGCGCGCAGCCAGGCGTTCGGTGCGTGAACGGTTCCATTGAATGAAAACAAAGAGCAGCGTAAAGAAAACCGGCACGCGGAACCACCAGGTCTGCCACCAGGGTGGACGCATGGTCAGGACCAACGCCGTGCCCTGTTGATTCCAAAGTCCGTGGTTGTTTGAACCCTTGACCCGGAAAATATAGTTTCCAGGTTTCAAGTTGCTGATCGTGACTTCATGGCGGTTGCCGATATGAATCCAGTCTTCGTTCAGTCCTTCAATCTTGTAGGCATACTGATTGCGTCGCGGGTCGGCATAAGAAAGGGCGGCAAAGGTAAACGAAATGATTGAATCCTTATGGCCAAGCTCGAGTGTTCTCATGCGCTTCAATTCACCCGACAAGGTCAGGAGGCGGTTGAAAATATCGACGTGGGTTATCACCACAGGCGGCACATAGGTGTTATCCTTGATGTCTTCCGCATAAAAACAATTCAGTCCGTTGGGACCGCCGAATAACAGTTCACCGTCTGCACCCTTGTAGTAAACCATGGGCATGAACTCGTTGGCTTGCAAGCCGTCGCGGGCGGTATAGTTGCGGAATAATTTTCGTTGCGGGTCATAGCGACAGAGCCCGCGATTGGTACTCAACCACAAGCTGCCGCTCTTATCCTCGAGCATCCCCAGGATGGAATTATTTGGCAGGCCTTCTTCTACGGTCACATGGCTGAATGTTCCCCTCTCGCGGTCGAAAAGGTTTAAACCACCGCTGTTGGTACCGATCCAGAAACGGCCGCGGCTGTCTTCCAAGAGACAATAGATGTAGTTGCTGTTCAAACCGTTGAGGTCACCGTCGTGCCGGCAGTAGTTCCGGACAAACTGGCCTTTTTCAGGATCGAAAAGGGAGAGCCCCCCCCCGTACGCACCAATCCACAGCAAACCCTTCCCGTCCTGATAAATTGAGGTGATCAGGTTGCGTCCGATCAGCGGCACCGCCGGCAGATCGTTCCGATAAACCTGGAAACTCCCCCGGTCGCGGAAGAAAAAATTAAGCCCGTCCTCGGTCCCGACCCAAAGTCGCTGTGAACGATCCTCGAAAACGACCATAATCGAGTTGTGACTGAGACCGCTTCCATTTTTGCCATCATGGTAATAACCGATAAAATGGTCCTTATTGATATCGTATCGATGAAGGCCGCTGTGCGTCCCGATCCAAAGTGTTTGTTCATGATCGATATGCAGCGCCTGAATGAGCGTTTCCTTCAGGTTCTGAGGATTGCCGGGCAACACGGTGAAGATTTTTCTTTCATCGGAACTGCGATTGAGTCCGAACAAGCCGTTCTTGTAGGTTCCGATCCACAGCCAGTTGCGGCGGTCCTTGCAGACCGAGGAAACCGGGAAACGGAAATCAGCCTTCTCCCTTTCGATCAGCTCCGGCCCGCACAACGAGAATTGCCGCGTATGCAGGTCATATTTATAAATGCCGCTCAACGTCCCGGCCCAGAGAACGCCTTCCGGGTCCTGATACAGCGAAATGGTGAAGCAGTCCTTGAGCAGGCGCCTCGGTATGGCGCCGGCGCGGAAATAAACAGCCAGCTGTCCCGGATGCGGAAAAAAATAAATTCCCGCTTCACAGGCGATCCAGACGCCGCCGCGGTCATCACGAATCATGCTCAGTATGCGGCTGCGATAAAGATGGGGAAGCGTCGCCGTTCCTGCACCTGTCTTGACATGGAAGCTTGCGTCACTCCTGTCAAAACGGACCAATCCGGTCTCGGTTCCCAGCCAGATGTTCTCCGCTTCGTCTTCAAAGATCGTGTTGATCTGTTTGCTGCTCCGGGTCATATGGGCAACGGTTGAACCGCTACCATTCAGGAACTGGCACTGACCGCTGGCCGGATCGTAGCGATGGAGCCCGTCGCGGGTGCCGACCCACAGAATACCGGCCCGGTCCTGGTGCAGGCAGAGGATGGAACAGGGGCTGTCGATATTGGCTTTCATCTGGAAATGGGGGATACGAAGAGCTGTTCCATTCTTCGGATTAAAAAGGTTCAAGCCGTTTTCGGTCCCAATCCAGAGCTTGCCCTGGCCGTCAGGCAGGATAGCCCGGATCGAATTATTGCTCAGACTGCGCTCATTGCGGACATCGTAACGATAATGGATGAATTGTTCAAGAACGGGATCAAAACGGTCGAGGCCGCCGCCGAGCGTGCCGATCCAGAGCGTGCCCTCGCTGTCCCCCCACAGGCAGCTGATCCGCTCGTGACTCAGCCCTTCGTCATGGCGACGGCTGTGTCGGTAAGTTTTGAAACTGCAGCCGTCATAACGGTTCAGCCCATCTTCACTGCCGAACCACATGAAATGATTCCGATCCTGGAGCATGCAGGTAATCGTGTTTTGGGACAAACCGTCTTCAATGGAAATGTTCTGAAAGCGGGGATCAACGGAATATCCCGTCAGTGTCGGGGCCAGTGCGGTAATCAGCATCAAAAAACACAAGCAAATCAAGAATTGTCTAGAGCGCATTGAAACATTTTATCTTAAATCACACGTTTTTTACAAGGGTAAAAGAATTTGCCCAATTGCGGTCACGAATTCAAATACCCGCTCGCTCACTTCAGAACTGTTCCGGTCTCCAGTAATTGCACTCCCAACTCCCGATCATCGTCACCCAGATGAAGGGTATGGATATTGAAAGTAGGATGCACCCGGATATCGAGAAATCCCTCCTGGCCCAATGGCAATTGGATTTTTTTCAGTTCATTGGCAACGAAAACCACCTGTTGCAGAAATTCTCCACGCCAAAACAAATCGACCGTCATTTTTTCTTTTTGCAGCCACTCATGAGGCGCCTCGCAAAAAATACTGATTTCGCGCACGTCAGCGGATGTGAAATATTTACCGGCAGCACCGCGGGTCCATGAAAAATCGCCACGTTCATTTTTTTCAGGCGGCCAAAATCCATAATCGTAGGCGACGCCATACTGGTTTGTTAAGCGAACCGGATGCAAGGGCTGAAAATCAAGCACCTGAAACAGGAAATAAAACGCCATGACCGCCCACGGCACGATTGGCTTTAACTTCTTGACCGGTGCGTCTTGATATTCTTCTCCCGCCAAAAAGATCCAGAAAAGGAGCAAGCATTCAGGGAACCAAAAAAAATTGTTGAACAACAGGGCAAAGGCGATCGATGCCATGACGTAGTGTCGAGGACCCTTCTTTTTCCGCTTCAGCAGTGCGGCCAGAAACAACATAAAACAAAGGCCGGCCGGCAAGCCGATCTCGCTGGAAACCAGCAAATATTGATTCAGGGGCAAGTCCATGAAGGCCGTATCAATGAAATGCAGATATTTTAAATAGAATAGAAAATTTCCGGCGCCGACGCCGCTGACCGGAAAGCGACCGATCATTCGCCAGCTGTCCCTGAGCTTGTACAGGCGTCCGCTGCTTAAATTGTTGATCGCCTGCAAGCGGTCTTCAGCCCGCGATATCTTCATAGTCTGGGCAAAAGAATCCTGCAGCCGGCGTTTCAATGTTCCGCCGGCGGCCAGCAGCGACCCCACGATCAGCAGGACAACCAGTGCCTTGGCTCGCCAGTTTGTTTTTTTTGAAAATATCACGTAACCCACAGCCAGCATGACGAACAGGAATGCGGTTCGGCAGCCGAAAACAAAAATCGCGGTCAGGGCAATCACGAAAAAAAGAATTTCAAAACACCATTCCCTGAAAACCGGTTGACCGGCCGCACGGTTCGAGTGCTCCGTTTGCTTATTGGCCGCGAGTCCATTGCGCCGGAAAAATTTTTCAGTCAACTGCAGGGCCTGGTACAAGAACATGACTCCGGCAAAGAATCCAAACGCATTGAAATCTGAAAATCCGCCGTTGACCTGGTTCATCCTCAATCCCCACCAGCTTTGCGCCAGAAAATCGGGGTTCAGCCATTTTTGCACCAGGGCCAGCAGGAATGACAGGCAAAATCCGGCTTTAAGGGGAAAGAAAATCTCCTTTGCTTCCAAGCGCCAATGGCGGATGACGGCGGCCAGAAAGGGAGTCAAGGAAAACAAGGCCATGGTGATGATCGGGAAAATGGCGGCAAAGGAAACTCTCTCGCCACTGGGCGTGACCGGCGTATCACGCAGAAAAGACAGGTGGGAAATGGTCACGTTGGACCAGCGCAAGAAAACAAAAAAAACTGACATAGCGATCATGAGCAGTAACAAGAGGTAAAATCCGAATCCAGGAAAAATGAACTCCGTTTTTTCTTTTTTCAAATGCGAAGCGATCATCATGCCGGAAAGATAAAAAAGCGCGACCCCCATGTAGTTGAAAGGGTAGCCGTTAAAAAAAATATCCGGGCTGGAATTGATCAGGGGCAGCAGGAACAGGAAAATCAGCAGCGCCTTGCGGCCGCTCCATAAATAAGACAAAAACCCCAGTGCCAGAAAGATAACCGGCAGCACCACGAAATTCAAGTGCAGGACGACAACAAAAAAAAGCAAAACCAGCGATAAATACGCGCAGAAAAGAAAGACATTTTTTTTGCCCATCAGACCATTTGCCTCACCCCGGATGCCCAAGCCATGATTCAGTATGCCCGCGAATCGCCTTTGAGCATCAGCCAAATGGAGGACAGGATGATTTTAACATCCAGCAGAATCGACCAGTTTTCGATGTACCAGATGTCAAATTCCACCCTCTTGCGCAACGCCTCCGGATCGCTGGTTTCGCCGCGGTAGCCGTTGATCTGCGCCCAGCCGGTGATTCCTGGTTTGACCAAGTGTCGTAAATGATAATGGTGGATCGAGTCCTTGACCTCCAGGTTCATCGGCGTCGGGTGGGGTCGCGGGCCGACCACCGACATATCGCCCTTCAACACATTGATGAATTGCGGCAGCTCATCCAGGTTGCGGCGGCGTAAAAAACCGCCCAGGCGGGTGATGCGCTTGTCCGTGCGCGATGCCTGTTGATAACGGCCATGTGCATCCACATCCCTGCTCTCCGGGACCATGGAACGAAATTTGTAGCAGATGATCGGCGTATTTTTTATCCCCCAGCGCTCCTGTTTGAAAAAAACCGGGCCGGGCGAAGATATCTTGACCAGTACGATCAGCAGCGGCCACAGCCAGGAAAAAACAGTGACGAACAACAGCAGGCTGAAGCCCACATCGAAACTTCTTTTTAAAAGTCGCCAATGAAATTTTTCCAAAGGATGGGCGCGAATGGAAATGAGCGGAAAGGATGCAAATCGCGATACCCCGAAACGCGGACTCATAAACTTGAAATAATCGGGAATGATTCTAATCTGGGTGGGGTAATTTTCACAGACGTCTATGACCTGGCCGATTTTTTTCGTAGCCGAATTTGGCAGGGCGATGATCACCTCATCAATTTTTTCGTCTTCCAGTACCCGGGCCAGGTGATCAAAACTGCCACGATACAAATTCTCGAGCCCAAGCAAGGGTTGCTCGGCGATGAAACCCATGACGCGGTATCCCAAATAAGCATGGACGGCAACGGTGTCGAAAAAACTGCGGGCCACCTCTCCATGACCGACGATCAGGATATGGCTCTGATTATGTCCTTTTTTTTGCAGCCAGGTCAATAGCAATCTCAACAGTAATTTACAGAGCACCAGTAATGCCAAAAGCAGGATGCAATAAGCAAAGACAAAATATCGGGAAAAAGCTTTGGTTTTAACCACGAACAAGATCGCCATGGCTAAAAAAACCTGCATCAGGATGTTTTCACCCAGTACGCTCAGCTCATCGATCAAGGACTGGAAGCGAAATTCATCGTAAAGTCCGAAAGCCCTGGCACCGACATTCCAGGCCAGGCAGAGGCATATCAGGAAATAAATCTCCCAACCTGCCAGGTTGAAAAACCCGGTGCTGATACCAGCATGATTTTTAGCCAGGGCGGCACTGCCCAGAAAAGACAGGATCAGCAGGAAATTATCCGCGCTGTTTTTCAGAAATCTTTCGGTTTTTTTTCTGTTTTGCATTCAGCGATTTGTTTTGGCAATCATGTCATTTAAATATTTTACGATTAGGTTATCATAAATCAAAACCCGGGCAGAAGCAATCCTTGCGGTATTTTCAATCTCATTTTTTATCATTTTTTACCTGTCGCTTCATTGAAGGCTTCAAACAGGCCAATGCAGCGGGACCATCCGACCGGCTATTGTTTTTTCTCCTCCGAAATTATCAGCGGCGTGAAAATGACTTGTGGTTTTATGGCTTCCCCGGTTTTCTCGCGAAGTATTTTTCTTTGACCAGGTGGAAAAAAAATGGCAAGTCATTGCATAAATATCTTTTCCAGAGCCGGCGCGGCTCAAGGATCAGCCGCCATAACCATTCCAGGCCATTCGTTTGCATCCAGCGCGGCGCCCGTTTCAAATCCCCGGAAATAAAAGAGAAACTGGCCCCGACCTCCATGGCCAGGGCAATCCCGCCTTCGCGCTGATAGCGGTCAATCCAAAGGATTCCCTTGGGAATCCCCAAAGATACGAATAAAATATCGGGCCGCGTTTCCTGCAGCATGGCACAGATTTTCTCATTTTCCCGAGGATCCTTTTCAAAGCCGCATTCAGGCGCATAAACTCCGGATACAACCAATCCCGGAAATTGTTTTTGCAGGTTGCGTGCGGCCCGCTCGGCAATGCCCGCCGGGGACCCCAACAGAAATACGGAAAAATTTCTTTTCGCTGCCAGCTTACAGGTTTTTTCCATCAGGTCCGTACCATTGATGCGCTCTTGCAAGGGCGTTCCCAAAAAACGGGCCGCCCAGAGCAATGGCACTCCATCCGGCACAACAAGAACAGCCCTGCGGTAAATCTCGTTGTCGTCCGGATATTTGTGTTTGATCATTAAATGATCGACATTGGCAGTGATAATATGGCTTGGCTCCGGATCGGCGACTAGCTTCTCGATCTGAAGCAGAACCTCGCCCATGGTAAAATTATCTATCCGGGTCTGCATGATGGTGACGAATGGGGCGGCGGCGGCGGATCTAGGATTCATTTTTCCAAAGTGTTTTGATTATTTTCAGCCGACAGGTCGTGCCAGAGACATTCAAAATCCATTTTTTTCGCCCCGAGATTCAGCGACGAAAAAACCAAGCCCAGAAAAACGCGTCCGCGCAATGCGACTCGCATGACCTGGCGCAGTCGCTGCGCCTCCCGCGGCCGCCGGTAGTGCTGATAAAGACTGATGCTGCTCCGAATATAATGCCCGAGCGCGGCGAATGAGTTTCCGCCGCTGCCGCCGCCATGGTGAGTAATGGAAACGGCAGGGTTATAATAAATCGTGAAGCCCGCCGCTTTGACCCGCATGCACAAATCCACTTCTTCGGCGTACAGAAAAAAACGTTCATCGAATCCGCCACTATCGTCAAAAAGGTCCTTGCTGATGATCAGGAACGATCCTTGCACATAGTCGGGGGTACGGCGAACCGAATGGTTTCTGAAGCGGGACAATTTGAAAAAACGGTTCAACCCTGAAACATAGGCGAACATCCTGAGCTTGCTCGGAAAAGTGAAAGCCGTGGCCTGCAATGTACCGTCAGGGTGCACCGTCCGACAGCCCATGATGCCGGCGTCTGGATGCTGTTCCATGAATGCGACGGCGCCGTCCAGCGTGCCCGGGTGGATCAGTGTGTCGGGATTCAGAAAAAGCAAAAAACGGGCCGCGGCCGCCCGGGCTCCCTGGTTGTTGGCGGCGGCAAAGCCGAGATTGGCCGGGTTTTCTATCAGCTGCACGGCCGGGAATTCCTTGGAAATTATTTTACAGCTGCCATCGCTGGAGTGGTTGTCAACAACGATACATTCAAAAGTCAGATCATGCGGCAGCGAGTAAATGGAATTCAGGCATGCACGAATGAATTGCCGGGAATTCCAGTTGACGACAATGATGCTTAAATCCCACATGGCACTTCTTCATTCAGACCGATCTCTCGCCATAACCGATGAAGCTGACGATCGATGATTTGGCTGGAATATTTTTCCAGCACCAATTTCCTGCCTCCGGCGGCAAGTTTCTTCTGCCAAACCGGATCACAGAGGATGCGCAGAACCGAATCGGCAAAATCAGGCACGGTGTCGGCGATGCTGATATTCATGCCGTTTTGTACGCAGATGCCCTCAGCACCGATGGACGTGGAGACGACCGGGACGCCCATGGCCATGGCGCCGAGAATTTTCAGCCGCGTGCCGCTGCCCATGCGCAGAGGTGCAACAAAAACCGAGGCTTCTGCCAAAAAAGGGCGAATGTCAGGTACAAATCCAGTCACCGTGATACCGCTCTCGCGGCCCAAGTCGAAAACCTCGGCAGTGGGCTTGTCGCCGACAATGATCAGTGCCACATCCGCTAATTTTTGACGGATCACAGGCAGGATTTTCCGGCAAAAAAAACGCATCGCATCCACATTGGGTTCATACCACATCGTCCCCGTAAAAACAATGCGCCGCGGATCCTGCCTGCCGGCCACAGGTTGAAAATAACTTGTATCAATAGAGTTGGGAACATCCATGATGCGCTTGTCAGGGCACCAGCGGCCGATGGTGGCGGCATCTTCCGCTGAACAGGTGAGGCAGATGTCCACTGCATTCACAACTTTCAGCTCATGATAACGCAAGCGCTGCATGATCAGATAGTAGTAGAATTTCTTGAACCCATTGCAGGCGGTGGGAATGCGCCGGGCGGCCCGGATATATTCCAGGTTGTGCTCGTCTAAAATCAGGCGTGGACCGGTCAAGCCGCGAAAATACTCGGCCATAAGGAGTGTTTCAGCGATCACCAAGTCAATATGCCTTTCCCGCACCAGTTGACGGATTTTTTTTCGGACCGCCTTAAGAAAGAAACGCTTGGCTAATAACGGTTTAAAGGAAAAATGATTAATGAAAACCCTGCCCAAGCCGATTTTCGGTGGGGAAAAAACATGCACTTCCGCAAATATTTTCCGTAAAGCAGCCGGGTCCATCGATTCTTCCACACCACAGAAGGCAACAAGAAAAAGATTGTGCCCGGCCAGTGAATGCAATACGGTCATGGCCCGCATCCGCGAACCGCTGCTTTCCGGCAACGGGGGGAATGGCGCCATAAACAAAACATTCATTTTTTGCCTTCCAGAAGCTGCTCATAGATTTTGCTGATGTTCTCCACATATCCCTGTATGGAAAAAAGAGAGCTGGCATGCCGCTGGGCTTGCCGGGCCAACCTTTGCGCCAGGTCCATGTCAGTCAGTAATGTGAGCATGGCATTGGCAAGAGAGGCCGCATCCCCTGGTTCCACCAGCAGCGCCGATGATTCATGCTCCACGATTTCGGCCACACCGCCGACCCGGGTGGCCACGATTGCCTTTCCCAATGCCGCGGCTTCGATCAGAACGCCGGGCAATGAATCGGCTATGATGGCGGGGTGAACGAATATGTCCAGCCCCTTGATCAAGCTCAAGACGTCATGGCGGAACCCGGTAAAAATCACATCCCCCCCTATTCCCAATTCTACGGCAAGTTTCCCCAGTCCGACTTGATAGGCTTCGGCATCGCGGTGAAACACTTCGCCAATAAGCAGCAGCTTCAGAGCGGGGATAGATTTTTTCAGGCGCGCCACGGCCCGGATGAGAATGTCCTGACCCTTGCTGGGGTGAATGGTGCCAACGGCACCGATGAGCTTGGCCACTGGTGGAATGTTCCATTCACCGCGGATATCCTTCCAGGGTGTCGCCGAGATCACGTTCATGGCAAAACCGTTGTAAACGACCTCGGTTTTGCCAATGAGCGACGGATTGACTCTCAGGACCATGTCAGCAGCGGCCCTTGATACGGCGACAATTCTGTTGGAAAAAAACCCCAGTAGCTTGGATTTGAACAGCGAATTAAATGGACTTTCATGCGTATCCCGAACGTGGATCACTGAAGGCACTCCGGCCAAGTAGGCGGCCATGTCGCTTATATACGCGGCCCGCGGTGAATTGGCATGAACCAGGTGAATTTTTTTGGTCCGTATCATTCTCAGCAATTTATAAACTGCCCATAATGCTTTTGGGATTTTATAAAACCGGAAATATTCGCCGAATTTGATCAGCTGCGGCAGGATGACGGTTTCAATGCCAAGCATTTCGGCTTTTTCCCTGAATGGCCCGGACTCCGACAGCAACAAAATGGGGTGGAACTTGCCAACGTCAAGCCCGGACATCAAGCGCAATAGGCTGAATTCAGCGCCGCTGGTTTTAGCCGTAAGGTTTATGTACAGTACTTTTTTCAACATGCTAGAACCAATCACCCGCGTCGCCTGACCATGATTTATTTCTCTCGGGCGCCTACCTTTTGCAGCAGGGATATCCATGGTCCTGAAAAGTTGCCCAGAGAATATTTCTTGATAGCGATCTCCCGCCCGGCTTTGCCCATCCTGTTCCTCAGATTTTCATCGGCGCAGAGTGCACGCAATTTATCCAGCCATTCGTCATGATCAGCAACTAGGAATCCGTTAATCCTTTCTTGAACGATCTCTCGGTTCATTCCCACCGGAGAAGCGAGAACGGGAATGCCCACCGCCATATACTGCAGCAGCTTGAAACCGCATTTGCCCCGGGTATAGTCATTGTCGAGCAGAGGCATGATGCCAATATCAAAAAGCCTCAGGTCCTCAATTTCAGTTTCAGCTTGCCAGGTTTTCCAGACAATCTTTTCGTCGCAAGTAAGTGCCATAGGTTTTGCAGTCGGACTGGTGACAATTAAAAACCGTATGCCGTCTTCAGCCAGCAATGACTGTATGACCGGGATCAAGGTGAACAAATACGGCAAGTTGGATTCGGTTCCCATCCAGCCGACGGTCACAATTGGATCGGCCGGCCGGTAGTGCCGGGGACGATAGGCTTCGCAGTCAATCGGAGTGGGGATTATCTCTACTCGCTGGTTATATTTTTTACTGAATTTGGATAAATAAGGGTTGCCGGCAATAACCATAGAGCTGTGCGTTAAAATGAACGCCATTTTTTTTAGCCAGGCTTCGTCTCGTGCCAGCCCGGTCTTATAGTCCAGGAATATGGCGTCGTCAAAATCAAAGATCACCTTTTTTTGCAGCCGGAACAATAGCTTGAGATAAAACCAGCGGTTAATAATAAATCCCGGTTTCTGCAGAAAAACCAGATCATAACGCCAGGCGGTGACCAAGACCCTGAGGTAGTGCCCGAACTGGCAGAGTTTTTTCATACCCGGCACGCAACGGGATGGCTCAATGGCGATGACCTTGAATTTCACCCGCCGCTCAGCCAGCATGGGCAAATACTGCAGTACGCGGAAACGAGTAGACGGCATATGAGGACTAATGACCAGAAATGCGATTTTCATTTTATTCCGCTTTGATCACTTTTTGCAAAAAAACAGGCAAATCATTTTTTTTAAAAACACCAAAGAGCCATGATAGCAAAATATAAACCGCTATGACAAGGGCGGCACCTCCCATCAATGAAAAAATACCGATGCGAAACAATTTTTTATAAGTTAATCCGACGCCCCATGCACCCAAAGCAGGCGGCAAGATCTTCAAAATAGGAGCAGCTGTGCTTCTCCAGCTGAAAAGCTTGATCTTTTTTTGCAGAACCGCCATTTCCACCACAACCGCCAGCATGAAATAGAGCGACGTGGCCAGGGCAACACCGACGTAGGAGAAAGTCAGAACACCGGCTATTTTAAGAAAAATACCTACGGTAAACATTGAGATCCCAATCAGGGTGACGGTTTTTGTATCGCCCAGGGCATAAAACGTGTTGGCCAGCACCGATCCCAAAAGTCCGCCGAGCAGGAGGCCCAGAAAAGCAATGATCACGATCGCCGTTCGCCGTAAGTCGTCGGTTGAAAAAGCCCCCCGCCGGAATACGATAAGCAGGAAAGGCTGGATAAACAGCAGCAGGCAAACGATAATGGGCATGATCACAAAATTGACCCGGATGAACAAGCGGTTCACGCTTTCAATGAAGCCGTTCCGATCAGCCAGGTTTTTAGCTGACAATTCGGTAAAACGGGTGGTGACCAGGCCGCGGCCAAGAACCTGACCGATGATTGTCGTTATCCGCTGCCCATAAGCCAAGTAAGAAATACTTCCGGTCGGGAGAAAGGAAAGGATGAAGCGGTCAACCAGCGAATCACTTTTATAGTAGATATTCCCGCCACTGAGCGGCAGCATCCTGCGGACGAATTTCCTGATCCGCGCATCGCGCCAGTCCAGCCGCCAGGAATGATTCCGGATGATCCCCAGCATGAAAAGCATTTGCACCAGGGCGTTCAATACCATGCCCCAGGCCAAGGCGCGGATGCCCAGCGTCCGATGGCCGAAAATCAACAGCAGTATAGCGGCCAGGCTACCGAAGAAAGGCGCGATGGTCGGCCGGTAGAATTTCTCCTCGGTGTAAAAAAAACTGATCAGCACGCCGCCGACAATCAGCAGAGGAATGGCCAACACTTCGATACGTAGCAACCGCGTCGCCAGCAGGCGCATGCCCGGATCCAGCCCGGGCGCGATCAGGCGAACGAGCAGCCCTGAAGCAGCTAAGATTACGGCCGCCAGAAGCATACCGCCGGCAGCGAAAAGGTTGACCAAGTTGCTTCTGAACTGCGCGAAATCGGTCGCGGCGTTTTTTCTTTTCGCTTCCACCAGCAGCGGCACCAGACTGAATATCAGCGGCCCGGTGATGACGGTCACCAAAACCATGGGCAGTGCCACCGACGTCTGGAACGCGTCCATGGCGGCCCGGGCTCCGAAAAAAAATCCCCAAAGGATGAAATTGGCAAACTGAACGATCACATTCAGAGATTCGCAAAGAGATACGAAAAAAGTTCTTTTCAAAGGTCCTCGATGTCACGGCCGATCATGCGTGACCGGATCATTTGGCTGCCTCGCAGGACCATCCCAAGGGGTCATTTTTTTTTTTGTCGAACCGATCCATGAATAATAGAACGGCTTGAAGGACGCGCACCATCCCCAGCGCAGCAAATCTGAAAGGCAGGAGAACGATCCCCATGATGTTTATTTTTCCGATGCGCATTCCCGATGAAGGGAAAACCAACATCCCCCTCGGCAGTTCATATGCCCAACGAACCCACAGACCACCAAAAGGCGTTATCTTTATTTCCCGAAATCCGGCATGCTTGCAGATGGACATAAGCCCATAGGATGTATAACGAAAAAAATCATGAGGAACCTGATGCTCGTTCTGGGCCATGGGCACTGTCATGTAGAGCTTCCCTCCAGGCTTGAGGACCCGGTACATTTCCTTGACGCTTTCTCTCGGCCATTCCAAATGCTCCAGGACCTGGGTACACAACACCGCATCGAAGGCGTCATCTTCTATGGGCATCTCATTCAGCGGGCCGACATAATCAAGATCGGAATAGTCCCACCGTTTCTCACCGACAGCCAGATCAATCGCTTTGTAATGGCAATGGGCGAAATATTTTTTGTAGACGCATTCACCGGCACCCGCGTCCAATATCAAGGAACCGGTTGGCAGATTCCGTGCGACATTTTTTACAAAAGTAGTTATGTACCATCTTCCCACATCCTGTATTTTGCTTTTTTTTGAAAAATCCTCGTTGATCATCTCATGAATCCTGATTCGAGAAGGGCGGCCTGGCAAAATAAAACCCATGGCTGCAAAAGTCCATCGATCACGCTCTTTTCAGTTGCTGGCATGTTATCCATGATACCCAATATTCAAAGAAAATTCAATTTCATCCATACCCCAAATAATTAAAAAGGGTGAGTCCGTTCAATCAATGAGAAAGATAAAATACCGGTTTTCCGCCAGCGAGTCGCCTGGACGAAATCCGGGAACTGGATTCCGCGATCAGCGTTTTTTTTATTCAGGATCATTGCGCCTGCATGGGGATGTCATCGCCGGATCGTTGGAAGTGTTGTTGGCCGACTGGCCCGAAGCGGTCGTTTCGGCGATACCGGGAAATCTTGCGGTTGTCAGCGATGAATTCAACGGGCTCGTTGTACCAGTCGACGATCCGGATGCTTTTGCCGCGGCCATCTTGCGCCTTTTGGAAGACCCGCAATTAAGGGCCAGGCTGAGAACCCAGGCCCGGCAAAGAATGATAGATCACTTTTCAATCACAGTAATTTCAGCCCGGGTCCATGATCTTTATTTGCAGTTAGCCTCCCCGGCTGAATAGTGTCAGGCGTTCTGTTGATTCGGCCGTTGTCGCAGTCCAACCAGATGCCGAAATCGCTTATTGAAATCGTTTGCTGAAATACATATAATGACGCAATGACATCCCAGCAATCGGTGGACGGCATGCATTCCTATAAGAACCAGCCGGGCAAAATCCCAGTCTTCTTGCTTATCGCGATGTTGTTGCTACCGCTTTTTTTCATCAACGTCAAGGACAGTCACAACTGGAGTGGCGACTTTGCTTTGTACATCTTGCAGGCAAAAAACTTGGTGGAAGGCAAACCGCAAACCACGACCGGATACATCTTCAATGAGCAATGCTTCCTGCCGTCGCCGCAAACCTACCCGGTAGGCTTTCCGATACTGCTGTCCCCATTCTATGTTTTGTTTGGCAACAACATACTGGCATTTTCCTATTTGATTTCCTTTGTTTTGTTCCTGCTGGGTTTGGCCCTGTATTATTTCTTTCGAGGTCATTTCTCCCCGGCTATCTCCGGGGGGGCACTTCTGCTCATTGTTTACAATCCGTGGACTTTGAGTTTCAAGGGAGAAATCCTGGCCGATATTCCATTCGCTCTGTTTATGATGCTTGCTGTAATCGGCTTCGAAAAGCTGGATCCCAACCGTAAAATTTTCCTGCAAAGTTTGCGGCTCGGAGCCCTGGTCGCCGTGACAATGCTGATGAAGAGCGTCGGCGTCGTGCTGCTGTTCAGCATTTTAGCCGATTCTATGCTGAGAATTGTGAAAAAAATGTTTGCCGGGAAAAAAAATGATGCCGGCAATATTGTCGGGCTCCTGCTGGCCGCGGCCGGGTCCGCCATATTATTTTATGCCGCCATTGCCTTTTTGCTCATCCCCAGCGCCAAGGAACCCCTGCCCTATTACCAAAGCCTTTATAGCTTCCGCGATCCGCTGAATTTGATGGTGAGCGGTTTGCTGCACTATATCGGAGAGTTCAGGGGATTTTTTTATTTGGGCGGGAGCGTCGGTAAAATCCTGGCCGGGACGACCATCGTGCTGGCGACCCTGTTGATGGTTATCGGATTTTTTAAAAAATGCCTTAAAAGTCCTGCAATGCCGGAGTGGCTGGCCGCGACTTACACTTTTCTCATTTTGGCATTCCCGACTACCAACCAGGGTTTCCGTTATATATTCCCCATACTGCCCCTGTATATTTATTATACTGTCATTGGTGCCCGGACACTGCCTTGGCCCGGCAAAATCCATGCCAACCATGTGCTCGCGCTCATCACCATGCTTTGTCTTCTCCATTATCCGCTCGGCATCCTGCACATTCTCCGCGACCAGGACAAAATTGCCATTGGACCACAAGAGAAGCAGTCTCAGGAAGCCTTTCGATACATCAAGGAGAATACTCCCCCAGACGCCGTTATCGCCTTCAGGAAAGCGACCGTGCTGCCGCTCTATACCGATCGCCGCAGCATCGGCAGTAACCGCCCGGACCAGAATATCGAAAGCCTGGCTGCAAAGTTCTCCCAGGTCGGCGTCCGCTACTACCTGATCAATGCAGCCCTGGATGACCCCGGCCTGGAGCGATTCCTCTCCGCATACCAGGAAAAAGTCAGGATGGTCTGGACCAACGACAAATTCACCCTTTACGAAAATATCGAATAAACGTCCGCGTCGTCAATATGCCTGCACGGCGACATGGGCCGCCGGATCGTTGGAGGTGTTGTTGGCCGACTGGCCCGTAGCCAGCACCCGGCCTGATCCGCTCGCCACCGTGATCAGCACGCAGGCGTTGCTGTAGGTGCTGTCGCGCAACCCCACCACGCCGGCCATCTCGTATCCGGCCACTGTCAGCGTGATGGTCGAACCGATCTGGCTGCCATTGCTGCCGATGATGCGCACGTCCACCGTCACGCTGTCCGCAGTCGGATTGAATAACGCGACCGAGGGCCGGTACTGGGTGTCGTTGCTGATGTTCGGAATCACCAGACCGCGCCCAACCGCTGCCGTGTTCGCCTCTATGTCCTGGAAGGCGGGGAAGGTCCGGGTCACATTTCCATTATAGGTCTTCAACGCCGCCTGAATCAGGTGGCTGCCGTCCTGGGTGATCAGTTCCAAGGCCCCGCCCGTGCCGTAGTACACCGCGGCCGTGCCGTCCAGTGCGTCGATGGTCTCGATCACGTTGCTGAAGGTCACACTGCAATTGGCCGCGCCGCTGTTCGTCCACAACGTGAACGGACCGCGCCGCTCTGTGCCGATATTGTAGTAGGCCGTGACCACGGCGCCGCCGCTCAGGTCGGTGATGTGCACCTCTGAAATCCAGTCACCGCCGCCGCTGGCCGACGCCCAGTTGACTTCAGGAAAAATCAACCTTGCGGCCGGCGAGTTAACGTAGCCCGGACCAGCCTGCACAGCGATGTGCGCCGCCGGGTCGTTGCTCGTATTGTTGGCGCTCTGCCCCGATACGATCAAGCGGCCGCTGCCGCCGGTCACCGTCACCCAGAAATCGGCGTTGCTGTAGGTATTGTCGCGCAATCCCGACACTCCGGCCATCTCATACCCGGCCACCGTCTCGGATATCGTCGACCCCACCTGACTGCCGTTGCTGGCGATGATCTGCACATCGGCCGTCACGCTGTCACTGCTGGGGTTGAATAGGACGAGTGACGAACGAAAGCCCGTGTCATTCGACATATTGGGCACTATCAAGGCGCGCCCTGAAACCGCGGTGTTGGTGTCCACGTCAGCCAAAGCCGGGAAGGTTCGCGAAAAATTGCCGTTGTAGGTGCGGATAGCCGCCTGGATGGTGTGGCTGCCGTCCTGGGTAATCATTTCCAGGCTGCCGCCCGTGCCGTAATAGGTGAAGGCCCCGGCATCGAGACCGTCGATGGTCTGCAGCATATTGCTGAACTTGATGCTGCTGCCGGCGCCGCCACTGTTGGTCCAGATGGTGAACGGTCCACGTCGGCTGGTGCCGCTGTTGTAATAGACCTGGACAATAGATCCGCCGGTACCATCGATGACCTGCACTTCCGACATCCAGTCACCGCCGCCCGAGGCTGAGGCCCAGTTCACTTCGGGTAGAATCAGTCGGTTGGCGGGGGAGTTGAAATAAGATCCGGGCACTACGATCACCACGGACAAGGTTGTCGACCATGGCGATTCGATCGTGGTATGGGTCGCACAGCGGGCCATGGCCCGCACTGAGAACGTGCCGGTCGAGCTCCAACTGTGGCTGGCACTGGTCGTGCCCACAGCCAGCCAGCCCGAATCGGTCGTATCACCCCAGTCGAACTTGTACTGCACGCTATGGCCGAGACTCGACACGGCGCCGCTGCTGCTGTATGTGTAACTCACATCGGTAAAGCCAAAGGGCGACCCCGAGGGCGAGCTCGGAGCCGAAACGGTCTCGATCTCGGAAACGATGGTCAATGTACCATCCGAGTCGTCATTTAGTACATCGTCACTAGTTTGGACACGGACCTTGTAATTGCTGCCGGCCGGAGCGCTGCCGCTGATCAGGTTGCCCACCGTCCAGGAATAGGTGCCGGTCCCGACATCCAGGTCCTGGGCTATCGTCCCGATCAGGGTCAGGTTTTGGTACAGCAGCAGCTTAACCGTGCCACTGACGCCGTTGCTAGTCCAGGTGATGTTCTGGGCAGTGGTGCGCACCCAGTTTTCACCGCCGTTGGGAGCGGTCAGGGTCAGTGATCCGGCGCTATCGGGCATGGTGGCCAATGCCAGACGCCCCGTGCTTTCACGCCAAAACAGGTAGAGCATGCCGTTCGCCGCTACCATCGAAGGCTGGCGGAAACAATCCATACCGGCAGTGGTGGGAATGGAGGACTTGGTCCAGACGCCCTGGTCCAACACCGAAAGATATAGGTTGGTGTAGTTGGTATAGCTGATCCCATCGGCAAAGGCGACCAATACGTGGCCGAGGCTATCCACGGTAATGGCAGCCCACGAATCTTCCCCTGTCTGGAGCAGACCATTGCTTGGTCGGCTCGGAGTCGTCCAGGCACCACTGCTGCCAGAGGCCTTAGTGGAATAGTCGATCGAGACAAGACTCGACGATATGGTACGGTGAACCTTGCCTGTGCTGTCGACAAAAATGTTACCGGCGCCATTCATGAGGACACCCGGGGCAAGAGGTACGATGACCGTGGACGCCGTCTCCAGGCCGGTTCCGGCCGGGGCATAACGATATCGGGCGGAACCGCCGTCACTGGTGCTGCTCCACATATAGTTGCTCCAGGTGGCGTGGATCCCGCCCAGGGCATCGAGGGTCATTACCGGGTCACGCCATTCGGCACCCTGGTTGTAGCCGGCCACATCGAACTCCATGTAACCGCTCCAAGAACCCCCGAGCGGTTTGCGTTGGTAGATGAGGTGGGTGGGATCATAGCCATTGGACCCGTCATAGTAGCCGTAGAGGATGTGGACCGTCTCATTGTCCTCGACCAAAACGCTGGGCGCGATGCAGCGCTGAACGCCGCTGATGCTGCGCACCGTCTCTTTGGACCATGTCCCCTGGTCGTTGCGCCAAGCGTGCTTAAGTGTTTCACCCCAAACAAAGTGCACGGTCTGGCCATCGCGGCGTACGGCAACCCGTGGCTGTGTCCATAAGTTGCTGACGCCATCCAGGTAAAGATTAACATTGGTATATTCTTTTCCAGTGATGCGGTAGTCGGCGCTGCCGGTGTTGTAGACCACGCGGCCATAGTAAATATATCCCTGTTCTACCCAAAGGATATGCAGGTTGCCGTTCCCGTCAGCCAGCAGGTCATAGTCACCGCCTTCGGTAAAGACCAAGTTACCGCTGGCATCGCGCAGCTGGTAAATGTTGTATTCCTGAGCATGAAGACCGATAAACACCGCTAGAAAGATCACTAAAAGACATGAACGTATTATTAGCCGTTTTATTTCATTTTTTGACATCGTTTTCTCCTTAAACAATAATTTTAAAAGCACTTTTCATGCCAAGTTCAATGCCTCTCCTGAGCTAATTATACCTATTTTAAGGACATTAAACTCCCACAATAGCGATAATTTGTCAATCGAGCCGACAATTAATGTCACTTTTAGGCAGAACCTGGATAAAGGGTAGCCCCCCTGCACGTCATTTTGTTTTTCTTTGTGCAAAGTCTTTGCTTTTAGTCCGGCAGAAAAACAAATGCCTTTCATACTATTAATTATAAGCATAAAACCGAAATCAGTCAACCACTCGACACCATTCGGCATGGCTGGTTTGATTTCATCGATTATTTGGCTTCAACTTTAGCAAAGGATAAATATCAGGAAAAGCCATGTTGATTTACGTTAATTTTTTCATTACTTTTTAATTTATTGCCCCTGCACTGCGATGTGCGCCGCCGGGTCGTTGCTGGTATTGTTGGCCGACTGGCCCGTGGCCAGCACCCGGCC